>CAWHJM010000011.1:0-81160 GCA_963829615.1 uncultured Chloroflexia bacterium
AAAGTTTTCGGCCTTGAAAAACCATTGGGAACTTTTGCAACGTGCCTCACGTTTTAACTCTGACAAAGTAAGTGCTTGTGAAAAAGTGATACAATGCAAAAACCATTTTGAGCCAATCTGGTATGGCCCGGAGGGATATGGCTGACAAACAAAAAGAAGAGTTCCCCAAGGTACCGCCGTTTCATATCGTGGGTGCATCCGGGAAGGAGATAGAACCATCGACTGAGCCACCTCCACCTCCCAAACCACCCGTTCAAAAGAATGGCTATCCTTCTGAGCGCGGGATGCTCAACCTTTCCATGACGTTGATTAGCTCAATCAGCCTGGGGATCGCTATGCTCAGTGGGGCCTGGTTCGCATATGGTATTTTGGATGGCGACAAAGAGGGGATCTTTTCTAAAATTGTTGTTGTAGGGCTAGCATATATAGTCGGTTGGATTGTCAGTGTGTTTGGGATACGCGTGTTAGGGAATTTTGTATTGCCCTATGTTATCAGGATATTCGCCTGGGTTGTTCTTGGTGGAGTGGTTGGCTTGCAAATCATTATTATATCCAAACTTTTCAGGCAAGCATATCAATTCGAAAATTATGTGAAGTATTTACTCTTGTTCGGTGCTGGCATGATCGCATTGATCGGGTTGCATTTGACTCATTGAAAACCACAGCTTAGTTCTTTTCGCAATCCCAATCCTTCTGACCAGTCTTGCTCATCTTGTATTTGATTGTCTTTCACTACATTTTTGTTGCCCGGTGAAGTCATGCAAACATTTGGGGAGATATTATTTTTTTCTTTATTACAGCAGCCGTAAGTCTCTTAATGCTGGCACATTTCGGAACTCCTTAACGGATTCCGAAACCTTATGGATCGCACATTCAGCCCAAAAGACAATCCTTTTGTCCCCCCGGATTAGGAATTTAATAGATCTTCAACTCCCCTCCGATTGAATGGAGGGGAGTATTTTTTAATTCCGTATCATCGTCAACAGCATCTTGAATTGTCCGGGTGCTTTGACGGCGTGCGGCTGATCCGCCGGCATGATAATGACATCACCCGCTTTCAGGTGATAGGATTTGCCCGAGATAATAATCTCCGCTTCACCCTCCAACACATGGGCCAACGCATCGAACGGCGCGGTATGTTCGCTCAGTTCCTGGCCTTCATCGAAGGCGAACAGGGTGACGTTGCCCGCCTCCGCTTTGGTGATCTGGCGGCTGACGACGGAACCGGTCTGGTAGCTGACCATCTCAGCCAGGTTGAGTATTTCGGCTTTGGGGGCTGTGGACATTAAATCTCCTTATGTGTTTACCACGAAGTCACCGAGACACAAAGCCACAAATTTTAATAAATTTGGTGTCTCCGTGACTTTGTGTCTTTGTGGTTAAGATTACGGCTTTTCCAATCCATGCGCTTCGAGCAGGGACTCGTCGTTCATCAACTCTGCTGTTGAGCCATCGGCCACGATCTGGCCTTCATCCATGATGACCATGCGCGGGAAAAGTTCGCGCACCATCAACAGGTCATGCGACGAGACCAGCATGGTGATGGGCAAGTCACGCAACAGGTTGATCAGGCCACGCCGGGCACGCGGATCAAGTCCCGCCGAGGGTTCATCCAAAACCAAAATCTGCGGACGCATGGAAAGAACCGTTGCGATGGCAATGCGCTTCTTCTCGCCCATACTCAGGTGGTGCGAAAGCCGGTCACGGTAAGCGCTCATGCGCACCATCTCCAGCGCCTCGTCCACACGCGCATGGACTTCGTCTTCGGGCAATCCCATGTGGAGCGGACCAAAAGCCACGTCCTCGAACACCGTCGGGGAGAAGAGTTGGTCGTCGGGGCTCTGGAACACGAGTCCCACCATTGCGCGGATAGCAGGCAAATTGTCCGGTTCGATGCGCATCCCGGCAATGCTCAGGTCGCCCTCGCCCGTCAAAATCCCGTTCAGGTGCAGCATCAGCGTGCTCTTTCCCGGCGCCGTTCGGCCCCACCAGCGCCACCTTGTCGCCTTCGCACAATTTCAACGAGACACCATGCAGCGCCATATGTCCGTCGGGGTAATGGAAATGCAGGTTTTCAATCGACAGCACATCGCCGTCGCAGCCTTCGAAAACGGGAGTAGGGATCGGGGCAGTTTTGTGGGTAACAGGCATTAGAACCGTCCAATGAGTTGCAAAAACAAAATGATGATAATAGATAGCGCGGCGAATAACCAGTCGCTGGATTTCATAACATGCGGATTGAGCGTGCGCAATTGACCGGTGTACCCGCGCGCCAACATGGCGTTGTAGATACGGTCAGAACGTTCGTAACTGCGCAGGAAAAGTTGACCGGCCATGTTACCGGTGACGCGCGCACGCCACAACACGTTCCGACCGGACCTGTAACCTGCTACCGTTGCACTGCGAGATTGCCGCGCCCGAAGCAGGCGCATGACCTCGTCCGTCAGCACAAACAAATAGCGATACAGGAACGAGACGATGGTAGTCAACATACCGGAACGTGCAGGTGCTCGAAGGCGTGGATCATGTCGGGGAAGCGGGTGGTGGCTACCAGCAAGATGGCAACCTGGACAGAAAGCCACGAGCGCAACAGGATGCTGCCAAATTTGATCAAGCCGACATCGGTTGGGAATGAGCTTGAGGGAGCCAAGAGTCCATTCGGCCAGCGGCTGGCCCAACGGTGAAAAAATGGCCGAAATAGCCGCCAGCGCGAAAGGCAAAGCCACAAATGAGCGCTTGAAAGTAAAGTCCACGCCCAGACTGGACAGATGGTTGGCCCACAGCAAAACGATCCAGGACAGCCCGAAAGCTGCCCAGGCACCGTCCGGCAGCAGCGCGTTCGACAGGATGAACAACACCGCTATCACCACTTTGACGCGTGGGTCAAGGTGGTGCAGGCGGCTTTCAGCTTCGTGGAAACGGTCAAAGGCGTCAGCGTGCATAGGTTATGCCTTAAGCTTTGCGTTTGCGCAGACTTTGCCCAATGACGACCACCAATCCCAACACCACCAGCGCGCCGACCGCGCCTGCTATGATAGTCGAGAGCGCCGTCTTGCCTAAGAACGGAATGGCGTACCCATGCAAAATCTGGTATGGCGCAGATTGCTCAAGATGCAGAAACCCCATATCCGCGGCCACACGATTCAGACCGTCCGGAGAGGCCGAAGCCAGGGGGGAGAGCAACACAGCAAACAGGGACACCAGCACACCGGCCAGAATCCAGCCGCGACCGCCTTTGGCCGAAATGGCCTTCTCGTTCAACAAGTCAGGACGGGTCTGCTCGATGAAGGCCAGTGCCGCCACGGTAACGACCGCTTCGCCCAGCCCGATCAAGACATGCACGCCTAACATGGCCGGAAGGACAATTTCCAGGCGCGAGGTACCGCTCAACCACAACTGGAGAGAAGCGAGGAGGGCAGCGGTCACTGTGGAGAGCCAGGCGGCAATCCCGGCTACGGTCAATCGGACGCCTTTGCGACGGCCAATCACACTGCGATACAGGCCGAATCCGATCATGGCAGTCAGCAAGCCCATGTTGAAGATGTTGGCGCCCATCACCAGCAAGCCGCCATCCTGGAAGAGCAATCCCTGCACGGCAATGACGGCGGTCATAACCAGAATCCCGGCCCAGGGACCCAGCACGATGGCCGCCAGCGCGCCGCCCAAAAAGTGGCCGGACGTGCCGCCCGCCACCGGGAAGTTGAGCATCTGCGCCGCAAAGATGAAGGCTGCCATGATGCCCATCAGCGGCACCTGCTTTTCTCCCAATGATTTGTTGGTCTTGGAGATGGCAATCCCAACCGTGAGGATGGTGATGGCCCAGAAGAACAATGCGATAGCCAGGCTGAGAAAACCGTCAGGGATGTGCATGGGAGCAGGGGAATACAACATATTTAGCCTCCTGAAATGTTTATCAAAAGCTTTGCGAAAGGTGATCGAAAGGCGTGTGTCTTTTTGCCATCTGATGCAAGGTTGTCTGAATTAACTTTTCTGGCATTCGGGGCATAGCCCGAAGAAGGTCATGTGGCTGTCAAGAGAGCGGATAACCGCTGCTGGCTTCCAATTCAGCATAAAATTTATCCAGCGGCGCGTGATCTATCTGAACTTCGGCACCGCATTTGCGGCAGATCAAATGGTGGTGTTCTTGTTTGGTAATCTCGTAGACCAGATGGCCGTTGCCTATGTGGGCAGAGTGCGCCAGTCCATTCTCGGTCAGGAATTCGAGCGTGCGGTAGACGGTCGCTTCGGTCAGGCCGGGGATGTCATGGCTGGCCTGTTGGTATACTTCACCAGGCGAGAGATGCCCGCCAGAATGATAGCAAAACGTGCAGGATCGCCATGCGCTGGGGCGTCATGCGGAATCCGCGTGCGTGCAGTTGAGGGGTGTATTGGTTACCGCAAGTCATTGAATTTCCTTATTGCAAAAAGTATCAGTAACATATTATATCAAGAAGATATGGAATCTGTTTTTCTTACGAAAAACTTTAAGCTTGCGCATAGTTCTTATAATTCAGGTATTGCTACTATAAAATGTCCCCAAACCCACCGATAGAGAGCAAAGATGAAAACAGTGGATTCGATCCCGACTGCCGAGTGCACATAGCAACTTTCTGGCTATTAAACGCGAAAGGGACGGTGATGTACCGTCCCTTTTCGAGTTATTTACTTTGTGACCGACCCGGGACTCGAACCCGGAACCTGCTGATTAAGAGTCAGTTGCTCTGCCAATTGAGCTAGTCGGCCAGTGTTGCGGGGGGTATTATACCGCAAAGGGGAGGGGTGTCAACGAATCTTTGCACGTGTAAACCGGGCAAAGCCGGAACCGACCCGCAGCACGGATTCGTCAAGTTGCAATCCTGCCTGAGACAATAAATCCCGTGTTTCCGCTTCTGTCCAGCGAAAGTGACTCTCGGCATTCCGGGCCCAATTCAGGAGAGATTCGCGGGCTGTGCCATCCAGTCCGCGCTCATCGGCCAGGCGGCTGGCAGCGGCAATGCTTAGATTTTCAGAAGGATTGAGCAAACACAGCTCGCCGTCCGAGGCGAGAACGCGCATCCATTCGCGCAAGGCCAGCAGGGGATCTGCGAGCAAAAAAAGAACGTTCGTGGCCGTTACAAGGTTGAAGGTGGAAGATTGAAGAGGAAGGTTTTGGGCGTCAGCCTGGGCAAGGTTGGGGGAAAGGGAAGAAGAAAGAAGAGAGGTCGGTGTCTATACCGAAGGCGATATGCCCTTCGCGGGCGAAAATTGCCGGGAGCAGGCCGGGGCCGCAGCCAATGTCTAAAATAACGGAGCAGGTTTCGGGCGCCGTCCTGAGCGTGTCGAAGGGCTGCAGAAAGAAGCGAACCCGGCTAGCGTCCGTCCCCAGGCGGTTTTGGTCTGAACTTCCAGAAAGTTGGAAAAGTCACTCAAGTCGGTTCTTCTACCCTCAAGGCTTTCATGGCAAATATCACATGCCACACGTCACAGCCAAACGAGCGAATTCGCCAGGAGGGAACAGGCCGTTATCGGCAGGCATTTTGCTGGATTGCAGGTTTTAAGTATCCGGCCAGGAGTTGTTGACCTTCAGCAGAAAGATGAAACTGGCTGCCGATAAAATCTCCCGGTGGAATCACATTCCACAAGTCCAGGTAATTCCACCGATTGGCAACGGCGTGCTCAGAAATGATTTGGCGGTATTGGTCATACGCCCAACGAGGATAAGACGCGTTGTAACGCAAATCGCTGTTTTCTCCTGTGGCAATAAACATTGGCGCGTTGACATATAAGATGGGGACATCGCCGGATAATGAATCACCAGCTCCAAAATAATCCATCATCAGAAAAGGTGAAATATCCCCGGATCCTTCCATCCCAAGAAATTTGACAGAATCCTTTACATCATTGGAAACAGACTCATCTTCCGTATCGTCATCCGATTGTATGGTCAGATTGGAACTCAACGATGCATCGGAGTCAGTCGCTGACCAAATCGTCCCCAGGGATTGCAATAGGATCAAGCGCGCTAATTCTCTGCGTTGGCCGATGAAAGTTTTATCCAGTAGAGTTGTTTTTTCTCGTTCGATGCCTGCATAAGTCTCCTTTAAACCATATTTCTCTTGCAGCGCCAACGCCTGGTCAAGGTTCTCCAACAAAAAAGCATTCGGCTCTTTTGGGCGGATTGTGCTAAGCGTGAAAGCCCAGATAATCAAATCGGGCTGATAGTTCATTGCTTTGTCCAGGATGAGGAGGTCTTTTACGATCGACATGTGTGGAAAGCCCAGGTTGTAAAAACGCAGTTCTTTTCCAGGGCAATCAAATTGGATCTTGTTCAACTGAGCGGATATGGTTTCATTGTCATAAAGTCCGTCCCCCCACATGGCCGAATCGCCTAGAATGATCACCCGGAACTCGTCCTGTCGCTTGGGCGCGGCTATCACATGGGACGAAAACATCGCGTCCAAATTATCGATGGTGACAGTACGGGGTCCCGTCGCAAAAGGGAAGCGGGTACGACCAGGGAAAACCAGGTTATACAGGGACAGCCGCCCCACTGGCGGATTCCACAGGGCAAAGATCAGGTTCGCCAGCAAAAAAATAATGAGCGTTTTCGCTAAAAGTCGTAAGGGATGGATTTGTTTCATCAGGATTGTCCAAAGAGCATCAGCAAGGTCTGCCAGGTTAAACCAGGTGTGGACAGGGCAAAAAAGACCCAGCCCAGTGCCACGAAATGGAAGGTCAACAGAATCCCGCCGAAGGATAGCAATTTTTGATTGAACGGTGACAGGCGGGTAATGTCCGCACGGATGCGCAGCCAGTCACTCCAGCGGTTGTGAATGAATAGCCCAACTCCGTGCCAGAGGCCCCAGAGTACAAAATTCCAGGTTACGCCGTGCCAGAGGCCGATCAGCGCCATCGTGCTTAGCTGTACCAGCATAAGCGTTGACCAGGTAGAAATTTTTGTTCTCCGCAGAGAACGTGTGAGCGGATTGAAATAATAGGCTCGGAACCATTGCGTCAGAGTGATGTGCCAGTTGTTCCAAAATAAGGCAATATTGGATTTCAGGTAGGGGGCTCTGAAGTTTTCCGGCAGGCGGATGCCCAGCAAGCGTCCCATGCCAATCGCAATGTCGGTGTAACCGCTAAAGTCAAAATAAATCTGGAAGGCATAAGCGTAGACGGTAAACCACATCCAGGGGGTAGAGTGGATATGCTGGGCCAGGCCATCGCTCAGTGCGCTGATCGCCAGGGTATCCGCGATGACAAATTTCTTGAACAGACCGAGGGATACGCGCTGGATCACAAAAAGCCAATCTTCGTTTTCGAGCGGTAATGGCTGGCGCAATTCAGGCGTAAAACGCTCCAGACGGTCAATCGGACCGGCGCTCAGGGATGGGAAAAAGATAACGTAAGTGACGTATTCATCCAGCTTCACAGCAGGCAGACGCTTTGTCTGCCGGTCACGAACAGTATGCATGAGGCGGAACGCAATGTAAGAAAAACCCAGCCACTGAATAGGGAGTGAGATAGAACTGCTACTACCCAGCAAACCTGCCATCCAAGTATATGCTGTAGTAGCCAAAGTCGGAATCCGGAGCAGCAGAAAAGCGAACAGGATGGCAATCAGCGCCACAGCCAACCAGACCCGCTCCAATTTGCGTGTCAGGTAGACGGCCAGGAAACCCAGCGCCACCACGACCAGGCCAATCGCCAGGATTTGCGGGCGGGGCGAAAACAGGTTGAAAGTTTTTTCGATCCCAAAATAGCGAGTGATGTCTAACAGGAAAACTGTGCCGATCAGAACCAAGGCAGCCAGCCGATTTTGTTTCCAGCCGCGCGTCTCCGGGGGGGCGGTCAGGAACCAGGTTATGGCAGTGATGGCAACAGTGGCGGTGGGCAGCCAAAACGTCAGGTTACGCGGCTCCATCAAAGGTTGTAGCCAGTAGACGGCAGCCACACTGGAAACCAGTAATACCAGCGTATGGCCGCGCCTGATCCGGCCAAGCAGCAACGCAAAGCCCAGGAGAATCAATAATTTGACAAACATCTAAAAGCCCTGATAAATCCAGGTTGGGGATGTATCGGCAGTGAAGATGACCAACGCGATCATAATCAGGGCAAGGGTAAGTGCCAGAAGGTTTTCATAGGAAAACAAGGCACGCAGGAATTTATGGATTTTCATGTCTGTTTGTTTATTCCTTGGGCAAAACGGGCGAAGCCAGGGCCCACGCGTGAAATGGATTGTTTAAGCCGGTAACCAGCCCGGCTTAATAGTACCTAAATTTCCGCTTCTGTCCAGCGGAAGTGGCTTTCGGCGTTCCAGCCCAACTCAGCGTGGCAAAAATATGCGCAGGCTTGCTCTAACGAATGCCACTATCATACGTCACGGTCAGGCGGGTGAACTCGCCAGGCTTAACAGTAAATTGCTGCTCTGCCGCAAATGGAAGTGGCGCGCCCTGCGGGGGTTCGGGATGCAGGATGTAGTCGCCCGGCGCGAGCGGGATTTTGAAATTGCCCTGCTCGTCGGTCTGGAATTGGACGATCTTTCTACCCTCCAGGCTGTTGACCGTGATCGTGGCCTGATACGGCCGGTCAGGGCAATCCTGCCCCTGGATCATGACCGGGCACATCGGCCCGATCGTGACTTTGCCGGTGATACCACTGTCCGCTGGTGTAGGTGTCGCCAGCAAGCCACAGGCCGTAGTCAACAAAACAATGGAAGCTAACAAGATTTTCTTGTTCATTTCGGTCTCCTTTGCTTTATTGACTTACCAACAGCATGAAAAGTTCCTTACGGGCCAGTCGTGCTGGTCGGGTATTGTGTGTACGTTGGGATGGGCGTGCGCGAGGCAGTCGGGGTTGGCGTGGGCGTATCGGGGGGCATGAAGCCGGGATCGCCCTGCCAGGGGAGAAAGGTTGCAAAGTGCTTGATATCATACTCACCTTGAACATCCCGGCGCTGCAACCAGAACAGGTTGGTTTTGCCCTGGTCGGAGGTGTAGCCAAGCCCCATGGCGGCGATATAACCGGCGTTATGAGCGTATTTTCCAGCGCTCGTGTTCACGAAGCCAAAGGGATAAGCAAAGGTCAAAACTGGCGAACCCGTGGCTTTTTGCAGAACCTTACGAGCATCCACGATTTCCATATATTGCACGTCTGGCTGCAGTTTGGTCAGGTCGCGATGGCTACGGCTGTGGCTGCCCACTTCCCAGCCGGCAGCGGCCAACTCCTTGATCTGGCCGGCGTCCATATAGCCGTCAGTGCCCATGTAGTTGCCCACGATGTAAGTCACCCCGGTCAGGCCGTATTTCTGCATGATGGGAAAGGCGGTGGTGTAGACGCTGATATCACCATCGTCGAACGTGATGATGACCGGCCGCGGCGGCAAGTCGGCGCCTTCCTCGATAGCCTTGACCAGCAATTCGACGGGAATGACCGTATATTCCCAATCATGCAGCAGTTTCATCTGCTCTTCGAATTTATCAGGCGGGACGTAATACTGACTGTCAACCGGAGATACGCCAATGCGGTGATAGAGCAGAATAGGCACAACCACCGCATCCGGTCCCTGAGCCACCCAGGTCGGTGTGGGGCTTGGCGTAATGGTGAACGTTGGGGTGATGGTAGGGGTCGGGGTAGCGGTGGCAGTTTGCGTCGGAGAAGGAGACGCAGTGACCGTGGCTGTCGGTTTGGGAGCGGCCTCCACAGTTTTGCCACAGGCAGTTAACAGTAAAGTTGTCCCCAGAAGCAGGACGAGTATTTTTCTCATAAATTATTGGTTCAGTTCCCAGATGATGCGCAGGCCTTCCAGCGTGAGCCAGGGCGAGATGACGTCGATCACATCCGTCTCTTTGGCGACGACTTCGGCCAGTCCGCCCGTGGCGATGACTTTCATATCGCTTCCCAACTCGGACCGAAATCTTGCTACCATGCCCTCGACCATGCTCACGTACCCGAACAGTAACCCCGATTGCATGGCGTGGACGGTGTTGCGCCCGATGACGGAGGGCGGGCGCTGCAAGTCCATGCGCGGCAGTTTGGCGGCACGCGTATACAGCGCTTCGGCGGCCAGGTTGACCCCGGCCGTGATGGCCCCGCCGAGATAGTCGCCCTCTTTGGTGATTGCGTTGAAGGTGGTGGCCGTGCCAAAGTCGATCACACAGGCCGGGCCGCCGTAGAATTTCATCACGGCCACGGCATCCGCCACGCGGTCCGCGCCGACGGCCTTGGGATCTTCGTAGCGGATGCGTACCCCGGTCTTGACGCCGGTATCCACCACCAGCGGCTCCTGCTTGAGATACTCGCGGCAGGCCTGCACCACGCGCCCGGTCAACTGCGGCACAACGGATGCCAGGCAAATCCCCGTCAGGTCATCCACCGTCCGCCCGGCGTTCTGGAGCAGACCGAGGAACTGCAGGCCGTATTCGTCCGGCATGCGCGCCTGGTCGGTGGCCAGCCGAAAGTGACGGCCCAGGTTATCGCCGTTGTAAAGGCCGAGGGTCAGGTTGGTGTTGCCGATGTCGATGGTGAGTAGCATGTGCTAATTATAATGCTTTGGCGAGGGGCAAGATTCATCTCCTATTATTGCATCTTGACTTTTTTCTCAAAATCTGTATAATAGTTTCAGACTAGTTTGAAAAACAAACTAATATAAAGAACAAACTGGTCAGGAGTTTGAAATGAGTACCACGAAAGAATTCGATTCTCTAAAGCGCAAGGTTTATCTGGCCTACCATCAGGACGGCATCCTGGACCTGGTAGCCGGTTCGGTTGTGTTGGGATTTGGCCTCAACATGCTGACCGATAACATCGTTTTCCTGATGTTCGGCTGGTTGGCAATGATGCTGTATGTTCTGATAAAGCAGCGCATCACGGTCCCCCGCTTCGGGTATGTGCGCTTTGAATCGGAAAAGAAAACCGTACAAAAGGCCTGGATCTCTGTCGGGATTGGGGTATTGTTTGTGGCCTTCTTTTTGACGCTCAATATCTTTGTCAGCAGGAAACCAACCTCCCCCGAAATGCAAGCCTGGATTCAACGCTATCACATGGTGCCCCTCAGCGCGATGCTGTTCGGCCTGCCCACACTGGCCGCCGCCATCTTCCTGGGACTGAAACGCTTCTACCTGTACGCCCTGCTGGCGGTGGGACTTCCCCTGGTCGGTGCATGGCTGAACATCGAGACCTATATCCCGATCGTGACAACCGGCGCTGTGATCATTGCCTTTGGCGCTATCTTGCTGGTCAACTTCCTGAAGAAATATCCCCTCAACGCGGCAGGCGAAGATGCCAACGGATAAAGACCTGCAACCCATCGCGGACCTCGACCGCGTGGTGCATTCCCCGGCGCGCTTGATGATCCTGGCCTACCTGGCGGCCGTGGACAGCGCGGACTTCATCTTCCTGATGAACCAGGTCGGGCTGACGCGCGGCAACCTGTCGTCGCACCTGAACACGCTCGAAGAAGCGGGCTACGTGGACATCCAGAAGGAATTCGTGGACAAGGTGCCGCGCACGCTCATCCGCCTGACCGATGCCGGTCGAAACGCGATCCAGACCTATCGCGAGCAGATGCGGACGGTGATTGATGAGTTGTTGGGGTAGAGAAATGAATTGAGTTACATCGCCAGGGGCTGTCTAAAAAGAGCTAGGCAGCCCTCCTCAAAAGGGGAAAAGTTTAAAATAATAGGGGGCATGCACAATGGGAAAGTAACATTCAAAGAATACAGCATGAAGCAGCCTAGCTTGTTGCCGCCGAGCCTGGATGAATTGATCCCTGGAGGGCATCTGGTTCGAGTAGTGAACCAGGTGGTAGAACAATTGGACATCACACCGTTGTTGGTTAAAATACAAAGGGGGCGGGACGAGCAGTTATCATCCGCGCATGATGTTGAAGGTGATCGTGTATGCCTACACCCAGAAGATCTACTCATCGCGAAAGATCGAGAAGGCGTTGTGGGAGAATATTGGGTTCATGTGGATCAGTGGGGGCAATCGGCCAGACTTTCACACGATCAATAATTTTCGCAGCAGCGTGATGAAAGAAGCAGTGCGGCAAGTATTTGGCTCTCTGATGGAGTTTCTGGTGGAGGAGGGGTATGTAAAGATGGAGAACTATTTTGTGGATGGGACCAAGGTAGGGGCGAACTCGAACCCGCACAAGGTGGTCTGGGCAAAGAAGACCAAGCGCTATAAGGAAAAGCTACAATCCCGCCGCAGTAGGGCGGGACAAGAGCAGATCGAAGACTTACTGGATGAGATCGAGCGGGTCAATGAAGCAGAGAATGATGCTTATGGGGAGGAGAACCTGGAAGAGTTAGGCGAAAAGAACAACATAACAGCCAAGAAGGTACGCAAGAAAGTGGATGTATTGAATCAGCGTTTGCGGGAAACTCCACAAGATAAGCCGTTGAAAAAGGCAGTCAAGCTGCTGGAAGAAAAGCATCTGCCGCGTTTGAAGAAGTACGAAGATCAGGAGAGGCTGCTGGATGGGCGCAATAGCTATTCGAAAACAGACCCAGACGCCAGCAGTTTGCGGATGAAGGAAGATCGTGCGGCGCGTAAACCGTTGGCGCGTCCAGCCTATAACGTCCAGATGGGCACAGAAGGACAGTTTGTGGTGGGCTACAGTGTTCACCAACAAGCTGGTGATACGAGTTGCTTCATTTCGCACATGCAACAACAGATATTCCCACCTGGCAGAAAGTTCAAGAATGGCAGTGGGGAAAGTGCCCCGTATGGGGTATGCCGGATATGGCAGTGAAGAGAACTATGCTTTCCTGGAACAAGAAGGTATGGGCAACTTCTTCCAGTACAACACTTTCCACCAGGAACAGCACCCACCCCGCAAGCCCGAAGCCTTGGAAAAGCTGCGTTTCAAGTCTACCTACTTTCCCTACGACCAGGAAAAGGATGAGTTCCTCTGTCCCGCTCAAAAACGCATGCTCTATGTGGAAACCAAGCCTTACAAATCCAAAAATGGCTACCGCTCAGAACGCCGATTTTATGAATGCCTGGATTGCGCCACCTGCCCGCTCAAACCAAAATGCACCCAGGCCAAAGGTAATCGTCGTATCCAGGTCAGTTTTGAACTCCAGCGCTACCGCCAGCAGGCCAAGGATAATCTGCTCTCTGAGCAGGGGGTGACCTTGCGCAAACTGCGCAGTATCGAGCCAGAAACCGTCTTCGGGGACATCAAACACAACATGGGGTTTCGCAGGTTCATGCTGAGGGGATTGAAAAAAGTGGATATCGAGTGGGGATTGCTCTGTATGGCTCACAATTTACGAAAACTGGCGATCCAATGACCACCAGTTTTTTTATCTCTTGCTCTTTCTGCCCCCTTCCCCTCTTTTTTACCCCTTTTTCTCACCCTTTTTGGACAGCCCCTGTTTTCCATTTTATGGATAGATATCGTTCAGCACCGGGATATAAAAACACCGGCAACCATTGGTATGCGAACAACCTTTATGCGGAAGAGGTGGCACCTCATCAGCCGGATAAGTACCCAGTTGTTCATAGCAATACGAGCAGGAATCATTCGAAGATGCGACAGTGACGGCTTTGACGCGTGGATTCGCCTGAAAACGTTTTAACGCATCGGCTGTCACAGAGTGCTCAGACAGGTCAGCCTGACAATTCACACAATGACTGGCTTGATCTGGAGACGAAGCATTACAAAGCGAACAGGTTTGCACAGTGTGCCTCCCGAAAAAGTTTAGTTATTCTATTGTACCTTAGTCAGGAAGTTTGAGGCTGGGTTTGCGATGGGCGTATCAACGTTCCGTTAGGCGCTTCCAATGTTCCCGTTCGACGGATCAATCGATTCAAGTGGGCTACCAGAATACTGCTTGAAACTGGCTTGACCAGATAATCGTCTGCACCAGCATCCAATGCGCTGGCAATCATGGCAGGATCGTCAAGAGCAGAAAGAATTACAATCGGCACATTACTAAATTCACGCACGTTTTTACATACCTGCCACCCATCCATGCCAGGCATCATTAAGTCAAGGATCACAACATGTGGATTCAATTTTTTGATAGCTTCGACACCTTCTTCACCGTTATTCGCGGTTTTCACTTCGTATCCGTGGGTACGAAGAAGCATGGCTAACAACTCAGTGATAGCGGTATCGTCATCGATAGTAAGAACTGTTTTCGGCATATTAATAAATTTCCTTGTTACTTATTATGACCTATTTTACTGCTTCCAGACTTTGCAACCTATTAACAAACGGGATTTTGTCCATGTTTCTCTCATGATAATCGTCCATGCCCCAGAAATTCCTTTGTGGTAAACTTCTAAGGATACGCTGCTATCATAACCTTTTTTATTCAGGAGTACAACTATGTCAAAAAAGTGGGTCTACTTATTCGAAGAAGTCGCTGAAGCAGAGAAGTATGCTGGCGATTGGGAAGGCGTTCGCGCCCTGTTGGGCGGAAAAGGCGCTGGTCTGGCAGATATGACGCGCGCCGGTGTGCCCGTTCCACCCGGTTTTACGGCCACAACCGAAGCATGTAATGCTTATTCTGCTGGCGGCAAGTTTCCGGAAGGTATGTGGGATCAGGAATTGGCTGCGCTAAAAGAAGTCGAGAAGAAAACTGGTAAGCTGTTTGGTGATCCATCAAATCCTTTGCTGGTTTCCTGTCGTTCTGGCGCCAAATTCTCCATGCCCGGCATGATGGATACGGTGCTCAACCTTGGCCTGACGGATGCTACAGCAGAGGGCATGGTCAAACTGACTGGCAATCCGCGTTTTGTGTACGATTCCTATCGTCGTCTGGTCGAAATGTTCGGCTCGGTGGTCTTGGACATTCCTGATGAAGCTTTTGAGCAGCCAATGGATGAGTACAAGAAGAGCAAAGGCTATAAGCTCGACACAGAAATGACCGCTGACGACTGGAAAGCGTTAGTAGAAACCTTCAAGTCTGTGGTCAAGAAAGAAAAGGGCTTCGACTTCCCCCAGGATCCGCAGAAGCAGCTTGAACTGGCGACTGAAGCGGTTTTCAAGTCCTGGAATGGCAAGCGCGCTGTGGATTATCGTCGCGCAACCAATATCCCCGACGATCTCGGCACCGCGGTCAACATTGTGACCATGGTGTTCGGTAACATGGGCGATGACTCGGGCACTGGCGTGGCTTTCACCCGTGACCCGTCCACAGGTGCGAAAAAGATGATGGGTGACTACCTGCTCAATGCCCAGGGCGAAGACGTGGTAGCCGGTATCCGCAATGCTGAACCGATCGCGAAAATGAAGGATCAAATGCCTGAAGTTTACGGTCAGTTCATGGATATCACTGACAAACTTGAACAGCACTATAGAGAAATGCAGGATGTCGAATTCACCATCGAACGCGGCAAACTGTGGATGCTCCAGACTCGCAACGGTAAACGCACAGCCAAGGCTGCCGTCAAGATCGCGGTAGATATGGCCAACGAAGGCGTGATTTCAAAAGAAGAGGCTGTCTTGCGTGTTGAACCGGCCCAGGTGGATACGTTGCTGCATCCGCAATTTGAAGATGCCGCTAAGAAAGAAGCTGAAACATCTGGCACGTTTTTTGCTAAAGGCGTAAATGCTTCCCCGGGCGCGGCTGTTGGTCAGATTTATTTCGATGCCGATACCGCCGAGAAAATGGCCAAGGAGAGCAAACAGGAAGTCATCATGGTGCGTCCGTTCACCAAGCCCGATGACGTACATGGCATGATCGCAGCCCAGGGCGTACTCACCAGCGAAGGCGGCGCCACATCCCATGCGGCAGTGGTTGCCCGCCAATTCGGCATCCCCTGCGTAGTCGGTGCATCCGTCGTCAAGATCGATCTCGAAAAGCGTGTAATGGTTGTCGATGATAAAGTCGTCAAAGAAGGCGAATGGATTTCAGTAGATGGCACGACCGGTGAGGTATTCGTCGGTAAGATTCCAACTAGCGCGCCGTCACTCGAAAAGCAAACCGAACTGTTGACCCTGTTGACCTGGGCGGATGAAATTTGCGCCCGCGACGGCATCCGCAAAGGGCCAGAAGGCTATCCCACCCGCGGCCTGCAGGTGTGGACCAATGCGGACTATCCCAAGGATGCACAGCGCGCCCGCTCTTACGGCGCAGTCGGCATCGGTCTATGCCGGACCGAGCATATGTTCTTCGAACCCGAGCGCCTGCCCATCGTCCAGAAGATGATCCTGGCCGAGACCAGCGAAGAGCGCACCAAGCAGCTCAACCTGTTGCTGCCCAGCCAGCGCTCCGACTTCGACGGTCTGTTCGAGGCCATGGACGGCTATCCCGTCATCATCCGCCTGATCGACCCGCCGTTGCATGAGTTCATGCCCGATGAAGAAGCCCTGCTCGAAGAAGTCGTCACCATGCGCGTCAAGGGCGAGACCAAGGGACTGGAAGAAAAGGAACATCTGCTGAACGCCATCAAGGGCCTGCACGAATCCAACCCAATGATGGGCATGCGTGGCGTACGCCTGAGCATTTCCATGCCCGAGATCGTCGAGATGCAGGTGCGCGCTATCTTCGAAGCCGCTGCCGACTGCACCAAACGCGGCATTGTGGTCCACCCTGAAGTGATGATCCCGCTGACCGGCACGGTCAAAGAGCTGGAATGGATCCAGCCGCGCCTGGAGCGCATCGCTTCGACCGTGATGGATGAGAAGGGTGTTCAGTTCACCTACAAGTTCGGCACCATGATCGAAATCCCGCGCGCCGCTGTGACAGCCGGCGAGGTCGCCAAACTGGCGCAGTTCTTCTCCTTCGGTACCAACGACCTGACCCAGATGACCTTCGGCTACTCGCGCGACGACGCCGAGCGCAACTTCCTGGTCACGTACGTAGAACAGGGCATCCTGCCGGTAAATCCCTTCCAGACACTCGACCGCGACGGCGTGGGCAAGTTGATGGACATGGCGATTTCCGAAGGTCGCAAGACCCGTCCTGACCTGGAAGTAGGCATCTGCGGCGAACATGGTGGCGACCCCGAATCCATCGAGTGGTGCCACCTGATCGGCAACAACTACGTTTCCTGCTCGCCGTTCCGCGTACCGATAGCGCGCCTGGCGGCTGCGCACGTGGCGCTGAAATACAGCGGTAAGAGCATCGCTGAAGATAAGTAAAACTTGTAGAGCGGGATGGCATCCCGCCCCACATCACTAAGTTTGATAAGCCTTCCTGTCCGATATGGACAGGAAGGCTTTTTCATTTCGTAGGAAACGCCCCTGCATCGTGCCAGTCGGTGCCTGACAAATCCACGTCACAACCTGCAAGTCCGAGCCGCTGCGCCAGTTCCTGTCTTGACTTGGACGAATTTCTCAATCGGATGAAATGTCTGCCGGCGATGTCACTGAACGGCCTGATGTTTCCAGCCTGAACAAGAATCGTACGTTCGGGGTACTTCCCCAATGCCAACCCCGCTTCGAAAATGACGTTCGGCCTGGACTGTGGGGTTGCTTCCCTTTCATAGGCGGGATCATTAACCCACAGGAATTCATCCCTGAGCCTGGCCTGGTCATCGCCGGTGAAGAGCACGATAATGGCTTGCGCATATTGCATAGCGGCATCCAGAATCTCGCCCACAAAGGGAGACGGCTTCCCGGTCAGCGCGACCGCTTCGCTCCATTCGATAGGCTTCAGATCAATCGCGCGCAGGAAATCGAAGAGAGCCCGACGCATCTTCTCATTGCGACCGTGGACGACGAAAACCCTGGATTTATCCGAATCTCGGTAACTTTTCATTATGCAGCAACTTCCTGGATGGTTTTCAGCGAATTAGAAAATTATCATAGCCTTTCAACAAGGAGAAGAAAATCCCCTGGCGGGGGATTTCATGGGGGATTTTAGGGCTAGCCCATTGGGGGACGCATATCTGGGGGCGGAGTAACCTTAATCCCTATAACTGGCGCAGTTAAAACCTTCAATACAATGTTGTTCGGGTTGGTGGCATAGTTCTATCGACAGACATCAACCGTAAGGACACGGAGACAAAAACTCTGTGACTCCGTGTCTCCGTGGTTTTTAAGGCGAACCTTATGAACGCCATCACGAATGGCGGGATGTCCACCACTCCTCGAAGCGCCAATCCTTGAGCGCCAGGCGCAGTTCTTTGCGATTGTGGATGTCAAATTTGGTGAAAACATTTTGCAGATGGGTCTTGACGGTTTCGTGAGAGATGTTCAGGGTCTCGGCAATTTCGTAATTCCTGTATCCCAAACAAGCCAGCGCAGTAACCTCCTGCTCGCGTTCCGTCAGGGCGTCCCAACGGGATTCCAGTTCGCCGGTTTGCAGGTACTGGTCATGCCCGGCTCGGACAAAGTCCATCCAGACTTCTTCTTCGGTGCGGCCTTGCTCTTGCGCGGCTTCCTGAATGGCGGCCAGCAACTCCTGATCCGCCTGGAAGGCGTGCGAATTCGATCCCTTTTTCTTTTGCAGCAGCTTGCGCAGGTGAGATGGGAGCAGGAACATTTGCATAGATTATATAGAACAAATATTCTAAAGTCAAGTTGTTTTCGAATCCGCTTACAGAAAAGAGACGCCCACGAAGGCGTCTCTTTATTAATTTCGCAGGGTCTAAAATCCTGCGAAAATATAGCGGCGAAATTCAGTTACCACACCCTGATCACCTGCCCTACATAGATCAGGTTCGGATTATAAATCTGCGGGTTGAGCGCCAGCAGGCTTTCCAACGAAGTTCCGAAGCGGGCAGCGATGATCTTGAGCGTATCGCCTCTCTGGACCACGTAGGTCGAGAGTCCGGCAGGCAGGTTGATGACCTGCCCAGCGTAGATCAGGTTCGGGTTATAAATTTGCGGGTTGACCTTCAGGATAGCATCCACTTGGTATTCAATCGGTCCGCAATCTTCCGCAGCGTGTCACCGCGTTGGACGGTATAGACTTGCCCGGAAGCGGGCGGCGGAGTGGAGGGCACGCCGCTACCAGAAGGCACGACCATGCGCTGGCCTTCGTAGATCACGTTGGCATTGGTGATGTCCGCGTTCAGGCTGATGAGCACCTCCATCGAAGTGCCGAAGCGGTTCGCCAGCGCCTTGAGCGTATCGCCGCGCATGACGATGTAGGTGCTATAACCGTTATTGCCGGATACAAGCGCGCCGGGCAACAGTAGGAGCTGGTCCGGGTAGATCAGATCGCCGCTGCCGATCATGGGGTTGGCGCGCCGCAGCGCGTAGACAGTCGTGCCACAACGGTCGGCGATCTTGCGCAGGGTGTCACCGCTCACTACGGTCACGGTGGGACCGCAGTAATAGGCCGCCGATGCGCCGGTCGTGGTTGCGAAGGATGCGACCAGCACGGAAACGAGAACGAATAATTGAAAGAATTTTTTGGTAAACATGGTAGAACTCCATTTCGTGTCATTGCAAGAAGCGATTGTTGCGACGAAGCAATCTCCTTTTGAATCAGCGGAAACCACTCCACATAATTTGATCTTGAAATCGGAGATTGCCACGCTCCGCTTCGACAGACTCAGGGTCGCTCGCAATGACATCTTGAATTTCTATAAAGATGTTCCTCGTATCAAAAAAGTTCCCGAAGTAGAATAAGCCTATGGGAAAACTCATCACAGTTATCGGCCCCAGCGGCGTCGGCAAGACCGCCTTGGTCCGCGCACTGGCGAAGGCGGGCGATTTTAAGACTGCGCTCGAGCAGCATGACGAGCGTCCCTTCCAGGCGCTCTTCAAGCAGGATGCGCGTTACGGCCTCGCCAACCAGATCGACTATTTCCTGCTGCGCGCCGAACAGGAACGGACTCTGCGGGCTG
The DNA here is from genome assembly GCA_963829615.1 of uncultured Chloroflexia bacterium. Classification (GTDB taxonomy): domain Bacteria; phylum Chloroflexota; class Anaerolineae; order Anaerolineales; family Villigracilaceae; genus JAABUE01. The sequence goes on from CAWHJM010000011.1 coordinate 19,741, forward strand.
CCCCGCAAATCGGATTGATCGACGGCGGTCTCGACCTGGACTATCACGGCTTCGCGCGTCTCTTCCATAGCCGCGGCCTGTTGACGGAGCCCGAATTTGATCTGTGCCGACGGCTGTACGAAACCCTGCGCGGCCTGATGCCGTTACCGGAATTGATTATCCGGCTGAGAGCGGATGAGATAACGGTGGCAGGCCGCTTGTCCGCGCGCGAACGGATCAACATCGCCTCGGCTGAAGATTTCGCGCTGTTCGAGTCCTTTTTGGATGAATGGCTGGCTTCGCTGGATCCCGTCCGCATCCTGGAAGTAGACGTAAACGAAGATGACCCGCATTACAGCCGGCTCGTCCCATTCTTGTTATGCGCAATTTCGGATAGATTTGGTAAAATTTGAGCCCCAGCGGATGTCTAATAAGTTGTATGCAAAAAGTCTATTAGAGGTAACCAATGAACAAACTCCGTAAAATTGAACGACTGATCGAACCCCAACTTGTCATCGAAGGCGCAGACGTGTTATTGAAACGCTCGATTGCGCCGCGTCGCTCCAATGAATTCGACCCCTTCCTGCTCTTCGACCATTTCGCCTTCAACGACCCCAACGAAGGCCCCATCCGCGGCTTCCCCACCCATCCCCATCGTGGCATCGAAACTGTGACCTACATGCTCGAAGGCTCTGTCCGGCATCGCGACAGTCTGGAGAATCAGGGCTCCATCGGCGCGGGCGACGTGCAATGGATGACCAGCGGGCGCGGCATCCTGCACGAAGAGATGCCACAGCGCGGACCCCAGGGGAATATCTACGGCTTCCAACTGTGGGTCAACCTGCCCGCGCGCATGAAGATGTCTGCGCCGCGCTACCAGGAAGTCAGCGACCAAACCATCCCGGTGGTGGAAAAGGATGGGATTAAGATCCGCCTGGTGGCCGGGACTGTGGACGGCGTTTCCGGTCCCGTGACCGAGATTGCCGCTGCGCCTCTTTACATGGACGTTCAGCTTGCTCCCGGTATCGAATGGACGTTACCCACCCCAGAAGGGCATACGGTGGTGGCCTACGTATTCGAAGGAGAAGGCGTGTTCTCGAATGAAACCGTTTCATCCGTTATGATGATCAAATATGAAGATGGCGACCACGTCCGGGTCAAGACGGAGAATTCGCCTGTCCGTTTTATGCTGATGGCAGGCGCACCGTTCAAAGAACCGATCGTGCCGTATGGGCCGTTCGTGATGAACACCGAGGAAGAAATCCATCAGGCGTTGGCAGATTTACGCGCAGGCACGTTTGTGAAATGATCCCCACGTAGGGGCAGGTCTAAGACCTGCCCCTACCAATTTTCGGAGGGAAAATGACAAAAATTATCCACGGCGAACGCATCGGCAAAAAGGGTAGGATCCGCCTCGGGTTGTTCGGCGGTTATCTTTGATGAATTGCGTGAAAAGGTGTTGTTGACTAAGCGCACTGACAATGGTCTATGGTGCCTGCCCAGCGGCGGCGTGGAACCCGGTGAAAGCGTGGAGGAAACCGTCATCCGCGAGGCCCGGGAGGAAACCGGGCTGACGATCCGCGTGCTGAGGCTGGTTGGTGTGTACAGCGACCCGGATTCGCTGGTTGTGTATAACGATGACACCGCTGTGCAAATCGTGGCTCTAAACTTCGAGGCTGAGATCACAGCCGGAGAACCCGGCCTGAGTGATGAAACCAGCGACTGGGGGTATTTCTCGCTCGGAGAAATTGATAAGCTAGATATGCTGCTGAACCATAAGATTCGCATTCAAGATACGTTCGCTGGCCAGGTTTCTGCCTTTATAAAATAATCCCCTGCATCATTTTCCCACTTTTTTAATTCTTAAATTTTTTATCGCAACCTTTGCGAAGGAGAACAGCGCCCCATCCACAGGGGTAGTTTATTGCTCCTCCAATTTCCAATCGTAATCTTTCTTCAGCACCGCTGCGGGCACACCCCCGATCATGGCCTTTGAAATCTCAAACTTTTTCGTCACTACGCTGCCTATGGCCACAATCACATGCTCCCCAACCGCAGATCCCGGCGCAAAGCGGACAGCACTGCCGATATAGCAATCCCGCCCAATCTCGATATTCCGGTCGGTCACGCCTGCGCCGTGTGTCCAGAATTGCGAGCCGATGCCAGCAATCCAGGAACCAGTTCCCAAAACGAACGAACCAGCTACGTCGAAATAATGTCCGGATGTGATCAGAGTGTTTGCACCAATCTGCAGGGAGCGAGCGTAATTCCTGTTCTGATATTGTTCTTGTATGGTCCAAAAGCCGCACGAAAAGGTGTTGCGGTTCTGGATTGAAGCGCCTTCACCTATTTCCACTTTCATCGGGCCGACGAACAGGTTGAAGATGCCAAGCTTACATTTTTCGATATGCGCTTCCGAGACGGCGATCACAGTCCCAAAACCAATATGTCCACTGATTTTGTAGCCCAGCAAACGATACCCGAGCACACGCAGGGCATTAATTGGTACAATACTGATGAAGGCAGCCAGAACAAGTTTGAGCTTCAACATGGTTCGCTCCTTAAGAAATTCTTGGTCAGTATACAGTAGAAAGAAACTTATGAGAAGAAAACTATCCCTGATTGCGATCATCACCCTGATCGTATTCGCGTTGCTCCTTTGGGCGCCCTGGATCAATGGGGCCTACGCCAAAGAACGGGCGGTCGCAGAATTCGAGCGGACCTGGATAAACGTGTCCGATGGCTGCGGATTTGCCTGTCATGGCTGCGGTGCGGCGGCGTGGAAGAAAGTCCCGTTCGGGGCACAGGTCACGCTCGAATATGCCTGTGGTACGGTGCAACTTGACTCGCCTGATTCACACCAACAAGCCGATGTTTTTGTTTCGTTCTTGGGCAAAGTATACGGATCGCCGAGACCCTGATGATGATTTCCAGAGACCAGACGCGCCAGAATTATGACCGCATGTCCCGCTGGTATGACTTGTTCGCGGGCAGCGAGAAGAAATTCACTGAAACCGGATTGCAAATCCTGGGAGTGAAGGCGGGGGAACACGTCCTGGAAATTGGCTTCGGGACAGGAAATTCATTGGTGACACTGATACAGCAAACAGGAAAGTCCGGCTTGGTGGCGGGGGTGGAGTTATCGCCGGGGATGATCGAAGTCGCCCGCAAACGAATACAGGCCAAAGGTCAGGAGAGAAGCGCGCAGATAATCCGTGGAGACGGAACGCTGCTGCCCTTCGCACGCGATTCGTTCGATGCTCTTTTCCTGTCATTCACTTTGGAATTATTTAGTGAGACCGAAATCCCAGTCGTGCTGGAGGAGTGTCACCGAGTTTTAAAGCGCGAGGGACGGTTGGGCGTGGTGAGCCTGGCCAAGCAAGATGTGCTGGCCTGTCGCCTGTATGAGTGGGGGCACGAGCATTGGCCTGTGATGCTGGATTGCCGCCCGATTGAGCTACGAGAAAGCCTGGAAGCGGGAGGGTTCCGCATCCAGGCTGCAAAGCTACAAACGATGTGGGGCTTGCCAGTAGAAATTGTGCTGGGCAGGCCGTTTTAATTGGGACACGGATTATACAGAGGCTTACGGATTTTTCCGTGTTCCACGGAATTTATCCGCTTATTCCGTGAAATCGGTGTCCTACAGAGTGCTGCGTAAATATCCGAACCAGAATTCTGGTATTTGAAGACAATTCGTTAGATGCAAGTTCAGATATTTATGCAAGAAGCAGTAATAGTTTCTCAGTTCGCTTTCTGACGGTAGAGTTTTTTATCGGGGACAGCCAGCATGGCATCCAGGTTTTCGTTCAGGCCGAGGAACTCAGCTACGGCTTTGATCTCAGGATCGGGATCAGCCATCAAGGCATTGTAATCCACGTAGAGGGTTTCCATATTGGGCTGGTTCGCCAGCCAAACACGCACGCGCTTGAGATGCTCCTGGAACATCTCGGCCATTTTTGGGTCATCGCCGTCACTGCTCTCGCCACGCCGGATGAGCATCTGCTTCTGAGAAGCGAGAATTTCCACAATCTCCCGCCGCATGAAGACAATTTTGTATTTGTACGCCGAGGGCAGGTATTCCAACAGGGATGAAATGACTTTCACCACCTTGCCGGGCGCATCCTTGATCCAGGAATCATCGCCATCTTTGAGCGCCTTGACTTGCTCCAGTTCGTAATAGCCTTTGGGGTTGTCTTCGTCAGGGACACGCAAGTTATCGGTGAAGACTTGTAAGCCACCTGCTTCCAGGATTTTCATCATCATGGAAGTGCCAGAGCGCGGCAGACCAGAGACAATTGTAATGACAGCCGGGGCTTGACGCTTCTTAAATGGATTAAAGATACCCAAGTCCTTTGAGCCTTTCTTCAATAGCTTCGGAGCTTTCACCGCCGGAAATCTTAGGCGGGGTGACGCCGGAATGGTCCAGGTATTTGCCGACCACCATCGGGGGAATGTCGCGGAAAGATGGATTGGGGAAATCCTTGAGTCCCTGGCTGGAGAACAGCACGCCTGGAACTACATCCGGGTCGATACAATGATCTGCGCCCCAGTGGTCGTTGTTTTCATCAATAACAGTCTCTTCCCATTTACCGAGTCCGGTTTCAGACGAAGAGCGGTATCCGGCGGAGCAACCCAGATTCAGGTCCGGGCCGAGGTGCAGCAGCGGACCGCTGAATACTTCATGGCGCAGAGCAACGCTGCTGAAGACAGGCTGATCGTCAGGGCCGTTCCATTTCAGGAGTTTGTCCTTGATCTCGGTCGCCAACTGCTCGACCTGTTCAACAGGCACAATGCCCTGGCCTTCGCGTCCCTGCAGGTTGATGTACAGGCTGTTCAGGCCAATGGCATAGGCTTTGGTCTTAGACCAATCCACAGCGGCCAGGTTGGCTTCGGTCTTGCCTGCCTGTACGGCTAGATAATCATTTTCGAGCAACCAGCGGTTGACGTGCACTTTATAGCGGAAATCGGTAAAGCCGTGGTCAGACATGACCAGCAGGTTGACCTTTTTGCCATTCTGTTTGTCCAGATAGGTAGTGACGCGCCCGACAAACTGGTCCAGGCGCTGGTACCAGTTCTCCACCACATCGGGACGGTCGCGGCGGAACATATGCTGCACGCGGTCAAGGTCATCGAAAATGGAGGCCAACACGCCTTCTTTGAAATCGTCCAGCAAATAGAACAAGATGCGTTCGCGAGCTTCGAAAATATCTTCGCACAGGGCGATAAACTGCTCGTCGGAGATACAGCCGTCTTCGAGACCAGTCGTGTCCTGCGGCCAACCCAGCGACAGGAACGAACCCGCTGCCTGCCAGGCCTGTTTGACGAAAGATTTCGGCGAAGCGTACTGCCAGAGCGAGTGCAGGGGATGGATTTGTAACGGCAGGAAGTACAGGCGTACCGGGTTGGTGGAGGTCACGATGGCGCGCGTCAGTGCGTGGACATTCATCAACATGCCCGCCTTGAACTTGATTTCGATGATCGGGCTCCACTCGCCGGGTTTTAAGGCATAGGGCACCCCACCCAGCAGAAGGCCTACATTGTTCTCATCCAGCACATCCAGTTGGAATTCGACCTCGGCTGGAATGGTCTCGCCCTTGCGCTTGATCAGGGGGCCCTTCAACGACGATTTATAAGATTTTCCGCTATTGGAAAGAATCTCAACCGGCGTCTTATGACCTTCTTTCAAGAAACCATTTTCTGTCGAATAGAAACTGCCCAGCCCCAATTGACCGCGAATATCGGGCGTGCCCAATCCGGGGATGACGCGCACCGGGGAGCCGGGGTCAGCCGGGAACATGGCCGGCCACCACAGCGCCGTGGCAGGGTAACCTTGCTCCACAGCTTCGTCGAACATGGTACGCGCAGTATAAGGAGAAGTAAATTGGGTCCCGATAGCGCTGGTATGCGTCGGCAGAATCGAAACGTAAGGCACATACGTTTCAGGGTTGCGGTGGACAAAATCAAAAATGCCGTGAGTGCCAGGGTCCGCGCCGGTAGCGATGCTGGTCCATGAGACCTCGGTCTGTGGTGGGGCGCATACTTTAAAAGGGGAATAGCCATCACCCTCGGCAAGTTTACTCAGGTTGGGTAAATCACCGTTCCCGGAAAACCTTTCAAATAACTTGGGGTCGAACGAGTCGAAGCCCAATATCAATGCTCGCATGTTGGTTCCTTCCTTTAATTACAAATGCTTCCTTAGCGGCGAGTATTATACCAACAGAATGACCAGATAGCGAAAAATGGTTTCCCAGAAGGGTTCCAGAGGATGTCATTTATGATATGGTTTTATCGATAGCCAAAGAGAGGTAGCACATGAAAAACGACAAACCTGAGACCCAATTCGATTTCTGGTTGGGAGAATGGGATTGCACCTGGGCTGAGGACGGCAAAGGCAGCAATCGTGTGGAGCGCATCATGGACGGCAAGATCATCCAGGAAAACTTTGATGGTGGCGACTTTCAAGGCATCAGCGTTTCAGCCTGGGATGCGGAACGTAAACTGTGGTGTCAGACCTGGGTGGACAATACCGGTACTTACCTGGACTTTACGGGCGGCTTCCGTCATGGACAGATGATCCTATCCCGTGACGCCATCGTGCGCGGCGAGGCTTGCAAACAGCGCATGGTCTGGTACAACATCACTGAAAACGAATTCGACTGGAACTGGGAACGCTCCGACGATGGCGGTAAAACCTGGGATGTGAAGTGGCAAATTAAGTACAAAAGGAAAAAGTAGGGCATCATCACAGGTCGAGTACCGCGAAGCGGAGGTATCGAGACCAGGGCGATTTTCTAACCCCTTTAAATTTTCCGCTATAATCATAGCATGTCCCAACTCAGCCCCTCCGCACAAAAAGTCCAGGATGCTCTGCACAACCTGGGCTTTGACTTAACTGTCATCGAACATGCCGAGTCTACCCGCACGGCGCAGGAAGCCGCGGACCGCGTCGGTGTGACGCTCGGCCAGATCGTCAAGTCGCTCATCTTCAAAGGCAAGACCAGCAACAAGCCCATCCTGGTGCTGACCAGCGGCGCCAACCGCGTAGACGAGAAGCGCATCAAGGCCTACGCCGGGGAAAAGATCGTGCGCGCCGAGCCGGATTTCGTCCGCGCAGTGACCGGGTACGCTATCGGCGGCATCCCACCTATCGCGCATGTCCAGCCAATAGAAACCTATCTCGACGAAGACCTGTTGCAATACGATCTCATCTGGGCGGCTGCCGGGACACCCAATGCGGTCTTTGAATTGACACCGGACGACCTGCAAAAGATGACGGGGGGCCAGGTCGCGAAGATAAACTCATGAAGAGAACACGCATCGCCGCCGAACGGCGGCTTTTTATTTGCAATCGGACTACCTTTGTCGTAAAATCATTTTACACTCGCCAAAGGAGGCCGAATGACAACTGTTACCAAACCTGAAATCACGCCCGATCACAGAAGAAGGCGATTTTCTACAAATCAAATCCATTGACCATGTGCATTTCTACGTGGGCAATGCCAAACATGCCATGTATTACTGGTGGAAAGGCTTCGGCTTCACGCCCGTCGCCTATTCCGGCCTGGAGACCGGTAATCGCGAATTTGCCTCTTACGTTTTACAGTCCGGGCAAATTCGTTTTGTTATCTCTGCGCCTTACAGCCCATCCAGCCCGCTGGCTTCGCACCACATGCTGCACGGCGACGGGGTCAAGGTCATCGCCCTGGAAGTGGATGATGTGGAACAGGCCTGGAAGGCGACCACCGAACGCGGTGGCAAGTCTGCCTGGGCACCGCGCGAAGAGAAGGATGAGCACGGCATCTTCCGCACTGCGGCCATTTACACTTATGGAGAGACTCAACACGTTTTCGTTGACCGCTCGGACTACAACGGGCCGTTTGCCCCCACCTATCGCGAAATCAAGAACAAAACCGCCAAATCGACCGGGCTGGCTGCCATCGACCATATGGTCGGCAACGTCCAGCTTGGGAAGATGAATGACTGGGTCAATTTCTACCACCAGGTGATGGGCTTCCGCCAGTTGCTGCACTTCGACGACAAGGACATCTCCACCGAATACTCGGCCCTGATGTCCAAGGTGATGTCCAACGGCAACGGACGGGTCAAGTTTCCCATCAACGAGCCGGCCGAAGGCAAGAAGAAAAGCCAGATCGAAGAATATCTGGATTACTACCTGACCCCCGGCGTGCAGCATGTGGCGCATGGCCACCGGCGACATCCTCAAAACGGTCGAAGAATTGAAGTCGCGTGGCATCGAATTCCTGCGCGTGCCCGATACCTACTACGAGATCCTGCCCGAGCGCGTCGGCACCATCAAAGAAGACCTGAAAGCCATTCACGATCTCGGCATCCTGGTCGACCGCGATGACGAAGGCTACCTGCTGCAAATCTTCTCCAAGCCCATCCAGGACCGCCCGACCATGTTCGTGGAAATCATCCAGCGGCACGGCGCGCGCGGCTTCGGCAAAGGCAACTTCAAGGCCCTGTTCGAGTCAATCGAACTGGAGCAAGAGCAGCGTGGCAACCTGTAATCTTCCCGTTTCTGTGGGACGAGAGAGAAAACAATGAAATTTGTAACCTACTCTGCTTCTGGCACGAACGCCCGTCCCGGACTGTTAACGGAGGAAGGCATCCTGCCCCTGCCATATGAACTCGATGTTGGACCTGATTCACGCCGGTGAAAAAGGACTGGATGCCGTCCGCAACACACCGCGCGAAAACCTGCTCCCATTAAACGAAGCGCGACTGCACGCCCCCATCCCGCGCCCCCCCACACTGCGGGATTTCTACGCCTTCGAGCAGCACGTCCGTACCGCCAACCAAAACCGTGGACGGGAAGTGCCCGAAAACTGGTACAAGTTTCCGGTCTTCTACTTCACCAACCCCAACTCCATTTTCGGCCCGGACGAGGAAATCCCTTACCCACCCTACACCGCAGCGCTGGACTATGAATTCGAAATTGCTGCCATCATCGGTAAGGCCGGAGTCAACATCCAACCCGAAGATGCGTCCAAGTATATTTTTGGTTATACGATCTTCAACGACTGGTCAGCCCGCGATGTGCAACGCGAAGAGATGAAAGTGGGCCTGGGCCCTGCCAAGGGTAAGGACTTCGCCTCCTCGCTGGGGCCGGTCATTGCTACAGCCGAGGAATTCGGCCCTGAAACAGCAGGCAAGCCCGGGGTCCATCATGCAGCGATGCTGGCGCGCGTCAATGGCGAGGAACGTTCACGCGGCAACTTCAGCGACATTTACTGGTCGTTCGGTCAGATTCTCGCGCGCGCGTCCGAATCCGTCATGCTCAATCCCGGTGACGTGATCGGCTCCGGCACGGTCGGCACCGGCTGTCTGCTGGAACTGACAAAAGGGCAGGGTCCCTGGTTGCAGCCGGGAGATAAAGTCGAGTTGGAGATCGATGGCATCGGGGTTCTGATGAACCATGTCAGCCCGAAGGGGACGTAAACATGAAAGCAACACAAAAGAAAACAATCGTTACCGTGCGCCCGAAAGAAGCGATTCTTACCCGGCAGCAACTCTCGAATTTTGTCGGCATTTCGGAGAAAACCGCCGGTTCTACTGGGCTTTGCATGCACATGATCGTGATCCCGCCAGGCGGATCAGCTTTGCCACATATCCATGATGGCTACGAAACGGCCCTGTATGTCGATTAAAGGGCGCGCAAAGACTCTCTATGGCGAAGGGCTTTCGGAATCGGTCATCAACGAACCAGGGGATTTTATTTTCATCCCTGCAAATGTCCCGCACCAGGCGTTCAATCTCAGCGATACGGAAGAAGTGGTCGCCATCGTGGCACGTAACGATCCCAATGAACAGGAAAGCGTGATCCCGTACGAAATAAAATCCTGATGATTTTCTGTGCCCCGGGAGGGCAGAAGGGATTTTGAAATGAGTTTAAAACTGAACAAGAATAACGAAACCGGCCTGTACGATGAACAGGTCTTCAAACTACTTGCCGATTATGAACTTTCCCGGGCGCAACGTTATCCCAGCCCGGTTACGCTGTTGCACATTTCGCTCAACCTGGAAGAAACCAAACCTGAAATCAAAGCCAGTGTCAAAAAACTGTTTGCCGATATCCTGAATACCAGCCTGCGCATTTCTGACATCCCCGCGCAGTATGGCGAAGACTTTCTGGTTCTGATGCCTTCCACCGACGAACGCGGAGCGCAGGCGGCAGCTGGCCGCCTGATCGCCCGGCTGAAAGGCACACGCAATTTTGCCGATGGAACTTTATTCAAATACACCATCCACATCGGGATCGCCACCCATCCTGGCGGGCGCGGCGCATCGGTAGACAAACTTTTGCAGCAGGCTGAAGCCGCCCTGCAAAATGCCAGGAAGGCCGGGCCGCAAGCATATAAAATATTTTCCGAGTAAACACTTTGGAGGCAAGATGCCCTTTTATCACAAGCTTGGGGAAATTCCCCACAAACGCCACACCCAATTCAAAAAACCGGATGGCAAACTCTATCGAGAAGAAGTGATGGGACTGGAAGGCTTTTCTTCTATTGAATCCATCCTGTACCATCATTTCCTGCCACCACGTGTGAAGACGGTAGAAGATCTGGGCCCCGCCAAACCGGATTACGTGGACTTCGGCCCTATCCGTCACCGGGCCTTTGCCACGCAGCAAGCCAGGAGCGAAGCTGATCCCGTTTCGGCGCGGACTCCGCTGCTCGGCAACAACGACGTCATCCTGGGAGTGGCACACGCCACCAAGAGCATGGACTATTTCTACCGCAACGCGCAAGCTTACGAGACCTGGTGGGTGCATGAAGGCAGCGGCATGCTAAAGTCGCAGTTTGGGAATTTGGCATTTCATCCCGGCGATTACATCGTCATTCCCTTTGGGACGACCTGGCAAATGCAGCTCAACTCGTCTGAAGTGCGCTTCTTCACCATCGAAAACCCGTCCCAGATCGTGCCGCCCAAACGCTACCGCAACGACTACGGACAATTGCTCGAACATGCGCCCTATTGCGAACGCGACATCCGCGTCCCGTCAGAGTTGGAAACGCATACGGAACGGGGGCAGTTCGAGGTCCGCGTGAAGGTGCGCGATACGATCACCCGTCACGTGCTGGACCACCATCCATTTGACGTGGTTGGCTGGGACGGCTATCTGTATCCCTGGGCTTTCAACATCGAAGATTTTGAGCCCATCACCGGACGCATCCACCAGCCGCCGCCCGTCCACCAGACCTTCGAAGGACATAACTTCGTGGTCTGCTCGTTCGTGCCGCGCCTGTTCGACTATCATCCCGCTGGGCATTCCTGCGCCGTACAGTCACTCGAACGTCAATTCTGACGAGGTGATCTACTACGCCGAGGGCAACTTCATGAGCCGCAAAGGCATCGACCGTGGCGACATCTCGCTGCATCCTTATGGGCTGCCGCATGGCCCGCAACCCGGCATGACCGAGGCCTCCATCGGCGCGAAAGAGACCCAGGAACTGGCCGTGATGGTGGACACCTTCTATCCGCTGCACCCCACCAAGCAGGCGTTGGAGCTGGAAAAGCCGGAGTACATGGACAGTTGGCTAGAAGGCGATGGAGAGTAAAAAGAACATAATGTGTCCCAAAGCGTACTACAGGCTCTCGTCGCCGTCCCGGCGGCGAGGACCGCCTCGAGCAAAAGAATAAGCAAGATGGGCGACAGGCAGTCGCCCTTTTATTTTGATACAATCGATGCAAACCAGTTCATTTATTCATAAGGAAAAGCCATGAACCAGAAAAGCGCTTTGAAGAAAATCAAAAATGCCAAATTCCTGAAGGTTTGCGAAACGATCGTATCCGAAATGAAACGCCTGAAAATTCCGGGCGTTTCGATTGGCATCTATCACAACGGGAAAGAATATACGGCCGGGTTCGGGGTGACCAGCCTCGAAAACCCACTGCCCGTGACAGCCGACACGCTCTTCCAAACCGGTTCCATCAGCAAGACCTTCACCGGCACGATCTTCATGCGGCTGGTAGAGGGTGGCAAAATAGAACTGGATGCGCCCGTCCGTACCTACTTGCCGAAGTTCAAAATGGCCGATAAAGACGTGGCTGAGAAAGTTACCATCCGCCACCTGCTGACACATACCGGCGGCTGGATCGGCGATTACTTCAACGAGTACGGCAACGGCGATGATGCACTGGAAAAGATGCTGCGCGACATTGCCAAGCTCGAGCAGGTCACGCCGTTGGGCGAGCTCTGGTCCTATAACAACGCCGGTTTCAACATCGCCGGTCGCGTGGTGGAAATGGTAACGAAAAAACCCTTCGAACAGGTTGCGCAGGAAATGCTGCTAGACCCGCTAGGTATGGGAATGACCTTCTACTTCCCGGATGACGTCATGATCACGCATCGCTTCGTGGTTGGGCATCACAAGCAGGGCAAAAAGGTCAAAGTGTCACGCCCCTGGGCCATCGGTCGAGCCGGAGCGCCCGTCGGGGGCGTAATCAGCACCGTCAAAGACCTGCTGACATACGCACGCTTTCACATGGGTGACGGTAAGAGCGCCAGCGGAGAGGAAGTCCTGTCAGCCAAAAGCCTGGAACAGATGCGCACACCGCTGTATCCAGCCACCGGCTTCGACCAGATCGGCCTGACCTGGTTCATCCGCAACGCGGAGGGACTGAACATTATCAGCCACGGCGGGGCCACCAACGGTCAGATCGCCGGGTTATATTTCATTCCCGAAAAACAATTCGCCCTGGCTATATTGACCAACGGCGAAGACGGTCGGCTGATCACGAAGGCAGCGCTCAAAGCAGGCCTTGAAGGTCTATTTTGGCATCGACATGCTCATCCCCACAGCCCCTGAAAACGCCCGAAGAGAAATTGCGTGAATATGAGGGCAATTACGAACTACCCCTGACAGCCTTCGAACTCAAAGTGAAAAAAGGACATCTGGTCCTGTACGACAAACCGCGCGGCGGGTTCCCGACCCCCGATTCTCCAGCGCTGCCCGCCTCGCCGCCCATGCGCCTGGCCTTCTACGAACCGGATAAAATCATCATGTTGGATGAGCCCATGAAAGACAGCCTGGGAGAATTCCTGCGTGGGCCGGATGGCAGGTTGAAATATTTCCGTCTCTCCTCCCGCGTCCACAAGAAATTGGATTAGCGCATGGAAATCGCCCCCAACTTATTACCCCGTGCATCCATCTACAAGATATTGATCGGTTCGGTCGTCCCCCGACCGATCGGCTGGATCTCGACCGTCGACGAAGCGGGCAACCCGAACCTGGCTCCGTTTTCCTTCTTCACTGTCGTATGCGCCAAACCGCCAACAGTCTTGTTCTGCCCGATGATCCGCAGTACCGATGAGAATCCGAAAGATACGCTCAACAACGTCAAAGCGACCGGCGAGTTCGTGGTCAACATCGTGACCGAGGAACTGGCGCCCGCCATGATCGCTACATCGGTGGAAATTGCTTCAGACTGTGAATGAGTTTGAGTTGACCGGTTTGGAAACCGCGCCCTCGGTGGTGGTCAGGCCGCCGCGCGTGGCATGAGAGTCCCATCCACTTCGAATGCAAGCTGACCCAAATCGTGGAGATCGGGAACAATCCCGGGGGCGGGAGCGTTGTTATAGGAGAGATCGTCCATTTGCACGTGGACGAGCGCGTCCTGTTCGACGAGGATAAGATCGATTTAGCGGCGCTCAAGCCCATCGGTCGCCTGGCCGGAAGCGCGTACGCCCGTGTCACGGATCTCTTCGAGATTGAACGTCCCAAATCGCAGATTCCCAGGAAATAAGGTGATTCCCATGCGAAAACTTGTCCCGATCATAATTTGTCTGTTGCTCACAGCCTGCACCCTGCCGTTGACGACCAGCCCCACTGAAGACATCAACAACCAGGCCGCCACTCTGGTGGCCATGACGTTGAACCCGCCAGTCACGCCCACCCAGGAGAAGCAGCAGAACACACCGCTGCCCACGCCTACGCTGGCAATAACGCGCACGCCCACACCTACTATCACACCAACCTATTCCGTGCCCATGCTGACCGTCAACGAGCCCACGAACTGCCGTACCGGCCCGGGACAATCGTATGATATTCTGTTCACTTTGCTACCGGGCGCTTCGGTGGAAATCGTGGGAAGCTATCCAACCAACAATTACTGGACCGTCAAAGTACAGGGATTGACCGAACCGTGCTGGATGTGGGGCGAGTACGCGACTGTGTCCGGCAGCGATTGGGCAGTCCCAACGGTCGTGCCGCCCCCTACCACAACGGCCAGTCCGCCCACAGCGCCGAGTATCTCCAGTTGGGATTATCAGTGCGGTTATAGTGGTTCAGGCCCTAATATCTCGGTCGATTTGAAATGGACCGACCGCGCCGAGGATGAAAGCGGCTACCGTATCTATCGCAACGATAAGCTCATCACCGAATTGCCCCCAAACTCGAACGCTTACTCGGAAGTCGTCGATGTGAACACGGGCGAAAATATCACCTACCGCATCGAGGTCGTCAACAGCGCAGGAACGACCAGTTCTTCGCCGATCAGTATTTCGTGCCAATAGTGACACCATAGAGAAATGAATATCGAATCATCCAGTAAACATGTAAACATTGGCGATACCCGCCTGCACGTTGTCGAGCGCGGAGCGGGTTACCCATTGATCGTGCTGCACGGCGGACCGGGCCTCGATCATCACGAATTTGCCAATTACCTCGACCCGCTGTGTGACCAATTCCGCTTGATCCTGGTGGACATGCGGGCACAGGGACAGTCAGACACCTGTCCGGAAGAAACCTGGACTCTGGAACAAATGGCGAAGGACGTGGTCTCGCTGGCAAATGCGATGGGATTGGAAAAGTATGCCGTGCTTGGTCATTCGTATGGTGCATTTGTGGCACTGCAAAATGCGGTCGATTTTCCCGGCGCGGCGGCCCAAACGATTGTCTCTGGTGGTGTGCCTTCGTCTCGTTTCCTGGAAGTGGTTGACAAAAACCTGGCGGAGTTTGAACCGGAATCCTTGCGCAAGCAAGTAGCAGATTTATGGGCGCGCGAAGCGGACGCCCAAACGCAAGCAGATTTCGCCAGCCTGATGCATGACCAGATGCCCTTCCATTTTGGGAATCCACTTGATCCGCGTATCGCCGAATACGAAGAACGCACAGCGGATACGGTCTATTCCCCGGCTATATTACGGCATTTCTCCAAGGATGAATATGGCGGCATCGAAGTGGAAGACGGGCTGAAGGATGTCACCCAACCCGTGTTGGTCTGCACCGGACGGCTGGACAGAGTCTGCACGGTCGCAGCCGCCCAGGCGATCGCCGAGGGATTGCCAGATGCAGAGTTGGTCATCTTCGATCATAGCGGCCATATGACGTTTGTGGAAGAGAATGAGAAATATTTGGGGGTAGTGCGGGAATTTTTGAACAAACATCGCCCCTAAACAAAGACCCTAAAGGTTTGCTAAACCTTTAGGGTCTGATAGATAATTTTTACGCTTCCAGCAGTTCTTTGGCTTTCTTCTGCGATTTGCCGCGCTCTTCCGTGTTCAGGATGCGCTTGCGGATGCGGAAATTTTCAGGTGTCACTTCCAGCAGTTCGTCATCAGACAGATACTCGATGGCTTCGTCCAGGCTCATATCACGCGGCGGCGACAGGCGGATTTCCATGTCACCACGCGAGGAACGCATATTGGTCAGGTGCTTCTTCTTGCACACGTTCACGGCAATATCCTCGGAACGCGCATTTTCACCTACCACCATGCCTTCGTACACTTCCGTACCGGGGCCAATGAACAGCACACCGCGTTCCTCCGTGCTCTTCAGGGCATAGGTTGTGGACGCGCCTGCTTCCCAGGCCACCAGCGAACCGCTTGAACGGGTTGCCATCGGTCCGGCCATTTCATCGTAGCCGTGGAAGATGGCATTCATGACGCCCATGCCACGTGTAGACGTCAGGAACTGGTAACGGAAGCCCAGCAGACCACGCGTAGGGACCACGTACACTAAACGCGTCGTGCCCTGACCCGTGTCCTGCATGTCCATCATCTGGCCGCGTCTGCCCCCCAGCATTTCCACGACAACACCAACAGTGTCAGAACTGGTCTCGATATGGACTTCTTCGTACGGTTCCAGCAAGGTGTCACCGTCTGCGGCTTTGTGGAAGATGACTTCCGGGCGTGAGACCTGGAACTCATAGCCTTCGCGGCGCATGGTTTCGATCAGGATGCCCAGGTGCAGTTCGCCACGCCCGCTGACGAGGAAGTTCTCAGCCGAGGCGGTATCTTCCACACGCAGGGCCACGTTGGAGCGCAGTTCTTCGTACAGGCGCTCGCGCAGGCGGCGGGAGGTACCCCACTTGCCTTCGCGACCGGTAAAGGGCGAGGTATTGACCCCAAACGTCATGCGGACAGTTGGCTCTTCGACCTTGATGGTCGGCAAGGCAACCGGGTTTTCCGGGTCGGCCAGGGTCTCGCCGATGCCGATGCCTTCCAGCCCGGCCAGCGAGACGATGTCGCCTGCGGAGGCTTCGTCCACTTCGATGTTTTCCAGCCCCTGGAACTCGTACAGGTAGCGAGCCTTTTCGGGCAGGTTCTCACCGTTTAGTGGTCAGGCGCGCCAGGGCTTGCCCGGCTTTGATCTTGCCGGCAAAGATACGCCCCACGGCGGTCACGCCGCGGTATTCGTTGTAACCCAGGGTGGTGACCAGCAGTTGCAGCGGAGCGTCGGCGTCTACTTTCGGGGCGGGGACATGGTGCAGGATCGTCTGAAATAACGGTTGCAGGTCGGGGCCTAGGTCAGGGGTCAGTGCCGGCCTGGCCGGTGGTGGCTTTGGCATAGATGACCGGGAAGTCCGCCTGTTCGTCGGTCGCGCCCAGTTCGATGAACAGGTCAAAGGTTTCGTTGAGCACGCGCGCGGGTTCGGCGTCCTTGCGGTCGACCTTGTTGATGACCACCACGGCACTTGTGTCCACGCTCGAGCGCTTTCTTGAGCACGAAGCGGGTCTGCGGCATGGGGCCTTCGGCGGCATCGACCAGCAGCAGCACGCCATCGACCATGTTCATGATGCGCTCGACTTCGCCGCCAAAATCGGCGTGGCCGGGCGTATCGACGATGTTGATCTTGACCATCTTCCCGTTCTCGTCGGGGATGTGGATGGCGGTGTTCTTGGCCAGGATGGTGATGCCGCGCTCGCGCTCGAGGTCGTTGGAATCCATCACGCGCTCGGCCAACTGCTGGTTCTCGCGGAAGGTGTGCGCCTGGCGCAGCATGAAATCGACCAGGGTGGTTTTGCCGTGGTCGACGTGGGCGATGATGGCGATATTGCGGAGGTCTGTTCGTTCTTGTAACATATAAATACCTTTATTCTTGTGTCATTGCGAGGAGGCCGCAGGCTGACGAAGCAATCTCATGTAACTTGTAACCGTGAGATTGCCACGCTCCCTCTGGTCGCTCGCAATGACATCATTACAACGAAAAACCCCGGCATAGGGGACCGGGGCTTGCTGTTGAAGTGTTACCGGCGCTTGCACAAACTCAGACGATACGTGCAGGTATTATCTTATCAGAGAGTGGGGGTTTTGGGTAGGGGCTATTCTGAAGCAGACAGAACGCAACGAAAGCCAATCGCATCGTTAGGCTCATCTGGTTTGACTTGGGCACGATTGGTAGTATGGGCAACATCACCTGTAAAGAACCACGAGCTGCCGCGCACGACGCGATAGGTCTGCCCAAAGTACTGGGATGCGCTCTTATCGCCTCCAGGATATGCATCATACCAATCCGTAACCCACTCCCAGACATTACCGGCCATATCCAGGGCGCCATAAAAGCTCGCTCCAGCAGGATAATTCCCTACGGGCGCTGTGTCCGCATAGCCGTCATCATATTCCGCATTTTTATACTGCTTTTTTCGTTTGCAATTGGCATCACAGAAATTGGCCTTACTGCCATCAAATGTAGAATTTCCCCAAGGATAGAACCGCTGGACTTGCTTCTCGTCATCCCAACCGGCTGCTTTTTCCCATTCTGCCTCGTTCGGCAGGCGGCCACCTGCCCAGGAACAGTATGCATTCGCCGCATTCCAAGAAACGTACACGACGGGGTAATTGTCAAACTCAGGATTACCATAGTAGTTGTCACGGGTACTTGATTTGACAAAGCTTGGTGGATCACAGTTCCCATCTTTGACGCAGCTAGCATACATGGCGTTCGTCACTTCTGTTCGGTCAATCCAATAGGCATCCAGCGCAACAGTGTGGACAGGGTTTTCAGCAGGGAACTTCTTGTCATCGCTGCCCATTTTAAATTCACCGGCAGGCACGTAGACCATGTCCATGCCATCTCGTTGGGAAGTCATGAGGCTGCCAACCCCAAGCGTAGGAACCGGCAGGGGAGGCGGCAACGGTATAACCGAGGGTGCAACGTTCGGGCTTATGGTTGGGGGAATCAGATGGGCTGGCGGATGGCAGGATGGTTGGCATTGATATGCCTGGAGCCGATGGTTTGTTCAGGAAGGAATTCATGGCAAAGAAAATACTTAAAATTACCAATAATGTGACACCCCCGATCCCAATTTGCTTGAAACTGAGCCTTTTAATCCATTTCGTTACTGGATTCGATAATCCTTCCAGCGCTGATTTTCCGCGCAAGATGGCTTTATCTGCGGCATCTTTCTGTCTTTTTACCTCCCTTTGTACTTCAACAGGAACTGGTGGATGCGGAACATCTTCCAAGTCAACATTCAAATAGTCACGCAACCTATCCATTGCTTCTTCGAAGTAGGCAGAAGGTACTTCCAATCCATTATAATTTTGCAGCCGACCTAATTTACCTGTTAGCTTACCTGAAATAGAAGGGGCTGCGAAATCAAAGCCATCAAAGAATAACGGAATAATGTTACGTTTTTCAGTTATCGCGGTTTCAATTTCACGTCGCAGCCAATCATCAGGTTTGTTACAGCGATCCAACGCAGTTGGGGTCAAAATGACCAGAAAGTGGGCGCGAGCCTTGATATTCGCAACAATAATTTGTTCGAAATCCCCACTCCGTATGCTATAAAAATCGAAGAATACATCGAAACCATATTCTTTGAGAATCTCGTAAACAGCTAGCGCGCGATATTTGTCTGTTCGACGATAACTAATAAAAACAGTTTTCTCAGGGCTTCCCATAGAAACACTCCTAAACTTACTACGTGAACACAACTTGCGTAAAGTGGGCCTGTTATTTGAAGGATTTCAATGGAATAGACATTTATGTAAATTTTGAAGTTTGACCATCGGGTCCCCTCGTGCTAAGACAATTACATTATACCCAAAAAAGGCCTTAAATATAGAATATGAAATAAAATCCGTAGTTTCAGACTTTTTCTCCAAAATAGAAAGCAAACCTACTCGTAAATGCAAAACAGCCCTGCGATGGTTACAGTCCCATCACAAGGCTGAATGCTAATAGCGAATTGCCAAAGGTTAACCGCTGAATCTACGTGCCTTCTTCCCAGGAGTTCAGGTATTTGACCTGTTGGTCGGTCAGTACGTCGATGCCAACACCCATGGCTTCGAGCTTCAAGCGGGCGATTTCATTGTCAATGTCCTCGGGCACAGAGTAGACTTTGGCTTCAAGCTCATCGTGATGCTTGACTATATACTCGGCAGCCAGCGCCTGGTTGGCGAAGGGGGCGGATTTAGTTCGCCCGTACAACTCGCGCACGGCAGGTTTGTCGTTGGATGAGTGGCACAGGAATACGCGTAGTTTGCGGGGTTCGGGCATGATGGTTTCCCCAAGTTGGGTTAGTAAGATTATACACAAGAATAGACCCTAAAGGTCTGGTAGACCTTTAGGGTCTGAACTCTCAATGCCACTGCAAAGGCAAAATACCCTTCTCGCGCGCGTCCCAGACTTTGGTCCAGCCATAACCGGGATCGCCCGCTTCGAGGTGCGGCAAAGTATCAGCAAAGAGAGATTGTGCAGAATCCACCGCTTCGGAAAAGGTAGCATCCCCGATCATAGTGGTCTCGATGAAATAATAATTGGCGCCCTGCTGGTCGGTGCGGATACCGACATAGGCATGACCCGGCACCAGGATCAGCGCGGCTTCCAGGTCCAGGGCTTCGGCGGCCGAAGCGTACAGGATCGCCAGCTCGATGCAGTTCCCGCTGCGCTGTTCCAGCACTTCCGATGGCAGGCGGATGCGCTGCACATCCCCGGGCGCGAAGGATACCCAGGTGTTGATATAAGTCAGGTCATAGTCCTGTTCAGCGCGCCAGATGGCCTGCAAGCGATCCCAGACGCCGCCATTGTCATCATCGACGTGATCGCCGTATCCCGCCACCATCATACCCGAATCTGTGTACCCCGCCGCCTGGCGGATCAACTCTTCGACCGACGGGTCATTGGGCATGACCATAGCCGCCACCAGTTCGAAGACTTCATCATCCGTAAAACCCGAAATCGACCAGGGAAAATCGCGCCGCGCGAAAATGGTTGTTTCGCCGGTTTCATCCAAAAGCGGTTTTTCGATCCCTTCTTGCAAGGCCGCTACTCGAACGTGTACCTGTCCGAGCTTTTCCACGTTCAAGTCATCGATGACTTCCGGAATCAGACGCGGATTCTGGCGGACTTCCAGCGTTTCTCCAGCCTGAACATCTACGGTGTCAATGGATTTGGTCGTGTAACCGGTGATCTCGCTCTCGACCAGGACCTTCGCCGGAACGTCATTCTGATTCGTGACCGTGACGACCACAAAATCGTCCAGTTGGTCCCCATACAACGGGTAGATGACCGTGATCAGTTCGGCTGTGTAGAGATAGTCGACCTGGATATCGTCGACGCTGTATGACTTTACATCCGGTGTGGAAAGTGTCGGACTGGAATTGGATGGCAACCCAAACAGCGAGCAAGCCATGCTAAGAACTACAAGGAACAGGATGAATTTCAAAACTGGTCGATCACGCATTTCCGCCTCCTATCAACGTATGCCCTCGAGAGTACCCTTCACAAAGATTATATATCACGGAGAGACAAAACTCAATTGGTAAATTTGGAATAGCAAAAAGTTCCAATCCCGGCATGATGAGATAGAAACAAAAAGAAAGTAGAATTACTATGTGCTGCGTAAAAATTGAACCCAACAGTTGTAATTTACCCGTGTTTGGATCGTAAAAAATTCATGTAATTATGCAAGAAGCAGTAAATAAATCCCGCAACATATGGTTGCGGGATTTGTCCTCTATATTAATTTCACACTGGATCTATGTGCCTTCTTCCCAGGAGTTCAGGTATTTGACCTGTTGGTCGGTCAGTACGTCGATGCCAACACCCATGGCTTCGAGCTTCAAGCGGGCGATTTCATTGTCAATGTCCTCGGGCACAGAGTAGACTTTGGCTTCAAGCTCATCATGATGCTTGACTATATACTCGGCAGCCAGCGCCTGGTTGGCGAAGGACATGTCCATGACAGAGGCAGGATGTCCCTCAGCAGCGGCCAGGTTGATCAAACGGCCTTCGCCCAGGATATGGATGCGGCGGCCATCGGCCATGTCGTACTGCTCCACGAAGGGACGTACCAGCTTCGGTTCGCCCTTGGACATTTCAGCCAACGCCGGGATATTGATCTCGACGTTGAAATGTCCGGAATTGGCGATGATCGCGCCATCTTTCATGACTTCGAAGTGATGTTTGTCGACAACGTTGATGTCGCCCGTCAGCGTGACGAAGAAATCACCAATGGGGGCAGCTTCACTCATCGGCATGACGCGGTAGCCGTCCATGACAGCCTCGAGGGCCTTCATCGGATCCACTTCGGTGACGATCACATGCGCACCCATGCCAGCGGCGCGCATGGCAAGACCGCGCGCGCACCAGCCATAGCCAGCCACAACAAAGTTCTTGCCAGCCAGCAAGATATTGGTGGCGCGGACGATACCGTCAATGGTGGATTGACCGGTGCCATAGCGGTTGTCAAAGAGATGCTTGGTCAGGGCATCGTTGACAGCGATGACCGGGAATTCTAACGCACCGTCATGCGCCATGGCTTTCAAGCGGATAACACCGGTGGTGGTCTCTTCGGTGCTGCCTACGATGCCATCCAGCAGTTCACGGCGATCTTTGTGAATGGTAGAAACCAGGTCGGCACCGTCATCCATGGTCAGGTGCGGCTTGTGGTCTAGGGCAGCGGTGATATGCTTATAATACGTGACATTGTCTTCACCTTTAATGGCGTAGGTCGGGATTTCGAACTGGTTGACCAACGCAGCGGCCACATCATCCTGGGTGGAAAGCGGGTTGGAGGCGGTCAACACGATGTCTGCGCCACCATCTTGCAGGGTGGCCATCAGGTTGGCAGTTTCAGTAGTAACGTGCAGGCACGCCGACAGCGCATACCCTTGAGGGGCTTCTCCTTGGCGAAACGCTCGCGGATCTGGCGCAGCACTGGCATTTCGCGCTCAGCCCAATCCATACGGCGACGGCCACCTTCGGCCAGGTTGAGGTCTTTGATATCGTAATTGCTCATGTTTTCTCCTTTACATACTCGTTGGTCGAATAGGGCGAATGATTTTCGAGCCCGCATCGCCCGTCCTGGCATTCCGGCCAGGGAGAACAACCTATAACAGAATACTGAAAATACCAATTGCATCTATAAAAACAATTGTCTGTGCGCCTCGATAAGTATCAGTCTTACGGCAACATGAGCTGACTCGGGCTACTCGACCACCGGGTTACATCAATTACAACAAACTGTCCAATTTCCCTGCATCATCAAAATGCTCGCGGAAGCGTTGCACGAATTCTTCACGGGTATAGGAATGGCTCTGCGGGCCGTTCTTTTCTAGACAGTATACCGCCGCCAGCGAACCCAATTCACCGCACAACTTCCAATCAAAGCCGCGGCTGTAACCGGCCAAAAAACCACCGCGGAAGGAATCGCCTACACCGGTTGGGTCAACCATCTCGCGCTCGGGTACAGTTGGGATATGGACTGTGTTATTGTCCGCGTACAGGTCTGCGCCATCTTTGCCGCGCGTAATAACCAGAATGTTTACGTGCTCCAAAATCTGATCCAAACTCCAACCGGTTTTTTTGGAGATCAGCCCGAACTCATAATCGTTGCAAAACAGGAATTGCGCCCCTTCCATATCACGCGCCAATTCCTTTCCATCCAGACGCAAGACCTGTTGACTCGGGTCGTACAGATAAGGAATCCCCAATTCGCGCGCTTCGGCGGCAAACTTGGTCATCGCCCCCGGTTCGTTCGGGGACACCAGAACCAGCTCCGGTTTCGACGACAATTCCTTGAGCGACTGGCTGCTCGCATGTCCCATCGCGCCGGGATAGAACGAAGCGATCTGGGCGTTGGTCTGGTCAGTGGTGGCAAAGAACGAAGCCGTGTATACACCGGGGACAACCTTCATCAAAGTGGTATCCACACCTTTGGCTTCGAGCCAGGCGCGGTACTCTTCGAAGTCCTCGCCCACAGTTGCCATCACGCGCGGATGAGTGCCCAGCAAAGCCATGCTGTAAGCGATATTGGGCGCTACCCCGCCGCGCTGGCGGGACATCGATTCTACCAGGAAGGACAGGCTGATCGATTTCGAGTCGCTCCGGCAGGATCTGTTCTTTGAACAGGCCGGGGAAGGTCATCAGGTAATCGTAAGCAACAGAGCCGGTAAGGAGTATGTCCATAATATTGAGTTATCAGGTTGAAAGGTGAATAGATCTTGAGATTTAAGCTTTCAATGGCCTTTCTTAGATTTGTTTCAAAACGGAGGATAAACAACGCCATTCTCAGTCACAATGGCTGTGACGAGTCTTGCTGGCGTTACATCGAAAGCAATGTTGCGGGCTGTTGCATCAGATGGCGCAACCTGCTCGCCCAGGTATTGCAAACCCAGCACTTCAGCGGGGTCGCGTTCTTCGATGGGGATCAACCCGCCATGCGCCAGGGATAAATCAATCGTAGAGGTGGGAACGACCGGATAAAAGGGCACGCCATTATCGTGAGCGGCCAGCGCCAGCATGTACGTCCCAATTTTGTTGGCAACATCACCGTTGGCGGCGGTGCGATCGGAGCCGACGAAACATTTCTGGGCCTGGCCGGTTTTCAGGAAGTGACCGGCCATGTTATCGGAAATGATGTCGTAGGGGATGCCGTACTGCTCCAGTTCCCAGGCAGTCAGGCGCGCGCCCTGCAAGCGCGGACGGGTCTCGTCCACCAGCACGTGGATCTTCTTGCCCTGCTCCCAAGCGGTGCGGATGACACCCAGGGCAGTGCCCCAGTCCACAGCGGCCAGCGCGCCGGTATTGCAATGGTGGATGATGGTATCGCCATCGTCGATCAGGGTTGCGCCATGCTCGGCCATGCGCTTGTTGATCTCTACGTCTTCGTCTGCGATGCGTTGGGCTTCTTCTAAAACTTTTTGGCGAAGTGTATCGACGGATTCACCCTCACCCCTGTCCCCTCTCCCTGAGGGAGAGGGGAAAACTGTACGAATGATACGATCCAGCGCCCAGGCCAGGTTGACGGCGGTGGGACGGGCAGCTTTCAAAACAGCGGATGCGGCTTCTAGATCGGCCAGCAAACCCGGGGTCGAGCTTGAAGCGGATTCGCGTGCGGCCAAAGCCAGACCAAAACCTGCTGCCGCGCCAATGGCCGGAGCGCCGCGTACGACCATGTCCGTAATGGCTTGCGCCACAGACTTATAGTCGCGATAAGCTAACACTTCGAAGGCACCCGGCAAGCGGCGCTGGTCGATCATCTTAAATTCGTCGGTTTCGTAATCCCAGAAAACAGTTCGCATGCTACCTTCGTTTGCTGTTCGCACGAATAGGCGCTCTCTCGCGAGAGCGCCAGTGTGAGCGGGCGTAGTTTAACACGGGAGGAACAGAATGTCAAAGTCGTATCGGCACGGCGAACCTTTTCAATTTGCGCAGCCATCATTTATTTTCTCCAAAAATGCATAAAAAGCACAAAAGTGCGCAAAAAGGACTAAAATCACATGACACAAACCTGGAAATGTGCAATAATAATTTTGAGCATTGCAGCATGCGCCATACTGTTCGATTTCCTATGTCCCTGACATGAGAATATGCGGGAACGGAAACTCCCCGAGTTAACAGGGCAGATCGGTCCGTTGAGAAAGATTCGAGATGCTATCGAAGTGGCGCACGAAAAGTCGAGGACACCATCCAAAACCATCATCCCAAACCACTGGAAAACATTCAAAAAGCAGAATTAACCCGCAACCTGGCGATAGCAGACTGGGAGATTGGAGGCGAGAATGCATGATGTGTCTCTTCCTCCAGGACCGGGCTGCTGATCTACTGTCACAAAATCCCCTCCTGGCGCAAGAGCTTTTGGCAGACACACAAAACTGCCGCTTGAACCAACTCCCTGACAAGTTTGACGAGAGCGAAATTTTTACTTTGGCAACACACACCTTGTAGCAACAGAAAGGATTCAAAGGTTTCATATGGAAACCGCACTAAGAGTGCTATCAGACAACGAAATCGAGCAAGTGCATGAGCGATCACTGTCGCTGCTTGCCACCACCGGCGTTCGGGTGGATACGGAACGCGGACGCAAAATTCTCAAAAAAGCCGGGGCAGATGTAGATCACGAGACAGACATCGTGCGCTTCCCGCGCTCCCTGGTGGAGGAATGCCTGCGACTTGCGCCACATGACTTTTCTTTAGGAAGCAGACGACCGGGTTGGAATTTCACCGTCAACCAAAACGATTGTACGCTTCTAGCTGACGGGGCGGCTGTTCACGTTATGGACAGCCTGACCGACAACCGACGCCCGGCCACTTTCGACGATTGGCTGGAGGCCACACGTTTGATCGACGCCATTGATGAGGTTGGCGTGTACTGGTCGATGGTGGAACCAACCTTCTTCCAGAAATCCACCGCGGACTTTGTACGCTACTGGCGACAGATGGTCACCAATTTTTCGAAGCACCTGCAAGATTGTACTTACACGGTCGAAGAGTCGCGCTGGATGCTGGAAGTGCTGGGAACTGTCTTTGGGAGCAAAGAAGAGATCAAGAAGCTGAACCCGTTCTCGTTCCTGCTGACACCCGTCTCGCCGCTGGTGATCGAGGCTGAACACACCGACGCTTACCTGGAAATCGTTGAATGGGGCATCCCGGTCGCCATTATGCCCATGCCAATGATGGGTGGGACAGCTCCCGCCAGCCTGATCTCAACCATCTTGCAGGCCAATTGCGAAACCTTGGCAACGTTATGTTTGGTCCAGGCTGCCGCGCCAGGCACACCCACGATTTACGCTGCCGCCCCATCCATTATGGACCCGCTGACCGGACGCTTCACTGGCTCAGAAGTTGAGCATGGCCTGTTGGGCGCGGCAGTAACCGAAATCGCGCGTTACTATGGCCTGCCCGTAGAAGCTTCCGCCGGGAGTTCGGGGCACTTCACGCCCGGTATCCGTTCCAGCTATGAGCGCGCCCTGAATTGGGCCATCTCCAGCCTGTCCTGGCCGGATCTGCTGGTGGGGCCGGGTCAACTGGGCGGCTCGATGATCCTGAGTTTGGAGCAGTTGATGATCGACGTGGAAATCTTCCGGCGCTGTGACCGTCTCTCGGACGGGATCGATACCCATGTAGACGAATGGCTCGAAGTGGACCTGGCGGCTGTCGGTCACGGGGGCAATTTCCTCGGTCGGCGTTCGACGCGCGATGCCTTTAACAGCGGAGAGGTCTACGTCAGCGATTTCGATACGCGCGACTCTTACGAGACCTGGTCTGCATCCGGCAAACCAACCCTGCTCGAGGATTTGCACGACCTGATCAAAGAGACGCTCGACGAACACGAAACGTTACCCCTGGATGAAGATGTCGAACGCGAGTTGGCCGCTATCGAAGAACGCGCCCGCCAAGGCGCGCAGGCAATGAAGCCAAAAGGATAAGCCATGCAATTTCATAGCCAACTGCTCTCTGATGCTGAAAAAGAAAAAATCCACGAAGAGTCGCTGCGCATCCTGTGGGAAGCCGGAGTCAAATTCTACAGCGAGAAGGCGCTGGGATTGTTGGAGGCCAACGGTGCGCGCGTGAACCGGGAGACAAAAACCGCCTACATCCCAGAAGAACTGGTCGAGGGTACACTGGCAACATCGCCCAAAGCATTTGTGCTAGGTGCGCGCAATCCGGCGCACAACTATCCCCTGCCCTCACCCGTTTCTCGCTATGCGCTGGATGGCACCGCCGCATTCGCGCAGGATTTCCAGACAGGCCAGCGTCGTTACGGCACGGACAAGGACAACGAGAACGCCCTGCGCATCTTCCAGCAAATGGACATGGGCGTTATGGCCTGGCCGGCCGTTTCTGCCGAAAACCAGCCCTCGCAATCGCGCCCACTGTACGAGTGGTTCAGCATGTTCAAATACTGCTCCAAACACGGTCAGCATGAGCTTCACAACGCAGAACAGGCTTCTTACCTGGCCGAGGGCATGATCGCTGTCATGGGGGGAGAAGATGAAGTCAGGGCTCGGCACGCCTACTCGTTCATCTACTGCCCGGTCGCTCCGCTGGTGCATGACGGTCCTATGATGGACGGGTATTTCGAATTGGGCGACCTGGATGTGCCCATCATGCTGCTGCCCATGCCTGTGACGGGAACAACCGGGCCTGCCAGTCTGTTCTCCAACATCTGCCTGGCAACCGCCGAAGGGCTTTCGTCGATTGTGGTTTACCAATTGGCGCATCCCGGCCGCCCGATGATCTTCAGCAGCGCCACCGGCTCGATGGACCTGCGCAACGGCGCTTTTCTGGGCGGAACACCGGAAATGGGACTGATGTCGGCTGCGCTGGTAGAAATGGGGCGCTTCTACGGTCTTCCCGCGACCTCGGCTGGCTGCACCGCTGACGCGCGTCAACCCGGCCCTGACGCTGTACTGGAAAAATTGATCACATCCATCACACCGGTTCTGGCAGGTTCGGATATACTTGTGGGGTTTGGTGCAATCGAAAGCGACCAGCTTCTGGTGTTGGAGCAAATCGTGGTTGATAACGAGATCGCCCACGTCTGCGAACGTGCTTTCCAGGGCGTAGACTCCGGCCCCGAAAAAGTGTTGACTGATGATATTATCAGGGTCGGGCCGGGAGGTAATTTCCTGGCGCAAAAGTCCACCCGTAACCTGGCGCGCAGCGGCGAAACTTACCTTCCGAGCTTGCTTGACCGTCACACACTGGATCAATGGCTGGAACTTGGCAAACCGGGCATGTACAATAATGCGCGGCAGAAGGTGGAAGAGATCCTGGCTGCGCCATTGGAAGATCCTTTACCGGAAGATATTTTAGGAAAGCTGGATGATATTTTAGCAAGAGCAAATCGAGAACTCAAAGAATAATCCAATCTAATTATTTCAATGAAGAAGGAGAACAGTATGACGGAAGAATTGTTCAAACAAATGGCGCAGAGCATCCTGGATGGGGACGAAGAAGTCTCCGCCGATCTGGCCCAACAGGCGCTGGACGCGGGCATCGACCCGCTGGTCGCCATCACCGACGGCTATATGCCCGGCGTCAACGAAGTCGGCGATTCCTTCGCCTGCGGTCAGGCGTTCCTGCCCGAACTGGTCATGGCGGGCGAAGCTATGAAGTCCGCCATCGCCGTGCTGGAACCCGCCATGAAAGCTGCCGGCACCCAGCGCCAGATTTTGGGAAAAGTCGTGCTGGCAACCGTCGAAGGTGACATCCATGAGATCGGCAAGTCCCTGGTGGGCACCATGCTGACATCATCCGGATTTCGAAGTCTACGACCTGGGCGTGGATGTGCCAACCGCAGAACTGATCGCCAAGGCGCAAGAAGTTGGTGCAGACATCATCGGCCTGAGCGCGCTGCTTGACGACCACGATGGTCAAGCAGAAGGAAGTCATCGACGAAGTCACCAAACTCGGCATGAAGGTCAAGGTCATGGTCGGGGGCGCACCTGTGACCAGGGAATGGGTACACAAGATCGAAGCGGATGGCTATTCGGAAGATGCCATCGGCGCGGTCAATGTGGCCAAAGAGTTGATGGGCGTTAAATAATTAACCACGAAGGCACTGAGAACTCAAAGTCACAAAGAATTTAAATTGTGCCTTCGTGCCTTCGAGGCTTTGTGGTAAAAACATTATGAAAACTGAACTGAAAAGCAAAACAAAAAAAGCTGTAATCGACACCGAAGGCCCGTTCGTGGTCATCGGCGAGAAGATTAACCCGACTGGCCGCAAGAAACTGGCCGCTGCCCTACAAGAAGGCAACCTGGACTATGTTCGCGATCTGGCTACCAAGCAAGTCGCCGCCGGGGCAGACGTGCTGGACGTGAACGTTGGCGTACCGGGTGTGGACGATGTGGCCCTGATTCAGCAAGTGGTCAAAATGCTGACGGAAGAGTTCGACGTGCCACTCTGTCTGGACTCGCCCAATCCCGACGCGCTAGCCGCCGCGCTGCCCCTGTGTTCTGGCCGGACGCTGGTCAACTCCGTCAACGGCGAAGAAAAGTCCTTGAGCACGGTGCTGCCGCTGGTCAAGGAACACGGCGCGGCCGTCATCGGTTTGACGATGGATGATAACGGCATTCCCGCTGACGCCGAGAGCCGACTGGCTGTTGCTGCAAAGATCATCGAACGCGCTGCCAAGCTGGGTATTCCCGCTGATGACATCGTTATAGACCCGCTGGTGCTGACCGTCGGTGCGGACCAGAAGGCCTCATTCGTCACGTTGCAAACCATCGAAATGGTACGGCGTGAATTCGGTGTGAACGTCAACATCGGCGCCAGCAACGTTTCGTTTGGCCTGCCCGAGCGGGATGTGGTCAACCTGGCCTTCCTATCCATGGCCATTTATGCCGGGGCAACCTGCGCCATCACCGACCCGATGAAGTACACGCTTCACATCCGTGCCACCGACCTGCTGCGTGGACGAGATGCAAATGCCATGCGATATTTGAAGTATTATCGCAAACACGCGCCTGAAAAGTAAAAAAACAGTGACAAAAAAGTGGTGCTCTCAAGAAAAATGGGAGCACCACTTTTTATTTACCGGACTTCACACCTGTCACGGAAGTTTCAAGTCCCTGATACGCCAGAACCACTTTCCTCCATCGAGATCAATGCGAACTCCCGGACAGTTCTGGCTATCATATCCGGACAGTTTTGTCACGGTGGCCGTCTGGCCGACAAAAGCATCCATATCCGGTGAAGTCCAGTTGTCGCTGCCGTTGATCACGCGATGCTTCTCCAGAATGACCTGCGATCCAACCACGATGGGGCCATATCCCTCGGTCCCGGTGCAGGTTTGGGGTAGAACGACCGGCGTATTCGTAGGTGTAGGCGTCGGTGGCGCTTGAATGATAGGAAGATTGCTCAAGTCGCCTGAGGTGGTTCCCAATCCGCTCCAGACCCAGCACTTTGACCCGGATACTTCCACGTACCACCAATCTTCCCAGCCTGGGCCACTCTTCCCCAGGATTTTCACCGCATTCCCAGCATCGATGCTGGTACGGTCTTCATAAACTGTGCTT
Source organism: uncultured Chloroflexia bacterium (assembly GCA_963829615.1). Classification (GTDB taxonomy): domain Bacteria; phylum Chloroflexota; class Anaerolineae; order Anaerolineales; family Villigracilaceae; genus JAABUE01. The sequence goes on from CAWHJM010000011.1 coordinate 50,221, forward strand.
GGGCCCTTGCGGCAAAAAGAGTTCTTGTCAGCCGTAAACATCGGCGGACCAAGCGTGGCGGTGCTTGGTGGGAGGCCGGCTTCCGTCGGGCGAAGTGTTGCAGTAGGTTCTGCCGCCGCCGGCTGTACGGGCATTGGCGCTTGCAATTCCTGCGGGAGCGTTGCCGTAAAAATCACGACCTGGGCCACCGGCGAGGGAACGGGGGCAGCAAGTCCGCCATTCCCCCACAGGTAAAAAGCAGCGAACGCCCCGCCGACGAGTAAACAGAGAATAATCCCGACAACGATCACAGCACCGGCAATTCCACATCCGCGCCAGCCACTTGACGAAGCAGCAGGTCGGGAGGCAGGCGCTACATATCCCCGCACCATCGCCGCGCCACAATTCTCGCAAAAACGGACACCGGGACGGTTTTGCACTCCACAATTCGGGCAACGTATCCCGGATGGAATATTGGATGGAGACGGTGATGCACTTACACCGGCAAGCGCCTGCCCACAGTTAGCACAAAAGCGCGCTCCGGCGTTGTTCTCATGTCCACAGGCTGCACATTTCATCGAAGCTCCTTGTGTCGAGAACCTGGCTATAATTATTTGAGCGTTGCATAATTTCCTCCACCAGGACTACTCTGAATTCATTATAGCGAAAATAAGGACCAGGAGCAAACTTTTCATCTTGAGGAGGATATGTAAAGAGTTAAATTGGGCGTTTGAGTCCAAAAGTCTCCCGACCTGGACTCCGTTTACAACATTCAAGTCGCTTCCATTTTCTACGACACCCTGCCCATTGACACCCCTCCACTTTACCAGTATAAGCACCCCTATGAACCACCTTCGTGTCCCCTTTGGGCTCCTAATGGCTTTCGTTTTGACCGCCTGCAGCGGCTTTCCCATTTCAGTTCCTGCTGGATTAACCGTCACGCCGTCCGCAACATACACACCTGAAACTCCGCCCCCGCCAACCGGGACGGCCACCCCTGTGCCAGTGCCAACCATCGCGCCGCTCATTCGCATCCAGAGCGGCGAACAGGCTCTGTTTTACGGGGATTACGAGACAGCGCGCCGGGAGTTTGAATCCGCATATCGAGACGGAGACAGTTCGCAGGTCAAGGCAGCTGCGTTATGGGGACTGAGTCGCACCGAATACGCGGACGGACGTTTCTCAAATGCGCTGGCGGCGTTGAGGCAAATCGTCTCAGAATTTCCCGATTCGGCCTTTATCCCGTATGTAAATTTCCTGATGGGAAAGATCAATTACGAGCTGAAACACTATCAGGAAGCTGTTGCCAACTTCAACATCTACCTGGAAATGCGCCCGGGAGTCCTGGACGCTTACGTCAATGAGATACGCGGGGATGCCCTGTTCGATAACGGCAGCTTTATCGAGGCGCTGGATGCCTATAATGCGGCTATTGCTGCGCCACAGATCGACGATCCGCTGCTGTTGGAGATCAAATCTGCCCAGACACGGGTGGAAATCGGTGATTACGGCACAGCTATTTCTACTTATGATGCCATCTTTGCCCGTACAGATAACGATTACATCAAGGCACAAATGGACTATCTGGTTGGCCTGGCTTACCAAAAACTTGGTCAGGCGGACCAGGCGAACGAAAGATTCCTGCACACCGTTGAGAACTATCCGCTCTCCTATTATTCCTACCTGGCGCTGGTGGAATTGGTCGGTGCAAATGTGGTTGTCAGCGACCTGGATCGCGGGTTGGTGGACTATTTCGCAAGTCAATACGATGTAGCATTGGCAGCCTTCGAACGTTACATCAGCGATGGGCTCGATAGCGACGGCACGGCTCGCTACTATCGCGCCCTTACCGATATGGAACTGCAGAAATATGAAACCGCCATCAAAGAATTTACAAGCTTTATCGCAGACTACCCCGACCACCCCAAATGGGCGGATGCCTGGAGTGAGAAAGCCTATATACAATGGTTTTATACAGGGGACTATCAGAACGGGGCACAGACCTACTTAGACTTTGTGGCTGCGGCTCCGACTCGGCCCGAGGCTGTCGACTACTTAATGAGCGCCGCCCGCATCCTGGAGCGGAACAACCGTCTCGAAGAGGCCGCCCAGGTCTGGCAGCGCGTGGCAGATGAGTATCCCGAAAACCCACAAACCTCGTTGGCCTTATTCCTGGCGGGCATCGCGCAATATCGCCGGGGCGATTATCACATGACCCTGCCCATCTTCCAGCGCAGCCTGCTACTCTCTACAGAAAAAGAAGACCAGGCACGCGCTTATCTATGGATTGGTAAAACCCAGGAAAAACTGGAAGATGAAGCTGCAAAACAAACTGCCTGGCAACAAGCTCAAGCCCTAGACCCGACTGGCTATTACAGCGAACGCGCCCGCGAACTGCTGATTGGCCGCGCTCCGTTTAGTGCGCCATCTACCTATAACATTGACATCGACCTGGATGCGGAACGCGCGGATGCTGCCGCCTGGTTACGCGTCACCTTCAGCTTACCAGCCGAAACCGACCTGGACGGTCTGGGGCCCCTGGCCGGCGATCCGCGCATCGTGCGTGGGACGGAATTCTGGGAGTTAGGCCTATATGATGAAGCCCGCCTGGAATTCGAAGATTTACGCGAAGCCGTCAACACCAGTCCGGAAAACAGCTTCCGGCTGGCCAATTACCTGCTCGATTTGGGGTTGTATCGTACGGCCATTTTCGCTTCTCGACAAGTGTTGACGCTGGCAGGCCTGGACCAACATTCCACATCGTTGAGCGCGCCGCCCTATTTCAACCACGTCCGGTATGGCACATACTATACTGATCTCATTGTTTCCAATGCTGAAGAGCAGGGCCTGCATCCGCTATTCCTGTTCAGCGTGGTACGCCAGGAAAGCCTTTTTGAAGGCTTCGTCCGCTCGACAGCGGGAGCACGCGGCCTGATGCAAATTATTCCCAGCACGGGCGCGAGTATCGCCAATGCAATGGGCTGGCCGGTGCCTTACGACGCAGAGGACCTGTACCGTCCCAACGTCAGTGTGCGCCTGGGCGCACATTATCTGGCATCCAATCAAAAGCTGCTGGACGGTGACATATATGCGGCGTTAGCGGCCTACAACGCCGGACCGGGTAACGCCGCCGCCTGGAAAGAATTGGGGGGAGATGATCCTGACCTGTTCCTGGAAGTTGTCCGCTTTCAGGAAACGCGTGACTATATCCGTTTTATCTACGAGATTTATACTATTTACCGGACACTTTACAGCCCGGTCAATTAGCCCCATTATTCAAAAACTGGCCGCGCTGCGGCCAGTTTTTATATCTGTCTATTCGATATTTTCGACAATCTTCCTATGAAGTGTTTCCGAGTCCATATCCAGTACTGAGACTAATTTGTCCCGGCCTGTATCCCCTGCTACAACTTCGATACGATCTTTGGGGATTCCTAAAATGTCGGATAAATATTCGATCAATTCCTCATTTGCCTGGCCTTCGGTCGGTGCAGTGGCGATATGAATCTTTATGGTGCCATCACTCAATGCACCGATGATCTGATTTTTCGTGGCACGTGGTGTAACACGGACAGCAATGGCCGCACCTTTTTTTCCGTCATGGAGATTGTAACTTCGTTGTGTCATATCTACCTCGTTACAGGACATACAGAAATCTAATCAATACAGAGGATAAAATTTGCACGAGAATAATTAAAACCAGGGGGCTGAAATCAAACATTCCTATCAACGGTACCACTCTGCGAATGGGAGCCAACAACGGCTCTATCAGGCTGTCAATTGTTTGACGCACCGGATGGTAAGGGTCCATGAAATAGGACAGGATTATCTTGACGATCACCAGCAGAATGAGAAACTGGGAAAGGATATTTATTAAACGTATCAAAATAGAAATTGCCATTCGACTCCTTAACGAGCAGGGCGGGGCCCCACAATTGCTGTTCCAATCCGGACAAGGGTAGCGCCTTCCTGTACAGCCACTTCGTAATCTGCGCTGGTACCCATCGAGAGTTCGCGCCAATCGGCTTGGGGGTAGCGAGCGGCCAAATGCTCACGTAGCAGGCGCAAGGTCCGGAAATAGATGCGCGCATCTTCGGGATTTATTTCCAGCGGGGGCATGGTCATCAATCCACGAATCTGGAGATTCTCAAATCCCAAAATCGTATCGATGCTCTGGATAGAGCGCTGGCCAATCCTTTTCGTGCGTGGCAGGCCAGCCGTATTTGCTCTCTTCGCCTCCGACATTGAATTCTAGCATAACTGGCAAAACGCGTCCGGCTTCTTTTGCCATTCGATTGAGACGTTCTGCCAGTTTCAAGCTATCCAGGGATTGTAAAAGGTCAAAATGTTCGATCACCAAACGTGCCTTGCGGCTTTGCACGTGACCGATCATGTGCCATTCTACCCCACTTTCGGGCCCAAAGGATGATATTTTGCTTACACTTTCCTCAGGATAATTTTCGCCTAAAAGATGGGCGCCGGCCTGCACAGCGGCCTGCACGACTTCGAGCGGCTGCGCCTTGGTGACCACCACCAACCGCACGGATTCGGGGTTACGGCCACTGGCTCGAGCGGCTACGGCCATACGTTCGAGGGTAGTTGGTATCGTTCGCGGATTTGTGTGACGAGTGTTTCCATCCCTTTTATTTTACACGATGATGAAAATAACTTCAGTTTTGCAATGCAATCAACGCGCCAAAACGACCTGTTTTGCCTTTTTCAGCACGGTGTGAGAACCAATCGTCGGTATGACAGGCGGTGCAGATGCCCGCGGTTTCAATTTGTTTTACGCCGGACTCCGCCAGCAAAAGCTGGTTGGCTTTCCACAGGTTGAAGTAAGTGCTCTTACCATGCGATTCAAGCAAGGATTCGGCATTATCTCCAAAGGCTTCTTTCACCTGGGCTATCACATCTTCGCCGACTTCGTAATGGTCAGGACCGATAGCCGGACCAATGGCAGCCAAAATATCCATCGGATTCGAAGCGTAGTGCTCCTGCATGGCACTCACCGCAGCGCGTACCGCACCGCGCACCGTTCCCAACCAACCTGAATGTACAATCCCAACAACCTGTTTTTTGGGGTCATGCAATAAGATTGGCGTGCAATCCGCAAAACGCATAAAGAGCGTTACCTGCGGGTTGTCGGTCAGCATGATGTCGGCTTTTTGATACTGCGTATCAAGCGGGCGAGGCGCATCAGCATAGATCACGTCTGCGCTGTGTACCTGCCAGACATCGTGGATAGACTCTGGAACGCGTTCCAGTGCTTTGAACGAACGAATGCGATTCGCGCGTACGTGAGTAATGTCGTCGCCAATCGAACCGCCCACGTTAAGCGAATCCCAGGGGCGCGGGCTGACGCCACCCTGGCGGGTAAAAACCGCCTGAATGATGTTTTTGGAGAAAATTTCAAATGTGTAGTAACGCAGACCGTCTTGCTGGGAAAAAGACATAAGCTCAATCCAATGAAGCCTTCACCTGCGCGAATTTCTTGACAAAGAACTGTCGCGTTTCTTGCATGGACTCTTCGATGCCAGGATAAGCGAACCAGGCCGTGAAGAAACCGAACAGCGCGCCGGTCAGCACACGCAGGAAGGGTGTGCTTTCTCGATATGGCAAAATCGATGCCAGGAACGGCCAATCGAACTGGCTAAACAACTGCGAAAAACCGTCCAGACCAATCGGGCCAATCCCAATCAAAAGCCAGACCATCCAGTGTAATTGCGGGATGCGGCGATTTGTCAACCAAAAGAGCAGGCCAAAGAGCAGGATAGAGGCGTAAATAGCCACATCCCGCTCACAAAGCGCAACTTTGTATCCAAGCGTTCCATTGCCGATGAACTGGCGTGCTGCCAGACGGGACAAATCATTGGGATTATGTAGACCCGTGATGCCGGTCGCCGTTTCGAAGTCGATGACGTTCACCCGCGCTTCTTTCAACGGATAATAAGGTTGCTCCCCATACAAGAAAAAGGACCTGAACCCAAACTGATGACAAAGCGGACTGTAGATCGTGTAGAGCACCCGGGCCGGGGTGGTTGTACCGCTTTCCATCAGGATGGGGGCTAAAAAGGGCAAACCCACATATAACAGCACCATCAAGTTCAAGATCGCCAGGTAATGATTGGAAATCCAAAACATGGCCTTATCAGCGCCGCTGATCTTCTGCCCACGCTTGACACGTGCTTCATAAGCCTCACCGCCAAATTCCTGCAACTGATTACGGCGGTCACTGGCCGCGCCAAGGGTCATCATCAATTTTTGCCGATCGAAGGGGGCTTTGAGCCAATATGGACCGACTTCGACCACCGGGATTTCAGCCAGGTACAGGCGCTGCAAAGCGGGGTCAGAATCGATATCTACTTCCACCAGACGGTGCGGATATTGTTCTTGCATGGATTCCAAGTCCGCTTTGGCCTGTTCGCACAAATGGCAATCTTCACGTCTATACAAAGTAACAGTAAGCATCAGATATCCAAACTCATAAAACTTTATTTTGATTTTTAGAGACCGAAATCAACCCATAGACCATATTGCGCCAGACGCTCGAAGGTTCCCGAGAAGAGCATAATCCCGATAATGACCAGAACGACGCCCATGGCGATTTCCACATAGCGCATGACTTTCCCATATTTACGCAGTGTATTGGTCACCCAACCAACACCCAGAGCGGCAATCAAGAAAGGAATAGCCAGCCCGGCTGAATAGGCTGACAGCAAGGACGCCCCCTGCGAAACCGAGCCGCCGTTCAGCGCCAGGGTCAGGATTGCGCCCAGAACAGGTCCTACGCAAGGAGACCAACCCGCGGAGAAAAACACCCCCAACAAGGCCGACGAAAGATAGCCCCATTTTGGGTCAGGCAGTTCCTGTACGCGAGTGTCGTATTCCAAAAACGGGATGCGGTAGACACCGATCATGTGCAAACCAAAGATGATCACCACCACTCCGCCGACCTTGGCCAGGATAAAGCGCAGGTCATACAGCAGGCTGCCAAATGCAGAAGTGGCAACGCCCAAGATCACAAAAACAATACTGAAACCCAGCACAAAGGCCAGACCATGCGTAAAGGTCACCCAGCGATTGCCGCCTTCTGTCACCTCCCCACCTGCGGCGCGTCCGCCCAGATAACCGATGTAGGCGGGTACCAATGAGAAAACGCACGGAGATAAAAAGGAAGCCAGACCGGCCAAAAATGCCAGCCCTACAGTTATGTTCATAAAATCCATCTGAAATTACCTTTCTTAAAAGGATGGTTCTTTGACAATGACCTGCGTGCCAACGTTTGGCCATTCCATTTTGATTTCGGTCTGCTCAAGGGAGACGTACGGAGTTTGTCCAGCGGAAGATCCATTTGGCAGCTTCGGGCCTGACGTTGATACAACCATGTGAGCGGCGTGTTCCAAAATAATTATGCCAGAAGGCCGCATGAATGGCAACGCCCTCGCCACTGATAAAGGATGGCCAGGCTACCGCAGCGGTATCATAGCCGCTATCCGAAGCCGTGTTGGCCGACATGTGAATGGAAAACATTTTGCGCCATACGGCAAGTGTGCCAAGCGGCGTTGCAAAATCCCCATAGCCACTGGACATTTTGCAAAAAAACACTTCCGTATTCCCCTCATAACAAGAAAGCGTCTGATAAAACGTATCTGCCACGATTTTTTTCTGTGCAGGGTCAATGTCCGGGCTGATGGGAGAAACTTCCTCATCCGTAAGCACATGCAAGGCAGCGCCATCTACCCAAAAGATATCGCCATACCCATAACCACGACCGAAGTCTTCGTTCCAACGATACTGAACGCGCCCGGCTTCATCCGTGCGGACTTGATCGATCCAGACCACCTGACTGTAATACAGGCGTCGGCGACGCACCTGTTTGCGTAACATACTTGAAACTTGGCGTGCGGAGTGGTGGATTATCAATGAATATATCCACGTACGGTACAGTCACTTCTGCCCAGAAGCCCGGTTGGCCTTCCGGCACAGCTGTAATGGGAGTGTTGGGCACATTACGGACTGGCTGCAAATGCGGAGCGTAGATATAGCCTTCCGGCGTTTCCACCCAGGTTTTGCTGGGGCCCTGGGCGACAAGACTATCGAATGAAAACGAATCGCTGCCAATCACCTCGCGTTGCCATTCAATCACCTCATCATCCGAAATTTTGCGAACCGTGTTCGAATAGGCAGTCGGTTTGGACTTTATTTCCGTAAAATACCAATCCGGAAAAACGCTCACTCTTCCCAGTTGTTCCCCAGTTGGGAATTGCATGAAGGGTGGCTGAGACAAGGAGAGGCGATCAAAGGGATTGAAGGCCATTGCCCCAAGGCTTATGCCAGCCAGTTTCAGAAAATCACGGCGAGAAACAACTCTTCTCATTCTATCCATTCTTCCTATACATCATTCTGTGTAAGGATAAACTCAAATATTCACATCGTCAACGCATCTATGAGTAAGCGTTAATTTAGACCGGGTTATGCGCAACCATCTTACGCATTTTTCCAGAAGGATTCCAACCCATGCAAGCATTCCACGCTGACCTTGTGCCCCACTTCAGCCTCACAAAATGTGACCTGCGCACCAGCCTGTTCGAGCAATTCGATCGAGCTCCGGGCACGTTCCACCGGAACCAGGTTATCCTGCGTACCGTGCGCAACGAAGAATTGCTTGCCAGCCAGCACGCGACGAGCCAACAAATCATCCACGCCGCCGGGCATAAAACCGGCTAACACTGCTGCCTTCCGAACACGCTGTGGATAAAGCAAAGCCAGTATGTTGGTCAGCGCGCCGCCCTGGCTAAACCCGGCCACATCGAATTGAGTAGCGTCTACGCCAATCGAAGCGGAAACGTCATCCACCATGCGGATCAGGCTATCGGCGGCGGGTTTAAGGTCAAATAACGAGGGCAGGCCTTGGGCGTTGTCCTGAGCGTGCCGAAGGGTCCCGGGGTGAGGCGGGCGCCAGGAGTAGCCACCACCCTCTGCAGCGTGCGGCGCTCGCGGGGCCGCGATCCACATATCTGCCGGGAAGTTGCGCGCAAAAATCCACATGGAGTTTTCGTCGCCCGTCCAGCCGTGTAACAGGAGCAAAAAGCGGGCTGGTTCCTGCGCTGCATGACGCACGCGCATGGTCCAGCCGTTGTAGGTCATCTGGTGGGTATTATTTTCGTCCGACACTTTTCATAATCCGTTCGAGAAGAACAAAGACGAGCAGGATAAGCCCAATCGGCAACAAGCCGGCCAGCAAGCATAAGAGACCAAATCCGGCAGCCGCTTTCCCATAGACAAAATAAATAAGACCCAGGCCAACGATGAATAGCAAGAGAAACGCCCCTACTGCCAGACGGACATTGGTCCTGCGAGCGTAATCGCGCAAATCGCGACTCACTGATTGCCTCCAAACAGACTACGACGCAGACGGTTCGTCCACGAGACCATTTGCTTGAGTTCCGGCAGGGCTGCTTCCACCGCCTGTTCGCCGCGTTTCGCTACTTCCCGGACGTCAACCTGCTCCAGCAATTCGATATCAGAGACTGCCGGACGGATAATGACATCCGGCTTATCGACTTCCAACCGATATTCAGCCACAGCACGGTTCCCGACATCCACCGAGCGCAGGAAAGCATCAAAGGCTTGAGCATAGCGGAAGTGTGACAGACGATCGATGATCGGTTGTGGCAATCCACTGGGGACGGGCATACCCATAGAACGAGCCGGCTCACCCATCGGAGCCTGCAACGTAACCGCGACCACCGGCAATGAGGGTGCTAACGAGCGCGCTAACGAGACCGGAACCGGATTGAGCACGCCGCCGTCGACCAATTCCCACTCATGCCAGGGATAGGCAGGAAAAATACCGGGAACTGCAACAGTAGCCAGGAGAGCATCTTTCACGGGTCCATCATCCAAAATGACCTCACAACCGCAATTGAGATCCACTGCGGTTACGGCACAAGGGATTTTTAATTCGGCGAAGGTGCGCCCCGGTAAGACCTCATCCAACCACTTACGAACGCCTGCCAACCCCAGCAGGGACGGCTTTTCTTCGGGCAGACGGCCATACAAGTGCGCCTGATCCACCTTCACGAAGATGTCTTCGATCTCATCAGGGGAATATCCGGCTGCATACATGACAGCCACAATGCCGCCAAAACTGGTCCCGGCTACTGCGCGGATATTAAAGCCTTCTTTTTCCAAGCGGCGCAATACGCCAATGTGAGAGTTTCCTTTGGCCCCACCACCACCGAGCGCTAGTGTAATATCCATAGACATACAATTATACTCAACTCAACCCTATGACAGTTATCTGATATGTCAGGTTCTCAGGAATTTGCCGTGAAAAGATCCGGATTTTGGGTACGAGTGCTACGCATCTCGTACCCCAACGGAAATTTTCACGGCAAACTCGAGAACCATATGCCAAAGGTTTACAAACTGGACTTGAGCGCCAGGAGCAAGCTGTCGATGTCTTGATGTGTATTGTAGCCCTGCACAGAGACGCGAATCAGTTTATGTCCATTCCATTCAATCAAGGGCACTTCGACCCGGAAATCTTCATATAAACGCGATTTTAGCGCAACGATATCGGTTTCCACGGGCAGCCGGGCCGCAAACATCTGTGCGAACCAGGCATCGCTGGAATACAGCGAGGGCAGGCCGGTCAAGGCACAGATGCGCCTTTCAGCCTCAACTGCCAGGGTATGACAGGCGTCCCGCACCCTATCCCAATCATTCTCCTTCTGGAATTGGATCGCCGTTGGGACGGATAAAAACGCGGCCAGGTCACGTGTGCCCTGCCATTCATGCTGGTCGACGAACTGCGATGGACCGGGCATTTCGCTCTGCCAGCCCCACGAAACGATCAGTGGTTCCAGCAAAGTCTGGACTTCGGGGCGCGCATACAGAAAACCAGCACCTTTCGGAGAACTGAGCCATTTGTGTAGATTCCCAGAATAAAAATCAGCGCCGATTTCTTCAAGGTTTAACGGGATTTGCCCAGGTGTATGCGCCCCGTCCACTAACGTGAGCAGGCCCTGTGCACGGGCGAGTCGGCACACTTCGTCGACCGGGAAAATGTTGGCCGTCGGGCTGGTGATGTGACTGAGGAAGATCACTCTGGTCTGCGCCGTAACGCCTTGCCATAATTGCTCGATAAAATCTTCCCTGGTTGTGAGCGGCATGCGAATAGGCTGGTTAATATAGGAGAAGCCCTGCTTCTGAGCGAGAAAACGCCAGGTCCGGTCACAGGCTCCGTACTCGTGATTTGTGGTCAGCACCTCATCGCCGGGGCCAAGCTGAAGAGAACGCGCTACGATGTTGACACCCACTGTCGCATTGGTGACATACACCAGATTATCGCGCTGCGTACCCAGATAATCCGCTAATGCGGCGCGCGATTCGGCTAACAATCCCGTGGCACGCCGACCAAGGAATTCGACCGGCTGGCGTTCCAGTTCGCGCTGCCAGTCCTGATAAGCACGGAATACCGGTTTGGATGTCGCTCCAAAAGAGCCGTGGTTGAGGAAAACAACGTTTGGATCTAGCAGGAATTGTTCTTTGAGGTGGAGACATTCATGCATTATAAGACCAAGGATGACATCTCAATATATGAAAGGTATATAAACCCGTAAAAGAAAAAACTCCCCAGATGAATGAGGAGTTTTTATCCTGGACAAGCGGACAGGTTCGCTTACGGTCCTCGCTGCCGGATGTACCCGCTTACATCTACATTGTAGACTACATCCTCCAGTATAAATACGGCCCAGGGGTTGCCTTGATCCATCCAGGTAGCGGAGCCAACCGAGCCAAGCTTTGTCCCTTCGATATACCCTCCTGGTTCGGTCCTGGTAATCCACAGAATTTTCTTCGCCTGATCGCCTGAGTCCCGGTAACGCATGGCCTCAAGCGTGTCGATCAAACCTGTCTCGGGGTTGAAGCGCACAACGAAGTTTTCCTCTTGGTCTTCAAATGGCACGAAGAGCAAAGCCGTTACATCATCAACAGGTTCCCAATGGGCACGTTCATCCGTCAGCCAAATGGAAGGAAACCACGTCGCCTCCGCCCAAACGGCCAGGTTTGCAGCCTGGTTGGTACTGGCATCATCGTAAATATTGCCCATTGGACTCTCAAAGAAGCTCTTTCGGTCTACGTAGCCCTCATTGACTTTCAGGATCGGCAGTCCAAACCAGGTGGCTTCGATGTAGTGGCGGTAATCTTTGCCGGCATTGTGAACAAAGACGAAGCGCGCAGGCAGCTTAATTCCGAACGGACTGATCCGCGCGCGTCCTTTGACGACCGCTGTCTGGATGACTGGAATCTCGTCCCCGTAAGCTGTTTTGTAGAATCGTTCTACCGGCACAGGCAAGCCATCAGGTAAGGGAACAGTTTTCAGCTCGGGCGTCCGTTCCGGGAAAGGCGGGAAGGATTTAGGCTTGACCTGTAATCCCAGCCAACCCAACAGAATAAGAAGGAACAAAGTGCCAAAAATGATAAGGATAGTTTTCAATGGATACTCCTAGCATGGTCATTTATCAATAGTTTACCTGTCTACAATAAAATACGCCCCCATCAAGGGGCGAGTATTGGACTGGTCAGGTGGATAGTTTTTAAAACAGACTTTATCGGTAATAAATTGATTATAGCGACTTCTCAATCTTCATCCAAATAACATCCATCGCTAACTAGTGCCGCAACCATATGAGCTTGTAGGGCTACTATGAAATTTACCCTTTGATAAACAGCGAATTACCCTACATCCTTGGATGGTTGCGGTACTAGTAGGATATATGTCCTGTAAATTTTACCTGTTCTATCAAGAGCAACAGAATCTGCTTGAAGACCCACGTTGGCCTAAAATAAGAAAAACAACCGAGAAATATTATTCTGTAGATTGTGTATGTTGCCCCAATCTACAGAAATTTGTCATATTAACCCATATGACAATTGGCGCTTGAATTCCGTATTTAATTTTGCTATAATGTTATCGATAACGGGAACGATAACGGGAACGATAACATTGCAGGAGCAACAACAGTGCATCTACGAACAGGAAGAGCAACAATTAAGGAAGTTGCCTCGGCAGCAGGAGTTTCTACGCAAACTGTATCGCGTGTTATTAATGACAGGCCAGATGTATCCCCTGAAACCAGAAAACGTGTTCAAGAAATCATCGATCAGTTAGGCTATCAACCCAGTGCATTGGCTCGTAGTTTGATTCGCCAACGTAGCTATACTTTAGGGGTAGTTACCGCCGGTTTGAAGTATATAGGGCCATCCCGTACTTTGAGCGGCATCACCAGTGCAGCAGAAGACGCCGGATATTCTTTATTATTAAAGGAACTACCCCATTTCGATGGGGGCAATATAACACCTATATTTCAAACACTCGTTTCTCGTCACGTGGATGGAATTATCTGGGCCGTTCCCGAGGTAGGAGACAACCGAAATTGGGTCAATCAACTGTCGTTGGATTTGGAGATTCCTGTTGTTTATCTAGCAATGGAACCCCAGGAAGACATCTGTATTGTATCCATTGATAATTTCATAGGGGGGAAAATAGCAACATCTCATTTACTAGAGCAAGGTTACCAAAATATCGGGCATATCACCGGCCCACTGGATTGGTGGGAAGCGCGTCAACGGCTGGCTGCGTGGAGTAATACGCTTAAAGAGGCGGGGATAGAGGTCGAGGATCGCCATTGGGCAGAGGGCAATTGGTCTTCGGCAAGTGGTGTACAAGCGTTTGAAAAGCTATTCGAACAATATCCAGAGATGGATGCAATTTTTGTCGCTAATGATCAAATGGCTCTTGGCGTTCTGCAAACCGCCTGTCGGAAAGGGTTACGAATCCCTGAAGATCTAGGAGTTGTCGGTTTTGATAATATCTCCGAATCGGCTTATTTCTGGCCTCCACTAACAACCATACAGCAAAATCAATACAATGTTGGCGAAGTAGCGGTGGAGGAAATCATCAAAATTATTGAAGCTAGTTGGCAGGGAGATGAGCCAGGGAAACCCAAGCACATTATGCTGTCAACAACTTTAGTTGTGCGGGAAAGTTCACTAAAAGAAGGGAAAAAAGGAGGTGAATCTGAGGAATAAGGATCGAGAACGAAAAAAGAAGTGTCTGCTCAGTGATTGGCGTCTCCAAGCAGGCACTTTCCGGGTAAGTGCGACACTTGCTCTTGAAAACCAAGAACTGCATCGCGCACCTGATTTATATTGCTACCACAACTCCGCGAGGAGAATAATCTAAAATCAAAGGAGAGAAGAAAATGTTCCAAGAAATCTTCAAAAAGCTGTTTTTCTGTTTGATGTTGTTGCAATGGCTCTTGTAGCCTGCGGCTTGCGGTGCTCCTGCCGCAACGAACCAGCAGCCCAACCTGCGGCTCCTGATATGCAGATGCCCCCTTTGGTACAGCATCCTGCGCACCCAATTGCACCTATGCAGACATGGTACTCTGTTATCCACAGCTTGGTGCTGAAAGCGACTGGCGTACAGCTAACTCTGCTTCTTTCAAGGAAACAGCTGACCAGTTAGGCGTCAAATTAATCTTCTCGGATGCCCAGCAGAAACAGGAAAACCAGATTTCCGCCATGCGCTCCTGCATCCAACAGGGTGTGAGTGTCATTGCCCTGCCCCCAGTGGTTGAAACCGGCTGGGATGCGGTTCTTCAGGAAGCCCAGGATGCCAATATCCCGGTAATCGTTGTAGATCGCTCTGTAACGGCCGATCCATCCATGTATGCATCTCACATTGGCTCTGACATGGTCATCGAAGGCAAACGCTCTGCCGCAGAATTCAATAGGTTGCTCCCCGACGGTGGCAATATCCTTGAACTCTCGGGTACAACGGGCTCCGGCGCAGCAGTCGGTCGCGCCGAGGGCTTCCGCGCAGACCTCAATCCAAACATCAAGATTCTTGACTCCCAGACTGGAAACTTTACCCGCGCAGAAGGCAAGCCCGTTATGGAAGCCTTCCTGAAGAAATACGAAGGACAGATCGATGGGGTCTTCTTCCACAATGATGATATGGCCATCGGCGCAGTCGAGGCTATCAAGGCTGCTGGTATAAAGCCCGGCGACCTCGTGATGGTTTCCATCGATGGTACCCGCGGCGGTTTCCAGCTCATGATCGATGGCTGGTTGCAGGCGGATGTTGAATGCAATCCTCTGCTCGGACCACAGGTAATGGACTTAGGGCTCAAGTTCATGAACGGTCAACCTATTGTCAAAGAAGCTCTCACCGACGAGAGTGTCTACTATCCGGACAAGGCTACCGAACTCCTGCCGAGCCGCAAGTACTAAATCATCCAGGCTGCACATGAGTTTCCGGAAAACTCGTGACATCCACAGGTGAGACTTAGATAATGAGAAGCGGCGTCTCACACCGCCGCTTCTCATCAAAAACAGAAAACAGCAAGACCCTGCTCAAGGATAGATCCAATGACAAATACAGACGATTTTATCCTGACCATGAAGGATATTTCCAAAACTTTTCCGGGTGTCAATGCTTTGGAAAATGTAGATTTCACCTTGATGCGAGGTGAGATCCACGCTTTGGTCGGTGAAAATGGGGCTGGAAAATCCACCCTCATCAAAGTGTTGACCGGTGTGGAACATCCAGATTCTGGCTCAATCGAGTTGGATGGCAGCCTCGTTCAAGTACGCTCTCCTCAACATTCCCAGGAAATTGGCATCAGCACGGTATACCAGGAAATCAACCTGTGTACCAATATTTCTGTGGCTGAAAATATCATGCTTGGGCATGAGCCGCATCGCTTCGGCACTATTGATTGGAAAAAGGTGAATGCCTTTGCCAAACAGGCTTTGAAAAGACTGTACATCGATATCGATGTAACCCAACCGTTAGGAAATTATTCAGTCGCTATCCAACAAATGGTGGCCATTGCACGTTCGCTTGAAATTACTTCCGCAAAAATCCTCATCCTGGACGAACCCACCTCAAGCCTGGATGTCAATGAAACGAATCAACTTTTTGCAGTGATGCGAAAATTAAAAGCCGAAGGAATCGGCATTATTTTTATTACTCATTTCCTTGACCAGGTCTATGATGTCTCTGACCGGACCACGGTCCTGCGAAACGGTAAGCTGGTCGGTACATATAATACAGCTTCGCTTTCACGCGTTGAACTGATTGCCAAGATGCTGGGGCGCAGTATCACCGACCTGAACGAAATGTCAAAAACCAAGATCAAAAGTGAGCAAAAAGAAGATAAGAAGCTTCTAGTCAAAGTAACCGGGCTGGGGCGTAATGGATTGCTTGAACCAATTGATTTGGAGTTGAACACAGGCGAAGTTACGGGAATCGTCGGCCTGTTGGGTTCCGGCCGCACCGAGACGGCGAATCTGATCTTTGGGATAGATGTCCCGGATACGGGTTCGATGATGATGAATGGTAAAAAGGTCGAGCACTTTTCGCCTTTAGAATCGCTTAAAAACGGGATTGCACTGTGTCCGGAAAACCGCAAAGAAGAGGGGGTTGTAGGAGATTTGACAATCCGCGAAAACATCATTCTGGCTTTACAGGCTCGCTATGGATGGTTCAAATTCCTGAACACACAGAAACAATACGATCTTGCCGATAAATACATTCAGCTTTTAGGAATCTCAACTCCCTCCCCAGATCAATTAGTTAAAAACCTGAGTGGCGGTAACCAGCAAAAGGTTATCCTGGCCCGCTGGCTTGCCACGAATCCCCAGGTTCTAATCATGGACGAGCCCACTCGCGGAATTGACGTAGGCGCAAAAGCTGAAATCCAAAAACTGGTGCTGGATCTGGCAGAAGAAGGAAAGTCGTGTGTGTTCATTTCTTCTGAGCTAGAAGAAGTATTACGCACTAGCCATCGAATTGTTGTGCTGCGAGATCACAAGAAGGTTGCTGAATATCCTGGTGATGTGGACGATCAAACTATTTTGCAAACAATGGCAGGAAATTTATGAAAAACAGCGAACCCTTACTCAAACGTATTCGTGAGAACCGTCTATTTTGGCCCCTCGTTGCGATGGTCCTAATCCTAGTTACGGATGCCATTTTCGCCCCCGGATTCTTCAAAATCGGGATTCTGGATGGTCATCTTTACGGAAACCTGATCGATGTTTTTAACAATTCCGCTCCTTTGATGCTGGTAGCAATCGGAATGACCCTGGTGATCGCTACCGGGGGTGTCGACCTTTCAGTTGGTGCTGTGATTGCTATTTCAGCGGCGATGGGCGCAGTGCTAATCAACCCGGCTCTGGGAAATAAACTGATCACGAACGACATTTTGACCGCAGATACCACAAATACCCCATTGTGGTTGATCGTTTTAGCTGATTTAGGTGCGGGCACCTTGTGCGGTCTTTGGAATGGCTGGTTGGTGTCAAGGGGAAAAATCCAGCCAATGGTGGCCACTCTCATCCTGATGGTGGCTGGTCGTGGGATTGCCCAATTGATCACAAATGGTCAAATCATGACCATTTATTACACCCCTTACTTCTTCTTTGGGAATGGGTTTATTTTAGGGCTACCCGTGTCCGTATATATCGTAGCGGTTGTATTCTTATTCGCCTGGGTCCTGGTGCGTAAAACCTCGATTGGTCTGTTCATAGAATCGGTAGGGGTTAATGCAAAAGCCACTTATTACAGCGGCATTAGTGAAAAGAATATCAAATTATTTGTTTATGCCTTTTGTGGCTTTTGCGCTGCTATTGCCGGTCTGATCCTTAGTTCCTACGTCCATAGTGCAGATGGCAATAACAACGGCCTAAATTATGAATTGGATGCAATCTTAGCCGTCGTCATCGGCGGCACCATGATGACGGGCGGGCGATTTTCCTTATTTGCCAGCGTGCTTGGTGCGTTGATCATTTGGACCTTTACAATCACTATGTATACCTTTGGTGTACCGGCCAATGCCTTATTAGCCGGCAGGGCTGTGCTGGTTTTGGTAGTGATCCTGCTTTATTCTGATTACACCCGTCGTTTTTTGAATAAATTCCTTGATCGGAAAGGGTCCCGACATGGCGCAACGAATTAAGAATTTCTTATTAAATAATGGCTCTCTGCTGACTACTATAACGGTATTTATCCTGGTCTACTATATGGGAGGCCGGCTGTACCCTTCCATGCAAAAACCACAGGTGTTTTTTAATTTGTTTATAAACACAGCCAGTCTGATGATTGTTTCCATTGGAATGACTTTCGTGATCCTTACCAAAGGAATCGATCTTTCTGTGGCAGGCATGATTGCCCTGACTTCTGCTGCCTCAGCGGCTTTACTGGCAAAGGGCACCAGCCCTGCGGTTGTCTTGCCTTTGATGTTATTGATGGGCGTCCTATTTGGGTTGACCCAAGGCTGTATCGTCCATTTCCTGAAAGTGGAACCATTTATTGTGACCCTGATGGGTCTCTTTTTCGCGCGCGGGATGGCTTATGTTATTACCTTGGAAGCCTTACCGATCCAAAATGAATTTTATCGTTTTCTGGCATTGACGAAAGTGCCTATTCCTTTTTTCGAAAAGGCATACGTTTATATTCCTTCCCTGGTCGGCCCGTTGTTGCTATTGGTGGTAATTTACCTGGCCTTTTTCACCCGCTTTGGTCGTACTGTTTATGCCATTGGCAATAATGAGCAATCTGCCATGTTGATGGGGTTACCAGTCGGGCGTACAAAAATAATCGTGTATACCTTCGGTGGATTTTGTTCTGCACTGGCTGGGATTGTATGGAGTATTTCGCTACTTTCCGGTTATGGAGGCTACGCTCCCGGTATGGAACTGGATGCCATTGCCTCGGTAGTAATCGGTGGTACGCTGTTGACCGGCGGAGTAGGAAATGTAATTGGCACCTTGTTTGGGGTTTTAATAAATGGCACCATCGTCTCTATCCTGCAATTTAATGGCACTTTGAGTTCATGGTGGACACGCATCGGTGTGGGGGCGCTGACATTGATCTTTATCGGAATTCAAAGCTTGTTCTATATGAAAAAAAAGCACTCTTAAAAATGGCGCTGTGGTTTCTTATTGTTACTCAACAGGAAGGATTTTAGTGTGAAATTTCTTCATGTCTTGCTGTTTTCACTTGGTTTCGCCTTGGTTATGTTTGCCTGTTCACCCATGCAGGCAAACGTAATCAACACGCAAGAGCCACAATCAACTACCTCCGCTACCCCAACAGCAACTCCAGAATGGTTCGACATGGAGTTGACTGACGTCCAGACCGGTAAGGTATTTACCATGAACGATTATGCCGGAAAGGTTGTGCTGCTCGAAACTATGGCAATCTGGTGTCCCAACTGCACCGTTCAAGCGACACAGATGAGAAAACTACACGAGGCGCTTGGGGAACCGGACGATCTGATTTCAGTTAGTCTGGATGTCGATGTTAACGAAGACGCGGCCTCACTAAAGGAATATGCTTCAAGTTATCAGTTCAACTGGCACTTTGCCATTGCGCCGCTTGGAGTTGCTCGCGCTCTCGGAAACCTGTACAGCGCCGAGTATTTGAATCCGCCGCTCGCGCCCATGCTGATCATTGATCGGGATGGCAATGTCCATCAATTGCAGTATGGCATAAAAGATGCCGAAACACTCCAAAAGATCGTCGAGCCCTACCTGGCAAAATAAGTGGCAATGGACAATCTCGCTATTTTATCCCTGCTACTAAATAGCTATGGGTGAAAGCCCAATTACCAACGCTAGCAACTGTTATTCCATATCCTATTTGGAGGAGACCATGAAAAACGAACTCAACCCTGTCACACTTGGAGTAATTGTTGGTAACCGGGGCTTTTTCCCTTCACACCTATGTGACAGTGGTCGCAAGACAATCCTAAATGTGTTGGAACAAGAAGGTATCAAGGCCATCTGCCTGACACCGGAAGATACCAGTTTTGGAGCTGTCTTCAGTCTGGAAGATTCACGGAAATGCGCGGATTTATTCAAGGCGCACCGTGATGAAATCGATGGCATTCTGGTTACGTTACCCAACTTCGGTGAAGAAACGGCCATCGCCAATGCCCTGCGCTGGGCTGATTTGAATGTACCTGTGCTCGTCCAGGCCTTTCCAGACGAAGTTGGCAAGATGACCGCAACCGACAGACGCGATTCCTTTTGTGGCAAGATGTCGTGTTGCAATAATCTGAACCAATATGGAATTAAGTATTCCCTGACTACCCTGCATACGGTTGACCCGGAAAGTGAAGGGTTCCGAACGGACCTGAGCAATTTCGCCGGGATGTGCCGTATGGTACGCGGATTAAAGTTTGCTCGCCTGGGGGCTATCGGGGCACGCCCGGCCGCTTTCAAGACCGTCCGGTACAGTGAGAAACTTCTGGAACGGTCGGGCATATCTGTTGAAACAATTGACCTTTCGGAGATTTTTGGCCGGGCGCAGAAGCTTACAGATGCCGATGCAGTCGTCAAAACGAAAGTTGACGAGATTCGTGCCTATGTGCCGACCAAAGGCATTCCATCCGGGCCATTGATGAAGATGGCTAAGCTGGGCGTTGTCATCGAGGACTGGATGACCGAGAACAACCTGGCTGCCAGCGCCTTGCAATGTTGGACCGCTATGGAAGAATTTTACGGCGTGGTCCCCTGCACGTTGATGAGCATGATGAGCAACAGCCTGATGCCCTCTGCCTGTGAGACTGACATCGCAGGCCTGGTAGGAATGTACGCCATGGTTCTGGCAACCGGAAAGCCCAGCGCCATTGTGGATTGGAACAACAACTATGGCGAAGATCCTGACAAGGCGGTCGTCTTTCATTGCTCAAACCTGCCAAAAGATATTTTTGTCGATAACATGATCTCGGTAGATGATATTCCCACCATGGATTACCAGGCTATCATCGCTGGGACGGTGGGCAAGGAAAACACTTATGGCACGATGGTGGGTCGCGTTCGTGCTATGCCCTTCACATATTGCCGGGCATCTACCGATGAATTCAATGGGAATATGCAAATTTATCTGGGTGAGGGCAACCTGACCAATGATCCGCTCAAGACTTTCGGCGGATATGGTGTGGTCGAGATTCCGAACCTACAGAAATTGCTCACCTACATTTGCGAAAATGGTTTTGAGCATCACGTGGCTATCAACCCCTCTCAATGTGCTTCTATTCTTAATGAAGGCATGCGCAAATATCTGGGTTGGGATGTTTATTTTCACAACTAAGCACTAACGATTGGAATGAAAGTTAATGAGATCCGTACGCCTGCATGCCCATGGAGAACTCCGCTTGCACGATGAGCCTCAACCAGTGCCTGATGCTGGCGAGGTATTGGTGCGAGTCAAAGCGGTAGGCGTTTGTGGATCGGATTTACACTGGTTCAGTGAAGGGGAAATTGGCGATGCAAAATTAGAGCGCCCGTTGGTTTTGGGACATGAATTCGCAGGCGAAACAGAAGATGGCCAGCGCGTAGCGGTCGATCCTGCGAAGCCATGCGGACATTGTGAATTCTGTGAACGTGGACATCCAAACCTCTGCGAAAACATAATCTTTGCGGGGCATGGCAAAACCGATGGCGCGTTACGTGAGTACGCCTCTTATCCGCCCCGTTGCCTGTTTCCGTTACCCGATTCCTTATCCTACGCTGACGGCGCGTTGCTCGAACCGCTTGGCGTAGCTATTCATGCAGTCGATTTAGGCAAGCTACGTGCTGGGATGAGTGTGGGCGTGTTCGGATGCGGACCGATTGGGCTGCTCATTGTGCAATTGGCACGGCTCTCGGGAGCAAGCACGATCATCGCAACGGACATCCTGCCCCACCGCGTAGAGGCGGCCAAGAGTTTCGGCGCTGACCATGCCGTTTTAGCGGAGGCAGGCCGCGAGCTTGACGAGATCCGGGCGGCGACAAACGGGCGGGGAGTCGATGTCGCGTTCGAAGCCGCCGGAGAGCAGGATGCAGTCGATGTGTCCGTCGCCGCTGTCATCCCCGGTGGAAAAATCATCCTGGTTGGCATCCCCGCTGATGACCACACCTCGTTCCCAGCGTCGGTAGCGCGCCGCAAGGGCTTGACCATCAAGCTGGTGCGCCGCATGAAACATACCTATCCACGTGCGATTGAACTGGTTTCAAAAGGATTAGTGGACGTGCGCTCGCTGGTCACGCATCGTTTTCCGCTCGAAAAAACCGCCGAGGCATTTGAGGTTGCCCAGCGGCGTGAAGGTTTGAAAATCATCATTGAGGTGTGAATAACGACTTCAAATCACGGGAGTTGAACATGGATCAAAGCGATACCCAAAGAGCAATCGAGAGCGGCAAGACCGTTCTTGGCATCGAGTTCGGCTCGACCCGCATCAAGGCAGTGCTGATCGGCGAGGATCATATGCCGATCGCATCAGGAAGCCATGAGTGGGAAAACCGATACGAAAACGGGATCTGGACATACAGTCTCGAAGATGTTTGGAAGGGCCTGCAAGAGAGCTACCAGAATCTTAGCAACGAGGTTTCTGAGAAATACAACACTCCGCTCAAAACCATGGGTGCCATCGGCTTCAGTGCCATGATGCATGGCTATATGGCATTCGATCAGGACGGAAAACTACTTGTCCCGTTTCGTACATGGCGAAATACCATCACCGGACAGGCATCAGAACAACTCACCGATCTGTTCCAATTCAACATTCCCCAGCGTTGGAGCATTGCCCATCTCTATCAGGCGATCTTGAATAAGGAATCCCATATCAAGGATATCAGTTATCTGACCACGCTGGCAGGCTATGTCCATTGGAAACTGACGGGGCAAAAGGTGTTGGGGGTTGGCGAAGCCTCGGGCATGTTCCCCATCGATAGCAAGGCCAACAACTACGATGAACGCATGCTGGAGCAGTTCAACGAACGTCTCAAAGCCGAAAATATCTCGTGGAAACTCCAGGACATCCTGCCCAAAGTGCTCCTAGCGGGGGATGCCGCGGGTGTTCTTAGCGAAGATGGTGCAAAGTTACTCGATCCCACGGGAGGATTACAAGCGGGCATCCCACTTTGTCCGCCCGAGGGTGACGCTGGCACAGGCATGGTCGCGACCAACAGTGTGGCAGAGCGAACGGGCAATGTTTCCGCCGGGACATCCGTCTTTGCGATGATCGTGTTAGAGAAGGCTCTGTCGAAGTTATATCCTGAGATCGACATGGTGACGACACCCACAGGCAAGCCTGTCGCCATGGTGCATAGCAACAACTGCACATCCGATCTCAATGCCTGGGTCGATCTGTTCCAGGAATTCACCAATGCGCTTGGGTGTGGAGATCAGTCAATCCAAGCTGTTTGAAATGCTGTATCAAAAGGCACTCGCGGGCGATGCGGATGGTGGCGGGTTGCTGGCCTACAATTATCTTTCGGGCGAACACATCACGCATCTTGAGGAGGGACGTCCGTTGTTCGTTCGTACGCCAGAAAGCCGTTTCACACTTGCGAACTTCATGCGTGTGCATCTCTTTTCGGCGCTCGGTGCCCTGAAGATCGGATTGGACATCCTCTTTGAACAGGAGCAAGTGAAGATCGAACAGGTTCTCGGTCACGGTGGCTTCTTCAAGACAAAGGAAGTAGGTCAAAAGATCATGGCAGCGGCGATGAACGTCCCCGTGTCCGTGATGGAGACCGCAGGTGAGGGCGGCGCGTGGGGGATTGCCTTGCTTGCAGCCTATATGCTCCATAAAGTAGATGAATGAACCTCTGGAAGCCTATCTTTCCAACAAGGTCTTTGCTGGGGAAAATGGTATGACGATAGCTCCCAATCAAGGGGATGTCGATGGCTTTAGCAGCGTTCATGGAACGCTACAAAAAGGGACTTGTCATCGAAAGAGCCGCTGTGGATGCGTTGAGGAAATAACCATGTTAGAACGATTGAAAGAACAGGTATTTCAGGCAAATTTGCTTCTTCCCAAGCACAGCCTTGTCACCTTCACCTGGGGCAATGTGTCGGGCATCGATAGGGAGCAAGGGCTCATGGTTATTAAACCCTCGGGTGTTTCCTATGAGATTATGAAGGCCGAGGACATGGTGGTTGTGGAATTGGAGACGGGAAAGACTGTGGATGGAAGTTTAAAACCTTCTTCCGATACGCCAACACACCTCGAGCTCTATAAAGCATTTCCCAATATTGGCGGCATCGTACATACTCATAGCCGTTGGGCAACAAGCTTTGCACAGGCAGGTCGTGGCATCATGGCGCTCGGCACAACACATGGCGATTATTTCTATGGCGAGATCCCCTGCACCCGAAAAATGACAAAAGTCGAGATCGAAGGCGAATACGAAAAGGAAACTGGGTTGGTAATCAAGGAAACCTTCCAGGGGAAAGATCCAGATGCCATTCCTGCCGTTCTTGTCCACAGCCATGGCCCATTCGTATGGGGCGCGAGTCCTACGGATGCCGTCCATAATGCCGTGGTGTTAGAGGAAGTCGCGTTCATGAACTTCCACGCCATGATGCTTGAGCCAGGTATTCCACCCATGCAGCAGGAATTGCTGGATAAACACTATCTGAGAAAGCACGGCGCGAACGCCTATTATGGGCAGACGAAAAAGTCGTAATAAGGAGAGCAATCATGATTGATTTGAATCAATACGAAGTCTGGTTTGTGACAGGTAGTCAGCATCTATATGGGCCCAAAACGCTTGAAAAAGTGGCCGAGCACTCACGCGAAATTGCTGGTTTTTTGAACGGATCAACACATGTTCCGGTACAGGTTGTGTTCAAGCCAGTGTTGACCACACCTGAAGCGATCCGTGGACTCTGTCTGGAAGCAAATTCTGCCAACAGCTGCATCGGGTTGATCACCTGGATGCACACCTTTTCACCTGCCAAAATGTGGATTGCCGGATTGAACCTGCTCAAGAAACCGTTCCTGCACCTGCATACCCAGTACAACCGCGAGATTCCCTGGGCTGAGATCGACATGGATTTCATGAACCTGAACCAGGCTGCCCACGGCGACCGGGAATTCGGCTTTATCGGAAGTCGCATGCGTTTGAACCGTAAGGTAGTTGTTGGTCATTGGCAAGATGAAGATGTACAGGCCAGCATTGGCATCTGGACGCGTGCCGCCTGCGCCTGGGCCGACTGGCAGGGTGCAAAGATCGCCCGTTTCGGCGATAACATGCGCGATGTGGCTGTCACCGAGGGGGATAAGGTCGAGGCGCAAATTCGGCTCGGGTACGATGTTTATGGTTACGGGGTCGGAGATTTAGTTTGTGCAGTAAATGAGGCGTCTGATGCCGATGTTCAAAAACTAACTGAAGCCTATCTGGATGAATATGACGTGGTTCCCGCACTCCAGCCGGGTGGAGAAAGACACGACTCGCTGTTCGAAGGCGCGCGCATAGAAGTTGGCATGCGCAACTTCCTACAAGCGGGGGATTTCAAGGCCTTCACGACGACATTCGAAAATTTGCATGGACTGGCGCAGTTGCCGGGGCTGGCAGTGCAACGCCTAATGCGCGATGGCTATGGCTTCGGCGCTGAGGGCGATTGGAAGACATCCGCGCTGGTGCGGGCCATGAAAGTGATGAGCGCCGGGGTAAAAGGCGGCGTCAGCTTCATGGAAGATTACACCTATCATTTCAGCACTTCGGGGGATAAAGTGCTGGGCGCACATATGCTTGAAATCTGCGAATCAATCGCAGCAACCAAACCCAAACTGGACATCCTGCCGCTCTCGATTGGTGGCAAAGCCGATCCCGTGCGTCTGATCTTTGATGCGAATACAGGCCCCGCCGTCGGCGCTTCGATCATGGACATGGGTCAGCGCTTCCGCCTGGTTGCTAACGTTGTAGATGTCGTCCCGACAGATGCGCCGCTTCCGAATCTGCCGGTAGCGCGTGCGTTCTGGTCGCCGCGTCCCAATCTAAAAACTGCGGCAGCAGCCTGGATTTACGCAGGAGGCGCGCATCACACCAGTTTCAGCTATTCTGTCACCGCCGAGCATTTGCGCGATTTTGCCGACATGGCCGGCCTCGAGTTCCTGCTGATCGATGAAAACACAAAACTGGAAGAGTTCAAAAAAGAATTGCGCTGGAACGATTTGTACTACCAATTGAACAGGAGCTTGTAGGATTCCCAATCACGGACAAAAATTCCATGAGGAGGTGCCTATGTAATGATTCTGAAAGTTTTGTCCTGGATAATATCAACCTATTAGATAAAAAGGAGAAAGGAAGATGAAGAAACTATATTGGCTTGCCGCCGTTCTGGTGGCCCTGAGCATGGTTCTGACGGCTTGCGGCGGTGCTGCAACACAAGCGCCCGCTCCGGCCCAACCGACTGCTGCCGAACCTGCACCTGCACAACCGACCGCGGAAGTTGCGGCTCCTGAGCCTGGCCAGACCGAAGGTCCTGCCCCCGCTGCTGAAGGTGGATGGTGCTCTGGCACGAACATCGTCTTCTTCCCGGGTGGGCCGTCTGGCGGTCCTTTTGCGACAGTCGTTTATAACGGCGCTGTGCAAGCTGCTGCTGACACTGGCGCGAATGTGCAATACGTTTGGTCCGACTGGGATCCTGCCAAAATGGTCACTCAGTTCCAACAAGCGGTGGCCACCAATCCCGACGGCATCGCCGTCATGGGCCATCCCGGCGACGAGGCTTTCGATCCCTTGATTGATCAAGCTGAGAGCCAGGGTATTATCGTGACCAGCATGAACGTGCAGCTGCCGAAAATGCAAGCCAAGTACGGCAGTAATGGTTTCGGTTATGCCGGCGCCATTCAATACAGTGCAGGATATGCACTGGGCCAGGAAGCTGTCAAGGAATCAGGCTTAAAGTCGGGCGACCAGGCCTTCCTGTGGGGCCTGTTGGCGCAGGCCGGTCGTGGTGAGCGCACCAAGGGCGTTAAGGATGCCCTGGAAGAAGCTGGACTGACAGTCGTCTATCAGGAAATCGATGATGCCACCAATGCAGATGCAGCTGCTGGCGTGCCGGTCTTTACCGGCATCATGTCCGCTAACCCGGATATTAAGATGGTCATCACCGATCACGGCGCCCTGACCGGCACCATGGAGACCTATCTGCAGGCCGCCGGTAAGCAGCCTGGCGATGTCTTTGCCGCCGGCTTCGATGTATCCGGCAATGCCATCACCGCCATTCAAGACGGCTACCTGCAACTGGTGAGCGACCAGCAGCAATGGCTGCAAGGCTATTTCGGCGTTTTACAGCTTTGCCTGAGCAAGGTATATCATTTCTCTGGTCTGCAGATTGATACGGGCGCGGGTTTTGTCACCAAAAGCAATCTCGATACAGTCGCTCCGTTGATCGAAAAGCAAATTCGCTAAAGCGAAACCGTTCCCAACTTGTTGACGTTCTTCTGTCCCTGACGGATCGTAAACAAGATTACATGCAAGGGCTAGATGGCTCCCAATGTAGTCCCTGCCATTTGGCCCTTGCCATTCCAAATAGTAGTAACGACTTTTGTCGTTAACTGCTCATTGATCAACGGCTGAGGCTGTCACTAACTTGTTATTACAGATACAATTCGTATTAACAACTCTATCCATCAACGCGACGGAGATATTCTTATGGAAAATTATCGTCTCGAACTAAGAAACGTATCCAAATATTTTGGAGAGGTGCGAGCGCTTGAAAATATCAACTTTCAGCTGGGCCAGAATGAGATTGTTGGCCTACTAGGGGACAATGGTGCCGGGAAATCCACGTTGATCAAAATCATTACCGGCTACTATCAGCCCACTTCAGGCGAGATCTATTTCAATGGGCAGAAAGTGGATCATCTCACGGTCCCAAGAGCCAGAGAATTAGGGGTGGAAACCGTCTATCAGGAACGCGCGCTGGCCGAATTGCAAACCCTCTGGCGCAATATTTTCCTTGGACGCGAACTGTGTAACTCCATGGGTTTCCTTGATATTCAGCGGATGAGAGATGAAACACATCGATTGATGACCCAGTCCATGGGTTTTACTTCTCATGCTGTCAGCCCGGATTCTAGGGTAGGCACATACTCGGGCGGTGAGAAACAAGGTGTCGCCATTGTACGCGCCCTTTTCTTCCAAGCGGAAATCATCGTTCTTGACGAGCCTACCATGGGCCTATCGCTCAAAGAAACGGCCAAGCTGGTCAATTTCGTGAAAGGCATCAAGCAAGCGGGCAAATCCGCCATATTTATCGACCACAATATCCTTCACGTCTACAATGTTGCCGACCGTGTGGTCGTGATCGATCGCGGTAAAGTGGCCGGTGAATTTTTAACCAAATCCATCGGCTTGGATGAACTAATTGAAAAAATGGTTCAGGTAGCAGAAACCGGCAGCCTCGAATAACGAAAGTACATGGATGGATACTATGAATACTAAAACTGACGGAACCACATCCGAAGATATCCAACACTATAAAGTACCCTTCAGTCTACGGAGATTTGTTCGTACAAACAGCGCCCAACTTGGAATTCTGGGTGTCTTTTTGGCCTTGTGGCTGATATTCATCATTTCAGCTCCGGATACCTTTTTATCCCCGCAGATATACTCTGCCTTCATGTCCTCGATCCCGTTCTTTGCCATCATGTCTATTCCCCTGACCATTGTGATAATCGCCGCTGAAATTGATCTCTCCTTTCCATCGATTATGGCCATGGGCATGGTGGCATTTTCTTTTGTGTACAATACAACAGCCTTCATCGGTAATCCGACCATACAAGTGTTCCTGGCAATTGTCGCTGCCCTGCTGACTGGAACCATAATTGGCTGGCTCAATGGCTTTATCATCGTCAAATTCGGCATTCCTTCGCTCGTCGTCACCATCGGTACTCAATTCTTATGGCGAGGCGCAACGCTGGTGCTTACGCAAGGAGCGAATTTTACTTTGTCCTATATTACACAAACCTTTTTTTACCCGCTGCTGGTCGGCAAGATCGGTGGATTCTTACCTATGCAGATGGTCTGGTTGGTTATGATCACGATCCTTGGTTGGGTGCTGCTAAACCGTCATCGATTTGGCGCACACATCTACCTGATTGGCGACAATATCAAAAGCGCCGAACTGATGGGGGTCAATACTGGGCGAGTCCGTATCCAGGCTTTCATGCTGATAGGCCTGATCTCAGCCTTTGCCGGCGTGATCGCCAGTTTTTACGTGGCCTATTTCTGGCCCAACGTGGGTAGTGGTTATTTGCTGAACACCCTGGCTGCTGTCTTCCTGGGTGGAACGTCCGTGTTCGGCGGCACTGGTACGATTCTGGGAACATTCCTCGGAGCCTTTATCATTGGTGCTATCGAAGCTGCGACTGTGGCTGTAGGTCTGACTGGCTACTGGACACAGTTTATCTACGGGTTGATCATCGTGCTATCGGTGATTATGCACACGTATCTACGCAAACGTGGGGAGTGATATTCCCGATTTGTGTGACTCTTGCTGTGTGACGCTTTCCATGCTCTTTGGCGGATTTGCTGAAGAGCATGGATGCTTATTGATGGAATACTTGTGATGAAAACGGGGATGGTCTTCGACATCAAGGAATTTGCTGTCGACGCCCTAGCCGATGCCTGCGAAAACCAGACCACTAACGGTCGCGCAAAATCGTGCTTCAGGCACTGGCTCCGCGATGTACTATGTTTGGCTGGCGCATGGCCACGATGGGATGCGTAAACCACTTGTTCAATATTTACTTCAAGGAGAAGGAGTGATCAACCATCCAGAATCTTGTACGCTAATTGTCGTGCTATCCCCTGGCCAATAGAGATGCGTCCAATAGTTTGCACCTCTCAGCGTCGAGGGATTCCGCCCCGAGGTATAGTGCGGTGCGCGAAATAAGTTTCCCGAAACACTGGCAGTCTTCCTATTGTAGGGTCCATTGCAACCCAGCCAGTACCGGGCAGATCTACATCAAGCCAGGTATGTTCCGTTTTTGCGATCTCAGTATTTGGATCTTCAAGGTATAACAATCCCTCATAATAACGCGCCGGGATTCCGGCTGCGCGGCTTAGGGCAATCATCAAGTCTGAATATTCTGTGCAATCCGCCCCTATATAACCCATCGTGGCCTGTGCACCCCAGTCATTATGGTTAAAGCTGTAGGTCAATTCGTTCCCAACGTAGTTATAAAAAGCCTCAACCTGTTTACAAACTGTGTTCCTTTTTTTTCGAAAGGTCGGCTGAGAGCAACTGGATTTTTGGGTTGGCTGATTCGATATGAAGTTCGGGTTGGATGAATTCCGTGAGCAAATCGCCCTCACAAGTTGACAGGGCATAAGTCAACTCGTTGACAGCGACTTCATAATCTATGTCTACTGAAATGATTGTATTGGCAAGATGATCTGAAAAATCAAATTCTGCATATTGGTTTTCGTATTCATCGGTGACAAGCGTGTAAGTGTCTGGCGAAATTTTCCGTGAGAGGATCTTTTGATAAGGAGGTACATCGTGTATCAATGCCACCCATAGATTTTGTTTTTCAGGACTACGATCACCCTCATTGATCAGAGATAAATGTTCATAATCATATACTTTTGCGAAGAGGCTTCTTCATTGCGGGAGGAGGTGTACTGGAAAGTGAAAAGTTAGATTTCGAAGGCGCGCACGCCGCAAGTGCCAAGAAAAGCAACTGAGATAAGAAGTTTTTCATTTTTGGATTATAGTCGAATTGTTCGAAGAGGCGCGTGAACCAATTGTCAGTGCTACTGCCGATGGCCGCCATCAAGGAGATTTCTTTAGAGTAAATCTGGTACCAGCCCCAGGCGCCCGCGCGGACGCCCATTCTGGGTTTTCAAGTCTTTTGCAAAGATCGATTACCAACGTATTTATAACGGCGGTCTTGTCAATCATCCGATTGACAAGGATCAAATTATATTGATCGATGAAAACACGAAACTAGAAGAGTTCAAGAAGGGATTGCGCTGGAACGATCTGTATTACCTGTTGAACAAGAGATTGTAGGATTACGTTGTAGCATTGATTGTTTC
Source organism: uncultured Chloroflexia bacterium (assembly GCA_963829615.1). Classification (GTDB taxonomy): domain Bacteria; phylum Chloroflexota; class Anaerolineae; order Anaerolineales; family Villigracilaceae; genus JAABUE01. The sequence goes on from CAWHJM010000011.1 coordinate 81,106, forward strand.
GAAGCCTGCTCTGCGCAAATAAACTATGGAGATTTATATCCGTTGGTCTCGCTTT
>CAWHJM010000012.1:0-111061 GCA_963829615.1 uncultured Chloroflexia bacterium
ATATAACTATCAAAAGTGTAATCATTCTATCATATGTTAGTGTTGACTTACAATAAATGTTGTGCTATTATTTTAGCTAGTATTCACTAACAATAGAAAACTAATTAAGAAGAAATAATTGCTGCCCGTACTCATTCAATCCCTGCTGTTTGCATCTTCCGGACTGCTCTCGGTCGGGTCGATCACCCTGGTTATTTTGCTGCTGCTTTCGGATCGTGGTTGGCGTAAGGCATGGGCTATGCGCTGGGATATATCAGCGCATACAGTCTCATCGGGGTTTCAGCGGTCATTTTGGGGTATCGCGCTGCAGCGAACGAGGCTGGAAAGCCCGGCCTTTTTCAGCCCATTCTGCTGCTGGTTTTAGGTACGCTGTGCAGTGGCTCGCCCTGCGCAACTGGCGCAAACCAGTTTCTGAAAGACAGAAGAACCGCGCTTTTTCTCCATTGTGGACAAAATCACCCCACCAAAAGCTTTCGGGTTTGGCGCAATGATTTCGGTGGTCAATTTCAAAAACCTGGCACTTTTTCTAACCGCTTCATCGGTCGTCATCCTAAGCGATTTACTCGTCACCGAAAAAATAATCGTCACCTTACTGGTCGTACTGGTATTCTGCCTGTCGGTAATCATCCCCGTCGTCATCTATATCTCATTTCCCAAACGAGCAAACAGATTTACTAAATTCGATCAAACAATTCTTGAACCCACACAGCCGCCCCATCTGAATATGGGCGCCGTTTGTTTTTGGACTCCTTCTCCTCATTAAAGGAATTACAGAACTGCTATGACACATACAACCAAATGCTTTTTTCATCCTTTCTTTTTCTAATATTTCGGCGCTGCAGACCTTCCGCTAGTAGGCGGCAAGGGGGCTAATCTGGGCGAAATGACCCATGCCGGTTTCCCCGTTCCCTCAGGATTTTGCCTGACAACCATTGCATTTCAACAATTCATAGATGCCTATCCGGATTTTCTCACAGCCTGTACAACTTGCTAGATACGGTAATTACCGATGACGTGGAAACCGTACGCAGTGCAGGCCAGCGTGTGCGCCAAATCCTGTTAAACGTTCCCGCGCCTGCGAACATTGACGATGCCGCCATAGGGTCGTGGCGAGAGATCGGCAGCGACCATGCCTACGCAGTCCGCTCCAGTGCCACTGCTGAAGACCTGCCGGATCATCCTTCGCCGGTCAACAGGATACCTATCTCGACATTATTGGCGAGACGGCCCTGCTAGATTTTATCCGCCGTTGCTGGGTATCCCGATTCACCGACCGAGCCATCCTATACCGGAACCAGAACCATTTTCCACACCGTGCAGTGCAACTATCGGTCGTCGTCCAAAAAATGGTGATGTCGGAGAAAATCCGGCATCCTGTTCACAGCCGATCCGCTGACAGGTCACCGTCACACGCTCACCATAGACGCCAGTTTTGGGTCGGCGAAGCCTGGTTAGCGGATTGGTTTCTCCGGATGCATACCGTGTGGACAAGAGAACACGCGTCATCCTCGACCGTCAGATTGCGGACAAACAAATCGGCATTTTCCCTGAAAAAGATGGTGGAACTCGCCAAAAGACACTCAGCGAAGCTCAGCGTAAACAAACCGTCCTGACCGACACGAAAATTTTGGCGCTGGCAGATATGGGGTACAGGATCAAGCGCATTACAAAGTCCCACAGGATATCGAATGGGCAATGGCAGATGGTGAGCTCTACCTATTACAGGCTCGTCCGATAACATCCTCTTTACCCGATTGATGGGCTGAAGTCGCCTGATGACAGTCTGCATATCTACTTCAGTATGGGGCACCAGCAGAATATGACCGATGCAATGGCGCCACTCAGTATAGCGACTATGCAGAATATCATCCCTCTCGGAAGAAAAGAAAAAGGCGGAAGCACGGATCCTCATTGAAAATGCAGGGCATATGTTTATAGACTTAACCACTGCTGTTACGGCATCCAATCCTGCGCAGAGGCATGCTTACAGGCATCTCTCAGCTTGATGCCCTGGCTCCGCAAGCGCTTCGGATTGCCATGCAACGCCCCGAATTTCAGCGCCCGCATAACCTGTCTATTTCCTTTTCAACGGTAAAGATCGCTATAGGCTTTATTTCGCAAGTTATCATGCTCTATGGCGGCGGGATTACACGGGATTTCTGCCAAAGATCAACAATAGGCATCTCAAACATATATCGCAGAAGCAAAAACAAAGATCAACCAAACGCCTGTTGGGAAGGAACAAACCCAAATTATGATTGATGTTCTTCGAAATATCTATCGCTTGTTGTTGAGTGGGTAGCTCCTCTTATCGCCGGAGAAGCCGCAAAACGTATTTTGTCACGCCTGGGTCGTAAATCGCTGACACCAGAAGAAGTAGAAGCCCTGAGTTTGGGCTTATCTGGCAATGCTGTGACAGAGATGAATTTAGCTTTAGGCGATCTGGCGGACATCGCCCGACGTTCCCCTGAATTGGTGGAATGGTTCAACCATCTGGGAATTAGATAGTCAGATGTGGTTGGAAAAAGCTGCAACACTTGAGAATAGCACTGCTTTTATGGAAGCATTAGATAAGTTTCTGGCCGAATACGGCGCCCGCGGCCTTTCTGAAATAGATTTGATGGTGCCGAAATGGTATGAAGAACCCATTTCGCTACTGAAAGTCATCGCCAGCTACTTACAAAAAGAAGAAGGAAGTCACCGCACACAAGAAAAAAAACTTATAGAAGCTCGAGAGAATGCCACGGAAAAACTTCTAACAAACGCCAGGCACAGCTTGTTTGGCGAAATAAAGCCCGCCTGATAAAACGCCTGGTATATGTGATGACCAATGGGAGCGTTCTCCGCGAACACCAGAAATTCGCGGCTATACAGGTCTTGCGTGTTGCCAAGGAAATGCTCAAAAAGACGGCTACTCAATTGGTTGAGACAAATAAATTAGCGCATCCCGATGACATCTGGTTTCTTAACCGGGATGAGTTGCTTCAAATCTGGGATGCTGAACCGGAGAAATATGCCAGTTTGGCTTCTAGCGGCGCGCGGCTTTCCCGCGCTACAAAAAAATGACCCCGCCGCTTGTCATTACCAGCGATGGTGAAACGCCAATCGTTAAATATGAAGTTGCAGGTGCCCCTCCGGGCGCATTGGTTGGAAACCCTGTTTCTACTGGCGTTTATGAAGGGACGGTTCGAGTTATCCATGATCCCCAAACAGAAACCCTTAACCCTGGGAGATATTAGTGGCGACATTCACTGACCCCGGCTGGATCTCCGTTGTTTATAAATGCCGGTGCGTTGATCATGGAAGTTGGCGGTGCGATGACGCATGGCTCAGTGGTTGCACGGGAATATGGCATTCCTGCCATTGTTGGTGTTCCCGATGCCATGACAAAGCTGCAAACCGGTCAGCACGTACGCGTGGATGGCAACCGCGGAATTGTTGAAATCATCTAGAACAGAGTTTAGATAGGAATGTAATTAGACCAAAAACTCCGAAGGTTTATTTGCTTCGGAGTTTTTGGTTTATTCGTTCATAACCTTCAAATAATATTCATCAAAAGCTGCCAGCAAACTTTCTCGCGGCGTGTACCATCCCGGCGTATATGCTTTTGATTTCGACCCCCTGCTGGCCCGACTCACAGACGTGCCAATCCTGCAAATTGGTCTCGTGCCAAAAATCGACCGCTTCTTGCGGGCGGAATCGGGCTGCTTCGCGGCTTCGGGATGAAAGAGCCATTCGCTGACCACAGTGCTGCGTCCCGGCGCTTCGGGGAAAACCAGATGGAACATGACGTAATCAGGATGGATGTTCAGGAGCAGATTGGGCAGGATGGAATAATAGTAGCCACGCTGACTTTCACCTTCGTCCAGATCGCCCAATGGGACAGCACACGTTCGCCCTGTGACCGTCATGCTGCCACCGCTTGTGATGCTCAAGAATCCACCCAGGAGGAACCCTTGACCAAGTCGTTCTCAGCGCTGGTGTAATTGGCAAACTTATTCAGCAATGGATGAATAGTAGGACAGTGATAGCACTCGTTGAAATTCTGAAAGACATATTTCCAGTTGGCTTTGACATCATATGAAATGCGCTGGTGGGTCTTGAGTTCGCCCATCTTCCACTGGCTGAAACGCCCGACCAGCGGTGCAGGTCCTGGAAAATGGTTGAGATTTTTCGAAACCAAGATGGATGAAGATAAAGCCTTCCCACAACTCAACAGGCGCAGCACGCAAAGGATAATCTTCCCATCGGAAATCTTCTACTTCCTTCATGAACGGCGCACCGATCAATTTGCCGTCCAGGCCATACGTCCAGGCATGGTAGCTGCATTGGATGCTGTTCTTGAACTTTCCTTCGGCGGCTTCGCAAATTCGTGTACCGCGATGACGGCAGACATTGAAAAACGCACAGATTTGGTTCTCCCTATCCCGCAAGATAATCAGACTTTCACCAAAGAGATTTAGCAGGAAGTAATCACCAGGTTTTGGGATGCGATTCTGGTGCCCGGCGCAAACCCAATATTTATTGAAGATGCGTTCCTTCTCCCGCTCGAATACTTCTTTAGAAGTATAGTATTTCTGCGGGAGCGTCATCGAGCCGGTTATGAACGTGTCGGAAGTTTTGTGGAAAGTTACCATTAACAATTTCCTGTATAAATGTGTCATTGCGAGCGAGCGCAGCGAGCGTGGCAATCTCAACTTTACAGGTTACTTGAGATTGCTTCCCTGGCCCGGACGCAAGTACACGGCGTGCTACTCGACCAACGCGCATGTAGTTATCAATTCTTCAACACCACCTTCGCCGCATTGCGCCCACTCGCGCCACTAATCCCGCCTCCCGCATGGACACCACTGCCGCACAGATACAGTCCATCCAATTGGCGTTTTGTGGTTCGACCAACCGGGATAGGCCGCATGAACAAGAACTGGTCGAGCATGATCTGTCCGTGGTTGAGGTCGCCTTCGGTGAGGGAGTAAGTTACTTCGAGATCGAGCGGGGTGAGAGATTTAGACTTTTGACGTTAGATTTCAGATCGGGGAAATGTTCTGACAAGAGTGTCAACTGCCAGCGTCTCAATCTTTTCTCTTTCTTCTTTCCATTTCCCGTTTTTCAATTGATAGGGAGCAAATTGAAAGTGTACTGAAACCACATTTTCCGTAGACGTCACTTCGAGATAAGGTTTTTCTGAAATCTCGCCATATTTGGCGGCGTCATAGGCTTTTTCCAGATAGCGTAATGATGGGGCCACGGCATAAGTCGTAAATGGTGTCATTCCATCGGGCAGGGATTCCACACCCAGATGCACTTTGGCGACTGAGCCCCGCATCTTGATGGATTGCACATTCCAGACGAAGGTTGGCGGCAATTCCATCGGGCCGACCAGTGACAAGAACGTCCGTTTGGGGTCGGCGGCGGAGAGGATGGTTTGGGCGGCGATCTCTTCGCCGTTTGCCAGGACGACACCTATAGCCCGTCCGTGGTCGACTTTGATGCTGGCTCACTTCGGCGTTCAAGCGGATTTCCACGCCGTAGGCTTTGGCGGCCTCAACCAGCGCGCCTGTGATACTCCCGGCCTGGCCAATGTTTTGATAGGCAAGTCCGCCGCGGTTGAGCCAGTTGTGGATCAGGTTGAAGGTCGTGCCCGCGGACATGACTCCCAACGTCACGCCGTGGATTCCGAGCGAGGCGACCGCTGCTTTCAACTGTTCGGATTCGAACCACTCTTCCACAAATTCGACCGCAGTCATTGGCAGGGCGCGGATGATGTTGAGCATGTCCTTGCGGCCCATGGAGCGCAGTTTGAGTCCCAGTTGGGCGAGAGGGCAAGCCTTCGCTCAGGGAGTCAGGTTTGGGCAGGCGCGGCATGGGGGTGCGGTAGGTGGCATCGAGGAAGGAGGTTGCTTTTGACATGAAAGCCAGGAAGTCGGGCCAGCGCGCCGCGTCTTTGGTAGAGAAGCGTTTGATGGATTCGATTGCTTTAGCAGGGTCGCTCGAGGACAGATTAAGCGTGACCTACAGCGAGGAGAGAGATAAATGCTGAATTATTGGTAGCAGATTCCGGCTTGAGTCCGCCCGCCCCGGACCGCGGCGGGCCGGGGAAGCGAGGCAAATTCAAATCGCGGATGATGTCGGGGCGCAGAGTCCCGCTTTGGAGCATGTCGGCTTTGAAGCCGTCGAATTCTTCCGTCACCAGCGTGCCGCCGGGGATGTCACGCCGTTCGAGAACCAACACGTTTTTTCCTGCTTTGGCGAGATAGGCAGCAGCGACCAGCCCATTGTGGCCTGCGCCGATGATGATTGCGTCGTATGTTTTCATAAATTCACCTAATTCACCAGAGAGAACGGAGACAGACTGGATCTTTTGAACCGCGAAGCACGCAAAGAGCGCAAAGAAAACCTTTTTATTTCTTCGCGAACTTAGCGGTCTTTGCGATTAAATCCCTGTCCATCTCTGTTTATCCCCGGTTAGAATTTCCGTCTTTGAGGGCTTCCATGACGGCCATCTTGCCCGCCGCGCCCATGACGCCGCCACCAGGATGCGCGCCGCTGGCGGCCAGGTAGTAGCCGGGCAGGGGCGTGCGGAAGTCGGCCCACTGCGGCGTGGGGCGCATGAAGAAAATCTGGTGCAGAAGCAGTTCGCCGTGGAAGATGTTGCCGCCGGTGATGCCCGCGATGCGCTCGATGTCGACCGGCGTGATGACCTGCTTGCCGACGATGGCGCGGCGGATGTTGGGCGCGTAACGCTCGAGCGTGGAGATGACCGTCTCGGCGAAGGCTTCTTTTTTGGTATCGTCCCAGCCGCCTTCGAGATCGTAGGGCGCGTACTGCACGAAGCAGGAAGCCACATGCTGCCCGGGCGGGGCCATGTCAGGGTCGATCATCGACGGGAAGATCATGTCGATGTACGGCTGGCGCGAAAACTGGCCGTACTTGGCGTCGTCGTAGGCGCGCTCGATGTAGTCGATGCTGGGGCTGATGGATACCGCGCCGCGATGCAGTTCGGTGTTGCCAGGGAGCGCTGTGAAATCGGGCAGTTCTGAGAGCGCCAGGTTGAGCTTGCCTGACGAGCCGCGCACGCGGAAATTCTTGATGGACTGGACGAACTCATCGGGGAAATATTTCGGGTCGACGAACTGGAGGAAGGTCCGCTTGGGATCGGCTGCCGAGAAGACGACTTTGGAATACAGTTCTTCGCCACTCTCGAGCGCGACTCCGGCTGCGCGCGCTCGTCCTGAGCTTGTCGAAGGGCCCTTGACAATGACCTGCGCAACGGAACTATTGACTTCTGATCTCGGCCCCAAGCGCTTTCGCCGCGCTGGCGATGGCACCACTGACCCCGCCGGAGCCGCCTTTGGCAAAGCCCCAGGCGCGGAAGGCACCGTCGATCTCGCCCATGTAGTGATGCAGCAGCACGTAGGCCGTCCCCGGTGAGCGCGGACCGAGGAAGGTTCCGATGATGCCGCTGGCGGCCTTGGTGCCTTTGAGCGCGTCAGTTTCGAACCACTCCTCGAGCAGGTCCGCGGAGGATTGCGTGACCAGTTTGGCAATGGTGTACAGCTCCTTTTCCGACAGTCCTGCCGCGTACTGACCGAGCTTGAGCAACCCCATCAAATCACGCGGATGCAGTGACGACGGGTCAGGCGGCACCAGGCTGATGAGCGGCTTGATGGCCTTGGCAGCGCGTGCCATGACGCGCGCATACTCGTCGTAGGCTTCGGCATCTTTGGGCGAGTGACGGTACAACTCGCGGCGCGTCAGGTCGTGGTCGTCCCACAGGCCGAGGTAATCGCCGTTATCCATCGGCGTGAAGGTGGACGGCAGCGGCAGGATCTTCAGCCCGTGCTTGGGCAGTTCCAACTCGCGGATGATCTCCGGTCGCAGCAGGCTGACCACGTACGAGAACTCGGTGAACTTGAAGCCGGGGAAGATTTCCTCGGTCACCGCCGCGCCGCCGACGATCTCGCGCCGCTCCAGCACGACGACTTTCTTGCCCGCGCGCGCCAGGTAGGCGGCAGCGACCAGTCCGTTGTGGCCGCCGCCGATGACGATTGCGTCGTATTGGTTTATTGTCATAAAAATTCCTTTATCCACCGGAGATGAACAATGATGAACGGGGCTATTTTGAACCGCTAAGTGCGCAAAGACCGCAAAGAATTTTTTTAAATCTTTGCGCGCTTAGCGTTCTTGGCGGTTTATTTATCCATGCTCTCTGTAGCAATTACTAGCTCTTTCTTCATTTCTAAATCTAAACTCTCGATTTCTGTCTTGAGCGCAGTTTCGACACTATTTCCTTGTGCAAACAAACTCTTGAACCACTGATGGAATTCGCTTTCGTCTCTTCGCCTAAGTTCTCTCTACCAAAAACATCTTCGGCAAACTCACCTATATCCTCAACACACCAGTCATAGCGATAGTAGGCCAGCGCGAGCGGGTCAACTTCGGTCTCACCATAGCCTTCGAAGAACAGTTGCTCCCATCTTCCATCCGAAGTATCGTTGAAAATACTTCCCGATAACGAACAACAGGTCACGCTCTTTGGGAGCCAGCAGGGTTTCATCCCAATCCACGATGTAGATTTTGTCGTCATCGCTGAGCAAGAGGTTGGCGGTGTGGATGTCCGCGTGGCAAAGGACGAATTCCAGATTTGTTTCCTGCATCCTTTTTGCCAGGGCTTCTGTCCGCTCAAGGATGGTCGCAATCGTCTCGTAGTTTTCCAGCCAGAATGCGGCCAATTCCTTTTGAAATGGATCATCATATTTGCGATGTCTTAACCTGCATGTGGAGTTCTTTGGCAAATGCAAGCTGCTTTGGGATAAACGTTTCGCGCTTGATCTGGCGCAAAAGTTCGGGAGTCGGTTTCGTAGTGTGAAGCCGTTTCAGGACAGAACCGAATTCAATCCAATGCGCATCCGACATGCCCACATCCATCACGCGCTCGCCCGTGATGAAGGGATACAGGATGAAGAAAAAATCATCCGCACATGCCCAGGCTTCCCCATCCTTCGTTGAAAGCGGAGCCATGACCTGCTGAATGCCCTGCTCCTTGAGAAAACGCGGGATCAGAATCCCGGCCGGGTTTGGAATTTCCTTCCTGAGCTTGAGAAAATAAGTGGCGTTTTCTGCCTCCACGCGATAGGCCCAGGCGGACGAATCCAGGCCAAGAGGCAGGAATTCAATGTCAGTTACAGGAATTGAATAATTCTCTTGCAAAGTAGAGATTATTCTTTCATCAGAAATGTTGGGCTTTTCGATCACGCAGATTGACTCCAACTTCACAACTGAATTACCGAGAGTTGCATTGTTGAAAATGAACCGCTAAGGCGCGCAAAGAACGCAAAGGCTAAGAAAGTTATCTAAGCCTTTGCGTGCTCACCTGCCCTTGCGGGCGGTGCAAGGGTAGCGCTCTTTGCGGTTATCATTGCTTTTTCCATTCGGGCTCGTAGAACGGCAACTTCACCACCTTCGCAGGCGCGTGCTGACGATGGTGCTCCACCGTCATTTCCATGCGCACATCCGTTCCAACTTCATAATACGGCTTCTGCAAATGCGCCAGCGCGATGTACTTCTTCAACAGCGGCGACCAGGTTGACGTAGAGACATAGCCCACCTGCACGTTCCCGACCAGCACCGGCAAACTGCCCCGCACCGCCATGCCGGGGATTTGCGGCGGCAGGCCAACATCCTTGAACAGCCGCTCCATCCCGTTCCACTCCACTTCCAACCCCACCATCTTCCAGGCCGAGCCTTCGCGCTTCTCGCGCTCCAGCGCAGGCCGCCCCACAAAATAGCCCGGCTTGTCCAGGCTAACCGTCCAACCCAGCCCCAGTTCGAACGGCGACGACTTCTGCGCCTCGATCCAGGCGTGGCTCGTCGAGGTGTAATCCACCTCGATCATGAACAGCCCGGCCTCCACGCGCGCCATGTCCATCGCCAGGATGCCCACCGGCGTGATGCCGTAATCGTGTCCCGCCGCCATCAACGCATCCCACACCGCCAGCGCGTCCGACGCATCCATCCAGATCTCGTAGCCCAGGTCGCCGGTGTAACCCGTCCGCGAGATGGTGACGGGGATGCCGTCCAGCTTATTTTCCATCAGACGAAAAAATTTCAGCGTATCCACATCGGACTCACAAACCCGCTTCAAAACGGACCTCGCGTTTGGTCCCTGTAAACTGAGCGCTGCCACGCTATCAGTGACTTCCGTTATCTCCACCTCCAGGCCGACGGCGTTCATCGAAAGCCAGCGCAGGCTCGGGTCCGCGGAGGTGAGGCGGTAAGTCACTTCGTCCAGTCGCGAGACGGTGCCATCGTCGATCATCTTGCCATCCTCATCGCACCAGCCCGTGTAATAGACCTGCCCGACCTGCAATTTGTCGATGTTACGCGTGACCACGCGGTTAAGTAGCCGCGCCGCGTCTTTTCCTTTGATGACATATTTCATCAGCGGCGAGACGTCGATCAGCGCCGCCGAGTTGCGGATGGCCCAGTACTCGCGGTCGAGTGACAGCTCGTACGAACCCGCCACGAGGTATCCCGCCCAGCGCCGCCAGTTTTGGGGCGTGCAGAGCTTTGATGTCCGTTCATGGAAAGGGGTATGGAGGAGTTGGAGCATAGTAATTCCCATTAACTATGTCATTGCGAGCCCTGATAAAAGAGAAAGGTGTGACAATCTCCTGCTTTCTAGTTACTTGAGATTGCCGCGGTACTCCGCGCCTCGCAGTGACATGTAAAAATTATATATAATTTTACCCTGCAATATCCAAATCAAAAAGGGCAGACTAACCATCTGCCCTCTGGATTCAAAAAGTTATCTACAGATTTTATGAGATAACGAAAGAATTACCGCCAATCAGCCAATTCTTCTTCGAGAGTGACGATCAGCGCCTCGTACTTTTCCGGATTGGTTTGCAGGTCCCCGTCAAAGATAAGCGCATCAACCCTCTCGGAAAGCTTGTGTTCATCTTCAATGGGGATATTCTGTTCGAGCAAGGGGAAAATCAGGTTTTTTAGCCGGTCAATATGTTGGCGTAACGTGGAGGTATATTCACTGGCTGCCCAACCCATCTCAATACGCACGCTCTCGTCCCCCGCCTGCCACTGCTCCGCGGCTTTGATCAGGTACACGGCAAATTCGTGGCTTTTGTTTTGGTCACTTCGCAAAAAGCCAATTGGCCCATCATCAGGAGGAAAACCGATCTCTTCCAGCGTCTTGATGAGCAATTCTTCCTTCTTGAAGAATCCACCTTCGATGTAATCTCTGATGAACGTGTGCGCCAGGACGAAGAATTCGGGGCGAGCAAGTTTGTTGCTATTTAGTTCGATCATAGCGGCACCGAACACGGTAAGAAAACGCTGGATAACTTCCTGGTCAGCGTTTAGTTTTCTTGCGATACGCATATGCTATCCTACCTTATACATCAGAGCTTGTGATTTTATTTTATCATGCCATCAAATGGGAAGAGTGTTCACCCTCCCCATTTTCAGACTTCAAAATTATGCCTTGACCGGATTGCTCAACTTCCCCAACCCCTCGATCTCCACATCGACAACATCACCGGGTTCAAGCTTCCCCACACCAGCCGGCGTACCGGTAAAGAGCAGGTCGCCCGGTTCCAGTGTCATGATGGAGGAGACGTAGGCGATCAACACACCGACATTGAAAACCATATCACGCGTGGAGGCCATCTGGCGCATCTGTCCGTTGACGCGGCAGGTCACAACCGCGTCGGAGGGGTCGAACTCGGTGTCGATCCATGGGCCGAAGGAGCAGAAGGTGTCGAAGCCTTTGGCGCGCGTCCACAATTCGTCTGAGCGTTGCAAGTCGCGGGCAGTGATATCATTGCCAACGGTGTAGCCAAAGATATAACCACTGGCCTCCTCCGCAATGATATTTTTTCCACGCTTGCCGATCACAACCACCAGTTCCGCTTCGTGCTCCACCTGCTGGGATTGCGGCGGCAGAATAATGTTATTACCATTTCCAATGATCGAGGATGGCGGTTTCAGGAAAATAAGCGGGATCTTGGGAACTTCGTTGCCCAATTCTTTGGCATGGTCCACGTAGTTGCGGCCCACGCAGACGATTTTGGTCGGCTGAGATGGCGGGAGCAGTTTGACGTCGGAAAGGGGCGTTTGGGCTTCCGTCCGCTTGTAGGAACCAAAGACATCCCCTTCGATCTCCCCGACCTTGTCCTCCAGCATCCATCCATATTTGGGTGCCTCGTTTTTGATTTGATAGCGTATGATGCGCATGATTTTCTCCAATCGCATGAAATGTCAATTCTAGTTTAACCTGCAACTTGTCAACATGCAACCTTCACCGTATAATAGCGGGCACGGGCGGCAAAAACATTGCGTGATTATGGGCGCTTAGCTCAGTTGGTTAGAGCGCTTCGCTTACACCGAAGAGGTCGTGGGTTCGAGTCCCTCAGCGCCCACAGAGTCTCGCAGCATGCGGGACTTTTTTGTTCCACCGAAGCCCCCAATGAGGGGATGATAAGGTCGTGGGTTCGAGTCCCTCAGCGCCCACAGAGTCTCGCAACATGCGGGACTTTTTTGTTCCACCGAAGCCCCCATTGAGGGGATGGAGTCTCACATTTGCGAGGCTTTTTATTTTAGTGAAGGCGTTTCAGGGAGTTTTTTTATACAACTCTGTGACAAATATTACCAACGGGTTGTTGTATATTATTTAATATCCAGGTTTTAATTGGTTGTGTAACGAGGATTTGTGCTAATATTAGAAGCAAATCCCTTTAAGAAGGGCCAATGTTAGGGCCACCGTGAGTATTCGTTTCAAAGTTATCGTCCCATACCTCCTGCTAACCCTCATCGTAGCAATTACGGGGGCTTATGTTGTCACCAGGTTGGTGGCTGTGTCTCTTTCGGAGGGGTTGAACAACCAGCTCATAGAAGCGGGACGATTTGTTTTGGAGGGCGTTGCTCAACGGGAAGTTAAACAGATTAATGACGCAAGTATCATTGTTTACACGCGTGGTACAACACAAGCTCTCTTCGATAAAGACCGCACAGAACTCGCGAGGGTGACAGCCCCAACCGCAACCGGATTGGGGATTGAAAACTTATTCTTCATTGATGCTCAAGGCCAGGAAATTCTCCATCTGCTAATTAATGAGAATGAAACGCTCAATGATGTTACAGAGCCGCTCCAAAAGACCAATCTTGACATCATACAGTCAGTATTGGAAAACCACAACTCTGATAATATTCCGAGTAGAGCAATTAGCAGAGATCCAATCAACAAGCGCTGGTACTACTTTACCGCTATTCCGATCAGAACCGAAGCAGAAATGCTCGGTATGATTATTGTTGGCACATCAATGGATATGATCATGCCAGACCTTAAGAATTCTTCGCTGGCTGATGTTGTTATTTATGGAAATGATGGACACGCAATCGCTTCTACATTAGAGGCTACTGGGAATAATAATGCGATTTATTTTTCTACACTCACAATTCCACTAGAGACATACCAACAAGTGACCATTGCTGATAACCTTGTCATGGGGGAAAACATCAATGCTGGCCAACGCCCTTACAGTGTGGCGCACGGCAAGTTACAAGTGGGTAATGACTTGCTGGGAGTTTTTGCCGTCGTATTGCCATCCGGCTATGTGACCCAGACTGCAACTGACAATCGCAACTCGTATTTTGTGATCTTTTCATTTGCAATGGCCTTTGTCATCCTGATCGGTTTTCTCATCTCGCGCCATATTATCAATCCGCTTTTCTCTCTGGTGCAAACATCCCAGGCTATCGCTGGCGGCGACCTTACCCAACGCACCGGTATTCACGCCAGGGACGAAATTGGAACGTTAGCCAATTCTTTTGATGAAATGACAGAGCACCTGCAACAACGTACCATCGAGTTGGAGAAGACCAACCAAATCCTTGAACAAATGGATCATGCCAAAGCCAGTTTTATTAATATCTCAGCGCATGAACTTCGCACACCACTAACCCTCATCCAGGGTTACACATACATGCTGGAACAAAAAGCTAAAAATGATGCTGATTTAAAACCGCTCACCCAAGGGCTCATGGATGGGTTCAATCGCATGGATGAAGTTGTCAATAGTATGCTGGATATTTCCAGAATCGACAGCAAGGAACTCACGCTATCCAAATCAAACAAAAAGATCAATCTGATTATTGCAAAAGCACAAAAATCCTTTAAAGAGGCGTTACAAGAACGCAGAATAAAGCTGATCATAGAAGGATTGGATGCGATCCCCCCTCTACATGTCGATGACGCTCTTCTCCAAAAAGTCTTTTATCATTTGATTATGAACGCGATCAAGTACACGCCGAATGGCGGCAGCATCAAAGTCAGTGGACGTGTGACAGATAATGATTCAGGCACTCCTGAAGTCGAAATTGCGATACAAGATACAGGCATAGGAATCGATCCGCAAGACCACGAGCTGGTATTTGAGAAATTCTATCAGACCGGGGATGTACTTTTACACTCATCAGGTAAAACAAAATTCAAAGGTGGGGGGCCAGGCTTAGGTTTAGCGATCGCTCGCGGCATTGTTGAAGCGCATGGCGGTCGTATCTGGTTGGAAAGCCCCGGCCATAACGAAAAAACCTATCCCGGAACAACCTTCTATGTACGCTTACCCATGAACGATCAGCAGCAATGAAACCTCCCAAGCGAAACCGAAGAGATTTGTTACTCATTCTATTGTTAGTACCTCTCGGTATGTTATGCATGTTTATAACCGGACAGATGGCTATTCAGCTTAAGCCGCTCTGGCAGTTAGAAGCAGACTTACGGTCGTTTCTGAATCCCACCGCTAATTTCTTGGTCGACGACGAGGGCCGGTACGAACCTGTCGAACCTGATATTCCGCCCCCTCAACGCAATCTAGGAAATCTTCTGGATCCCAACTCTATCGTTCCAACTAATGCGTTCATTGTGATTTCAACTCCTATCCGTAAGGACACACCGGCGCCAACGGCAGGCATCATTACACCTGTTCTCACACCGCCTCCAACCCCGACCATAAGCGGGCCTATTATTGTGCCTACTTCGCAGGGACCTTCACTGGCAGACCTGGCTATTACAAAGACCGATAGTAGCAACACATATACACCGGGAACCACAATCCAATACACTATTGTTGTAACCAACCGGGGACCAGACAGTGCACCCACGATTTGACGTTATTGACAATGTTCCTGCGAATATCACAGGTCTTACGGTAGGCTGTACGCCCGCCATAAGGTGTGGAACGAATACAAGCAGCGGAAACAATATTTCTTTCACAGGTGCATCTCTGTTTCAACAACAAGGTGGAGAAAACCAACTCACCATTACTATCAGCGGGACAGTGGTTTCCGGAGCAAGCGGGAATCTTTCCAACACAGCCAGCGTTATTGCTCCAAACAATTCAAGATTTAGAGATCCCTATCCAAATAACAACTACTATCACTGACACGGATACGCAATTATCTGTTTATGATCTTGCCATCACGAAGAGTGACGGGGTTGATACTTATACAGCAACGAATCCTCTCAGCTATACAATTGTAGTGACCAACAATGGGCCAAGCGATGCCCATGGGGATTCGCGTTGTAGATAATAAGCCTCCGCAAATCGCATCATGGACTTGGACTTGTCAATGGTCAATGCTAGCGGATGTAATGGGGTAACAAACAGCACGGCACAACTTCACCGATACGGTAAACATCCAAAGTCGGTGGCAGGATCGAATATACCGTTACCGCCAACCCCACAGGCGGCATAGCCCAGAGTTTATCCAACACTGCAAATATAACCCTCCCAGGTTGGCTCTACAGCAATCGACCCGAACCTCTCGAATAACTCGGCTACGGATACTGACATTCCTTATATCGACCTGCAAATCACAAAGGACGATGGTTCGGCAACTTATGCAGCGAATGGCACAGTGACCTACACAGTCACAGTAACCAACAACAGCACATTCGATGTGAACGGGATTACCGTATCAGATCCAAAACCCGGCCGGGTCGCCACCTGGTCGTGGGATTGTGCGGTGGTGGCTGTACCCCAGTCACTGACAGCAACACTGACTTCACGGATACGATCAACCTGACAGCAGGGAGCAGCCTGACCTATACCGTTACGGCAAACATCTCTGGAAATGCGAACCCAGGAAATTTAACCAATACGGCTACTGTAAGCGCACCGGCAGGGCTTGTAGAAGCAGCGCCTGCGGACAACTCGGCCACGGATGTTGATGCCCCCTATATCGACCTGCAAATCACAAAAGATGATGGGGTAGTGACTATACACGCCAGGTGGGGCTTTGACACTACACCGTCACTGTGACCAACAACAGCGCTTTTAACTTAACCGGCGTCACCGTGACTGATAACAGGCCAGCATTGATCGACCCTACGACCTGGACCTGGACATGCGCTCCAACCCCAGCTCCTCCGGGTGCACCTGCCTACACCGTCCGGCCCGAGTAATACAAATATAAACGATACGCTGTTAATTTACCTGCTGGTGCATCTGTTATCTTATACGATCAATGCCACCGTTCGCGCTAATGCAGCAGGGACCCTTGACAATACAGCCACTGTAGCCGCGCCAACTGGCCTTACGGATACAGATACGAGCAACAATACGGCCACCGATTCCGATGCTTCATCCGTTGGTGAACCGGATATTGGCCCGCCTGATGGGAACATGTATGACATTCCAGATGGAAGCTCATCTGTAACCTTCTTTATAAGTCAACCGATCGTTGCGAATGGCACCTGCTGCCGATTTTGTCTTTTATGAATTGCCGACGGGTTCTGGTATCGATCTCGACCAAATCATTATTGAGATCAGTGCAGATGGCGACAACTGGCTCCCGGTATTCTACTGGGGTAGATAGTATCCCCTGATACAAATACCAATGTAGATAACGTGAATATCCCGAATATTGCCGCTGCCTGCCCAACAGAAGTGGATAATTGCGCAATTGCATCGGGAGACCTTATACAACAATACAGGCATCCCATTGATGTGGACAACAGCCCATTATCATCTGACTATCCCAGGGGAAATTATCTACTGGATAAGATTTACAGAACCTGGCCTGGGCAGCACGGATGGCGCGCACGTAGACGCCATAGAAATCTTGCCATAATCAAAAAGAGACTGGCGTAACCATGTCTCTTTTTACGAATGTGCCATTTCTCACTTGACCCCTACCCTCTAACGTTCTACAATATATTTAAATATGTCTGACAACTGAGCCATATCAGTTCCAATTTCTATTCCCTAAATCACGGAGAAAACAATGTCCGATTTCTTGTTCCGCGGTTCCCTGGCTGACCTCGACCCCGAAATTTACGATCTGACCCAGATCGAGGCCGAGCGCCAGGTCCGCAAATTGATCATGATCGCTTCCGAAAGCCAGGCCCCGCTGGCCGTGCGTGAAGCACTTGGTTCTGCCTTCCAAAATATCTATGCCGAAGGCTACCCCGACGAAGAGACGCGCTGGATGTCCGATGAAGAGATTCTCGACCACCCGGCGCGTTTGGCGAATTACCGCCGCAACTCGGACCCGCGCTATTACAAGGGCGTCGAGTACGCCGATACCATCGAAGCGCTGGCCCGCCGCCGCGCCGCCCAGACCTTTGCGGCCAACGGCGTCACCGCCGACCAGATCTACGTCAACGTGCAGGCGCTCTCGGGCGGACCCGCCAACAACGCCGTCTACCAGGCGCTGATGAAGCTGGGCGAGACCGTGCTGGGCATGAACCTGCTCTTCGGCGGGCATCTCTCGCACGGCTCGCGCGTCAACCGCAGCGGCAAATGGTTCAACGCGGTGCATTACTCGATCAATCCCGAAACCGAGCAGCTCGACTACGACCAGATCCGCTCGCTGGCACTGGAGCACAAGCCCAAGCTGATGATCGCCGGCTACTCGTCCTACTCGTGGGTGCCGGATTGGAAGAAATTCCGCGAGATCGCCGATGAAGTCGGCGCCTACCTGCTGGCCGACATCTCGCACATCGGCGGGCTGGTGGCGGCGGGCGTCGTCCCCTCGCCAATTGGTATCGCCCATGTGGTCATGTCCACCACCCACAAGAGCCTGGACGGCCCGCGCGGCGCGGTGCTGATGACCACCGACGCGGCCATCGCCAAGAAGATCGATAAAGCGGTCTTCCCCGGCGAGCAGGGCGGCCCGCATGTCAACGTCTTTGCGGCGCTGGCGCTGACCTTCAAGCTGTCGCAGACCGAGCAATTCAAGAAACTGCAGGCACAAACCATCAAGAACGCAGTGGCCATGGTCGACCAGTTCCAGAAGCGCGGACTGGTGATCCCCTTTGGCGGCACCGACACGCACCTGATCAACATCGACTGCAACACCATCGTCAAGGGCGAGGACGGCACCGCCCTGAGCGGCGATTACGCCTCGCGCATCCTCGACATCGTCGGCGTGGTGGTCAACCGCAACACCATCCCCGGCGACAAGATCGGCGATGGACCCGAGCGGCATCCGCCTGGGCACGCCCTGGATCACGCAGCGCGGCTTCGACGAAGCCAAATCCCGCCAGTTGGCCGACATCATCGCCGATGTGCTGCTGGCCTGCCAACCGTTCAGCGTGGAAACCGTCCGCAAGGGCAAGGCGCGCCGCGCCAAGCTGGACTTCAAGGCCCTCAACGAAGCCAAGATGAAAATCCGTGACCTGGCGCTGTCCGCCGGCATGGACTTCGAACCCAGCGAGCACGGTTATCCCCATTTCTATTATCTGGATGACAAGGCTACGAGCGGTGTCTTCGATTTGAAGGGAACGCGCGTACGCCAGTTTCTGGACTATAGCGTGGGCACCGATCTGACCGCCCTCAAGCCTGGTTCCAGCGCACCGACCTGCGTCCACACCCCGGACGAGACGGTCGAAGGCATGCTGACCTGTGTCTCCGCGGATGAATATCGCCTGAGCGTCCCGGCTGAGAAGGCGGCACTGGCCGCCACCTGGCTGCGTGACCTGTCGGACGGTTATATCCTGTTCGATGAGAGTGTCGAAAGGATCATGCCCGGGCCAGTGGTGGTGGCCGAATCGGATGCCAAACCCGTCGAGCGGACGGAAGGCGATTGTTGCAACAAAGAAAAACCCTACTTCCTCAGCATGTGCGAGGGCGAGGGCGAAGCGCTGCCGTCCTTTGAATGGACAGAACCTGCCGACCCGCCCCTACGCCGCACGCCGCTCTATCAAGTCCACAAGGATCTGGGCGCGAAAGTGATCCCGTTCGCGGGCTGGGAGATGCCGGTCTGGTACACGTCGGTCGTCGAAGAGCATCTGGCGACGCGTCAGGCGGCCGGCCTGTTCGACGTGGCGCACATGGGCGTCTACTCGGTGGAGGGCGCGGACGCGGCCTCGTTCCTGGACACGATCTGCGGCAACGACTGCGGTGGGCTGGCGCCGGGCGAGAGCCTGTACAGCCAGTTCCTGACCCCGGATGCCGAGGTGATCGACGATACGCTGATCTACCGCCGCGCGTATGACAAGTACCTGGTGGTGGTGAACGCCTCCAACGATGACAAGGACCGCACCTGGTTTGAGGCGGTGCGCGATGGCAAAGTGAAGATCGACAACAACCGCCCCTGGGCGCGGACCTACGGCTACGAGGCCGTCATCCGCAACCTGCGCGACCCGAAGGCGGGCGACGACATGCGCGTGGACATCGCCCTGCAAGGCCCGAAGAGCCGCGATACGCTGCTGGCGATGGGCGTGGACGATGCGACCCGCGCGCGCATCATGAAACTGAAACGCACCGAGTTGTGCGATGCGGTCGTCGGCGGATTTGACTTGATCGTCTCGCGCACCGGCTACACCGGCGAGAAGATGGCCTTCGAGCTGTTCGTGCACCCCGAGCGCGCGGCGGACTTCTGGAACGCGGTCTTGAAAGCGGGCGAGCAGTTCGGCGTCAAGCCGATCGGCCTGGGCGCACGCGACAGCCTGCGCACCGAAGCGGGCCTGCCGCTCTACGGCCACGAAATGGGACTCGGCTCCGGGCAAGATGGGCCAGCCCGACCTGGGCGTGGCGGAAGGCGGCTTCGGCTCCTACGTCAAACCCTACAAACCCTACTTCATCGGGCGCGAGGCTTTCATCGCCAACGAGAAGACCCGCAAGGGCGTGGTGGTGCGCTTCCGCTTCACCGAGAAGGGCGTGCGCATGGCCCACAACGGCGACCCGGTGGTGGACAAGCGCGGCAAGGCGATCGGCTGGGTGACCTCCTGCGCCGTGGATGCCGAAGGCTTCCTGACCGGCCAGGCCTACCTGGATTTCAAGAACGCCGAAGTGGATACGCCCATCTGGGTCTACCAGTCGGCGCCGGAGAAGACCGGCCCCGCGCCGGCCGAGATGAAAGTCGGCGATAAGGGCGTGCTGCCGACCGCGGCGGTGGTGGTGAGCAGGTTCCCGAAGTTGTAAAATACATAAGAAGTGATAAGTGAATGGGACGGCGTAGGGTGGGACGCCGTCCCGTAATCAAATAGGAGATACCTATGTCTCGCCTTATGTGGGTAATTTTCATAATAGCATTATGGGGATTACCAGTTTGTATGCACAGTATGGGCTGATGGGCTTGATAAACCAATTTCAGAAAATTTAACGATTAGGGTTGTAGAGAAGATTAAGTAGCTTTTGCTTGCAAAAAATAGGTGACTGAAAGCCGCCTGTCCGCGGGGCGTGGGAGTTTAAGAAAAATGTAGGAAAAGAGCAATGAAATCTGAAAAAACAATACTTGAGGAAATATTAGGTTGGTTGATTGATTTGGGTGCGTTTCATTTGAGTTGAAAGTCAAGGATCTCTCTGGTAAAGTGAGTTTGAACAACCACTTATAGGAGAAAAGCTATGACTTTCAACTCAGAAGAGATTATACAAGATGTACGCACAGAATTCGAGCATCTATTGGAATTTGTTACCGGTGAAGAAGCCCGCACTGCTAAGGCAGACAAGATTGAGCGAGGCTTATTCACCATGCTGTTGAAACTGGGCGCAAAACTATTCCAACTGTTTTTTACCATGCGCTCTGAGATTTGTTCACGACAAGCAGTGCAGAGCGAAAACGGACAGGTATTGCCGTACCACCGCGATACAGAGCGAGTCTATTTCTCAATCTTCAACAAGGTGTTCATCGAACGTCCGTACTTTTACAAACAAGGAGTTGGCGCACAAATCCCATTAGATGCTGAGTTGGGCTTGGGGGACGACAGTTACTCCGATCTGTTGCGAGAAACCACAGAATACCTTGCGGTCTATCATGTGTATGGTGGCTCCAACGTCGATTTCATGGAGCGCTTATTCGGTTTCAGTCTATCTACGCGGGCGTTACAACAGAATGTCGCGGAAGATAGTGAGAGTGTTGAAGCGTATTATGCTCAAAAGCCGCCGCCTTGCCCTGAAAGTGAAGCCGAGCTTCTGGTCATTCAGGCAGATGGCAAAGGTGTTCCAATGGTGCTGGAGGAAGATGAAGTGCCTGAGGCGCAGGTGCGACTTGGCAAAGGCCAAAAGCATGGACATAAAAAAGAGGCTATTGTCACCGCGATTTACTCGATCCCAGCCGCGCCACGCACCGCATCTGAAGTAACCGCCAGTTTCTTCAAAGAAAACCAGCCTACAAAGAGGCTCAAAAAGGAAGCCAAGCCCAAAAACAAGCATGTCTGGGCAACTTTGGACGGAAAAGACGTTGCGCTCTCGCGTCTGAGCCTACAAGTGGCGTTGCGTGAAGGCGCACATATCCTACACAGAGTGGCTTTGTGCGATGGGTGTGAAGCCCTCCAATCTCGCATGCTTCTCCAATTTCAGGGCTTTATTCTCATCCTGGACTTTGTGCATGCGAACGAATATCTATGGGATGTCGCAAATAGTTTGCTGGGCGAAGCCAGTGAGCAACGCTTGGAATGGGTCAAAAGCCGCACACTCCAAATCCTATCTGGACAGACCGAGCAAGTCATTGCAGAATTGCGCCAGATTGCAAAAAACAAAAAAACGAAAATGATGCAAAGAAAACAACTCCACAAAACAGCCAACTACTTCGAGCGCAACTTGCCCTACATAGATTACCAAACTTATCTGGCCAATGGTTATCCGATCGCGTCCGGCGCAATTGAAGGCGCTTGCCGTCATTTTGTAAAAGACCGCTTTGAACTCTCTGGAATGCGCTGGCTTCAAACAGGCGCTGAAAACTTGCTACGCCTGCGCGCTGTGGCTGAAAACGATGATTGGGACGCATACTATGCTTATCGCAGGGAACAACGACAACTCCGTTTATACGGACAATCTGTACCCAACAGGCAAGCCCTTGAATCCCAAGCTATAAATTCTCAGCCTGTTCTCCAAGCATTTGCTTCAAGTTGCCATTCCAAGCTTAGCCAATTACCTTTGGCTGTCTGATCACCTTATAACTCAAATGAAACGCACCCAAATGATTATTGCAATATAACACTGATCTCGAGAGCAAAACCGTTTCTAAAAATGAAGAAAGGGGGTGAGTGTTATGGCGAAGTTACAAAAGTCAATCACAATCAACGCCCCGGTCGAGAAGGTATTTGCCTATCTATCGGATCCCAAAAACCTGCCGGAAATCTGGCCCAGCATGGTCGAGATCAAGGATGTGCAACCAGCAGCTGCTACGGGAGGCTACAACTTCGGCTGGGTCTACAAGATGGCCGGGATACGCTTCGACGGCGCATCTGAGACGACAGAGGAAATCCCGAACCAGCGCACGGTGACCAAGAGCACCAAAGGCATTGAGAGCCATTTTGTCTGGACTTACAAGCCGGAAAACAGCGGCACCAAAGTGACGGTCGACATCGAGTACAAAGTTCCTGTGCCCCTGCTTGGTAAATTAGCCGAATTGTTCATCATCAAGCAGAACGAACAGGAGGCTGATACCCTGCTGAACAACTTGAAATCCAGGATGGAGGACTCGAGAGTTGTTTACGCTTTTGATACTTCCTGCCTGAGCAATTAACATGTGTACCTCCCCTATCCACCCGATGAGGACGTTATTTCTTCTTGAAAATCTTATCCCAATACAGGAACACCAGACTCCCCATCAAAATCCAGAAACAAATCGAAACCACCCAACCCCAGCCAGGATCGATGTCGAAGGCAATCACGATCAGGCCGAAGAGCGCCATGTATTCGAGCAGGATGTAAGGCACGTGCGTGACCGCTTTAGACCTGAAATTGAACTTGAGAACGTGATCGAGTAGCAGTTCCACCAGTATATACAGGAAGATCGGCCAAAGTAGAGTATGATGCGCATTTCCCGCCCGGCCTGCCAGTAGTCAACGAAAACCAGTGCCAGGGGAACGATCAGCCATAACCACAGTACCCCAAAAACTCGAACCAGTTTCTCTCGTGCGAGTTTTTGGGCGATGAAGATGGCTGCAATCAACAGATTGAAAGCGGCAGCGCTCAACCCAAACATCAAATCAAAGACGTTCAGGTGTTAACATGTGGCGCCTCCCCCGGCCCCCCCCAACGTCTGCAACGCCATGGAGGGGAGATAGGATAGTGAATCTTTTTACCTAAATATTGCTACGATCCCGGCTGCGACCAACCCCATCACTACACTGAAAACTGTCCCGATCAGGAAGCCGCGGAAGTGGAAAAAGTAGTCTTTATAGGCCGGATGTCCCTCACTGCCGGGAATGACGAACTGTTTGGGCGTGACGTGCAAAAGATCAACCAGTTCAGAACCAGCCAGTCCCACAGGTTGAAGGAAAAGCGATCCCGAAAGCATAGGGCCATAACGACAGGAAGCCCGCTTCGCCACGACCCGCGCTTGAAAAGCAAAGGTGGCATAGATGGGGAAAACGAACAGCACCAATATAAACGGCAGTCCCAGCCAGATGGATTGGCGCTTTCTGCTTATCCGTTTTGGGCGGGACAACTGCCATGATCGCCGGGGAATAACCTGCGACATCAGGCGCGGGTTGTAAAATACCAGGAAGAGCAGGAAGATCGTCACCAGCGCTATGTACAGGCCGGAATGGGACAGGAACAGGGGAACATCGAACATCATATTGATCATCTGGCGCTCGTTGTAGCCCAGAGCGCGCGCAACCGAGGCCGCGCCTTTGTCGATGTCGGGTGAGAATTCAGCTTTCTCATAGGGAATATTGAGCTTATCGAGGTGCTTGTGGGCAGGGAGTTTTCTCATGCCTTCAATATTTCCGAATCGTTTCACGATGCTCAGCAAAATGTTCGCTGGTGTTGCCAATCACCCCATTGATGAGAGGTCGATCAGGATCATCCTCAAAAATGGGTTTCATCAGATCTTCGAAAGTCGTTGATTCCAACCTGTCATGGACTTTGGCGTAGGTACTCTTCAACTCATCCAGAACCTGCTCGAGGGGCTGGTCACGATCCCGTTTGAACATGATATCGTTCATGACCTGGAAATCCCAATCTGCGGTCACTGCGGGATCAACGCCTATTACTTCGTGCGCGGGACGATGATCAAAGTAGTAGCCCACTAGGATGTTCATCCACTCGGTTAAGTGGACAAGGTTGTCTTTGGGTGACCAGCCGCCCTCATCCGGCCTGAGCATTTGCTCGGGTGAAAGCTGCTACCACCACATCCATCAGCGCGGACCATTCGTGCTCGATCAGGGACATCAATTCTGCTTTACTTTTCGGAAGTGTCTCATCAGCCATCGTTTCACCTCGTATTGCGTCATTTTACCCTTTTTCGGAATCGTTGGAATCCAGCCATTCACTTCCTGACAATAGGCTTCCCATTCTTCCCCAAATTCTTCCCCCAGCAGACGTTCCTCTCGCCGCGCGCGGAGGATGACTCCCAATGACAAAACCGAAAACAAGACCATCGCCCAGGTACGGAAGATCAACAACGCGCCAAAAGCTGCCAAGATGACCGCCAGGTACATTGGATGGCGTACATAGCGATACGGCCCAATCCGAATGAGTTTGTGATCCTGATACAACGTTGCACCAAATCCGCTGGAGATGCCGAACATGCGGCCGAGAGTCCAGTAACCCCACAGGTATAAGGCGATACCGGGAAAATACAGCAGGCTACCAATAACTAAAATGATGACAAGTTAACATTGGTGAAAGGATGATGGGCAGCGGACGCCAGAGTGCAATCCCAATCGCCACAAAGACAACCGTGAGCACCAACATCACTGGCCAACGCAGTAGACTTGCCGCCGCACCCGAACTGCGCCCGCGGGTATGTACTCTGCGCGGCGAAAGCCAAGCAGAGGGATGATGATCACGGCAATCCCTGTCAGGGTGGTGAGTAATTGGAGCCAGTAATCAATTGTCGATAGCAAGTGAGAGTTCAAGATATCTGAGTTTACCGTGATTTTGATATCAGTACGTTCAATAATATTTGGCAAACTGTTTTCAAAAGTTTTCTTCGGGTTCTTCATGAATTCTTATTTCCCAACCAAAGCTAGCAAAATCATCGTAAGATCATAATTCTAATAATCGTTTATCTTGTTAAGGCAATTTTGCCTTATTTTCAGAAATAACCAAGCCATTAAATTTTGTACGAGATTCATGCTAGAATTTCGTCTGCATTTTCTGGAACATGATTAAAAGCCATCAACCTCTTTTTTATGTTCCCAAACCCATACACATCTATATCAAACATTCCCTTGAAAAAGGCCAATAATGCAATTGGCACATGACATCTAAACCAACACAGTAAAAACTTGGCAATTTTTTCATCCCTAAATATATGATCATCGACAATAACGCCCTTATAGATGAAGACATTCAAAATATATATAGATTTTACTGATTTAGAACGGTTCTATTCAATCACCATTAGACTGTTTTTCTGAATATAATAGTCTGGTGACATTTTTTTCTATCACTTCCTCAACTCCTCCTGCACATCATCCCACTTTCTTCCCCGCATCGATCACCACCCAACGCTCTGGCTCCTGCTTGACCATCTCCAGATATCCCGCACGCACACGCTGGTGGAACTCGACCGTGTAGGCATCCAGGCGGTTCCACTCGTCGGCTTTGCGCTTGCGTCCCAGGCCGACTTCCACATCCAGGTCGAGCAGGATCGTCAGGTCAGGGACCAGCCCGCCCGTGGCGTAGTTGATCAACGCGCGGACTTGTTCGATATCCTGCTGGTGACCGTAGCCCTGGTAGGCGATGGTCGAAGTCGGCGTAACGGTCGGAGAGCACGATCTCGCCCGCTGCCAGACGCGGACGAATGACCTGCTCCACGATCTGCGCGCGCGCGGCCTGGTAGAGCAGCGTCTCTGCCCGCGGGTGCATTTCGGCGTTCTTCAAATCGTGGATGACTTCGCGGATCTGCTCGCCGATGGAGGTCCCGCCAGGTTCACGGGTGGGGAAAACGGTATAACCCTTCTCGCGCAGGTATTCGACGAGATAGGGGATGTGGGAGGTTTTGCCGGAGCCTTCGGGGCCTTCTAGAGTTATGAACATAAACTTCGACTGTCAAGATGCAAATGAGCGTCACAGCATATGATCAGCGGGCCAGAAAGACGCAAGGACTTGACATTTCTTATCCATGGTCTCTGGTCCTCCGTCTATGGAATCTATTCGCGGAAAATGCGCACGTGCCGCCGCGGCTCTTTGCCATACGAATGCGAGGTCAACTCCGCGGAGCGCGCCATTTCGTGCTGCACGCGTCGCACCAGTGAGGGGCCGGGCGGCAGGTCCACCCAGCGCTCGCCGTTCAGCACGGCCTGGATAGCCGACTGGGTCTGCTGGCGGACATAGTCCAGTTCGCCCGACACAGCCTGCACGGTTGACAGGTTGAACAGGTCGCTCAGGAACTGTTCCATCTGGTTGACCGTGTTCGAGCGCAGCACATAGATTGGCATGCCGCGCTCTTCAGCGTCTACCACCGTCCGCTGGCGGTTGCGATAATACGAACGCAGCGTCACCAGCGCGTCGGCTTCGCCCGCCTCGCGCACCACCAGGGCGGGCACGCCCAGTCGCTTGGCAGCCTGCATCAGCCGGTTGCGCGCCACGCCATACGGATAGATGCGGATGGTCTGCAACGATGCGCGTGAGGCCGTAGACGGGTCAAACTGTGGGGCCTGACTCGACCTTTCGGCGGCCTCAGCAGGCTGTTCGCGTATCGGTTCGAAGGGCTCGCGTCCACGTCCGTTCGTTTCAATGCGGGATCCTTCGACACGCTCAAGACGGCGCTTCGGGGTTGGCGCCGCTTTCTCGATCTTGATCTGCCCGTCAGCATCGCGCATACGAATCTCCGCCGGAAGCGGGAACCCGCGCAGTAGCGCATCGACAGCGGCCATGATGTCCATGTGGACAGCGAAACGGTCGCGGTTCTGGATCTCGATCAACACGTCGAAAGTAGGCGGCGCGCGTCGTTCCAAGACCGTTTTCTGCGTACCGCGCCGACGGGCTT
The DNA here is from genome assembly GCA_963829615.1 of uncultured Chloroflexia bacterium. Lineage (GTDB taxonomy): Bacteria > Chloroflexota > Anaerolineae > Anaerolineales > Villigracilaceae > JAABUE01. The sequence goes on from CAWHJM010000012.1 coordinate 27,412, forward strand.
CCTCGTCTGACAGCGTGACAGCTTCGATGCCGCCGACCAGGTCGGAGAGCGTGGGGTTGAGCAGCAGGTTTTCGAGCGTGTTGCCGTGCGCCGTGCCAATCAGTTGCACACCGCGCTCGGCAATGGTGCGGGCGGCCAGGGCTTCAAGTTCGCGACCGATCTCGTCGATGACGATCACTTCGGGGTTGTGGTTCTCGACCGCCTCGATCATGACCTCGTGCTGGAGCATCGGCTCGCGCACCTGCATACGGCGCGCCTTGCCCACGGCGGGATGTGGCACATCGCCGTCGCCGCCGATTTCGTTGGAAGTATCTACGATGATGACGCGCTTCGATTTCGGCCAGGATACGGGCCGCTTCGCGCAGCAGGGTGGTCTTGCCCACGCCTGGGCGTCCCAAGATGAGAATGGATTTGCCAGATTCAATAATGTCTTCGATGATGTCGATCGTGCCATAGACGGCGCGACCGACGCGCAAAGTTAAACCGACAATCGTTCCCAGTCGGTTGCGGATGGCAGAAATGCGATGCAGCGTGCGCTCGAGCCCGGCGCGGTTGTCGGCGTCGAACGAACCGACGCGGTCGTCCACGTAATCGATTTCTTCGCGGCTGACTTCGTTCTCACGTAAAATAATTTCACGGTCCACGAAGCGCGCAGTCGGCACACGGCCCAGGTCCAGGATGATTTCCAGCAGGTTGTCGCTGTCGTTGGCCTTTTCGACTGCGTGGCGGACGTTAGAAGGAAGGACGTCCAGTAAGGCGTCCAGATCGTCTGTAATGTGATGTTGAGACATAATATTTAGGTTTCAGGCTTACCCTGAGCTTGTCGAAGAGTGTAAAGTGCTGTTAGCCAGCACGAAGGGGCAAAAGAAAATACTTGCGCCGCCGATATTGCCATTTGATGGCGGCATACGAAAGATTAGAGAGTGTCTGTGATCATGACGGAGTACCACCTGATTCTTCAGTCTGTGCTTATTATAGCAGTCACTCCCCCAAAGTCTAATAGGAGTATTGACTTATGGAAAACGCGCCACAAATTCTGTGATCGCTATCCACACCTTGATATCGGCAGCTTTCGCAGAAGAAACCGCACCCATCACTTTGACCAGCTCTTTTTTCATGGTTGCATACTCGTGCTCCGCTGCTCTCATCTCTTTGAAGAAGCGCGTATGATCGATCATACCGGAGATGGTGCAGGAAACGGAAACGTAATCTTGCCCTTGCTTGATGGTCATACGCGCGCCCAGCGGGTGCTCTTCATCACGTATAATCGTGCCCCCTTCCGAACCTTTTACACCAATGCTACGACCGTTGTTATAAGGTTGCCAATCACTCATTGTCTTCTAGTTGTACCCTGCTTACACGCGAGGGCTGCACACTGACTCCCGAAGGCACTGTCGGCGCTGTTTGCTCGTCTTTGATCAAACGGGCCAGATGCTTAACCATGACAGCCTGTCGCGGCGCCGGTTTGGCACCCAGATCTTCGAGAGCGGGTTCCAGCCAGGCTTGATAGGAGCGTACACACAGATAAACCGGGCGGCCTCGCCGGTCAGGGATGCAGTTGAGCAAAGCCGAAAGCTTCACCTCCACATCCGTGGCTTCAGGGTGGATCAGGGGCGTCATCACGATCCCTTGCGCTCCCGATGCCAGGCTGACATAGCATTTGACATCCCCATCGCAAATCAATCCACGCGTGCTTTTCGATAACGGCTCCACCGGATGCATCAGTTGTGGAACAATCTGATGATACAGACTCTGCAACGCGGGTCGATTCACCGAGCGGGCCCGCGTCCAGCCTTTGGAAATATTGGAGTCGCCTTTTAGTTCACTGACATCCCACATACGTTGCCAGGCATAGACCGAGAAACCCGCTCGCCGCAAAGCGGGGAACGCGTCACTGGTTTCATCGATCTCAGCAATGACGTGGAACGCTCCCCATTCCCCGACCTGCACAACAAGATGCTCCACCAATCCCGGTAAAGCGGCATGGTCAAGTTTAGACGCAGGAGCCAGATAAAGCAATTTTGCAAATGCCTCGCCGTATGAATGAATAACCCCGCCAAGCAGGGAAGTTCCATTCCCGTTTGCCACAGCGGCATACAAATGGCGGGTCGGATTGAAATACGCCAATAAACCAGCCACGCCCAGCGGATGGCCGCGCGTTAATGCGCGTGTACTGTCGAGGGTCAGGGCATCATTGCGATAACGAGTGATGAGAGGAATATCGAGGATATCAAGCGGACGAATAGGCATTAATTTATGAGAGACAAAAAATAGGCATGGAAGCGGCTGTCGCCGGTCAGTTCGGGGTGGAAGGATGTAGCCAGGAAATGTCCCTGTTGCGCGGCAACAATTCTCCCGTCTGGTAAAGATGCGAGAATCTTTGCAGTCCCGGATACAAACTCGATAATGGGTGCACGAATAAAGACGGCATGGAACGCTTCATCCGTACCTGTGGTCTGCTTCAGTTCCGAGACATCTAACTCAGCCTCGAACGAATCAACCTGACGCCCAAAGGCGTTGCGCTCGACCTTGATATCCATCAGGCCAAGCAGAGGCTGCTGGCGGCTGACATCCTTGGACAAGAAAATCGCACCCGCGCACGTACCCCAGATGGCATGCTGTTGACCGAACTGACGCAGCGGCTCCATCAGATTGTAGGCAACGGCCAACTTGCCAATGGTGGTGGACTCGCCGCCAGGGATGATGAGACCGTCGAGGTCGTTGAGTTGCTCAGGCAGGCGCACTTCGGCGGCTTCTACGCCGAGGCCTTTGAGCATGACGATATGTTCTGCGAAGTCGCCCTGCAGGGCGAGCACACCGATTTTCATACAAGGACCATAGACTGTGGACGATAGACGATAAACCAAAGCATGGTCTACGGTCTATCGCCACAATCGAATTTACCAACCCCGCCCGGCGATCTTTTCGACCTCGGGCATGGTGGACACGTTACGACCAACCATGGCCTCACCCAGGTTACGACTGACTTCGGCCAGGATGGACGCGTCCTGATAGTGCGTGACGGCCTTGACGATGGCAGCAGCGCGCTTGGCCGGGTCACCGGACTTGAAGATACCCGAACCGACGAAAACGCCGTCTACACCGAGTTGCATCATCAGCGCGGCGTCAGCGGGAGTTGCCAAGCCACCGGCCGCAAAGTTAACCACCGGCATGCGACCCAGTTCTTTGGTCTCTTTGATTAGTTCGTAAGGCGCGCCAATTTCCTTGGCGTAGGCCATCAGTTCCTCGTCGACCATGGTGGTCAGACGGCGGATTTCGCCCAACACGGTGCGTGCATGGCGGACAGCTTCCACCACGTCACCTGTGCCGGCTTCGCCCTTGGTACGGATCATGGCTGCGCCCTCGCCTATGCGCCGAAGCGCCTCACCCAGGTTGCGGCAACCGCACACAAACGGGACTTTGAAGTCGTGTTTGTTGATGTGGTTGGCTTCATCAGCGGGGGTCAGCACTTCAGATTCATCAATATAATCCACACCAATCGCTTCCAAGATTTGCGCTTCCACAAAATGCCCGATCCGCGCTTTGGCCATTACCGGGATGCTGACTGTTTCCATGATTCTTTCGATCATATCCGGGTCAGACATGCGCGCGACCCCACCATCCGCACGGATGTCCGCAGGGACGCGCTCCAGCGCCATCACGGCGCAAGCGCCTGCGTCTTCCGCGATTTTGGCGTGTTCAGGGGTAACGACGTCCATAATGACGCCGCCTTTTAGCATTTGCGCCAGGCCTTTTTTTACTGCAAAAGTACCAGTCTGTTGTTCCATAATCTTTCTCCTTATTCGTAAAACTTGCCGTTGGATTCTACCACGCTGGATTTTTCTAATCGTACAAAATCCAGCGATAGCGTTACCCAGTCGGTGACTAAGCGAGCAGCAATTCTTCCTCGCTGCTTGATTGACGCATCAATATTCCTTCGTAAATTCTAAAAAACATAACGCCGATCAGAATCATCAGGCTGCCAATAATTTGTATCCCATTCAAGATCTCTCCGAACAGGAAATATGCCATTATGGCGGTAAAAGCCGGTTCCAGGGAAACGATCAGGTTGGCGACACTGGACGGCAGGTAACTCAAGCTAATGTTATAGGTGCCAAATCCGGCCAGCGTGGGGCCAGCAGCCAGTATGAGCAGAATGCCCCATCCGGCCAGGGAATTCCCCAGCCAGAGCAATTCACCCGGAACAATGGCCTTGCCGGGCAAAAAGTCACCTGGAAATATATTGAAGAGAAATAGAAAGACCGCCGCAAAACTGAATGTGTACAGCAAAGTTGTCCAGGGATTCAGGTTACGTTGTGAAGCTGAACGTCCCATTAAGCTGTAGACAGCATACAGCAATCCGGAAAGAATTCCCGTCAGGATGCCGACTAAATTGGCGGTCCAGGCTGCCAGGTCGAGGGCATTCGATACCAGTACGCAACCACCCAGACTAAGGGTAACAGCTACCAGCTTAGCCCAGTCGAGGCGCTCGTTGAGAAACCACCAGCCCAGCAAGGCCGTAAATCCAGCTGAACTGTACGCCAGAACGGTCGAGATAGCAGCTCCATTCAAGGCCACCGAGAGTGTCCACGAGGCATTGAAGATAGCCAACACGAACCCGTAGATGACGAGATAGCGAAAATCTTGTCGCCTGATTTTTATCAGGTCTGGACGGAGGAGTTTCAATGCCAGAAACAGCGTCAGAGCCACAAAACAGTCCCGCCAAAAGGCCAGCACCAGGGCCGGGAGTTGATAGGTCTGCGTCAGATAGCGGATGAAGATGGCTGTGGTAGACAAAATCACGGCGCTAACCAGGGCAATCGAATAGCCGCGTGTGAGGTTGGTTTGATTGGCAGGGAGATTTGTCATGGCTCAATTGTAAAAGGAATTGGTATGATGTTAAGAGCCAATAGAGGCGAATATAATTAAGGCCAATTGATTGGAATTATCGAAATCTAGCGGAAGTGGCTCTAATAATGTAGAAATATTAATGATATATTCGTCATACCAATCCGAAAGGAGACTCACGATGCGCATCCCACTTGACCGTCAGTCTGCTACCCCTCTTTATCAGCAGATCAAAACCTACCTGAGCCAGGGCATTCTTTCAGGTAGCCTGGCATCCGATACGCGCCTGCCCGCCAGCCGTCAACTGGCACGAGATCTGGGAGTCAACCGCATTACTGTAGAGACTGCCTACGCCGAATTGGAGGCTGATGGTTTGATTTTCTCAAAGGTCGGGAGTGGCACTTATATCTTGCCGATAAAACCCCTCCCGCCGATTTCCAAAGTCGCTTCTGGAACAGCCTGGCCGCTTTGGCAGCAGGGATTGCGAGCCAGAGCCGAGGCGTCTGGAGTGGGGATGTTGAACGAGGCATATGCCGCTGCTGAACATCCCGAGTTGATCAATTTCTCCGATGGAAGCGGTGACTCGCATTTATTTCCCGTCGATGACTTCCGCAAGGTTCTCCAGTCGATCATGCGCAGGGATGGCATCTCCGCGCTGGATTATGGTGAACGCAGCGGCTACGCTCCGCTGCGCAGCACGCTCGCACACATTTTAGCCAGCCAGGGACTGCAAACACAGCCTGAAAATATCCTGATCACGGCTGGTTCTCAACAGGCGTTGTCGCTCGTGTCACAACTACTGCTCAAGCCAGGCGATGTCATCCTTGTGGAGAATCCAACGTATGCAGGCGCGCTGGATTTGTTTCGCTCTCTAAACTTTAAAGTTGTGGGCATTCCTACAGATGAACAGGGTATGCAGGTTGAACGTGCTGGAAAAATTGCTGCAACAGCATCATCCGAAACTCGTCTACACCATCCCGAATTTTCACAACCCAACCGGTACCTGCCTGAGCAGTCCGCGACGCCGGGACTTGCTTGTCCTGGCTGACCGCTACAACGTCCCAATTCTGGAAGACGATTTTGTCGGCGATCTCCGCTACGATGGAAGAACGCAGCCCTCCCTGAAGGCGCTCGATCCGGGCGGCAGGGTCATTTACATTAGCACGTTTTCCAAAATGCTGATGCCCGGTTTGCGCGTGGGATTCCTGGTCGCGGATGGTCCGGTTTATGATAGCCTGGTCAATTTTAAGTATGTCAACGACCTGGCCACCTCAACATTGATCCAGCGTGCTTTGGAAACCTACGTAACAGTTGGACGTTATCAATCCCATCTGCGCCGTTCCTGCCAGGTCTTTCGCAAACGGCGTGATGCCATGCTGTCAGCGATCCAACGCTACCTGCCCGCAGGTGTACATACAGACCCACCACAAGGGGGGTTATTCATCTGGTTGCGATTGCCGAATAATCTGTCATCAGAAGAATTACTGGTGTTGGCTCACGAAGAAGGCGTTGATTTTGTACCCGGCAATCATTTTTTTTCGGACAATTCCAACGGGAGGGATTGGCTGCGACTTAACTTCGTCGTCCAGACGCCAGATAAAATTGATGAGGGGATGCAACGCTTGGGAAAAGCGATCAGAAGGCTGGGGGCAGATTCTAAACATACTCAACTAGCTTAATGCCATAATTAAAACGTTCGGGTGGCCCATCATCCGAACACCTGTCGTAAAGAGGAATTTACTACGTTGTGCTAACAGCTTGCATCAATCCTTTGACCTCTTGATAAACTCCCCGTACAATAAGAGTATGCGAGAATGGACACTACGGGCTGGGGATCCTTTGAATCTGACCTTAGCAGCGGATATGCGTCTTTCCGCACCTGATTACGTTAACGATCATATCTGGGAAATGGAACTGGGCTCCGGTGATCCACCCGCGCTTTCCCTGCGTACTACTTATGGGCTGCGCGCTCGTTCGGTACGCATTTTTCCCCGTTTTACTGAAGACGGGACCACTGTCGTGGACGTGTCTGAGTTTGCCACGCCGCCCGTCATCCGCAAGTGTTACCCCAATTTTCTGGAACTGACCTTCTCGCCCATCGAGGGGCTGGAAGTCACCTATGAAGTACGCGTGCCCGATTCCAACACAATCACCGGACGCGTGACAGTTGCCAATCGTTCCACCGAAAGGCGTAAACCACGCCTGGAGATGTGCGCCGCGCTTGTCCCGCTGGACGGACACGCCTTCAGCCATACCCAGATGCAGATGGTCAACGTGTTGGTCGGACAAACCAGCGGACTGATCCCGCTTCTTTTCCTGACCGGTGGCCCGCTCCCGGGACCCGGGCCACATCCTTCGCTGATGGTGGATCTCGAACTCGACCCCGGCACTTCCCGCCAATTGACCTGGGCACAAACCGCTACTGGCGGGCACCAGACCTCCTTCGATACGGCTCGTCTTGTTGCTGCCCAGCCCTGGGACGCCGAACGCGCGCGCATCGAGTTGGTCAACGCTGGAGAATGTATCGAATTCCAGACCGGCGATCCCGAATGGGATGCAGCTCTGGCGCTCAGCCAGAACACAGCCTTCAGCCTGTTCTTCCCCGCCAACGATAATTTGCCATATCCATCTTTCGTCCAGGTGCGTGGGCCTGACCAGGGATATTCTCACAAGGGCGATGGCAGCGATTATCATACCTCCTGGAGCGGACAATCGCCGCTGGATACCTATTACCTGTCCTCCATTTTGCCCGTCGCTCCGAACCTGACCCAGGGACTGCTGCGTAACTTCCTGGCTGTGCAAACACAAGACGGTGCCGTTGATGGCAAACCCGGCCTCGGTGGTCAGCTTGGGCGCTATCAGGCCATGCCCATTTTAGCCAGCCTGGCCTGGAACTTGTATTGCACTTCTGACGACGAGCGTTTTCTGGAAGAAGTGTTTCCAAAATTATTGAAATTTTTCTGGTCCTGGTTTTCCCCGATGAACGATCGTGACCGTGATGGCATCCCTGAGTGGACACACTTGATGCAAACCGGTTACGAAGAGAATCCCACGTTCGATACATGGAATCCCTGGTCCCAGGGTGTGGACATTAGTTGCATGCACAACCCGGCTCTGTTAGCGATGTTGTATCGCGAAGCACAGTCCCTTAGCCAGATGGCAGAACAACTTGGCCGGGAAAATGAGTTGGGATTGGTCAAGAAGCAGGTCGAAACTCTGAAAGCCGCGTTGGATGAAGCCTGGAATCCGCGTGTGGGTCTGTATCGCTACCGTGACCGTGAAACCGGTGAAAACACTTCCGGCAAGGTTTTGGGACGCCTGCGAGGTTCCGGGACGATCAAGTTGAAGCAAATCTTCGAGCCGCCGGTCCGCCTCCTGATCGAGGTGCAGACCAAAAGTCCGGCAGCGCAGCGACCGCAGGTGGTCATCAGCGAATATGTCACTAAGGGCGAGAATGAGATCATTCTCGGAGGACAGTTTCACTGGCGCAGCGGCGGTATGGTAGCGACCAGCCAACAGGTTCATGAAAAGATCGGACGTATCCAGATCAAAGGAGTGGACGCAAAAGATAAAGTGATCGTCCGCAGGTTGGACTACACTGGCGAAGACCATACTCTGATGCTCCCGCTGTGGGCGGGCGTTCCTGGTGTCCAGCAAGCACAGGTAATGATCAGTCGCAATATTCTGAACGCGGAACGTTTCGACCGCCCCTTCGGAATCCCGGCCTGCCCGACTGTACCAAATGCAGAAGCTGATGCGGCACTTTCGAGTGTATATCTGCCCTGGAACCAGTTGATCTGTGAGGGTATGTTGGCTTATGGCTTTCGCCAGGAAGCGGCGCGATTGGTGGCGCACTTGATGACAGGTGTGATCCGTAACTTGAAACAAAAGCATGCTTTCTACCAGCGTTATCACGCCGAAACTGGCCTGGGACTTGGCGAACGTAACGCCGTCAGCGGGCTGGCGCCGGTGGGGTTGTTCTTGCAAGTGCTGGGGGTGCAGGTGCTTTCATCCACAAGCGTGCGTCTCGAGGGAGAAAATCCTTTCCCTTGGCCGGTTACGGTACAATACAAAGGCCTCAAGATCGTGCGGGGGCTTGATCGCACGGAAGTAAAATTTCCAAATGGCAAAAGTGTTATCGTAGATGACCCTGCTCCCTGTATCGTTTCTTTCTAGGAATGGCTTTAGTATATGAATGGCGAAGAAGTAAGCCAGATCGTTCTGGCAGAAGAAGCAATTATTGGCTTGTTATTGATCGCTTCATTGGTAGCGATCTTTGTGCGACGCTACCGCTTGCCGTATACCGTCGGGCTGGTGGGTATTGGATTGCTTATTTCAGCAATTTTTGAACCGCTTCCAAACCCGATTTCTTCCGACATTATCCTTTCTTTGTTAGTCCCACCGCTGGTCTTTGAGGCTGCCTTCCATCTGCGCTTGGATGACTTGCGCCGTGATTTCGGGTTGATCCTGACACTGGCCGTTCCGGGCGTTATCCTGACCACTGTGGTAGTAGGCGGATTGATCTATGCGGCCAACATTGGCATTGCAATCGAATTCGCGATGGTTTTCGGAGCATTGATTGCAGCCACTGACCCGGTGGCGGTAGTGGCGCTCTTTCGGCGGCTCGGCGTGCCCAAACGCTTACAGGTGCTGCTGGAAGGAGAAAGCCTTCTCAATGATGGCACGGCTATTGTGTTGTTCAACATCATGCTAGCAGTTGCGGGGATTGCAACACACGGCGAATCCACCCTTTCCGCCGACTCCGGGTTGGGACTTTGGATTGCTGAATTCTTGAAAATTGCCGGTGGAGGTGTTTTGACCGGCGTAGTGCTTGGAATGCTTGCTTCGCAGGTTATCGGCCGCATTGACGATGCGCTAGTGGAGACAACGTTGACTACCGTGCTGGCCTTCGGCTCCTATCTGATTGCCGAGCACGTACTCGGCGTCAGCGGGGTATTGGCTGTCGTAGTAGCCGGCATCGTAAACGGGAATGTTGGGCCGCGCGGTATGTCCGCAACCACACGCGTGGTGGTATTTAATTTTTGGGAATATGCCGCTTTTCTAGCGAACTCCTTTATCTTCCTGTTGATTGGCCTGGCCATTGACATTGGGGACATGCTGAAAAATTTACCTGCCATCGGGATAGCCATCCTGGCAGTGTTACTGGCGCGCGCAGTGGGGATCTACGGTTTCTCCATTTTCAACCGTGACATTTCTACAAAATGGAAACACGTTCTGTACTGGGGCGGCCTGCGTGGGGCAATTGCCCTGGCGCTGGCTTTGACCCTCCCTGTGGATGTAAAGCCGGATGTTTTGATACAAGTCAACATGCTTCGAAGTATGGCCTTCGGTGTGGTGCTTTTCACACTGCTATTCCAGGGCATTTCCATGGACTGGCTGGTCAAAAAACTCAAACTGGTACAACGCTCGGTCTTTCAGGAGGAATACGAACGCCGCCACGCCCGCTTCGTAGCCGGGCGCGCCGGTTACGATTATTTGCGTCGCATGAACCAGCAGGGCCTGATCTCCGAACATACCTGGCGGCGGCTGGCTCCCGTGATGGAACGTCAAAATGACACCTTGGTTGATGCTGTCAGGCGAGTCATCACATCCGATCCGGCAGTGGAAGCCGAAGAACTGGATACTGCCCACCGTGAAGCGCTGCGTGCTCAGCGCGGCGCCCTGACAGGTTTATTGCGTGACGGGGTCATCTCCGAAGATAACTACTCCCAACTGGTCAGCGAAGTGGATTCAGCCCTGACCGAACAAAACTATAACTGGCCGGAATTGTTAAGCCTGGGCGCAGCCATTTCTTCCGTCACACACCTGGTGGCTGCTATCATCCAGGAAGCAGACCTGGAAAGTGCGCTGGCATCCCTGTCCAAACTGGGTTTCTCCGTGGCGCGCCTGTCCAGTACGGGTGGTTTCCTCAGCAGAAAGAATGTCACTCTGTTAATCGGCGTGCAGAAAGGTCGTGAGGAAGTTGCAGTCAAGGCGCTCCAGAACAGTTGTAAACGGCGCGTGGAATTCGTCTCATCCCCGTTGCGTGGCGCTGGATTCCCGATGCCTGCGCCCACCGAGGTGACAGTCGGCGGCGCAACCATTTTTATGTTCGAGGTAGAGTCTTACGATGAATTCTGAAAAACGCTTGATCATTGCCCTGTTGCGCGATGCTGATGGCGAAGAAGTACTCGGAGCCTTGCTGGATGCAAATTATCGCGTCACACGTATCGCATCTACCGGCGGCTTCATGCGGCGAGGAAATTCCACTCTGCTGATCGGCGTCGAGAAAGAGCAGGTCGAAGCCGCTGTTCAGCTAATTCGCAATCATAGCGCCCCGGCCATTGACCCTGGCTTAAAACGCAGCCACGGTCTTTGTGTTGAAGGTAGACCAATTCGAACAAATCTAAGAGGAGCAAGATGATGTCTCCCCAATCGCCCATTCGCTTACTGATCATGGCTGTTGTACAGGAACAGGATATTGAACAGGCTACCAGTGCAGCCGAATTGCTTGGCGCGCCAGCCGTTTACTTGACCAGCACAGGCGGCTTTCTAGGACGCCGCAACGCAACTCTGCTGATCGGTTTACCCGAAGGCATGGAAGCCAGCCTGATCGAAACCTTGCACAAAACCTGCCGCCAAAGAGTAGAATACCTGACCATGCCGGTAGAGGGAGCGCCCATGCCCCTGCCTACTCCCGTCCCAGTGACGGTTGGAGGCGCGACCATCTTTGCCCTGCCCGTGGAATACTTTGAGGAGATATAACCATGAAAATGATTATTGTCATTGTCAAGGACTCAGATGCCGAACAAGTTACCCAGTCGTTAACAGCCAGCAACTTCCGCGTGACCCGCATCGCTTCCACGGGCGGATTCCTGCGCAGCGGCGTAGTCACCCTGCTGATCGGTGTAGATGACGAACGCGTGGAGGCAGGCATCCAGGTTGTTCGAGACCAATTGGGGGAATCTGATCCAAAGGAAAGCCGCGCCACGCTCTTCGTTGTCCCTGTGCAGCGCTTCGAACAAGTCTAAATCCCATTTTTAGAGGTACATATGAAAAAACTGCTCACAGCCATCTTGGCTTTAAGTCTGGCTGCCCTGGCCTGCGCAACTCAACCAACGGGCCCTTCTTCCCCGACAAACGTAGAGACCGTCGTTGCCGAGACCATGCAGGCACTGACACCTAACGCTCCTTCTTCTGTTGCAACCTCCACGCTTCCTCCTGAGACCTCCGGCCTGCTCCCGCACCCTCTATATTATCTCAACAACGACAGCGCCGGTTTCCTGCAAGTCTACCGCCTGGAAATGAATGGTGAGACTGTGGAGCAGATCACCTTCGAACCTAGCAATGTCAACACATACGATGTCTCGCAGGTGGATGGCAGCGTGGCTTTCATAAGTAACAACCAACTCCTGCTGGTGAACGTAGATGGCTCCAACCGTCGCATACTGGTGGACGGCGGTCCGCTTGGTAGTGACGATTCGTATATCACCAGTTCAGTCAATGGCGTCGCCTGGTCGCCTGATGGGAAAACGATCGCTTTTGGGCTGGGTGGTTTGAATTTCTACGCCCTGAACAGCGGTGCAATCAACAAGGTGCTTGAGAATCAGATTGACAATTCTCCCGGATTTGCCATCTTGCGCGAAGGCTATACCCCGAATGAATATGCACCGGATGGGAGCAAATTGCTGGTCAACATCGGCTACTACGAAGGCGGCGTCTATGCGCTTTACTATCTTAGCGGTAACGCGTTGGTCAGGTCCAAAGATAATCCTGTCTCCTGTTGTGACGGTTCGTGGGTTCCTGACAGTAGTGCCTACTACGCAGCCAGCCCTTATCTTGGCATGATCTCCCCCGGTCTATGGCGCATCAACGCTGATGGAACGGTCAACGCACTGGTTTCTTTCGATGGCGCGAATGGACCGATTGGCTTTGCCCAGGCACCTATCCTCAGCCCGGATAACCAGTTATATTACTTTTTCAATACGCAGTCGAATGTAGAGGATGTGGCCAGCCGTGTGCCGCTGTATATGGTGCGCTCGGCACCTGACGGCGTTACCAATCGGACAAACCTGATCCCTACGCCATTTGAGAACGTCAACGAAATCCTGTGGGCGCCGGATGCCACTTTCGCCATTCTTGCTATCGCACCGGTCGAGAACATCTATCAGGGCGGCAAGGCTGAAATCTATTATACAGATGGCCGGCCTGCCGTCTCACTCGTATCTTTTGCGCAGAAAATGCGCTGGGGGCCATGACACTGAACCCTGCGAAAGTTTCGATCCTTCGGGTTTTCTCCTCAGGACAGGGCTTCGCAAGGTTTCCCCGTTTACCCCAACACTATATTATCGATCAAGCGCGTTTTGCCCACAAAGACTGCCATCGAAAGCAGGGCTTTGCTACTGATCGTTTCCAATTCTTGCAAAGTGTCATAATCCGCACAGGAAACGTACTGCATCTGTGCCAGCGGCTCGGCAGCAATCGTCTCGCGCATAATGGCGCGTAGCTTCTCCGCATCGCGCTCGCCCAAGTCATAGGCATCTTTGGCAGCGTTCAGGGCACGGTACAACACTGTTGCGGCCTGGCGTTGTTCAGGGTTGAGATACGTGTTGCGGCTCGACATGGCCAACCCGTCCGGTTCGCGCACAATCGGGCAGATAACAATCTCAACCGGGAAATTCAAGTCGCGTGTCATCTGGCGGATAACGGCCGCTTGCTGAGCATCCTTCTGCCCGAAATAGGCTCTGGCAGGCTGGACGCCAGTGAACAGTTTGGTCACAATCGTTGTGACCCCGCGGAAGTGACCGGGACGCTGCGCCCCTTCGAGAAATCCCGTTAACGCTTCTACCTCGACCCAGGTCTGGTAACCGTCTGGGTACATGATCTCGGGCGAGGGAGTCCATACCAGGTTCACGCCCAGCGGCTCAAGCAAACGCAGGTCGCGTTCCATGTCACGCGGATACGCGGACAGGTCTTCGCTGGGCCCGAACTGCGTCGGGTTGACGAAAATGCTGACAACTACACTGGCGCATTCCTGCGCCGCCTGTCTGACGAGGGAGAGATGTCCCTCGTGCAGGAACCCCATGGTTGGCACCAGACCAACCGGCTCGTCCAGAATGGCGCGAGCGGAGCGCAATTCTTCCAATGTTGAAACGATCATCATTGACTCAGTCATCTCTTTTTTCCTTGAACTTGTTTTGGTTCAGTTAAAATAGATAGAATTAATGTTCTAAATTAGTACGTTTTGTCGGTTGACACCCGGAAAACCTGTGTTAAACTAAGTATATCGTTAGCCTCTATTAGAGGAAAGGAGATTTAAAAAATGGCTTATTCACACGTTAATTCCAAAGGTCAGACTTACTACCTGCACGCCAACAAGATCAAACGCTCCAGCGGGAAGGAAACTACATTGTATTATTTCTCTCGCGAAATCAAGAACGAAAAAGCGCTGGATGCCGTCCCGGCTGGTTACAAAGTTATCGAAATGAAAACCGGCTTACCCGCTCTCAAGAAAGCATAACTCTAACTCATTTATACGTTCATATGCCAGAAAGTCCGGCTTTCGAGCTGGGCTTTTTGTTTTAAGGACAACGCGGCTGCGGGTGGGGCTCATCCGGTAAACCAAAAGCTTCCAACACGGGGCGGCCATCCCAGTCAGGTTGGAGTGGCAGGCCCAACGCCCAGGCGACAGTGGCAGTGGTGTCAGTCGTGTTGACGTTCGTGAACAGCACCGCATGCTGCACACCCGGCCCGGCCACAATCCAGGGGATGGTCATGTCTTCGGGGCGGCTGGTGCCGTGTGTGGTGTCATGCCCGCCATGGTCAGCGGTAACGATGATGAGCGTATCCTGGCGCATCCCGGCTTCCTGGAGGGCGTCCAGGATAGTTTGCAAGGCTTCGTCGGCGCGGAAGAGTACGCTGAATTGCTCGGGCGAGAGCCAGCCATATTCGTGTCCCATCCAGTCGGGCGTGGGAAAATGGACAAACATCAGGCCAAAGCCCTGGGGAATTAGTTCGGCCACGCGCGTTGCAATAACGGTATCGCGGTCGTTGATGAATTCAAACACATCAGTGCTCTCCGGCTCGGTGATCTGGCGTAATTTCTCTTTGCCCACCACCATGACCGTGCGCAGCCCGGCGGCATGTGCCAGGTCGAAGATGTCGGTGCCGTTGGCGTAGCCTCGCTCGGGGAGGTAGTCGTTCCATGTAACGCCGTGTTTATCGGGGCACAGCCCGGTCAGCATGGAGGCGTGTGAGGGCAGCGTGGCACTGGGGAAGATGGTCTGCGCGACGAGCGAGTAGGCGCTTTCCCGCATCAAAGCCTGCAGGTTGCGCATGGGGGTCAGTTCGATAGCATCAGGACGGAAACCGTCGATGCTGAGGATGAGAACACGTACCGGACCTGGGATCGGTGTGGCGGTTGGCTCCTGGGCAACGACCGGAGTGATGGTGACCGTCGGTGGCTGGAAAGGCGTCGGGGTGACGATATAAGCGGGAGGAACTGTGGGGCCAGGGGTTGCCGCCGAAATGGCTGGCAAGCATGAGGTCAGGAGGAGAAGCGCGAGGATGAGCGTCAGAGTTCGTTTCATAACAAAATTGTTTGTTGACTTTTTAAAATTTTCGTTTTAAAATATTTTTATCAACCCAACTATAAAGGTAAAAAGGAGGATACGCAATGCCAGCTCTTAACCGTGTTCAATTGATTGGACGTTTAGGGAAAGATCCGGAGAGTCGTTACACACCAACAGGCAAACAGGTGACCACTTTCAGTGTTGCTGTCAGTAACCGCTGGAAGTCCAAAGGCGAGGCCAAGGAGTACACCGAGTGGATCAACGTGGAAGCCTGGGGCCGACTAGGCGAAGTCTGCCAGGAGTATCTCAAGAAGGGCAGCCTGGTGTATATCGAAGGGCGCCTGAAAACCGACCGCTACGAGGATAAAGGCGAAACAAAATTCTATACCAAAGTGGTTATTCTCATGATGCAAATGTTGGACAAGAAACCCACTGATGAACCGATGATGTCGGTGGATGAGGCACCAGCAGACTACGAAGCTGAGTAACCTGTTACAGTTCTAACCGTAACCCCAGGGTCGCGGTGAGCGCAGAGAGAAATTATTAACTCTGCGAACTCCGCGGCTCTGCGGTTAAGGGGTGTTTTTTTAATAAATGATATTTATCTCACAGATTGCGGACAGATGGCGCTTTTCATGGGGTTGTTATTTCTGTACTATGGAATCAGACTTCTTAGGAGGCATCCCATGAAAATTCCCTTTATCAAACCATCCACTCAGGCATTTATCGAAGAGGCGCGCAATACTCCCGATTATTCATTTTTTGACTTTTTACACGGCTATATATATGGACGCTGGCCGTATCTGTACATCGGTATCGGCAAAGGCGATCATCCGCTTTCGAAATATTTTGCCCCTCTGGCAGGATTCTTCGACCGCCTGGTCACAGAGAAGAAACGGAACGAATCCGCAGCGGAAACCATCGGCTTTGCGGACACTTACCATGGTAAGGCTATACCACTCGAGACAGCAAAAAAACTGGTTCTGATCAACGAAGAGATCAAGATTCCCGACCTGGAACAGGTCATTCCCTACAAACGAGCGCGCTCGATCGTGATGAAGAACCCGGAGCGCATCGTGGCGCTGGATTGCCCCTGCCGGGTTGCGGTGGAAAATCCCTGCCTACCGCTGGACGTGTGTCTGATCGTGGGCGACCCATTCGCCAGTTTCATCCGCGAACACCAGCCGGAGCGCTCACGCTGGATCACGCGTGATGAGGCCATCCAGATCCTGAAGGCCGAAGATGAGCGCGGACACGTGCATCATGCCTTTTTCAAGGATGCTATGCTGGAACGTTTCTATGCTATCTGCAACTGCTGCGAATGTTGCTGCGGCGCGATGAAAGCACAACGCAACGGCGTCCCGATGCTGGCTTCTTCGGGCTATGTTTCGCAGATAGATGAAGACCTGTGCATCGGCTGCGCAAACTGCGTGGACTACTGCCAGTTCGGCGCGCTGGAAATGGGCGACATCTCCATGCAAGTGAATTACGAAAAGTGCATGGGCTGCGGCGTATGCATAGACAAATGCGACCAGGGCGCAATCGCGCTGGCGCGGGATGAGTTCAAAGGCATGCCGTTGGAGATCTGTGCATTAATGGATGAGGCTATTCTGGCAGGAGATTGAAGATGACCCAAGAACATTTTTGTAATAATTGCGGTGCAACTTTACAACCCGGCGCCCGCTTTTGCGAAAACTGCGGCCAGGCCGTTGGAGTAAGCACGCCTGCACCGGTCCGTTCGCAACCAAAACGCCGTTTTCCCTGGTGGATTCTGATTCTGAGTATTGGTTGCCTGGGGATGATTTGTATAGCGGTCGTCGGGGTGGGCGGATATGCATACTTCCAAAACAGGACAATAGGAGAGTCGGCTGCGCCCGTGCCGATTATCACTGAAGTGTCGGCCACTCCGCAAATTTTGCCGACAGCGACTCTGGCCGCCCCCTCGCCTGCTCCCGTACCCACAGACTCCGGACTCACCCTGACAGGCGAACAACGCCTGGACGACCATTCGCTCTACGACGACTTCTCGTCCGATGCGTTGGGTTGGCCGGTCTTCGATGATGGGAAAACCATCATCCAATACGAGAACGAGGCTTATAGCTTCCAGATCGCAGAGCTCGATTCCGCCGACTGGGCCTATTTCCCGGTGGATTTCGTCCCTTATGAGATCTGGTTCGATGTGCAGGGACTGCCTGGACGGCAAGACGGCACCTTTGGCGTCTTTTGTCAATTCCAGGATACGGACAATTACTATTACGCCGAGTTCAATCTGCAAGATAATTCTTACATCCTCGCCCAAATCGTGAATGGCGAGGATATCCCTCTGACGAAACAAAATTCGGTCGGCCAATTCTGGTACGAGACCAATGCGTTCAAGTCATCACCCGAGGCGGTCAACCGTATTGGCATCACCTGCTACCTGGACAGCATCACGCTCTTCATCAACGACCAGCGCGTGGACGAAGTCAGTGTGTCTCAGCCTTTCGACCAGCCCGGCGAAGCAGCCTTCTTTGTGTATGCTTTCAATTTTGCAGGGGAGAACGGCTACAAAGTGTTCTTTGATAACGTGGAGGTCTGGCAGCCAGTACAGTAAGGAAAAACCATGCAGCAAAAAATCAAAACAATTACTTTATCGTTACCTTACAAATTGGGCAGTGTTAACTGCTATCTTATAGAAACCGACAATGGCTATATCTTGATAGACACAGGAAGTTCAAACCGTCGCAGCGAACTTGAGAGCGCGCTTGAAAGCGCAGGCTGCAAGCCGGGTAATCTCAAGCTTATCGTTTTAACACACGGGGATTTTGATCACATCGGCAATGCCGCCTATCTCCGCGAAAAGTTCGCTCAAAAATCGCCATGCACAAAGACGATACCGGAATGGCCGAACGCGGGGATATGTTCTGGAACAGAAAATCAGGCAATGCTCTGGTCAAAATGCTGGCTCCGGTTTTTTTCAGGTTTGGCAAATCAAACAGGTTTAGCGCCGATCTATTCGTTGAAGATAGATACACTCTTTCTGAATATGAATTCGATGCCACAGTTCTTACCATCCCTGGTCACTCGACAGGCTCCATCGGAATCCTGACAGCCAGTGGCGATCTGTTTTGCGGCGATCTATTCGATAACACCGAAAATCCGACTCTCAATTCCATGATGGATGACCCAGAGGCAGCGGATGTCAGCGTTGAAAAGCTGATGAGCTTTGCTATCAATACCGTGTACCCCGGGCATGGCAAGACATTCGCGATGGAAGAATGATGAATAATTTGTTGGCTGCCCACTGGAGCCTTCATAAGCCTGGTTATTCAAGCTGTGCTATGCGTTATCGCAGTACCTTACAAGGAAATGACTATTGCTATCCATAAACGATTGGGCGTTTGATTCGAAGAAAGATGTAGCGGTTATGAATTACAAAAAGATTATCGAACAGGTAATGACGGATTCTCGCTACCAGAATAATGTCAATTTTGGAGAGCCTCGTTCTGGTCACCCTGAAGGTAAGGTCAAGAACCATATTGCTGATTTAGAAGCAAATCTCGCAAAATTAAGTTATCGCATAAACAACGAAGAAACATATTGGAAACTAAAATTCCTGATTCATGTCCACGACACATTTAAAGCAGACGCGATGTCAGGTGTTCAAGCGATTGACCCGCAAAGCCACGAGTCATTAGCAAGAGCGTTTGCAAGCGAATTCATTAATGATGATGATATGCTTAACATTATTCAGTTTCATGACGAAAATTACTTCCTTTGGAAGCAATTTAAAAATTCAGGACAATATGATGTTCAACATTTAGAATTTCTTCTCGACAAAATTCGAGATTGGGATTTGTACTTGATTTTTACAATTATTGACGGTTATACAAAGGGCAAGGATATTGAAAAACTACCCTGGTTTATCAGAGAAGTCAAAAAGCATAAAAGTATAACGATTGATGAAACATGGACTAATTTGGAATAAAAACGCCCAACTCACTGCAACGGATTCCACAACATCGAGAGCAGGATGGCAGCCGCAGCCAGCAACGCGCCCAGCGCTGTGAAAATCACGCTGATTTCCATGCTTTCGTGCTTGGTAATCAGGTAAGTGGGCAGACTCTTGAAAACGTTGTTGAGCTCACTTGCGCTTTTGGCCTGATAATATTTGCCGCCGGTCAGGTCTGCGATTTGCGTGAGCGTTTGCTCGTCAATGCCTCCGCGGAAGCCACCAAAACCACCGCCACCGCCAAAACCACCGCCAAAAAAGTTACCCTGGAAAGGTGCATCACAGAAAGCGAAGGGAGCACCTTGGTCAGTGCCAAAGCCGATGGTGTAGATGCGGATGCCTCGGTCCGCGGCTTGCTGCGCAGCATCCAGCGGCCAGGGACCGGCGTTGCTGGCCCCATCAGTCAGCAACACAATGATGTGCGGCGCATATGTCCCAGGCGGAACCGGAGTGACATTATTCGCCGCAAAGGAATAGTCACTGGGCGGAATGCTCTCGTCTACTTCGGCAATGGCATCCAGTGATTTGAGGATACCGCTGCCAATGGCCGTCCGGCGAGCTGTGGATAAGCCTCGGATAGCCCTTTCGAGCGCAGCCTGGTCACGAGTGGGAGCCTGGATGATCTCAGCAAAACCCGCAAATACAACGATGCCGATCTGTGTGTTCGAATGCTGGCTGTGGATGAACGATAAGGCAGCATCCTCGGCGGCCAGCAGACGGTTGGGTTCGATATCGGTCGAGCACATGCTTCCGGAAATGTCCATGGCGAGTACGATGGTTGCATTTCCGGACGGCACAACCACGCTCGCCATCGGACGTCCCAGGGCGACCACCAGGCTGGCAAAGCCCAGCAGGAACAGCGCCAGCGGCAAATGTTGTCGCCAGCGCGATTGTTGCGGAAGCGCCGCGCGCACCAATGACAGGCTCGAGTAGCGCACCGCGTAACGCCGTCGCCGTCGCAGCATCCAAATGTATACTGCGATGATGATGGGAATCAACCCCAGCAAAAGCAGGAACCCGGGCCAAAGCAATTTCATCTTGTACCTCTAAGATCTTTATCCATCATGTGCGCTAGGCGGCGACCTATTGGCGACCTTCGCTCGCCGCTGGACCGGCGGCAGGAGCAAACTTTTCTAGAAATCACGGCAAGCGGCTGAACCACACCAGCGAAAACGCGCCGCCGATGAGCATGAACAAAATACTGACGCCCGTAAAAATCGAGGTGATTTCCGTTCTTTCTGGCTTGATAATTACTTGCGAATCCAGATTTTGATAAATCTCGCGCAGGTCATCTGCGCTCTCGGCGTTGAAATACATACCATCTGTCATAGACGCAATCTGTTGCAACATGGGCTCATTCAACTGCGTGAAAACCGTGAAATCGTTGACTGTCAGGGTGGTTCCTGCGGCGCTGCCTACGCCGATGGTGTACACACGCACACCTTGCTCTGCCGCGGTCTGTGCCGCTACGATTGGATCGGGATTGGTGGTATTTTCGCCATCGGTCAGTAGGAGAATCGCTGCCGGGATATAAGTCCCGTATGGGACAGGTGTCGGCGTCGGGACGGGTGTCAGGTTGGTAGTCGCCTCGGGAACTTCTCCCCGGCTGGCAGCAATCGCGTTGAGTGAAGCCAGAATCCCGCTGCCCAACGAGGTACCCCGCTGGGGTGTCAGACGGTCAATAGCGGCCAGGATGGCTGCCTGGTCCTTTGTCGGCGGCTGTACCGAAATCCCGCCATCGCTGAAAGCGACTACACCGATATCCACATTGCTGGGCTGGCGTCCCACAAACTCACGCGCAGCAGCCTTGGCAGCTTCCATGCGCGTCGGTTGTATATCATCGGCTGCCATACTGCCGGAAACATCAAAGGAAAGGATGACGGTACTTTCCAGCCCTGGCAGTCTGACGGTCGCTTGCGGGCGTGCCAACGCAACCAGCATAATTGTCAGACCAACCAGGAACAGGATCATAGGAATGTGGCGACGCCTGCCAATCCGTCCGCCACTGGCATCCTGCACGAACCCCAGATTGCCGATATTCTCGACGATTTTTTGCCGCCGCTGCTGAATCCGCAGGTAGATAAAGACGAAAAGCGGAATCAGCAACAGGGTCAGCAGCATCAAGGGCCAGGTAAACGTCATGGTCTCTCAACTCACTTTGCGACGTTGTTGTCGCAGCTTGGCAAAACGGACGATTGCGCGCACCATATCCTCTTCGGTGGACAACGAAAGCGCATCCACCCCGGACCGTTTGAATGCTTCCGTTAAATCCGCTTCGCGCTGTATCGCAGCCTCCTGGAAACGCTGACGAAAGCCTCGGTCGTGCGTGTCGATATACATTTGCTCGCCAGTTTCGGCATCTTCGATTACAACCGAACCGATATCCGGCAACTCTACTTCGCGTGGGTCCCACAACCGCACCACCAGGACTTCATGGCGCTGGTTGAGCAACTTCAATGGTCGCTCCCAGCCCGGCTCACAGATGAAATCGGAGACTACGAAAATCACTGAACGTCTTTTGATGGCATTCAAACCGCCTTTGAGCAGCGGTGTCAGGTCCGTAAATGGCGCATGCGAGAGACGAGGCTGTTTGAGCAAATCGTTAACCAGCCGCAACACCTGCATACGCCCGCCCCGCGCCGGGATGGTGTGTTCGATACGGTTGCCGCCTGCGGCGAACATGGCTCCGATGCGATTGCCGTGCTTGGTCAATACCCGCGCCATAGTGGTCACGAAGTCGACCAGCATCCCACGCTTCTGGTGTTCTGCCATCCCAAAATCCACCGACGGACTCAGGTCGAGCAGGAACCAGGCCGTAATCTCGCGGTCCTCAACATACTGCCGGATATAAGGCGAATCCATGCGCGCCGTGACGTTCCAGTCGATGTAGCGAATGTCATCTTCCGGTTGGTATTCGCGCAGGTCGGCAAAATCTACCCCGTAACCGTAGAACAGGCTGCGGTAGTCGCCCTGCAACAGGCCATCCAGTCGCCGGATGACCTGCCAGTCGAGTCGCTGCAGAATGCGCTCAGGAGTTGCTACGGAAGTTGTCGGCATGCTCACGGAGTGGCACCACTGGGATCGGGATACGGTCGAATATCTTATCTAGCAGATCGTCGGCAGTCACATTGTCCGAAAGCGCTTCGTACGAAAGGACAAGACGATGCCGGATTACGTCCAGCGCCATGTCAAGCACATCCTGCGGCAGGGCGTAATTGCGCCCGCGCACGAAGGCCAGCGCCCGCCCGGTCAGGATCAGGTTGATCGAAGCGCGCGGGCTGGCGCCGAACATGATGTAATGCTCGATCTCCTGCAAACCGACTTCTTTCGGTTCGCGGGTGGCGGTCACCATGCGGACGGCGTATTCGATCAGCGCCGGGTCGACGTACACTTTGTCAACCTGCGCCTGCAAAGCGACCAGGTCTTCGGTGGTCAACACCTTCTGCACGGCTTGTAGCGCGCCCGTCATGCGCTCGACGATGACGAATTCCTCGGTTGAATTGGGATACCCGACCAGCACCTTGAGCATGAAACGGTCTACCTGCGCTTCTGGCAGCGGATAGGTGCCTTCGGTCTCGATGGGGTTCTGCGTCGCCAGCACCAGGAAGGGATTCGGCACCTTGAACGTCTCGCGCCCGATGGTCACTTGATGCTCCTGCATCACTTCGAGCAGCGCGCTTTGCACCTTGGCCGGCGCGCGGTTGATCTCGTCCGCCAGCAGCAGGTTGGTGAAGACCGGGCCGAGCGAAGTATTGAATTCGCCGGTCTTCTGGTTGTAGATGCGAGTCCCGATCAGGTCAGCGGGAACAAGATCGGGCGTGAACTGGATGCGCTTGAACTCGCCGCCAATCGCATCCGCCAGGGTCTTGATCGCCATGGTCTTTGCCAGCCCGGGCACACCTTCCACAAGGATATGTCCGCGCGCCAGCAAGGCCACCACCAACCGTTCCAGCAGATGGTCCTGTCCGACAATGATCTTTTTGACCTCGTACAACACACGTTCCATTGGCTTGCGGTTTTCTGAATCCATGCTCTGATTCATCGGTTATCTCTCCTTCCAGTATCTACTAATATGGCGGCGAACCCATCCCACTGACAGCCACATTGATGGGCACAGCAAATCCGATCCCCACAAAGAAATTTTCATCCGTTGGATTAACAATCCCGGTAACAACACCGATCACCTGACCACCGCGGTTCAATAGCGGGCCGCCTGAGTTGCCAGGGTTCACGGCCGCATCGATCTGAATCAAACCTTCCAGTCTTTGGTCGCTACCGAGTGGTTTGAAAGTACGGTTGAAACCCGAGATAACCCCCGCGCTCATCGAGCCGTATAGGCCAAAGGGATTGCCGACCGCAAAGGCCTGGTCACCCACGTGCATGGCACCGGGGTTCCCAAGGACGGCCGGCACAACGATAGTGGGGAGTTGGGCGGCCTGCAAAACGGCAATATCGTTCTCCGGCTGGGACTGAACCACTTGCGCCCCTGATTGCGTGCCATCTGCAAAGGTCACTGTGATCTCGTCAGCGTCTGCGACAACATGCAAGCTGGTAAGAATCTCACCAGTGGTGGTAACGATCGTCCCGCTCCCCAGGCTATTCTCATCGGCTCCCTTACTATCATGGCCTTTGGTTTGGATGAGAACCAGTGATGGTTGGATTACCTGGAAGACTTGTGTCGAAAAGGCAGGACGTGGCGTAGCCGACGCCATTGCCTGGGCAATTGCGTCGTTCACCTCGCGCGTTGTCATTTGATGCGGACCAGGGAAAAGCAAACTGTAAAGCAGAATAGCCAACAGAGCCGCTAAAATGCCGGTAACGAACGGAATTGCGCTCTTTACACGAGTTCGAAAGCGTACCAGTCGATCTCGCCACCGCTCCGAATTTGAAGCAGATGGTTCATTCATTCGATTGCTACCTCTAAGGGATAACGAACCTTGCAAAATATCGTACTGGTAATATAAATCTTTTATCTTAGACTAACATGAGAATAAATGTACGAATTCCCGACAAACAGTACGCAAAAACTCCCGCAGGTTGTTGTAGTCTGCGGGAGTCCAAAGCCAGTGATGTAATTTTTGACTAAGCCGGAAGTTCCTCTAATTGCTTCACCAACCCATCGACCACATCGAATCCACCTTGCCAGAAGGCAGCCGATTCGATATCGATCCCGGCTTCGGACAAAATCTTAGCCGGAGCCTCTGACCCGCCCGCCGAAAGGATCTTGAGGTACTTGGGCTTGAACGCGTCCCCTTCCTGTTTGAATTGCTGGTACAGCGAGAGCACCAGCAACTGCCCGAAAGCATACGCGTACACGTAGAACGGGGTGTGATAGATGTGCGGGATCGAAACCCATTCCCATTTGAACTCATCGCTCAACTCGAGCGAGTCGCCAAATTGCTCTTTCAGGTTTTCCATGTAAGCCGCTGCCAGTTCATCCACCGAAGCATTCTTGACCACCATCTCGTGCGCCTGCTTCTCAAAGAGCGCAAAATATGACTGGCGCATGATGGTGGCGTAGGCATCGTCCACCTGTTTGAACAGGATATCGCGCCGTACGTCTTCGTCCTGCTCCTCGGCCAATAGGCGGTCGGTCAGCATCATTTCGCCGAAGGTAGAGGCCGTCTCGGCCAGTGGCAGAGACGAGTGGTACGTAAAGGTACTGTGATGCGAAGCCAGCATCGAGTGGACAGCATGGCCGAGTTCGTGCGCCATGGTGGCCACGTCACGTGCACGGCCCTGATAGTTGAGCAGCACCCAGGGCGTCATATCCGGCAAAACGGACCAGCAGAAAGCCCCGTCCCGTTTGCCTTTGCGGACTTCACTATCCAAGTGATTCTCATCGAAGACGCGACGAGCCAGCTTGCTGATTTGTGGATCGAATTCGCTGAACGAATCAAACACCATTTGGGCTGCTGAGGCGAACTCGAACGATTTCTCAGCCTTAGCTACTGGTGCGTAGATGTCATAGCGACGCAGCTTCTCCATCCCCAACACCTTGGCCTTCATCTTGAAGTAACGCTGGAAGATGCCCGCGTTCTTACGCGCCACATCCAGCAAGGTATCTACCGCTTTATCGGGGATGTCATTGGTCAGGTTGCGGACAGCCATCGGGCTGTTGAATTTGCGCAAGGTCAGGTTTTCGTTGTACCAGTCACGCGCGATCGTTTGGTACATCTGCCCCAGGATGGGACCGTCATCGCCGAAGACCCGGTAGAGTTCCTGGTAGGCTGCCGCGCGCAGGTCAGGGTCCGGCCCCTGTACAAGGGTCATCAATTGGCCGCGCGTCAACTCTTTAACTTCACTCTCTACTTCGACCTTGAACACGTAGCGATTGGTGATCGAGGAATAGAGTGTTATCAGGGCCTGGGAGCCAGTCACGTTCTTCAGGTTGACGACTTTCTCTTCCGGTTCGCTGAGCGTGTGCGGTTTGAAGTGGCGCATTTCCTCCAGGTAGTAACGGTAATCGCCGGAAATATCCATCAAGCGTTTGGCATTTTCTTCGTCCAGATCCTTCCACCACAGGTTGAAAAACAGGGTGCGGTTTTCCATGTCCGCGACAAATTGCTGTACGCGTGACTGTAAGCTTTGCGCGGTTTGGTTTTGTGTATCAGCAGCAAAGGACAACCCGGCAAACGAATACAGTTTGTTGGCCACGCGGGTCATTTCCTCCGAGGCGCGCACCACGTCCAGGAAACGGTCAGCAGGCATATCGGGAGTCAGATTCGAGCGCAGTCCCTCAAAGGAGGTGACTTGCTCATCAATGACGTCAAATGCGGATTCCAGTTCGGGGGTGTTGAATCCGGGGTACAGGTCCGCCAGGCTCCATTTGGTCTGGGCAAAAGTCATAGACTACTCCTTTAAAGAATTATTGAATTGCTAAAAAGTGATTCTTCAAAGTATTGTAAATGTAGTTCTGCCAGAGCGGAAGGATGTCTGCTTGATCATAATCGTGGTCGGAGAAGGTTTGGATAATGACACGGCCTTCATAGCAGGTTGCCAGCACAGCCTCTTGACTGGATGGTTTGGCCGCCAAACCTGCCAGCAGGACGGCATCGCCGCCACCTCCCAAGCGGATTTGGTCCCCGGTCTGGTTGGCCCAGAAACGATTGTAATGCAGCAACGGTAGCACTGTGTTGGGCTCGTTGAATACGGGGTGATCTGAAACCCACCAATAGATGGAGTCAGCTAATTGGTAATCTTTTTGGTAGCGGACGCCACACCCGCTTAATATCTTGCTGACCGGGCCGTTTGCTTCGGTGTTGAGATACCAGATTTCCGCAATCAAGGCAACTTTATCGCGAGCCAGGCGCGTATTGATCACATCCCAGAACTCGCCAGAAATTTTATCCTTATCCTCAGCGTCGACAATGATCAAATCCCACTTTGTACCCGAATTCAGATATTCCATGAAATGCCCACTGTAGGATCCCGTGTGCGTATATTTCAGTCCCATACCATCCAGTGCATCTCGGACCCACAGACCGATATTGCGCTCATCGGTGTTTTCATATACCAGGATTTTGGCAGATTTCATGAGCTCTTCGAAATCCGGCGTAGGTGTTGGCTGAATTTCGGTAGGCGTAGAAGGCAAGGTCGGCTCGGGTGGAGGTAAGGTTGGCTGAGAAGGTGGTGGTTGGGTAGGTTGTTGCACCTGTGCGTTCAAAGCAGCCTGAGTCAATTGCAAAGACATGGCTGTGGCTCCCAACTCCAGTGCAGCCTTGGTGGGATCAAATGCAGGTTGCGTTACGGCGGGTGCGCCGGTTGTAATGGAACAGGCCAAGACGAACGTTAGCGAGACGAACAATAGTAACGGTATCCCCCATTGTTTAGATAGATGTGACATGCTGTCCTCCTCAATCAATGTAGACAAAGTTGTTACATAATTATTATAGTTATGTGTGCGAGGTCCTCCATTACAAATTAAAGCGAATATGCATAATATCTCCGTCTTTGACGGGGTATTCCTTACCTTCCAAACGCAACTTGCCTTTGGCCTTGGCCTCGTTCATGCCGCCCAACTCGATCAGGTCTTCATAAGAGACCACTTCGGCGCGGATGAAGCCTTTCTGCAAATCGGTATGGATCTCACCCGCCGATTCCTGCGCATTTGCGCCACGCCGCGTCGTCCAGGCGCGCACTTCATCTTCGCCAACGGTGAAAAAGGATTGCAATTGCAGCAGGTCGTAAGACAGGCTGATCATTTTGCTCAGGCTGAGTTCTTCGATGCCATACTCCTCCATGAAGAGGGCGGCATCCTCGGCAGGCAGTTGCGCTAATTCCATTTCAAGTTTGCCCTGCAAGGCGACTGAAGCATGATCGAGCTCGATATCAGGAGTAGCTTGACCTTCACCCAGATTGAAAACCGTCAGGATGGGTTTACGGGTCAGCAGACCATAGCTGGAAAGTTCCTTGAGTTCGTCGGCGGTGAATTCCAACTTGCGCAGCGGCTCATTCTCGGAAAGAGTGGCCTGCAACCGTTCAAAGAGCGCAATCTGCTTGTTGACGACAGTCTTGTCCGAACCGCCCTTTCGCCATTCGTCAGCCAAACGCTCTAATTTGCGCTCGACGGAGATCAGGTCGTTGAGCAGCAGTTCTGTCAGCATGGTTTCCACATCGCGGGCAGGGTCCACCGACCCGGCCTGGTGCGGAACCAGTTCACTCTCGAAGCAACGCACTACATGGATGAATGCATCCATTTGCGCCAACTGGTTCAGCAGTTGACCGGAGATGCCGCTTTTGGCCGCTCCGCCTTCCAGCCCTGCGATGTCAGCATAGGTGACTTTGGCATAAATGGTTTTCTTTGGGTTGAACATGCCAGAGAGTTTATCCACGCGTGGATCGGGAACATCCACTACAGCGGTGTGGACTTCGATACGACCGGCGCTGGCTGTGGTGGGAGTGTCGCCTCGTGTGAGAGCATTGAAGATAGTGGTCTTGCCAGATTGGGGTAAGCCGATAATTCCTAGTTTCATCTTGACCTTCGTGTTGGGAGTGAGTATACTAGCGGGGCGTAAAACAAATTGTTATTTGTTCTACTTGCCGGAGTGGCGGAACAGGCAGACGCGCACGACTCAAACTCGTGTTCCTTCGGGAGTGAGGGTTCGATTCCCTCCTTCGGCATTATAAACTGAATACAGACTTTTCGGTAATGTAACCGGGGAGTAGCGCCTGTCATGAAGTGATAGGACAGAGGATCACAAAGGCGGATAATAATGTTCCGGTCCTCTGGACGCATAAATGCGAATGCGAGACCGCTACAGTGTGGGCTCGCATTTTTTGACCTCTCCTATCCCCTCCGCCCTGTGGGCACCTCCCCTTCCCTCTCCTGCAGGAGAGGGAAGGGGAGGCTGGGTGGGGTAGGGTGAGGCAGGAGAAACAAAATGAAACTCTATTTTTTACTCGTGTTGATCGACCTGTTAATCATACTAACCTATCCACTTGTGTTTATCTTTCAAAAAATGCGTCAATTGCTGGGATTTAAGCGATAATATAAGTATGTTTCCAATTCAACCAACCAGGAGGACTCTATGCCAACAATGAATGACGTCCTGGGTGTCATCATGGGTGGAGGTCGTGGTTCAAGACTTTACCCGCTCACAAAGATGCGCTCTAAACCAGCTGTTCCCATCGCAGGTAAATATCGACTAATCGACATTCCCATCAG
Source organism: uncultured Chloroflexia bacterium (assembly GCA_963829615.1). Classification (GTDB taxonomy): domain Bacteria; phylum Chloroflexota; class Anaerolineae; order Anaerolineales; family Villigracilaceae; genus JAABUE01. Next base: position 56,489 of record CAWHJM010000012.1, read on the forward strand.
CAATTGCATCAACTCTGATATTCACCGTATCGCAATCCTGACCCAGTTCAATTCCGTTTCGCTACACCGCCATATCAACAATACGTATCATTTCAACTCTTTCCACACTGGCTGGGTACAAATCCTGGCTGCTGAGCAGACGATGGAACACACAGGGTGGTACCAAGGCACTGCGGATGCAGTCCGTAAGCAGTTGTTCGAGATCCAGGCCACACACGCGGAGTACGTTCTGATCCTGGCGGGCGACCATCTCTATCGCATGGATTATGCCCGCATGGCGGAATATCATTGGGACACAAAGGCCGATATAACGGTGGCAGTCCAGCCCGTCGCGAAAGATGATGCGCCCCGGTTTGGGTTGTTGAAACGCGAGCCCGATGGTCACATCTCGGCATTCGCTGAAAAACCCAAAAATCCGAAAGTCCAGGAGCAATTCGTCAGCCGTGACGATCCGGAGCGGCCGTTCCTGGGCTCGATGGGTATTTATTTCTTCAATACGCAGGTACTGGTCGATTTGCTCAAATATCATCCAGCTCACGATGACTTTGGTGGAGACATCATCCCGGAAGCAATCCGCTCGCATGAGGTATATGGCTTCGATTTCGACGATTACTGGGAAGACATCGGGACCATTCGCTCTTTTTACGAAACGAATTTAAAATTGACAGCTTCCTCCCCGCCTTTCAACTTTTATTATCCCAGCGCTCCCATTTACACGCATGCGCGCTTCTTGCCCGGTTCGGTGGTCGAGGACAGCAATCTGGAAGATGTGTTGTTGGCCGAGGGCTGCCGCATCCAGAAAGCGGAAATCGAACATTCTATCCTGGGAGTACGCAGTCAGGTTGCAACCGGTGCTCATATCAAAGATAGCATCTTGATGGGTGCGGACTACTTTGATTCGGAGAGAGCGCCGCGCGACATCCCGCTTGGGATCGGACCGAACTGTCATGTGGAAGGCGCCATCCTGGATAAAAACGTACGTCTGGGCGAGGGCGTGGTGATCAAACCCTTCCCGCGCGACAAAGACCTGGACCGGGAAACCTGGTTTGTGCGCGATGGGATCGTCGTCATTCCCAAGAGCACGGAGATTGCCCCCGGTACGCGCATTACACCGGAGAATTGATTACGAAGTACGGCACATTTTAGCAACACGCATATCAAAATTGTATGTTCTGCTCCACTTGACAGTACTTTCTGCAATCGTGTACACTGAGGGCGGATGGGGAGTAGCCTCCTGCCTTCCCGCAGGATGAGTTGTCGTCAGGACAGAGCAGAATGCTCTCGGTAACTCATGCGCTCTAATGCGATGGCGAGACCACCACGATATATATGCGTGGTGGTCTTTTTTTCTAGACACCACGCACACCAAAATCTATTTTTGAGAGGCAGATGGATGGAAAATAAACCCAATCAAAACGGGGGGCCACAAAAAGAGCAGGCCTGGCACGCACTCACGACAGAAGATGTGCTTCGTCACCTGGAAGTGCAGAATGACGGCCTGAACAATGAACAGGCTGCCCGGCGGCTGGCCCAATATGGCCAGAACCAGTTGCAGGAAGCGCCGCGCCCCACTTTTTGGCACATGCTGTGGGAGCAATTGAACAACTTCGTGGTCATCCTGCTGATTGTGGCTTCAGTTGTTTCGGCTTGCTGGGCGATTACGTGGAAGCTGCCGCCATCATGGCGATTGTGGTCTTGAACGCCATCCTGGGCATTGTGCAAGAGCAGCGCGCTGAGGAGGCGCTGGCCGCGCTCAAACGCCTGGCTGCGCCCGATGCGCAGGTTTTGCGAGATGGCCACCGACAGGCTGTCCCAGCGCGTGACCTGGTACCTGGCGACATTGTTTTTCTCGAAGCTGGCAACTACGTCCCGGCGGATGTGCGCCTACTGGAAGCCATCAACCTGCGGGTCGAGGAAGCCTCGTTAACCGGCGAGTCCTTGCCGGTGCAAAAGAACGCCGCCAGCGTGCTCGACAAGAACGTCCCGCTCGGTGACCGCAAGAACACCGCCTTCATGGGCACGCTGGTCTCCTATGGTCGCGGACGCGGCGTGGTAGTCGGTACCGGCATGCGTACACAACTAGGATTGATCGCCACCATGCTGCAAGGCGTCGAATCAGAAGAGACCCCGCTCCAGCGCCGCCTGGATGAACTCGGCCGGACGCTCAGCATCGCGTCGTTGATCCTGGTTGCGGTTGTCTTTATCGTGGCGCTGATAGATTACACCAACATCGGCCTGCTCTTCAGCGACCCGGCCGGATATTTCCAGACCTACGTCAAAGAAATTACCGACGTTTTCATCATCGCTATCAGCCTGGCGATTGCGGCTGTGCCGGAAGGCTTACCCGCGGTTGTGACCATCAGCCTGGCGTTGGGCATGCGCGAGATGATCCAGCGCCACGCGCTCATCCGCAAGCTGTCTTCCGTTGAGACGCTGGGTTCGGCCACTGTGATCTGTTCCGATAAGACCGGCACGCTGACGCAAAACGAAATGACCGTTACCCGCCTGTGGGCTGACGGGCAATTCGTGGACGTGACCGGCACCGGCTACGCTCCGCACGGCGATTTCATGGTTGATGACGCCAAAGTAGACGTTGCTCAATATCCCGCCATTCTCACCTCCTTGTGGCTGGGTGTACTCAATAATGACGCCGACATCGAGATCACCGGCGCGGCCGACAGTCAGCAGACGTATCGCATCGTCGGCGACCCGACCGAGGGCGCGTTATTGGTGGCGGCCGCCAAAGCGGGAGCACTGCCCATCAAAGTGAAGCAGGCCTACCCACGCGAGAACGAAGTGCCCTTCGACTCCGAACGCAAGCGCATGATCACCATCCATGACGTGGGTATGCCCCGCACCGAAGACATCTCTCCTTTCTATGACAATCAACAGAAAAATTGGGACATCATCGCTGTCAAGGGGGCGCCTGACATCGTGCTGGGATTATGTTCCCGCTACCAGGCCATGGATGACGAGTCCGAACCGCTGACCGATGAAACACGTCAGCGCATTCTGGATGCCAACGACACTATGACCACATCCGCCCTGCGTGTACTGGGCGTAGCCTACCGCATGGAACAAGATGTTCCCGATCAGGCCGAAGCGCTCAAAACCGATGAATTGGAAAAAAATCTGGTCTTTGTTGGCTTGCTGGGCATGATCGACCCGGCGCGTATGGAAGTCAAGCCCGCGCTTGAAGAGGCGCGCAATGCGGGCATCAACACCGTGATGATCACGGGCGATTATCCCAACACCGCGCGCGCCGTTGCAGAATCAATTGGCCTGATGAAAAAACGCAAAGGCGTGCTCACCGGCGCTGACCTCGACAAAATGGACGACGCCCAACTGATCGACGTGATCGAAGATACGGCTGTCTTTGCCCGCGTCTCGCCCGAACATAAAATGCGCATCGTGGACGCGCTGCAGGCCAACGGCGAAGTGGTTGCCATGACCGGCGACGGCGTCAACGACGCCCCGGCCATCAAACGCGCAGACATCGGCGTGGCGATGGGCATCACCGGCACCGACGTGGCCAAAGAAACAGCCGACATGGTGCTGACCGACGACAACTACGCCAGCATCGTCTCCGCCGTGGAGCAGGGGCGCATCATTTATAGCAATATCCGTAAGTTCGTTTACTACCTGCTCTCCTGCAACGTAGCTGAAATCCTGGTCATCTTCCTGGGAACGCTGATCTCTAAAAATTCCCCGTTGACGGCCATCCAACTACTGTGGCTTAACCTGGTCACCGATGGCGCGCCTGCATTGGCGCTCAGCACCGAAAAAGGCGATCCCGATATCATGGCCCGCAAGCCGCGCCCGAAAGATGAGCCGATCATCAACCGCTTTATGCAGATTGGCATCGTGCTGCAAACTCTGGCCATCACCGGCGTGACCCTGACCGCCTACTTTCTGGGCTTGAAACTGCACCCCGAACAACCCGAATTCGCCGAGGCCATGGCCTTTGTCACGCTCTCGCTCTCGGAACTCGTGCGTGCCTTCACCGCTCGCTCCGAGTACTATCCTCTGCACAAGATCGGCATCTTCACTAATCGCAATATGAACTGGGCGGTTTTGCTGTCGATGGCCTTAATCTTCGCGGTCATCTACGTCCCCTTCCTGAACCCGATCTTCAACACCCTGCCACTCGGCTGGCAACAATGGGAAGTGCTCTTGCCGCTGTTGCTTGTCCCCTCGCTGGTTGCAGAAGCGGTCAAACTGGGATACCAGTGGTTGCAGAAACGAAAATAGCGATAATTTAAAATTCAGTCACGCATCACTTATCACTTAATTCGTGACGAGTGATGCGTGATGCATTTAAAGCTGACTTTTCAAGACAAACGATTTGCGATGCTCTGACGAATACCCCAACCGCATCAACGCGGACCGATGGGCCTGCGTGCCGTACCCCTTATTTTGCTCCAATCTGTAGCCTTGAATCCGTTTCCCCAGTTCAACCATGAGCGCATCCCGTGCCGTTTTAGCCAGCACCGAAGCTGCCGCAATACTCAGACAAAGCGTATCGCCCTTGACCAGCGAGGTTTGCGGCAACCCGCTTTCGGGTAGTTCCAGGCGAAAATCCGTCAGCAGATAGGCAGGCTGGATGGCGAGTCCTTCTAGCGCACGTTGCGCTGCCAGCCGCGTGGCATGGACAATGCCCAGCGTATCGATCTCGTCAGCGGACGCAAAGGCCACGTTCCACGCCAGGGCCGTCTCTTTAATGTGCGGGACGCACAGGTCACGTTGTCGGGGAGTCATCTGCTTGGAGTCGCGGCAGCAGGCTAAGGTCTGGGAAAGATGCGGGGGATTGCTCGGCAGAATGACCGCGCCTACGGCCACGGGTCCGGCCAATGCGCCGCGCCCGGCTTCGTCCAATCCTGCAATGTGGTAGAGACCACTTTGCCACAGTTCTTGTTCGTAGTGTAGATGGGGAGGGTCAGTCTTGTGGATCATACAGGCCGCGTACATTATTCCGGTGGATCAGGAAAATATCACGGAGCATTCGCAGTGCATCGTTGACGGCGCGAAGTTTGGTTTCGGCGTCAAAGTACCAATCAATGGGCACTTCCTCAATCTGATAACCATATTTGCGAGCAATATAGAGAACTTCAATATCAAACGACCAGCCGGAAATCGATTGACAGCGGAATATTTTGTCAGCAACTTCGGCACGAAAACATTTGAAACCACACTGTGTATCCTGCAAGCCGGGTAATATCAATAGTCGTATTGCCAGGTTGATCAGTCGCCCGCCAAGATGACGGAATTCCGGTTCATTGTAACGGACTGCTCCGGCGGCCTCGCGTGATCCAATCGCGACATCAATGTCAAGTTGGGGTGGAAGGAAACGATTTATCTGGGTAATCGGCATGGAGAGATCCGCATCGCACAGAAAGCGATATTCCCCATGCGCCTCTAACATACCCCGCTTGACAGCATTCCCTTTGCCTCGTCGTTCTTCTCTTAGGACGTGTAAATTTTCATAACGTTCGGCAAATTTCCGAGCAATCTCATAGGTTCTATCGCTACTGCCATTCTCAATGACCAATACTTCTGAAGTGTAGCTTTGTTCTTGCAAAAACGCAAAAATCTGCTCCAACGTACGCGGCAGACGATATTCCTCATTGTAAGCAGGAATGACAATGGAAAGAAAAGGAGGCGCCAAGGGATATTATGAATTTAGAAAGATAACGATCGCAAAACCAACCAGCACGCAAATTTCGACCAGTATCATACCACCCAATAATGCCAATTGAGGCATGCTCATGCCCAACATGCGCCTTTTTTCATCCCCCTTGGAAGGAATAGGGATAGCCGGGCTTGATTCGACCAGTTCTGGTGGAACTTCCAAACCTTCTTCCTCTTCGAATGCAAAATCGAGACTGGCAGGGTTGAATGGCTCGGCTTCATCACCGTCACGCGAAAGTTCCCGCTGCTTCTTCAGAGTTCGCGGGCGCTAAAGCAGCAGCTTCAGGCGTTTCTTCTTTCTTCGCCGGGCGCGGATTAACAATGCGGTCCGCCAATTCATAGGAGGTCTCAAGTGTAAAGATCAGGTGCAGCGGTCTCGAGGGAGGCCCCCCAGCGCTCCAAAGCATCTACCATGACAACGCGTACGATGGGCTGCATCAACTCAACATGCAAGCCAGGGTTAGCCGCCAAAATTACAGGCTCAACCGGTTTCGGTAACTTCACTCCCTGGCGTTCTATAAAAGCTTGCAAGGCTCTTGCCAAAAGCCGCGTGCGTATCAATATATTGACACGCGCCGGCTGAAAATTCACCCCGAAAATCTGACCCCAGCTATCAGCCTTTGCCTGATATGTGCCGTGCAAATTTGTAACATGTATTGCATAAATGCCTGCCGGGCCGACCAGCGCAAGAGGAACAGTAATTCCGCTTGCGCCCAGCGTCTGGTTGCGGATCGCGGTGTAGCCCTTTCCCAGAATACGTGTCAGGTGTGCGATCACTACTTTCTGAGCTTCCTGCTCGGGATACCACTCGAAGCCATATTTGAGCGTACCTTGCAAGCGTTGGATAAGCCCTATTTCGCCTTGTTCGTTTTGCAGGGGAGTCTGGTCAATCAGTTTCATCGGAAGCAGGCCTCAAGTCGGATTCGCTGCGAGGGCTAAAAAACCGGGGTTTCCTCAACTTCGTCCCGTTGTGATGCATCGTCGCGGGTGGTCAGGTAGTCCTTACCATCTTTGCTGACAACCTTTACCGGTTTGCCATATTCAAAGGTGCTGGCCCAAAATTCCTTGCGTTGGCCGGTCGTGAATTTTTTGCCTTCTTTGAGCCGCTCCACCAGGGTATTCCGGTCGAGCAACACGCGGTCTGAATAGGTAACGCCACGCAACTCATAGCCACGCACCAGGGCAATTTGCCCATCGGGATTGTAACGAACCGCTTCAATCACTCCATCGAATTTCTTTGCCATAGGGCCCTCCAGTGTTATTTTTAACACAAAGGTGACGGTCAGATTAAAAATAACCGTCACCTATTGGTCGGGGTGGGCGAACGCGCATCATCCCGCAATGCGTAAACACATTGATTCCTGACCTTTGCGCCTCCCCCAAGTGGCGGAGACAAAAACTCCCCGACCGATGGATGTGGTCGGGGAGTTTTTATCCTATGATTAAGTGACAGTGTGTCTGTTTGCGCGTTCGAGTCGTCCGGCTGGAACGCTCCCTTCATGTAGCGATAGGGGGAGAACACAAGAAAGGCATCCTACATCTTATGAAAGGTACAACCAGAAAAGCCAAAACGTTGAACGAGCCATCTCTGACAGATTCAGAGCTTCGCTACCGCCGCCTGTTTGAAGCCGCCCAGGATGGGATTTTGATCCTGGACGCCGAAACGGGCATGATCGATGACGTCAATCCATATTTGATCAAAATGCTGGGCTATTCACGCGCAGAGTTCATAAAAAAGAAACTCTGGGAAGTGGGCGCCTTCAAGGATATTGATGCCAGCCAGGTGGCCTTTGAAACCTTGCAGGAGAATGAATACATCCGCTACGAAGACTTGCCGCTCAAAACGAAAGACGGGCAGCTCATACAAGTGGAGTTCGTCAGCAACGTCTACCTGGTGGGCGGCAAGAAAGTGATCCAGTGCAATATCCGCAACGTTACTGAGCACAAGCGCATCGTAGCCGCATTGCAAGAGAATGAGAAGATCTATCACGACTTGATCAATCAAAGCCCGGACGGTTTTTTTGTGATTGCGTCATCAGGCAAAATATTAACTGTCAATAAAGCCATATGTCAGGCAGCTTGGAGTTCAGCCAGGCAGAACTGCTTGCGATGAACATCTGGGATATTATCCCGGAACAATATTTGGATCAATACAGGAAAAGGCTAAAAAAAATTCTTTCAGGGAAGAGTATAAGCGAAGAAGTCGAATACACGGTGCAGGGGAAAGATGGAAAGACACATTATGTAGAAATTCTCTCAGCCCCGCATTACAGTGGTAAAGATATTATTGGTTTTCAAGGAATTGCACGCGACATCACCGCGCGCAAGCGGATAGAAAAAGCGTTGTTTGAGAGCGAACGACGCTTCCAACTGGCTTCCTGGGCAACGAAAGATATTATTTGGGAACGCAATTTCCCCGCCAATACAATCTCATGGAACGAGAATCTGCAGAGAGTATTCAATTACCCGGTTGATGAAATTGAGCCAACTGTGGAATGGTGGCAGGATCATATTCATCCTGCCGAGCGGATCAAGGTGATCAACAGCATCCAGACAGCGGTAGATCAGGGGGAAGATTTTTGGTCGAAGGAATATCGCTTTCGTCTGGCGGATGGCTCCTATGCGGATATTTTTGACCGCGGTTATATTTTATATAACGAGCAGGGTGAGCCATTGCAGTTGATTGGGGCCATGAATGATATCACCGAGCGCAAGCGGGCAGAGCAGGAACTCGTCGATCTCGCGAAATTCCCTTCCGAAAATCCAAACCCTGTGCTGCGACTGAGCCGGGATGGCGTCGTGTTGTATGCCAACGCTTCAGGTGACGCGCTCCTGGGTATGTGGGGATGTGCGCTGGGCAATTCTGCTCCCCAGTTTTGGTGTGATCTGGTTGCTCAAGCGCTCGCGAGCATGAAAAGCAAAACCGTTGAGGTTGAGTGCGACGGAAAGATTTACTCGATGGTTGTCAATCCTGTAGCCGAGCCGGGTTACGCGAACCTCTATGGGCGCGACATCACCGAGCGCCAGCAGGCTGAAGACGCGTTGCAGGTGAGTGAAGCCAAGTTCCGGTCATACATCGAAAATGCACCCTTGGGCGTTGTTCGTCGCGGATCGATCTGGCCGCTACGTTGAAGTGAATGTGGCTGCAAGTGAAATGCTGGGATACACTGAGTCCGAACTTTTGCGTCTGTCGATTCCCGATGTTTTAGCGCCGCAATCGTTGGAAGCAGGCCTGCAAACATTTCAGAAAGTGGTACAAGAAGGTTTTGCGTCTGCAGAGTTTCTGTTCCGCCAAAAGGATGGCACGCAATTCTGGTCAACGGTTCTTGCAACGAGGCTGGGTGAAGACCGGGTGATGTCCTATTGTCAGAACATCACCGAGCGCAAGCAGGCCGAAACAGAAATTCGCCAACGCCTGAACGAATTGGAGCTACTCTACCAAAGCGGTCTTGCATTCAATCAGTTGCTAACCCCCAAGGCCATCGCGAAGAAGATCATTGACCTGCTCGATCAAGAAATGAACTGGCATCATACGGCCATCCGCCTGTACAACCTGAAAAGCCAAACGTTTGATTTAATGGCCTTTAATCTATCCCATCAAAACGGTGGAAAAGATCGCAAGACGGAGGAAGAACGATTAAATCTTATCCAACGGACCGGTCAAGGTTTATGTGGCTGGGTCCATCAGCATGGCCAAGTGGTGCGCTCCAACGATTTGAAGAATGATCCGCGTTACTTTGAAACCTTTCCCGATTTGAAATCCGGGCTTTACGTACCGATAAAAAATGCCAAAGGGGCCATTGGCGTGATCAGCATCGAAAGCGAACAGGCTCATGCTTTTTCCGAATCAGATGAACGGCTGGCATCCACCCTGGCCGGACAGGCGGCAATTGCACTTGAGAATACCTCGCTGTTCAATGACTTGCAGCGCAGCAATTCCGAGTTGATACTGGCTTACGAGACAACGCTGGAGGGTTGGTCGCGCGCCCTCGACTTGCGGGATAAAGAAACCGAAGGGCATACCCTGCGGGTCACAGAGATGGCAGTAAGCCTTGCGCGCGCCTTCGGATTGAGCGAGACGGAACTGGTTGATGTACGCCGCGGTGGGCTGCTGCATGATATCGGCAAGATGGGTGTGCCGGACCACATCCTGCTTAAACCCGGCGAGCTAACCGCGGAGGAGCGGAAGTTGATGCGCATGCACCCGGTCTATGCCTATGACCTGCTTTCACACATTGCCTACCTGCACACGGCGCTGGATATTCCCTACTGCCATCATGAAAAATGGGACGGCAGCGGCTATCCACGCGGGTTAAAAGGCGATCAGATTCCCACTGGTTGCGCGCATTTTTGCCGTGGTGGATGTGTGGGATGCATTAACCTCGGACCGTCCCTACCGCCCCGCCTGGACAAAGGAAAAAGCACGCGAACATATCCGTGCCTTATCCGGAACGCACTTTGATCCAAAGATCGTCGAGTTATTTTTGAAGCTCGATTTGGAAACGAAAGAGTTAAGCAATAATGAAAAATGAAGTATTGAATACCCCATTTTTTAGTGCAACAATGAGACAGGATGGCATCGTCTGCATTACCTGGATATCGACCGTCGAAGTCACCCTCAGCGTCGCAGAAGAGTGCAAGACTGCAATTGAAGACATAAGTCAGGGACAGATCCGTCCTTTACTGGTTGATATAAGGGTCTCGAAAGGCGTCAATCGGGAAGCCCGGGCATACATGGCAGGGCCGATGATGGATGTTGTGAGCGCAACTGCGCTATTTGTTGATTCGCCCGTCAGCCAGCTCCTGGCAAATTTTTTTTTGCGGGTCAACAAGCCGACGATCCCAACCAAAATGTTTACTTCCGAAGCGGAGGCACTGAAATGGTTACAGACAATCGCATAATCGAGGTTCAGAACCGGGTTGAAAAGATCTGGTTGCGAGAAGATGGGATCGTTCAAACTGTCGTCTTGCCCGGGGCTGAATATACTTTGGTGGACGCAAAACAAAATTTGGCAAGTATCGTTCAAGTCAGCAAAGGCAAGCGGCGTCCCCTGCTGGTAGATATAAGAAATATCAAGACAGTGCAGTACGCAGCCAGACAGGAATTAACCGCAATATGAATGGGTAACGTCTACAGCCCTCCTGATCGATTCAGCGCTCAGCCGGATCATTGGAAATGTCTTCATAACTTTCAACAGCCAGCGAACCCAACCAGGCTCTTTACTTCCGAAGCCGAAGCCATCCAGTGGTTAAAGGAATTTCTGGAATGACCCCGCAAATTTTTTTAGCAGATCAACAAGCCAGCAATCCCCCAAAAATGTTTACATCGGAAACGGAGTCACTCAAATGGTTACAAACAATCACATAGGAGAGATCCGGACCCGGGTCTTAAAGATCTGGTTACGAGAAGATGGGATCGTTCAAAATGTCGTGGACCCTGGGACTGAATATACTTTGGCAGACGTAAGAGAAGGTTTTGCAGGCGTCGACAAAGTCAGTAAAGGCCAGCGGCGTCCTCTGTTGGTAGATTCAAGAAATCTCAAATCTATGGACCGTAATGCCAGACAGGAAATGGCTGCATTTGAAGGGATAACATCCATAGCCATCCTGATCGATTCAGCGGTCAGCCGGATGATTGGAAATGTCTTCCTAGCCACCAACAAAACGTCTTACCCGGCCAGACTCTTTACTTCCGAAGCCGAAGCCGTCCAGTGGTTAAAAGGATTTCTGGAATGAGCAATGTTCACTTCCAAAACGGAGGCGCTGAAATGGTTACAGACAATCGCATAGGAGAGGTTCAGAACCGGGTTGAAAAGATCTGGTTGCGAGAAGATGGGATCGTTCAATTGGTCGTCCTGCCTGGGGCTGAATACACTTTGGCGGAAGCAAAACAAACTTTGGCCGGTATCGATCAAGTCAGCAATGGCAAGCTACGTCCTATACTGGTAGATTTTAGAAATATTAAGACAATGGAGCGCGCAGCCAGAGAGGAATTGGCCGCATGTCAAGGGGTAACGTCTGCAGCCATCCTGATCGATTCAGCGCTCAGCCGGATGATTGGAAATGTCCTCATAACTTTCAGCAAGCCGACACTCCCAGCCAGGATCTATAATTCCGAATCCGAAGCCATCGAATGGTTAAAGGAGTTTCTGGAATGAACAATAATAGAGGCGCTGGATTGGTTACAGACATTCACATAAAAGAGGTTCAGAACCGGATTGAAAAGATCTGGTTGCGAGAAGATGGGATCATTCAAGATTTCGTCCTGCCCACGGCTGAATATACATTGGAGGACGCAAAACAAGGTTTGGCAGCTATCGATCAAGTCAGCAATGGCAAGCTGCGTCCTATGCTGGTAGATTTAAGAAATATCAAGACAATGGATCGCGCAGCCAGACAGGAAGCGGCCGCATTTGAAGGGGTAACGTCTTCAGCCATCCTGATCGGTTCGGCGCTCAGCCGGTTCATTGGAAATATCATCATAAAGTTCACAGATAATGTCTCCCGAGTTGGGCTCTTTACTTCCGAAGCCGAAGCCATCGAATGGTTAAAGGAGTTTCTGGAATGAACAATAACGGAGGCACTCAAATGGTTACAGACAAACCCATAGGAGAGATCCGCACCCGGGTCGGAAAGATCCAGTTGCGAGATGATGGGATCGTTCAATTAGTCATCGACCCTGGAGCTAAATATACTTTGGCGGATATAGGAGAAGGTAATGAAGGCATCGTTAAACTCAGCAAGGGCAAGCAGCGGCCTGTGCTGGTAGATGCGAGGAACATAAAATCAGTGGACTTTGCGGCCAGAAAGGAAGCGGCCACATTTGCAGAGATAACGTCTGCAGCCATCCTGATCAATTCAATGGTCAGCCGGATGATTGGAAATGTCTTCATAACCGTCAACAAACCGAGCATCCCGGTCAGACTCTTTACTTCGGAAGCCGAAGCCGTCGAGTGGTTAAAAGGATTTCTGGAATGACCCCGGAAGAAAAACTAACACAGGACCCGCGTCTGAACGATGTACTTGATCTCATCCTGCAGATCACGTCAGGCGATTTGGAAGCCCGGGGGACTCCATCCGAACACGGCGATGAGTTGGACGCCATTATCACCGGACTGAACATGCTCGGAGAAGAAATATCTGCCGCTTTTGGCCAGATTAGGGAAGCGCGTGACGTGCTGGAAGAGCGCGTCAAAGAACGCACGGCAGAACTGGAAATGGCGGCTGAACGATTAATCAAACTGGTGAATGATCTGGAAGCGCGCAACCGTGAAATGGTGCTGCTCGGTGAAATGGGCAACCTGTTGCAAAGCAGCCTGACTTCAGAGGAAGCCTACACGACAATCAAGCAATCCGTCCAAAAATTGTTCCCGGACGAATCTGGAGCATTGTATATTTATAACGCCTCGCGTAATTTACTGGAGGTAATTGTGGCCTGGGGCGAGGCATTAAGTAGTGAGGAGTTCTTTACGCAGGAGGAGTGCCAGGCGCTGCGCAACGGGCAAATTTTTCAGGTGAATGACTTGCGAACAATGCCGATCTGCCAGCACGTGCAGCAGAAAGTCAACGAAATGGGAAATAAAATTCCACTGCCTGCCGGATATATTTGTGCGCCATTGCTGACAAAGGGCAAAGCCACCGGCATCATCTATCTGGAAACCGTACAAGGTTCGGGACCACTCTCCGCAAAAAAGCCGCTCGTAGACGCCATGTCAGAGCAAATCATGCTTGCGCTGGCAAACCTGAATCTGCAGGAAATCCTGAGAGGCCAATCCGTCCGCGACTCGCTTACCGGCCTGTTCAATCGGCGCTATATGGATGAGTCACTCGGACGTGAAATAAGCCGGGCACTACGTAAAGGGCACACGCTGGGAATCATCATGTTTGATATTGACCACTTCAAGAACTTCAACGATACACATGGTCATGAGGCAGGCGATGCTGTTTTGCGAGAACTGGGTGCCTTCCTTTTGAAGCAGTTCCGGAGTGAAGACATTGTCTGCCGCTTTGGAGGCGAAGAGTTTATCATCATCCTGCTTGGTGCATCCCTGGACAATGCACGTAAACGGTCCGAGGCTCTACGCAAAGCGGTCAAACAACTGGATGTGTATCATCGCGGTACGCTCTTGAACAAAATCACACTCTCTATTGGAGTGGCGGCCTTTCCGGATCATGGAAATGATGCCGAGACATTGCTGCGAGCTGTGGACCAGGCGCTTTATCGCGCAAAAAATGAAGGGCGTGACCGGGTAGTTGTGGCAAACTAGAGTTTCTGTCGCCGGGGCGTTCGGCGAAAATAACATGTCACTCGGAAGGAGTGTTTTTCGCGGCTGAAGAGTTTCGTATGTTCGGGGTAGAGGCCCTTCGCTGCTGCTCGTATCGTCCCGGTACCGTCTCGTACCCCGTGTTTGCTGTATGGGGCACTCACACCGACGTGCTCGCGGCACGGACGGTGTCCTTCAGGAGGGTGACATTTTTAATTGAACTAATAAAGCTTGCTGCCTCCCCGCCACGTTTAATGGGCGTGTGGACAAACTTATCTTAGTTTGCAATCTTATACTTTCGAGCTGCCTCAACCGTAGAAATCCCCACCTCGCTCATAACCACTGTCTCTCCATTGGTAGTACTCCTCCATCAGTTTTACCAAACGCACCTCAGCGCGGGCCAAGCATTGGATCAACAGCCCGGATCCGGCATATGTGTTGAAAAAAAGCAACGTGACCGATTGATGGAACTGGCTAAACTGAGACCTGATTGGGCATTCGGTTATCAAGATGAGAACTTGGTGGAGCCGGTTTGCCCATCCAGATTTGCATAGTTGGGTTGAAAGCGGTCAGTTTCTAAAGTTGGTTGAGCAGGTGCCTCGCTCAGACGATCCAGACCCAAAGGCAATCGCTTGCTATGGTTTGGCGGTGCATTGGTACAAGCAGCAGGATGTCAAGCATGAAGAAGTCTGGTTACGTTTTGTTGAAGGTAACCCTTGTAGTGATTTGACCATTCAGTATCTGGAATGGTTGTTAGAGCAAACCCATCAGGCAGGTAAAAAAGCATTAGTTATGGTTTGGGATCATGCGACCTGGCACAAAAGCAGGGCTGTTCGAGACATGGATTCGAACCCATAATCAGACTGTGAAAAAGAGCCAGCAGGGTGTCCGTTTGTTATCTTTTCTTTTGCCGAAGAAAAGCCCTTGGCTCAATCCGATTGAACCAATGTGGATTCATGCCAACTAGTTTGCACGCAGGCGGCGCGCTGCTTCAGGTAGGGAGATAAAGTGATTTTACAATCTGCAAACTCGGAGCCGGCGATCGAGTGAAGTGTTCTACCCTGTGCCTACAGGCTGCAACCTGGGCACAGGGTTCTTTCGTAAAGTCGGGGTGGGCGGACTAACCGCCGACCCCGAAAACCAATCTTGAACCCGTAACAAGAGTTTGGCAGATTGTTTTTTGACTCGACGTCTTGCATGGATACCGTGTAAGCGTTATAATCTCATCAATGTCCATTCGCTCCTTCAAAGACCCAGCCACCGCAGACCTGTATCATGGCAGAAGCTCGGCCCGCGCCAGACGTTTCCCGCAGAGCATCGTTAGCATTGCCCTTCGCAAAATGGACGTGCTCAACGCTGCTCACAAACTTGACGACCTGCGTTCGCCGCCTGGAAATCGGCTGGAAGCTTTGAAAGGTGACCTGGCAGGCTATCATAGTATTCGCGTGAATGACCAGTGGCGAATTACCTTCCGCTGGATTGATGGCGCACATGACGTTTCATTGGTAGATTATCACTAGAGAAAAAGAGGTAACCATGCTCCCAGAAAACCGTATCCCTACTCACCCCGGGGAAATCCTGCTATTAGAGTTTCTAAACCCGCTTGAGCTTTCTCAAGTTGCTTTTGCGGAACATCTTGACGTACCAGTGCAGCGCATCAACGAAATCGTACGCGGCAAGCGCGGCATTTCCCCTGAGACCGCCTGGTTATTTGCAGAGGCGCTAGGAACTACTCCTGAATTCTGGTTAAATCTGCAAACCAATTATGACCTGGTACGCTATCGTCCAAAGCGCCAAGTGGAACGTATCACTGCAACGGCTTGACGAAGCCTTGCCCATGTCAAGGAAGTACCCAGACCCAATGGCTTAAAAGGCCACTATACATCTATTCCAAACCCAATCACATTACTTTCAATGTACAAAAGTAGGGCAATATATTTGAAAAATTTTCCCTAAGCCTTTTGGGCGCGGATGAACTCGAACCCCCAATCTAAAGTAAGGATCTTAAATGCAAAAAGGCACTTTTTCAGTGCCTTTTTTTACTGTTGAGTAGCGAGGGCAGGACTCGAACCTGCGACCTTCGGGTTACACCGTGCCGCACCGGCTACGGTGCGGTGTGAGTTTAGCTACTGATTCCGCTTGATTTCACGAACAATTTCGCCCTTTGAGCCTACTTCAGGACTGTGGTTCTGAATTGCTCAAAGTCATTTTGTTATAAATTCACACTCTGCACCCACTCCTATATCGATGCTGATGACTTGCCAAGGCTGTCACTTTCACTTCTAAAACACTATTGCTCCCTGTGCTTCAAAAGCTCAGAGAGTACGGCATGATCTTGTATGGGTATATTTCCTGTGGATTCCCCAAATATATGGGGGAGAATACCTTATTTCAGTTGTTTTACTCTATCATTTAACGGGTACACGCTTGATCGGCCGTAATATATACCCGGAAATCCGTTTTGTACCACCCTGGACAGGTAATCATTGAATTGTAGGACAGAAAGAATTATGGAACGTAAGTGTGTCAAAAGACAGAAAGGTGCCCCATCTTGAATATCAGGATGGGGCACCTGGGGTTGTGGAGAAATTTACTTCAGCTTGACACGATGTTGCGTGTCCGAAACAGGCGGCCGATCTAACTTGATCCTGCCTTTTTTCGACTTAGGGCTGTCGTGTGAGGTTCCCACACTGCTGACAGCCTGCGCTGTGCGGTTGATCAGGAACGGAGCGGCCAGCAGGATGAGCAGCGCGGCCAGGATGCCGCCGAACAGAGCCCATGAGCGAGTGGGAACTTCGGGCAATACGCCGCCAGGGTTATACGCTCCTTCGGCTGAAACCCCAACTTCTGATAGTGAAACGGTCAGGCTGCGGTTGACGCCGTCTCGTAGTGTAGAGGGCGAAACGTAAGTGATAGCGTATTCGCTCTGCAATGACTCTCCATATTGCTGATACAGAGTGCTCAGGGTCTGGGCGTCGCTGGCAAAAGCATATTGTCCGCCGGCCTTCTCGGCTAACGACTGCAAGCCAGCCTCGTCTAATCCGGCTTGCCCGCTAACCGTGGTATCACCGAAGCCAATCGCAGATATCGACAGACCGCTTTCACTGATGCCGTTGATTACGTCATCAGCGGTGCTGCTGCTCTGGTTGTCCATGCCATCGGTCATGACGATGATGGCTTTGCGGCCAGAAACACCTTCAAGTGCTTTTTCCGCTTCGACCAACGCGTTGTACATGGCGGTATCGCTGCCAGTTTTAAGACTGTCGATGGCGCTAGTCAGAGCTGCAGTATCGGATGTGATTGGCTGGACGGTATACACCTGTGTATCGTAGGTAATCAGACCAGCCTGATCGCCGGAGCGCATGCCACTGACATAAGCCTTGGCCGCCTCTTTAGCAGCGCCGATTTTGTCATTTTTATCCATGCTGCCAGAAATATCGATGACCAACATGGTCGTCACCGGAATGGCCTCGCCACCCACGACCGTGCCTCCACCCTTGGCGTCTACAGGCTCCATCACCTGACCATTCTCATGGATCTGGATTGTCTGCGGGTCTATGCCAACCGGATTCCCGTTCGCATCGGTCGCGGAGACATAAACGGTCACATTCGGGAACTTGGAGTTGTCCACCTGCGTAATGCGAACCTGCGTATCCGCAGATTGCGCGGCAACCTGTGAGAGCGGCTGCAGGCCGATGAACGAGAGCAGGATCAGGGTCAGAATGAAGCGTGCCCACTTGTTTGGGTACATGGTTACCTCTTTTCGTGGTACACCATTTCGGTGTTACCCATGCGGATCTTCTGTCCGTTTGCCAGAGATGTGCGCTCGATCCGTCGATTGTTGATGAAGGTGCCGGAAAGGCTCATATCCTTGAGGGCAAATTGCACCCCATCGCCGGTCAGCATGGCGTGCTGCGGTGCGATGTCGGGGTCGGGCAGAACGATCTCCGCTTTCAGGGGCGAGCTGCCAATAGCAATCGCAGGGCCGCCCGCGCGCATGAACTTGTCCAGGATGAACTCAGTGCCTTTGAGTTTGCCGGACGTGATTTCCAGCCAGGCTTTTGAGAGCAGGACGACAATCAGCGAGATGAACGCGCCGACCGAAGCACCCAAGAGCACCAGCCCGGCCGCTTTTCCGGCCAGTGGGTCTTGTAGCCAGTTATGGGCCGACTCGAGCAGGAAGCCGCCCAACGCGCCACCGAGAAAGCCGCCGAGCATGCCTTTCCAAATCTGGCTCTTGCCAACGATGCCTTCGGCCAGACCAATCAGCAGGCCGAAGACTCCCCAGCCCAGGGCGCGGCCAAAGACACCGCCGCCCATAGACTGGAAGAGAAACTCGCTAAGGGGCAGTCCGATTGCGCCAGCGCCCAGCCCCAACAGGCCGCTGAACGCGCCTGATTTGAAAGCCTGGACAGGGTTGCGGGTCAATGCGCCTTCGGTCAGGCCAATAAACAGGCCGACACTGAGACCAACCAGCGCGCCAACCACCATTTCGCTCAGGTACAGGTTGGAGGTAAAAGACAGTCCGAGCAGATCGCTGACCTGCCAGCCGACCAGGCCTCCTAGTGCACCGAGCAGCGCGTAATAGTACGTACGCATTCTTCTACTCATGGGATCAACCTCCTTTGGATCCATTCTCGTGCCCCAACCACATGAAATTGTAGGGCGGGTTTGAATTTCATCCTTTGAAATAAGCCAAATTACTCTACTTCTTTTGGATGGTTGGGGTACTCGATTTGCAACAAATTTTGCCAGCGGGCAATGCTCGAACCGTTCGCTCCATCTACTTCATAGAAGCCGAAGTAACGGTTGGGGTTCAGGCTGCCATCTGGCTGGCGGATGAAGAATCCGCCAAGGGATGAATATGGTTCAACCACAAGTGCTACCTGCCAGGGCTCAGGAAAGAAATTGTTGTGCAGCCAGGTATCGTAGTGCGACAAAAAGATACCCATGCGTGGGTGTGTGTGATACCACCCAACGATTCTTTCGCCCTCGAAGCGTTTCTCGATCTGGTCATGGAGGTCCACGAGGCTGTCCTGGGTAAATGTCAGATAGACACTCCCCTGACGTGTGTGGCGGGCCGGTAGAGCGTGTTTCACGATGACGAACTGTTCATCTGTCTCTTCGTCCGTGCACCATTGACCGACGAGCACGCCGCCCACTTCCACTGAGTCGCTGCAGGCGTGCACAGTTACGCGTATGTACGCTGCGCGGTTCATAAAAACCGAGATGCCAGGGGTAATTCCATCGTCTTCAAAGGGCGAATCCCAGCGTTGGGCATCCTCCAGCGGCTTGAGGGTTGCCAGAGGCTGTGGGGTGTCGGGTGGCGCGATACGGATTCCAAGTCCAGACATAATGTTCTCTATCAAATGAGGGGTTGGCCGGGCCGCCTCATGGGGGCGGCCCGGTTTGGGAGCGGTGAGAGGGATTATCCCGCGGTTACATCGGCGGTCATCATCAGCCGATCACCTTCGGGTATCCCGGCATCGGAAAGGGTCTCTTCTTCTTTCAATTCGCGACCCAGTGCTTTGCTGTCCAGTCGATAGGACATCGGACGTCCATCGGGACCAGTGACCGGGAGTTCCAGGGAAGTCGTTAATTCCGGGATTAACTCCTTAACCTGTACCTCATCGGGCACCTCAGCATTGCGGCTGCCTCCAGACGGAAGCACAATCGTGACGGGGATATCGGACATGGTAGTCTCCTTTCTTACAAAGTGGTCGGCTGGTTCTCAGCCGTTTCGGAACGCAAGTTCCTGCACGTGCGGAACACCGGTTATTTCAAATGGATTTTGGGTTTCTTCTTCAGCAGGTCCATCGGTTTGATTTTTATTTTAGGTTTTGCCTTTGGTTTCTCTGGTTCGGAACCTGCCGGACTCAACTTAACATTTACTTTCGGTTTTTGCTCTGAGTCAGGCGAAGATAACTTAACTCTTTCGGGACGTAGCAATTCGCGTTTATCGAGTGGGAAAGCATTGGGATGTGTCTTGCGGTACTCGCGTGACCAGCGAGCTGCTTCCGCATCCCAGGGGAAGGGCGGTTTGGTCGGGTCGTCGTGGAAGTTCTTCCACTGCAGCATTTCGCCCAGCATGACCACCAGACGGTCGAGCGAACGACTGGCTGCCCACCAGGCGGCATCGATGCAGACACTTCCGTTGACGTGGTTGATGTTGGGGTGCCAGATCGGGGTCAGCCACTTCATGCCAGGCCAACGATGCGGATACTGGTTGTGCAAGTAAATCTCTACCTGGTGATGTTCGGCATATTTCGGGTTACCCTGCCGGTCTACGCCCACAATGCTCTTGCACTTGAAGCTGACAATATAACGTTCTGGCGGCAGATTCGGGCGCGAGGCAGAGGCCGTGAAGGAGATCAAGTCACTGCGAGAGGCCAGTTCCAGCATCAATTCGTGATCGGCGCGCAAGCGGCGCATGCGAGGTGTATCCGCCACTGACGACCTCCAGCCGTGATGTCGGCTGTCACCATCAGACGGTCATTCTCAGGAACGTTGGCTTCTGCCAGGGTTTCGTTCTCGCTGAGTTCCCGTCCGAGGGCTTTGCTGTCAATGCGGTAGGCCATAGGCCGTCCGTCTGGGCCAACCGTCGGTAGTTGGAGCAACGAGGTCAGTTCTACCAGCAACTCACGGACGCTTACATCGTCAGGGATTTCGGCATTACGCGCGCCGCCGCTAGGAAGAATCAGGGTAACGTTTAGATCGGACATACTTCTCCTCATCCTCAGGAATTCAAATGCGGTACCTGGCATGTGCCAGTGATGGCCCAACAGTCTGCATGGTGCAAGGCGTGACAGACTTCGCATTCCTTTACGCCGCGTGGGTCACTGCGCGACACAGGTTCGAGACAGTAGGGACAACGATGTTCTTCGACTAAGGCCAACTGAACGTGCAACTTCTGGCGGGATGATCGCCTGGGTTTTGGCCTGACCGCTTGACCGGTGACCAGCTTCAGTCGGGAGTGGGCCGAGGAATGATTTCCGTTTCCGGAGTGGGCTCCCACTCTGGGCCTGGTCATCGATCCCAGGTGCAAAGACCAGCTTTGGGGGAGTCGGATGCGCGGTCGTGCGGACTGGTCTGAGTTCGAATGAAGGGGTGTAACCACCACAGGAGCAGAAAAATCATCAAGCTCAGGGTTCGGTCTGGATCGGCGCCAGGCCCATATAGCCGACAGAGCAGCCAGTAGCCCAAGAGCTAAGTGACTCAAGTCCACCCAACTTATGTAACCAAGGAGAAGTTGGGGAACATCCAGGCCAATTTTCCATTGGGTAAAATATCCCAGGATGGCCTGTCCTGCCGTAACCATGACAATTGCAGCCGCGGAACGGATAAACCAGTTCCGTTTCGACAGGACGAGCCGAGCGCCAAGTCCAGCTATGACCGCCAGGGTGCAATCTGCAAAATAACTGAATAGAATAAGCGGAAAATCTGGCCGTTTGCGGAACAGGAGTACCAACCCCAGTGCGTAGGCGCTGGTCAGCAAAAACAGCAAAACCAGTTTACGCGGTAGGTGCCGTGGCTTTCCGGCAGGGGAGGAATTGTCCATTGGACTCATCGTTGCAACACGTATGGCCATGGGTTATCCCTAAATCTTGCACACCTTGACCCGCTTTTGACGTGAAGCGAAGGAGACACGTTTTGAGCGCGTTGTTTCGGTAAGGCGAATGTTCTTGCGAGTATGTTTTCCGAGTTTCATCTTGGTTTTCTTCGTCACGCGCACATTCGCCTGGGCGGCCTTTACCTTGATACCCTTTGGAGAAGTTTCATCCACAATACGGACACGGCCGCGGGCTGTATTAGAGGGGGCTTCTGCCAGATGTACTTCTTCTTTGAGACGGATGCGCGGGCCAATCTTTAATGGCTTTTCTGGCTCGGTCTTTTCGAAATGACGGAAATGCAACGCTTCCGCTAGATCGCCAGTCAGTTCGTAGAAACGATATTCCACGCCGTTTTGGGCGCGTAGGATATGCAATTGCGGTATCCCAACGCTCTTCAACGTACGATGCAGGAAATCTTCTTCGCCGGTGATCATATGTGTGAACTGCGCTTCGCGCAGTATGCCGCAAGTAGGGCAGTGGCCTGCTTCGAAGGTAATTTCACTTAATGGTCGCAGAACCTTTTCCATGGAATGGCACTTGGGACATTCAAACGAGGTGACCAGTTCCTGGTCGAGTTCGATGATCGCATCCGGGCCAAGGTCCGAACGGGCGATCTTGAGCAAATCTTCCAGCGTAGCGCGTTCTGCCCGGGCTGGGAGTTCGGTGATCTCGCCATAGGTCCAGTGGCTTTCGCAATCCTCGCGCGGGTTATAGGCGGTGGTGTGCATTTCGTTGTTCAGACCGTTAAAGTGTACCACCTTGCCTGGCTCGACCGGCATATCATGGATGAGTTTAAGCGCTTCCTGTGATTGCATACCGCCGATAATCGAGGCAATTGTTGGGGTGGTAGGAACCTTCCCAAGCAGCACATTTTGACGTGCCAACAGTTGGCAGGAATAGCGCAGTGATAGGTCGCGCAGCGCCTGTTCCGTCAGGGTGCATTCGTAGCAGGCTCCCTGTCCGGGCACGAAGACGCGCATCAGCCCCAGCAGTTCCTGGATTGCGCCATCTACCCAGGGCTTATCCATCCAATAGCAGAAGCGATTGACCGCCAGGCGGGCTTCGCGGTTATCCAGACAGCCGATGATGGCATCCATGCGGCGGATGATTCCCAGGCCGAGGCCGGTGGTCACATCTGCATTCAAATACTGCACATGGATTTGGGGGTTGATCGACTTTGCGCGTGCTGCCACCACTTCGGCTTTGCTGCGGTGGTTATCCGTTTCACGGAAAAGCACTGAGCGGCTCAGGTTGGCAGCTTCGATGTTGTCAAAGTCGATGATGAAGATATGACCTACCCCCATCAATGCCAGGTTCTTGATGACTTCATTCCCCAAGGCTCCCGCCCCGACGACCAGGACTTTGGCCTGCTGGACTTTCTCACGTTCCCACCAGGAGATGAATTCGAACGTGCCCAGACGGTCTTTTTGCAGGTTCGGGATGTGCAGCGGTTTCTCCGGGTTGATCGGCACACGACGCGGACCGGTGACCGGTTCGTTCGTGGCCAGACGAGACGGCTGGGTTACGTAATCCCCGGCCATTTCCTTTGCCTGGGTGATATTCGATTCATCAATTGAGCGCGCAAACCAGCCGACATTTGGTCGCGATTCGATCAGGCTATTTTCCTCGAGGGTTTTAAGCGCTTCTCGAACCGTTGTGCGGCTGATGCCCAATTGATTCATCAATTCGCGTTCGGGTGGCAATTGTGCCCCGGGAGCCAGGCTGCCATCCAGTAGCGAGGCAGCCAATTTGCTGGCCGCGGCCTCTGCAAGAGTTTTGTGGGGAATGGTTTTGATTTTCATAGTAGTCCTTTGGTATTGTGGTCAGACCAAAGATACCACCAGTATATGGAGTTACGAATTCAGAGTCAATAGGTCGCTTTAGTAAGAAAGTACTGTCCCCGTATTAGTAAGAAAGTACTGTTTTCTATCCCCGCATGATCTTGACCAAAATACGCATCTCGCGTTGCCAAACGGATTTGCCTTATTAAAAAAGGTAGTATCCCGATTGATTCGGAACACTACCCGTTATAAGCAATTATCTAATTTACATCAACAAATATGGAAATAAACATCTGTTCATATTAGTGCAACCCAATTAAATTAGATATTTTTAATCTAAATTTATACCCGACACAATCAACCATAATAGATGCATTCTTCATTACCCCACCATCCCCTTCGGGCGATACTGCAACGCTTCCGCCAGATGCACTGACTGAATTTCATCACTCCCCGCTAAATTCGCGATCGTCCTTGCCAATTTCAATACACAATGATACCCCCACGCAGATAACTGCAACTGGCTCATCGCCGCCCGCACCAGACTATCCCCCGCCTCATCCAATTTGCAGAACTGACGCACTTCCGCCACACGCATGTCGGAGTTGCAGACGATTTCCGACCCCTCGAAGCGGATGACTCACCCAGGCGGTCGCTGCTGAGTTTCTCGTAGTTCACACGTGGGACTTCAACGTGGATATTGATGCGGTCGAGCATGGGGCCGGAAATACGTTTCAGGTATTTGGTTACCGTTGATGGAGCGCAGGCGCAGGGTTTTTGCAAATCCCCATAATAGCCACAAGGGCAAGGTTACACACAAACGGACATTTTTTTCATGCTTATTCAAAGATCGGAATATCTTGATAAATGCTTATCTAAAGGCACTTGCCTAGAAACCCCAACCCATAAGAGGGCAATTAGGTGATATATGATAGAATTTCTTTGATTTCCAAGATTCTTGACACTGAGACAATCACTGGCTTCAGGCATGCCGGAGTGGAGCGCAAACAACAAAGGATATACGGATGGCCAGAAAAACGGAACGAGTAGTAGTGACCGGGATGGGTATTGCCAGCCCGCTGGGCTGCAGCATCGCGGAGTTCTGGGATGGTCTGCTGGCGGGCCAATCCGGCGTGGGATCGCTTGATGGGGGTATCTTTTCTGGCATGCAAACCAAGATTGGGGCGGTAGTTTGGACATATGACGAGGGCAAATATTTCGACAGCAAAGAAGCGAGACGCATGAGCCGTTCATCCCAACTAGCGGTAGTCGCTACAGGAGAGGCGATTTCGGATGCAAAGCTGGATGATGGAAAGGTGGACTACCTGGAAGTAGGGGCGTTAATAGGCAGTTCCATCGGCGGTTATAGCGCCTCGGATCAGTTCTTCAAAAGTTTTTATACGCACGACCGAATAAGCCCGTTTACCATCCCGATTTCGATGAACAGTGGACCTGCATCCAATGTTTCCATCAAATATGGATTTCATGGACCGCTGCTGAATGTGGATGCTGCTTGCGCCACTGCAGCACATTCTATAGGATATGCCTTCAATTTGATCCGCAGTGGGAATTTACAAGTTGCAGTGACGGGGGCAGCCGACAGTCCTTTCGCGCCCGCTGTAGTAGCTGCCTGGGCGGCTCTGCGCGCCATCTCAAGCCGGGATGATTGCCCGGCAGAAGCCTGCCGTCCGTTCAGCGCCGACCGGGATGGCATGGTGCTGGGTGAAGGAGCAGGTGTATTGATCCTGGAGGCAGAAAGCCACGCGTTGCGCCGGGGTGTTCCTATCCTGGCCGAGATCAAAGGCTATGGCGCCAGCGCAGACAGCAATCACTTGACCCAACCCACGCAGCAAGGGCCGGTGAAGGCGATGCGTCGCGCTCTTGAAGACGCAAACTTAGGTCTGGATGATATTGACTACATCAATGCCCATGCAACCGGAACAGTGTGGAATGACAAAAACGAAACAAAGGCAATCAAAGAAGTCTTTGGAGAGCGCGCTTACCAAATACCGGTGGTGGGGAATAAAGCTGCTTTTGGACATTCAATCGCAGGAAGTGGAGCATTGGAGTTAATCGGCTGTATCCTATCCTTACGCGACCAAGTTGTACCGCCGACGATCAACTACAAAGTGCCCGACCCGGAATGTGACCTGGATTACGTTACGGATGGCAGCAGGGATGTGCAATTGAAAAACATAGTGAGCAACTCTTTCGCGTTTGGAGGCAGTAACGCGGTTTTGATCGTGGGGGCATATGAGCAAAATAATAATTCGATCTAAATCTAAAAATAAGACTTTACCCTGTGTTGAATAAGAAGTTGACAGCCCTTTTGGTCTTCGTGTTGACGGCCATATTTTATATATACACGCTTCTCCCCTCCCTGGCCTGGGGAGATGGAGCCAAGCTGCAGAGCGAAGCCATATCCGGGGAATCATTTACTTTGGCAGAGATGAACCCCGACGAATTCTCTTCCGACCCATTCATTTTTTCAAAAGTGGGCGTGGCTGCCTGGGATCATCCCTTGTACATCATCCTGGGTCATGGACTTGTTCAAGCGCTCCCGTTTGTCGACTCTCTCTGGTTAGTCAATCTTATCTCCGCCTTATTTGGAGCTGCATCTGTTGTGCTGGTATTCCTGATTTCGTATCGTTTTACCATGTCACTATTGGCTTCCGGTTATGCCGGATTTTCTCTGGCAGTTTCCCACACTTTTTGGTGGCACTCCTCTACGCCTGAAGTTTATACACTATTCGTTTTCCTGCTCCTGGTCAGCTTTTATTTCTTCGATAAATTCGAAAGAACAGAAAGATATATTTTCCTGTTCTATTGCGCATTCTTCCTGGGATTGGCGGCCTCCAATCATATTCTTGCTTTCCTGGCAGTACCTGCCCTGGGTCTTCATTTCCTTTTTGCCAGGAGTTATCGCAATTTCCGCCTATCTGATTTGAGGAAGCTTACCTTCCCAATTCTGGGTTTTTTTCCTGGTTTCTCTATTTACATTATTCAATTCTTCCGCATGTCCACAGACTTTTCTCTCAACGAGATTATGGGACCTGTAGTCGGCTCAACGTTTCTGAGCCAACTTGGGACCTTATCTCCCATCGTGTTAGGGGGAAGTTTATTGAGCTACTTGTTCTTTCTGACTGTTCAGTTCGGTCCTGTTGGTTTGATTTTGGGTGGTTACGGTATTCGCAAGGTTTTTTACCTCGAAGACTTGTCTTTGCGCAAAATCGTTTCCTTTTTTATTGTGTTCGCCCTTTTTGGGGTTTTCTATCGCGTGACGGACCAATATACATTTTTCATCACTTCCTATGTTTTTTGGGCAATGTTGATGGGGATCGGTTCAGACTACGCCTTGCGCCTGCTTCCGGAAAAAAGGCGTTTTCTACCCCCGATCATTCTCGGGCTGCTGCTTTTGGCCACTCCATTTTTGTACAATGCTTTACCGCGACTGGCAGAGACAAATGGGTTAAATGATGATTTTATTGGAATCCCCAAAATTGGGACTGGTATCCGGGATGGCTTAGCCTATTATATTAATCCCTATAAACGCGGAGACAATAGTGCTTATGATTTTGGTATCCAGACCCTCACCGATTTACCGTCTGACTCGATGGTGATCGCCGAATGGTATACAGACACCGACGAGTATTTTATCCTGCGCTACTTTACGAAAATCAAAAAGGTACGCTCGGATGTATCCGTGGTTGGCTGGGCTACTACGGAACCTTTTTCCTTTGATTCCCAGCTTGCATTAGACCAGATTGAAAATTCGTTCCCTGAGCATCCCGTCTATTTGGCTTCATTGAGCGATCGCTTCTATGCTGCTTCAAAGTTGATCGAGATGTATTGCATTGTCCCTGAGAATAATTTGTATCGTCTCTATCAAAAAGGGAATGACAACCTCCATTGCCTGGAAAATGATGCAGTCACCGAATGATTTGTCATCAATCCGAATTCCAATCCCATAGTCGAAGATCTAAGTCTTTGCCCAGGACAGATACCGCTGCTGAATAGCCAGAAGCAACTTCCAAAGCTATTATTTTCCATCTGGCAGCTTCCTCCGAATCCGTTTGGGTAGCGCGAAGGGTGGCTGGTTCATCCGGGGTTAGGGAAACATCGAAACTGTCCAAAGGCAGGGACAAACCCAGTCCTTGCGCCTTGATATAAGCCTCTTTGCGTGTCCAGCAATTGAAGAATCCAACAACTCTCAGGTTGGAAGGCAATGCCATTAACTCGGCTACTTCGTTTTGCGAAAAAAAACGGCTGGCAATGCTCTCATGCTCCATGTCTGGCCGGATACGTTCCACATCTACGCCAACTTTGCATCCCTGAGTGACTGCAACCAAAGCGAAGTCACCGGAGTGTGAGAGGTTGAATTTCAGTTTGTGATCGCGTAAGGCAGGTTTTCCGTACCGATTGGCGGAAAAGGTGAGTTGGTCAGGTTCGAGGTGTAGGTAACGTGCTATTATGTCGCGCAGGCATCCGTGGACAGCGATGTACCGGACTCTATCTGCCGGGAAGTGAAAGCGAGTAGCGTGTTGAGATTCATCCTCTGAGAGGAAGGATTCCAATGATTTAACGGTAGCAGTTGGAAGGTCCAGAAAGATGCGCCAGACATCCACATGGGTTGGTTCCAAATCCAGCGAGTCAGGAGGGAGTGACCAGACAGTGACTTGAATAATCTTTCTGCATCCGATGACTGCTCAATTTCTACTCTCGCCAGGCCTTGATAATCCCCATCTTGGTGATCCTTGTCCCAAACCAACCGGGCTGAGGAAATATTGCCTTCTCCACAACAACCTTAAAGCCTTGCAAATTCAACAGGTTTACCAAATCTTGGTGGCTTCGTTTGTTTCCCTCAAATTCGTGATACTCGATTACCATTTTCTGGATTATTGGAAGTGTTTCATCGGAACTGGCAAACAATATATCGAATTCGGCTCCTTCCACGTCTACCTTCAAAAAGTCTATCTTATCAATCGCATGTTTTGCGATGATATCGGTGAACGTTATCGCTTGCACCATCTCCATAAAACTGCTCGTTTCCTGCATAAGCGAGCCGAGTATGCCGTTGTCAGATGGCATGTATAAGGGCATCTTGCCGCGCCTGTCGGATACCGCGCTGTTTTCAATATACAAGTTTCTCAAGTCGTTTAATTGGCGATTTTCGGTGAGTAAAGCATAATTTTTGCTGGATGCCTCAAAAGCATAGACTTGCCCATGGTGCGCCAGCCTTGCGGCGCGGACTGCAAAGGCTCCGATATGTGCGCCCATGTCCACGACTACATCTCCTGCGCAGATGGGAATGCGCACATCGTCATAAACTTTTGCCCTCCAGACTTCCCAAATCATCAGGGCGTCCGAGGTATTTACCCGAACCTTGAAGCGGGCACCGTTATCAACTTTGATCTCCGCCACTGATTTTCCCTGATGTCGCAAATAAAATATCGAGAAAACCAGCTTGTTGAACCACACAAAAAAACGTTCATTATTGGTGCGCATGGAAATCTCCGCCTAACCAAAGACTATACAGATTTACGCTTCATCGTGGATGAAGACATCATTTCCCTGGCGATAGATCGCACGATCTCATCTTTTGCAGTGTTAATGAAGAAATGATCGCCGGGAAAGTAAATCGATTTAAAACCAAAGTTTGTTTGCGATGCCCAGCCTTCCAATTGTTCCCTACTAATGCGTGAATCGTTTAACCCTCCGTAGGCGATGATGGGAATATCGAGTGTCGGTTCGTTGGGAGTATAGCGGTAGCTCTCGACAATTTCAAAATCAGCGCGCAACGCTGTCAGGAGCACTTCTATAATTTCTGGAAAATTCACTAATTCTGAAGGGATGCCGTTGAGTTCTTCTAGAGCTTTTAGAAATTCGGCATCCGGCAGGGCATGGATGGGTTGATGTAGATTGGGAAGGTGCGGCGCGCCACAGGCAGAAATGAACAGGGTGGCGGGCTGTAAAGAGTTATTTTTGCGAAGATATTTGACCAGTTCAAAAGCTACCAGGCCCCCCAGACTGTGACCAAAGAACGCAAAAGGTTTATCCAGTAAAGGCTGGATAGCTTTGGAGAGTTTTTCAACTAAAGTAGAAATTTGTTTTATTGGAGCTTCATTATGCCGAGAGCCTCTCCCCGGGTAATGGGCGATCCATGCTTCCATGTTTTCGGGAATTTCAACAGTCCACTTGCTGAAGGCTGCTGGTCCGCCTCCAGCGTATGGAAATAAGAACAGGCAAATCTCCGCATTGGGATTGAAGTGCGGGCAGACGAACCAATTTTTTGAAGTGGATGGTGGTTGATTCACTTTGCTCTGGTTCCCGGTTTTTCAAGGAAGCCTTGCGGAGTGAAATATTCCAGATAGGTGGAAAATAGTTGAGCGTTGACAGGATGGCAGGTGATATCGCTGCCATTCAAGCCAGTGAGTGTATTGCTGAGATCAAATTCTGGCATGAAGACCTGTTTCTCGTCCACTTCTTCGAGCAAAGGCAGGTAGGGTTCCCAGCCATCGGATGGCATGTGGGGCACCTGCCTGAAAAGTTCGGCGCGCCATTCATCGAAGGAGACTTTTTGAGCATTGAATCCCTGCTCGACTAACCAGTTTGACAGTTTGTTGAAGTGGATCGGCTCGGGATTATCCAGATGATAGATCTTGCCCTGGTTTGCAGGGTTTTTGGAAAGTTGCACAATCGCAGCACTGACGAAGTCCACAGGCACGATATTGACCATCACATCCAAGTTTGGAACGCTTCCCAAAAGAACGCAGGCGCGAGTCATGCTGGAGATCAAATTGTCTGTGTTCCACGCTCCTGTAATGCTATGACCGGAGACCAGACCAGGGCGATAAATGGCGTATGGGATTCCTCGTGAACCTGCCTGCCTGACCAGCTTCTCTGCAACCCACTTGCTCTGAGCATAACCGCCAAAAGGCGCGCCAACTTTATCGAGGTCTGCATCTTCACGGAAAACCCGACCGTCATTGATTCCACCTGAATACAAAATGGACAAAGTTGAAACGAAGTGGACCGGCTTCAGCTTTATTTGACTTGCCAGCCGCAGTATTTCCTGCGTGCCAAGCACGTTGGAAGCTTTGTGCGCCTGATAAGGAAAAACGAAGTTGACCATTGCGCCGTTGTGATAGATCACGTCCACTTGATTCGCCAGTCGTCCAAACTCATCATCGGTGAGGCCCAGTTGTGGTTCGCCCAAATCGCCCAGGATCGGTTGGATGCGATTGCTGAAGGAATCTTCCCATAACAAATAGGTTTCCAGATTTTGTTTTAATCTTTGCTTGCCTTGTTCCAAATCATTCGCGCGCAATAGACAATAAATTTCAGCGGAGCCCATTCTGAGCAAATCATGCAGCAGGAAAGCGCCCACGAAACCGGTAGCACCCGTCAGCAAGATGTGATGTGGCTCATCAACATGTGTGTAAACCAGGTCACTTGCGGTAATGCTCGGATTAAGCTGCGCTTCGTCATTTAATTCATCAAGGCTTAGTTGACCACGGCGAATGAAATCACCGCCGCCGACATGAATTGAACCGCGTTCGCCCCTTTTGACCATCTCGATTGTTCGGGCCAGATTCGCAACCGTGGGCTGTTCAAACAATGCCCGCAAGGGCAGGTCTGCCGCTTCCAGGCCATATTTTTCGCGCAACAGGAAAACAAGCCGAGTTCCAAGCAGCGAATGACCGCCTAAATCGAAGAAATTGTCGTTCACTCCGACAACGGGGTTTCCGTTTTGGCTTTCCAATCCTAAGACCTGCGCGCAAATTTCGGACAGATCCAACTCCAACGGCGTGCGCGGCGCGATGTATGGTGCTTTCAGATCAGGACGAGTTTGCGATGGTGACGGTAAGGCTTTGCGGTCCACTTTGCCATTGGGAGTCAACGGTAAAGATTCCAGGTTGACAAATTTAGACGGCACCATATAGTCAGGAAGTTTCTGCCGCAGGAACTCTCGCAATTGACCGGGTTCCGCATCCTTCCTCCCCTGTGCTGCCACCAGGTAAGCGACCAGACTCGCATCTGACGACCTTTCCTTCCAGGCAACCACGACAGCCTGACGCACCGCAGGATGCGCTGCCAGCGCGACTTCCACTTCTCCCGTCTCGATGCGGAAACCACGCACTTTGACCTGCTGGTCGCTTCGTCCGAAGAATTCGATGTTCCCGTCCGGGAGGTAGCGGGCAAGATCTCCGGTTTTGTAGATAATTTCAGATGAGTTAAATGGATTGTTTATAAATCGTTCAGAAGTTAATTCAGGGCGATTCAGGTAGCCGCGACTGACTCCATCCCCGCCAATGTACAGGTCGCCAATCACGCCAACCGGGAGGGGTTGCAGAGTTAACATCCAGAATATAGATCTGTGTGTTGGCAATCGGCCTGCCAATGGGAACCGTGTTGGAAATCCCCTGATTTTCATTTGAAGTGATCTGATACATTGTAGACCAGATCGTAGTTTCAGTGGGGCCATAAAGATTCCACAACTGAGAGCCACGTTTTAATAATTGTTCTGCCAGATCATTGGTCAGCGCTTCTCCACCGCACAATATCTTGAGATCATCTCTGCCGCTCCAGCTCGCTTCGAGCAGAGATCGCCAACTGGCAGGTGTGGCCTGCATGAATGTTGCCTGCGTGTCGGTCAGGGCATCTGCCAGCAATGCTCCATCTGTGGCGACATCGGAACTTGCAATTACAACTCGTGCGCCAACCGTAAGCGGCAACAAGAGTTCGAGAACTGCAATGTCGAACGAAAGTGTAGTTATGGCAAGAAGCGTATCATCCGTGTTTATTTCCAAATTCTCACGCATGGAGCACAGGAAGTTGACCACTGCCTGGTGATGGATTTGAACGCCCTTTGGTTTTCCAGTAGAACCGGACGTGTAAATAATGTATGCAAGATCGTGAGATTGTGGCACATGTGATTTCTTTTTACTATTTGTCTTTGGTGGCTGGGGGAGATCATCCAAACAAATTACATCTGCATTGTTCTCAGGCAGTTCGGATAGCAGGTTTGTTTGGGTAAGAATAACGGATGCCCTGGAATCTTTAACCATGAAAGCAAGTCGCTTGGATGGGAAGGATGGGTCCAAGGGCAAATACGCGCCGCCAGCTTTGAGTACGCCGAGTAGGCCAACCAACATATTCATGGAACGATTTACAAATATGCCAACCAATTTCCCGGGTTTGACGCCTTGAGAAACCAGAACTATTGCTAACTCGTTTGCACGCTTGTCTAATTCTTTATACGTCAAACTTTTATCTTCAAATTGGACGGCAATCGCATCCGGCGTGCGGTTCACTTGTTCTTGAAATAACTCATGGATACAAAGCTCGCGTGGGTAATCGTTTCGCGTTTGGTTCCAGTCAACCAGCAATTGTTGTCTTTCCGTTTCACTCAACAAAGAAAGAGTTGATACAGGTTTACCTGGGTCAGACACAATTTCCTGCAACAAGGAATGGAAGTGCTCTAACATGCGTTGGATGGTAATGGTATCGAACAGATCGGTATTGTATTGAAGGGCAGCTGCGAGACCTTGTTCGTGTTTCAGCCATCATCATCGTCATATCGAACTGCGCGGGCTCGCCTCCCAGCGCGATAGCTTCAAGGGTTAGACTTTCTACCTGCATGCGAGCCCCATCGAATCCCAGAGCAAACGGGCTGAGCGCCTGGATTTCTGCCTCCTGCGCTTTCTGAAAAATGAACATGGTTTCGAAAAGCGGCGGGCGGCTTGCGTCGCGCTGTATGCCCAGCCTGTTGAAAAGCAGGGCGGGTGGGTAGTCTTGATGTTCAAAAGCGTTGAGAGATGTCTGACGGACACGTTGGAGGATTTCATTGAACGTTGGGTTACCGGAAAAATCTGCGCGCAATGCGATGGGATTAATGAAGTAACCAACCAGGCCAGCCAATTCAGCATGGCTTCGCCCAGCAGTGACAGAGCCGACAAGGAACTGCTCCTGATTGGAATAACGATGCAACAAGGTTTGGAACGCGGCAAGCAAGGTCATGAACACAGTTGAACCATTTTCCTGAGAGATGGCTTTCAACTGTTTGTAAAGTGAATCTTCGATCAACAAATGTCTCGAGTCGCCGAGATAGGTTTGCATCGCTGTGCGCGGACGGTCGGTGGGCAGGTTCAAGGCAGGGAGTTCGCCGGAGAATTCATCGCGCCAATATTCCCAAAGCTTTTCACCTTGCGGGCCAGCCAACATTTCTGTTTGCCAGTGGACATAATCTGAATAATGTGCATGGAGTCGTGGGAATGAAATCGCTTTACCGGCTTTATTCGCTTCATAAGATGCAAGAATCTCGCGTGCCAACACTGTCACGGACCAGAAGTCGGTGACGATGTGATCCATAGAGAGCAGAAGGTCATGTCCTGATTCTCTCTCAAACAACAACGCCCGCAACACTGGACCGTTTTCCAGATCAAAGGGACGGTGTGCTTCTGTGAGAAGTCTTTCCTGTAATTCTTCATCGCTCCAATGGGTAGCATCTTCAACATTGAAGAAGCCGTTCATCGAGTCATGTATACGCTGGACAGGTTCGCCATTCACAGCGTGAAATGTACTTCGCAGGGATTCGTGCCGTTCAACCAGTTGTCCAAAAGCGCGCCCAAGAGCAGGGACATCCAGATCGCCAAGGATACGGATCGCACCAGCTACATTGAACGATATTTCTTCGGGCAATAGTTGATGAATGAACCAGAGTGCCTGCTGTCCATAGGAAAGCGGACTTCTCGTTCGAAGCATTTTGCGCGATGACAAGCGGAATTTCATTTGAAGCTTTGGGCGCATCGAGATTCTCCAACGCTTCTGCCACAAGCTTAGAGATGGTCGGTCCTTGCAGAAGACTGACGACCGATAGATTGATTCCCAACTTTGATTCCATCGAATTCTTAAGTTCCATTGCCATGAGGGAATCAAGTCCGATTGTATCGAGCGGCTGGTTGAGACTCAGATGGGAGGGCTCCATGCCTAATACATGTGCGGATTGTCGTTGGATGAAGTCCTCCAGAACCTTTTGGCGTTCTGCTGCCTGGGTAGCCAAGAGTTTTGCGTGATCAATTTCATTGACAGGCGCTTGTTGTTTCTGTGGCTTTTTGTGATTTCCACGCTCAACCTTTTCTTCATGTTGAGAATAAGATTTGCCATTGGATCTTGGAGTAAGTGATGGAACAGACATATCTGATTTAACAACGGAAGTTTTATTTGCAGAAGTCTCCAGCCAATACCGTTGACGTTCAAACGGATAATTCGGCAGGAATACTTTGTGGCGTGTGTATCCTTCATCGAAACCTACCCAATCCACATCTGCGCCTTGGACGTACAGTTTTCCAAGACTATCTAAAATAATTTGCCACTCATCCTGATTCTGTCGCAATGATGGCAACCAAGCGGCTTTTGATTCTGGCAGGCAACGTTTACCCATGCCCAATAAAACAGGGGCGGGACCGATCTCAATGAACGCGTCAATTCCCAAATCATCGAGTGACAGCATCCCGGCGGAGAATTTAACTTCCGCGCGGATATGATCCCGCCAGTAAGTCGCGTCGGGGACTTGATCAGGCTCGAGAATACCGCCGAGCAGGTTCGAGCTTAGAGAGATGCGAGGGGCGTGATAAGTTATCTGACGTGCGACTGATTCGAAATCATCCAGAATTGAACCCATCAAAGGTGAATGGAAGGCGTGGGAGACGGTGATGGGCTTGGATGAAATTCCCAGCTTCGTCAGTTCATCCAAAATGATTTGGATAGTGGACGTTTTGCCAGAGATGACGGTGTTCTCGGGCCCGTTCGTAGCCGCGATGGAAACCAATTCTTGATAAGGTTTGAGTACATCAAAAACGCGAGCCGCGTCTGCGAATATGGCGGCCATGCCGCCATTTTGGGGCAAAGTTCCCATCAGACGCCCGCGTTCGGTGATCAGGCGCAGACCATCTTTGAGACTGAAAACACCAGCAATGCACGCGGCTACATATTCACCAATACTGTGACCAAGAACGGCATGCGGCTCGATGCCCCACGCGCGCCACGTTTGCGCGAGGGCATATTCAAAGGCGAAGAGCGCGGGTTGAGTGTATGTAGTTTGATGAATGTCGTTTTTGTCGGAGAAGAGAACTTCAAGCAGGGGGCGGTCCAAAATGGAGTCGAGAATCTCTGCGCATGAATCAAGCGCGGAGCGGAAAACTGGTTGGGTTTTATAAAACTGATGACCCATGCCAGAATATTGTGAGCCTTGTCCTGTAAAGATGAATGCAACTTTTGGCTTTGTATGACCTGTTGGTAAAGATGATGTAGTGGATATGATGGCTTTAATTTGGTTTTTCAGTTCCTCAGGAGAAACCGCTTGAATTGCCAAACGACGTTCAAAATGTGAACGTCCTGTGTTGGCAGTGAAACAAACATCTGCAAGAGAGTGTTGCGAGTTTTCCAGGTAAGTGCTTGTGAGATGTGCCAATTCACCCAAAGCAGATTCTGTTTTCGCTGATAAAGTGAAAAGATGGCGCAAACGCTCTGATTCTTGAGTTGCTTTCGCAACAACTTGTGGCGCATCGGAAAGAACGATATGTGCGTTCGTGCCGCCAAATCCAAAGGAACTGACTCCTGCAAAGCGCGGCTGGTCACGGCGTTTCCATGGACGCAGGTATGTTCCGATTTCGAGCCTTGAGTCTTCCAAGGAAAGGTATGGATTAACCTCTTTTAAATGTAAGTGTGGCGGAATGGATTCGTTTTGCAAAATAAGTACAGACTTTATAAGTCCAGCAATCCCAGCGGCGGATTCCAAATGACCGATGTTCGTTTTTACTGAACCAACCAAAACTCTACCGTTTGAATCCCCATTATCAAGCACAGCACGCAATGAAGATATTTCAATGGGGTCACCAAGCGGTGTTCCTGTCCCATGTGCTTCCACATAGCCGATTTGATATGGTGCAACCCCCGCGTCTGCCAACGCATAGCGAATGACATCTTGTTGCGCCAGTCCGTTTGGCGCGGTCAAGCCGTTACTGCGCCCATCCTGGTTGACTGCCGAGCCGCGAATCAACGCAAGAATGTTATCTCCATCGCGCAAAGTATCGGAGAGACGTTTGAGAACAACAATGCCACAACCTTCGCCGCGCACATATCCATCGGCGTTCGCATCGAAGGTTTTGCAGCGCCCATCGGGTGATAACATTCGCGCCTGGGAGAATGTGATGGTCAGTTCAGGGGTCAGGATGAGATTCACGCCTCCGACCAAGCCCAGATCTGTTTCGCCGTTTCGCAGGCTTTGACATGCGAGATGCGCCGCCACTAACGATGACGAGCAGGCCGTATCCACAGCCATACTTGGCCCGCGCAAATCGAAGATGTACGACAAACGATTTGCTGCGATGCTGTGGGCATTGCCTGTCCCGGCATAGGCATCGATCATTTCGGGATCTTCGAACTGTAAGCGCGAATAATCGTAACTGCTGATACCGACGAATACTCCAGTACGAGTCCCGGCCAGCGATTGTGGCGGGATAAAGGCGTTTTCCAACGCTTCCCAACTCACTTCCAGCAGGAGGCGCTGCTGAGGGTCCATGCGGGCCGCCTCGCGCGGGGAAATCCCGAAGAAGTGCGGGTCGAACAAGTCCACACCCTCAAGGAAACCGCCCCAACGCGATATGACTTTCCCGGGCGCAGGTTCAGATGTATGAAGGGCATCTGCATCCCAACGGTCGGATGGGACTTCAGTGATGGCATCTACTCCGTTACGCAACAGTTCCCAAAACGCAGCAGGGTTGGGCGCCTGGGGAAAACGACAACTCAAACCAATAATTGCTATCGGTTCTTTCGCAAAACCTGAAGATGACTGAATCGGTGCAGGCGTTGCTTTCGGCTGTGTAATTTGCTGATCATAGTTCGCCAAATAATTTGCCAGCAATTCAATCGTCGGGTAATCCCAGGCGAGCGTGGGGGAGAGTTTGCGGCTCAGGAAATCTTCCAGTTCGCCGGTTAAGCTAACAGCCTGTATGGAACCCAGGCCGTAATATGTGAAGGGTTGACGTGGATCGATGGAAGTGGAATCTAACTCGAGGATTGCAGCGATGCGGGTGATCAGCCAGGTTTGGATTGTGTTTGCCCTCATCCCCGACCCTTCCCCTGAAAGGGGAAGGGAATCCCCTCTCCCTTTGGGAGAGGGATAGGGTGAGGGCTTCGCTCGCCACTCCCCAACAACATCTAACTCCCCTGTACTGAAAGCACTCTTGCAAGCACGCCGCTTGATCTTTCCGCTGGATGTTTTGGGAATGCTCATGGGCTTGATCAGAACGATTGCGGAAACTTGTAAATCATGCTTCTCCGCGACAGCCTGCCGGATTGCAGATGTCACTTCATTAACATCTGGATTGCGGTTTTGACGCGTGACCTCCTGAACAATGACGAGCTGCTCCTTGCCGCCCTCAGTGATGGAAAAGGCAGCTCCCGCTCCAGGCTGCAAAGCTTCATGAACCAACTCTACAGTTAGTTCGATGTCTTGAGGGTAGTGATTGCTTCCGTGAATGATGATCAAGTCTTTCAAGCGGCCTGTTACAAAAAGCTCATCAGCATGTAGAAAACCGAGGTCTCCTGTGCGCAGGAAAGGGCCTTCGCCAGTATCAGATAAATATGCCTGGAACGTTTTTTGCGTTTCATCCGGCAAGTCCCAATATCCCTGCGCAACGCTGGGGCCTGAAGCCCAAATTTCGCCTACCTGATCTGGCTGGCATTGTTCCATCGTTGTTGGGTCGGCAATCACAATTTTTTGATCGATCATGGACTTGCCGCAATTCACCATGGTGAGTGAACCTGTATTGCTCGCGAGCGCAGGAAGGACGCGGTCCTGTTCGAGCGCTTTGCGGTCAACGGTAAAGGTGCGCGGTTCGGACGGACCCTCTCCGCCGGATACGATCAATGTCCCTTCGGCCATGCCAAAACAGGGATAGAAAGAAGCCTTTCGAAAGCCACACAGTTCAAAGGTCCGTGCGAAGCGCTCTAACGTCTCGGGGCGAATCGGTTCGGCTCCGCAAAAGGCCAGTGACCACGAACTCAGGTCCAGACCCTCCATCTGTTCAGAAGTGATCTTGTCTACGCACAGGTCGTAAGCGAAATTGGGCGCGCCGCTGGTTGTCCCCCTGTAGCGACTGATGGCTTCCAGCCAGCGCACGGGGCGTTGCAGGAAAGATACCGGCGACATCAAAGTCGAAGACCCGCCGAGATACATCGGCTCGAGAATGCCGCCGATCAGGCCCATGTCGTGGTAGCTGGGTAGCCAGAAAACGCCACGAGCGCTTGCGTCGAGTTGGAAGCCGTGACGGATCGCTTTCAAGTTGTGCATCAGGTTACCATGGCTCAACATGACACCCTTCGGCTGACTGGTTGAACCTGATGTATATTGTAAGAATGCCAGGGTATCGGGTGAAATCGTAGGCGGACGCCAATCCGCTTCCAACCCGATTGGCACCTGCTCGGTGTTCAACCAGCTTAACGCCTGCAGAT
This sequence comes from uncultured Chloroflexia bacterium, assembly GCA_963829615.1. Taxonomy (GTDB): domain Bacteria; phylum Chloroflexota; class Anaerolineae; order Anaerolineales; family Villigracilaceae; genus JAABUE01. The sequence goes on from CAWHJM010000012.1 coordinate 95,348, forward strand.
CGGGTGCGTACTCGAAGCGCTGCTCGATATTGTTAAGAATCGTTGAAGTCGTTAAGGCAAACGAGGCTTGGGAATCCGCCACGATGGCTTGGATGCGCGGCACCGGCCGGTTAAGTCGTGGAGGATAAGCCGGGACAGCAATCACGCCGGCGTATAAACAACCAAAGAATGCCGCAATATAATCCAAACCTGGAGAATATAAAAGCAAAGCTCGTTGGCCCGCTGCACCCAAACTTTCCAGCCGGGCCCCAATCGCGCGCGCACGCTGGTCTAATTCTGCATAGGCAATAGAAACGATTTCGGATTCACCGTCTTGCAAAAATCTGTAGGCCAGGAAGTCAGGTTGTTGTTCTGCTCTCCAACGCAAAAGCTCAACCAGGGTGTTTGGATTAAAGAGCGGGTTAGGGTCTATATGGGTTGGATTCGCCATGTCATTTCCGCCTTAGTATTTGAATTCCATAGTTACATAAAAAATATCACTGAATTCTCAGTTTACTTGACAAGCATTCTATCAAAACGGTATAATCTCACCTTAATAGTCTTAATTCATGTTAATCGTTTTGTCAAGAGCGAGGGAAATGTCTATACCGCGTTTTTCAAAAAGAGTTGCGTTGTGCGACCAGTGATCATTTCATGGACGCACAATGGTTTAAATTCATTTCCCTTAAACCCCGTCCCCGATCTGCAATTGACCAGGAATGAACAGTGACTCAATCAGGCGATTTTAAACTTATCCTTAGAGAAGATACAGCCTCCCCGAAAGAATATGAACTAACCCGGCCAGAACTGATAATCGGTCGCGACCCCAACGTTGATCTGAGCATCCCCTCTCCTGCTGTGTCCCGGCGTCATGCCAGGCTCACACGTAAAGGAGAGGGGTATTTTTTAGAGGACCTGGGAAGCAGTAATGGAACTTTCCTCAACGGCGAACGCTTATTAGAACGACATCTATTGAATGCGGGCGACCAGATCCGATTGGGGCAGGCGATCACACTCACATACGAGGCTCCGACAGAGTTCCAGCAGACGGCGGTAAGTAGCGCTCCGGCTATGCCCTCTAAAAATTTGCAGACAGTTCTGGAGCAGGATGTCGATTTTGAGAGTTTCCAGGCAGCTGCGCCGCCAAAATTACTCGTCAATGTTGCCGGTGGCAATTCTCAAACCTATAACCTGACCAGCCAGGTTTTGACAATTGGCCGCACGGAAGGCAACGATATTGTCGTCCCATCGCAGATTGTCTCGGGGAAGCATGCCCGCCTGGAACGTGTAGGTAGCGGATACCAGTTAGTGGTTGTGCCGCAGGCCAGGAATCCCGTGCTCTTTGAAGGACGCCCGCTGGATGAACCACGCATTTTACATCATGGCGATATCCTGCGCATCGGCAGCCTGGACCCGGGCTTGATGGTCACCATGACTTACCAAGCGCCAAGCGAAGCCGCCAGCGAACCGGCGCGCGATATTGTGTTTGGCGAGAATACCCTGATCCAGATCGGGCGTGATGCCAACAATGATGTTGTGCTGTCTTCGCCTACCGTTTCCCGCTACCATGCCCAGATCGAGAGAGTGGGACAGCGCTATCGCGTGCAGGACCTGCGCAGTTCGAACGGAACTTTCGTTAATAACGAACGCATCGAAAAAGAAACCTGGTTGAAACCGACTGACACCATCCGCGTTGGCCAGTACCGCTTCGTCATGGGCACGAACCAGATGTCGCAATACGATGAAAGCGGCGGTCTGCGGGTGGATGCTATCCATTTGAACAAATGGGTGCGTAAAGATCTGAACATTTTGCAAGACATCTCGGTGGTGTTCAATCCGCGCGAGTTTGTAGTTGTGGTGGGACAGAGCGGTGGCGGAAAATCAACCCTGCTGGATGCGATTGCGGGGTATCGCCCGGCGACACATGGCAATGTGTTGGTCAACGGCACTGACATATACAAGCATTTCGACGCCATCCGCAATGACATTGGCTACGTGCCGCAAAAAGATATTATTCACATGGAGTTGACCGTTTACCAGGCGCTGGATTACGCCGCCCAGTTACGCATGCCCGCCGATACCACCGCCGAAGAACGTCACAAGCGCGTGATCGAGGTGCTTGAAGATCTGGACCTCCTGCATCGTAAGGATGTTCAGATCAGCGGGTTGAGCGGCGGACAGCAGAAACGCGTCTCTATCGGCGTCGAGCTGCTTACAAAACCCGGACTTTTCTTCCTCGATGAGCCTACTTCCGGCTTGGACCCGGGCACGGAAACCGCCCTGATGCAGTTGATGCGCCGCCTGGCTGACCAAGGGCGAACGATTGTGTTGATTACGCACGCCACCAAGAATGTGATGCTGGGCGATAAGGTTATCTTCCTGGCGCGTGGCGGGTACCTGGCCTGGTTCGGTCCGCCCGAAGAAGCGCTGGAATATTTTGACAGCTACCGCCCGGAACGCAGCCGTCGAGCAGGTGAAATCGAGTTTGATGAAATTTACGCCATTCTGGACGATTTCAGCAAGGGCAGCCCCGAAGATTGGTCCAAACGCTACCGCGAGCACTCCGCATATCGAAAGTATATTCTGGAACCCTTGGATGGCACAGTGGCTGCCGGGACAACGATTCCGTCTCAGCAACCGGAGCAGGCCGCTCGCAAGGTTGAACCGTCGACATCCCATCAGGTATCCGGCTTACGGCAGTTCTTCATCCTGTCGGCTCGCAACATCAAGATTTTGACCCGTGACCGCTTCGGACTGGCCCTGATGCTTGCTACCGCGCCGATTGTCAGTATGCTGGACGTCGTCCTTGCCGTCCTGCTGGGACGCGACCCGCTGGATTTCAACGACGGCATGTTTGCGAACGTCATGATCACGCTTTTCCTGCTGACAGTTTACGGGGTAATGGTGGGTGGCATTTCTCAGATGCGTGAGATTGTTAAAGAGCAGGAAGTCTACAAGCGTGAGAGATTAGTTAACCTGAAAATCTTGCCTTATGTGCTTTCGAAGGTGTGGGTGGCGGCTTTGCTCGCGCTTTACCAGGCGGCTGCCTATACTATCGTTCACTACCTGGCGTTTGACGTGCCCGGGGGTGCGTCCGAATTTGGACAGATTTACGTTACGCTGACCCTGGCAACCCTGGCTGGCATGATGCTGGGCCTGTTCGCCTCGGCTCTGGCGCCAAACGCCAATTCTGCGCCTTTACTGGTGATCATCCTGATGCTGCCACAGATCGTTTTAGGCGGGGCTTTGATCCCGCTTCCAAGCTTTGTCAGCGCACCGACTTCAACTCGTTGGGCTTTCGAGGCTTTGATGAGCATCAGCGGGGCAGGTTCAGATGTGGCTGCGGATGTTTGTTGGGAGCTGCCGCGCGACGTGCGTGAGTCCATGTCGATTGAAGACAAGCTGGACTACGGCTGCACCTGTATGGGTGTAAAGATGCTGGAGCAGGATTCCTGTGACTATCCGGGGCTTGGACAATTCTATAACCCAGCTGTTGCGGAACCTCCACCCGTTGAGCCGGCACCGCTCAGTGACCCTCCCCCGGAACCCGTTCTTCCCGAGCGTCCGCCTGAACCCGCTGACCAATCCGACTCAGTGGCGATGGCCGATTTCTTCACCGCGATAAAAGCCTGGGAGGCCCAGGCAACTCAAATTCAAGACGACTACAAGCGCCAGATCCAGGCGTATCAGGCGCAATCTGAAGTCTACAAGTCCGAGGCGATTGCCTATCAAACGGAACTGGTAAACTGGCAAATCGCTCAGGCATCGGCGGTTACGCCTGCTGAAGCTGTGATCGACCAGTTTTACTCGAATTTTGACTGGATCCACGTAAATAAGAATGACAGTAAGGCTTATTGGTCCAAGATCATAAAGACCTGGACGGTGCAGTCTGGCATCATTCTGCTCCTGTTCGTGGCGATTTTGTTCCTGCAAAAAAGAAAAGACATTACGTAGATGAAACGGAAAATTTATCTGGTCATCCATCTGTTTGTAGTCGTGAGCGTGTTCAGCGCTTGCGGCTCAGGCGCTGGAAGTAGCGATAGCGCCCGGGAAGCGACTCTCGAAGCCATCAGCGCGGCTGTCCGCGGAACTGCTACCGTTGAAGCTGTAGGAAAATTGAACCCCAATGCGCCAGTTGAAACTGCTCAGGCGGAAGCTACTGTACGCAGTCAGGCGCTGGATGCGACCCAGGTTGCTCAATCTGCCTTGAATGATGAAGCCCTGGCTGCGACAGCTACGGCCTTTGCGCCTTTTATAGCAGAACTCCCCAAATACGGAGTCGATCCAACCAAGGGCGACCGGGATGGATTCATCCATCGGTTACGTTAGAAGTCGATGGGTATATGTCGTATGACTACGTTAATAATTTCCTCGCCACCGTAGCGCAGGATTTTGTAGTTTCTTCTGACATCACATGGAACACGCGATATGGCACGTCAGGCTGCGGCTTTGTGTTACGTTCGGATGGAAATAAGAACGCCCTGAACCAGTATATGGCTATCGTTACACGTGGTGCAAGTGGGCATGTTCTATTTGCGACCATGTCCAATGGAGATATAGTTGGCGGCAAAGACATTTATGCTTATGGCCGTGACCCGAACTTCCAATGGGGAAATAACGTGACGAACCGTCTGACGGTTGTTGGCCGCGGGAATACATTTTCGATATATTCGAACGATACCCTGATCGGTGAAATCGATCCCAGTACCCCACTTTCCCTGCCCGCTATTCCACCTGTCCCCAAAAAACCAGCCAATGTTGGCGATGTGGGTGCGATGAATTTATATAACAAGCAAGTAGCAGAGCAGCAAGCAGTAGCAACCCAGATTACAGCGGATTATCAATCCCGTCAGAGAGCGGCAGCAAATGCCGACAAAATCTTTGAGCGTGGCTTTGTGGCCATGGTGGTTTTGAGCGAATCAGGGCGCAGCGTTTGCACGTTCGATAATACCTGGCTGTGGTTGATCGAATGAACGTCAACTGCCCGATGAATCTTGTGTTGGCTTAACCTTATGCGAGGTAAGTTCCGTGGTGGTGGAAATTCGTATTTTGCAATAATCATGTTTTTTTTGGAGATAAGGAATGTCTAAAATTAGCTGGATCGGAAAAAGTCTGAGCGGGCGATATCAAATAGAAGAATTGTTGGGTCAGGGCGGCATGTCATCAGTCTACAAGGCCACTGATCCCAATTTGAAGCGGGTGGTGGCAGTCAAGTTGATCCATCCGCACCTGTCAAGTGATCCCGACTTCGTAAAGCGGTTCGAAGAGGAAGCCACAGCTGTGGCACAATTGCGTCATCACGGCATCATCCAGGTCTATGACTTCAACAACGATGATGATATCTATTACATGGTTTTGGAATTTGTTCCGGGGGAAACAATTCAGGACCATCTCAAACGACTTAACGCAAGCGGACGGCTTCTGTCAGTGACCAAGGCGATCGAATATATCGCTGAAATTTGCGATGCAATCGATTACGCACACCAGCGTGGCATGATCCACCGCGATATCAAACCAGCCAACCTGATGCTCAATGTGATGGGTCAGGCCATCCTGATGGACTTTGGGATAGCCAAAATCGTCGGGGGGCAGCGCCACACCGCCACGGGAGCGGTCGTAGGGACAGCCATGTATATGGCGCCCGAGCAAATAAAAGGCGAAAGCCCTGACCGGCGCGCGGATATTTACTCCCTGGGTGTGACACTCTTCGAGATGCTTAGCGGTCGACCTCCGTTCGAGGCTGATTCCGCTATGACGTTGATGATGATGCATGTCAACGACCCCGTGCCAGACCTGCGGAATCTCAACCCGGATGTGCCAGATGACCTGGTGGCAGTCATCAATAAATCGCTCGCTAAAGATCCCAATGATCGTTATCAGAGCGCTGCCCAGATGGCTGCCGCTTTGCGGAATGTACTCGGGCGGATCAAAGCTGGCGTTTCTATCGAAGCCCCTGCATCTCCCGGAGCGACCACGATCGAGAAGCCGGACATTTCCTCTACGGGCCCGGGGGCAACCGTTGTTGAAGAATCCGCCATGCCTGTGGGAAACCCGGGCGCTACGTATGTAGAACCAATCTCCACCCCCGCCACAAGCTCGGAGGGCACCCAGGTGGAAGCCGCTCCGCCAACAGCCGCAACGTTTGGCGGGGGAGGAACGGGCGGAGGCAGTACGATTGCAGGAGAACCGGCGACAGGCCCTATGCCTGCCCCTCGCACACCGGATACTGGCGCGCGCTCAAAAATCCTTGGCTTGTCGATTCCGATCGCCGTTGGTGGATTAATTGTCCTGGCTTGCTTAATTGGCGGTGGGGTATTCCTTGCCGGGCAGTTTTTGGGCGGTGGTGGAGCCAACGCTCCCAGCGCTACGGATACAGCAATTCCCGTTGTGGTAGTTGTCGATACACCACTGCCCACTGAGACTGCTACTCCCGCTATTACTTCGACACCCTCAGAAATACCACCCCCGACCCTTACACCCACAGCAACCGTGCCTGCGGGGATTCCCTTTGTACGCATCAACTCTATTACCATTGATGATCAAAACCGGTATGTTGTTGAATACGAAACCTTTGAATATACGGAAGCGCTACCCGGGATGCACGTCCACTTTTTCTTTGACACAGTAACGCCGGAAAATGCTGGCGTACCGGGCTCAGGTCCGTGGATCCTTTACGGCGGCCCAAGGCCTTTTTCTGGATACAGCGTTTCTAACCGCCCAGCAGGTGCCAACCAGATGTGTGCCCTGGTGGCCAACTCCAACCATTCCGTACAGGCTAACAGCGGAAACTGCATGGATCTACCGTGAAATCAAGAGCGTTTCGCCTGGCTATATTTGTGGGCTGCTGGCCGCTATACATTGGCCTGCAATATTTCCACCCCACGGGGGCCACCGGAATCTATGCCCGAAGTCGTGACTATAGTCGCCATTGCTACCTTGCAACAATCCGCGGAAGCACCAACTGAGAATACACCGATCGATCGACCCTTTCTCATACATCCTCCTTCCGGTGAAAGTTCCGAGAGCAGCGGCAGTTCAGAGTCTGGCGGAGGAAATACATTCATTACTGACGATGGCAATATCATCACCAGCATCAGCGTCAAGAACGGGGATGCTTCCTACGAAGGCAAATTTCCTATCTCGGGAATGACTCCAGTGACGAGATCTCCATCAAACCAATTGACTTCGATAGCACTAAAACATCCGGATATTTAATCTTTTCTTTGACCTGCTCCGGTCAAGGGAAAGAAACTATGGGTTTTCATGTTTGCCGATAAGCATAAAAGATTACCTAAATTATAAGAGAAAAATATCACTTAGGGCCAAAACGTTGGTCAGCAGCATCTTGCACGTTTTGTACGTAGATTTCTAGCGATTTTTTTCAATCAGCCATAGTTGACCAACCTTTGTACCTTCTAGTTTGCCATTTCGAAGCAAGTGGCGAAGGTACTGCAAGCTGTAGCCGCTGTAAGATGCAGATAATTGCAACAGATATATGATTGGTTAGAACTTGAAGGAAAATTGCTTGATTTAATGAAATCATCCCGAACTCATCTTTCTAGTGTGGTTCGGGATGGGTCCTATGCAGTAGCGGGGACAGGACTCGATACCCTTTCGGGCACTTACCTGCGACCTCCGGGTTATGAGCCCGACGAGCTAAAGCAGATTCTTGCTTGTACTCAATCAGATACGCTGATGACCTTTAAACCCAGAACCAATGGCGGAAGAAGCCACTGGATTTAGTTTTCAGGGTCTTGGCAGTGAAATGCCCCGGAGACTGGTCAAAAAGCAATGTAAGTATTAAGCCTGCCTATGGCAGAAATAATAGTAAAACGCAAGATATTTTCAGCAGAAGAATAAATTGGGAAGATCAAAGGTTGTAAAAAGCCTCGCAGATTGTAACCATGCGATCCTTCATACCAATGCAGTTTTTTAAATTTGAGAACTCCAATTGATGAAAGCCCCAGTCATGCTGCCCGCTATGCAGTTTGTTATAACTGGGTCCTATAGGCCCATCACTTGCTGCACCTAAAAGTACTACCATCACTGTGGCTGTCCCACTGCGGAACCTATTGAACTTACCCACCCTTAAGCATTTGACTCCCACCACCCATTTTCTACGAACGCAGGGCTCAATCTAGCATAAAAGAAACATTCGTTTGTTTCTTGGCAGCTGGTACAGTAACAAGTTAGAGATCAAAGAATACAAAAAAGAACCAATGACAAAAAAGTGTCATTGGTTCTTTGGTCGGGGTGAGCGGACTCGAACCGCAGGCCACACGGACCCGAATCGCGGAAATAAATGGGTAACATGGAATTTGAGTTTTGGGGTTGTTGCAAACCGCTGTATCCCATCCACAGGCTGTTTCCGATATTCACAGCAAAGCGGCTTCTTTTTTGAAATCCTTGATCAATAACCATCCATTTGTGGATGAAAATAAGCCTACCGGCGTCACGGCAGCAGAATTATCCTTCGAACAAACGGTTATAACCTGACGGCTTCAAATCAGGAGGTAGAGTTGTTCGTATTATCTATTACCTCAGGAGCGAAAACAATTGACACCATTGCAGAATGGTTTAGATTACATCTTGCTTCAAACGAGTAAAACAACCCAGTTCTCCCACCCTATTGGTTTTTTCTTCTTTACACTTGCCGAATATCTGGAGAAGCTCCTGGGGGCACCAGTAGATATTTTGACCCCTGCCAGAATAGAAGAAATCCGCGTGCCGCAGGTAGCAAAAGAGAATTCAAAAGAGCGTGGTCTATGTCTGAGCAATAAATACAGGAGTCTTTACAGAGGACGCTTGAAGCTGCGCGCCGTACCCTGCAATACCCTTTTGCATTATAATTCTTGTGAGGATATTATGAACCTGCATGAATTGAAAAATATCAGAGAGCAACTTTATCAGGTTGCAGCTAGATATGGTATTAGCAAGGTCTATGTTTTTGGTTCAGTCGCGCGCGGGGAAAGTAGTGACGTGAGCGATCTTGATCTCCTGATCGAGATGGAATCTGACGCATCTGCATTTGGAGTGGGGGCATTTCAATTTGAAGTCCAAAAACTGCTGGGAATCCCTGTTGATGTTGTCCCGACTTTTACGCTTCCAAAGATCGAAGATAAACTATTTGTACAATCTGTTCAGGCAGATGCGGTTGCTCTATGAAAGACAAGAGAAGATTGCAGGATATCCTTGTTGCAATAGAAGCCATTAAATCTTATTCTGTCTCCAGTTACGAAGATTTTATTGCGGACGAGAAAACGCAAGATGCCATTTTGTATAATCTCATCATAATCGGTGAAGCAGCCAACCAAATTTCTGATGCGTTCCAGGAGAAATATCACCGGATTCCCTGGTCATCCATGATTGGAACAAGAAATATCATTATTCATGGTTATGATCAAGTCAAGCTGCAAATCGTCTGGAAAATTGTCGAACGCGATTTAGCATCGTTGAAATCAGAAATCTCCAAAGTAATTGATTGACATCATACTTTGCCATAATAATTTCCACTTTCTTGCTCTTTATCCCCGAAAACCAATCTTAAACCCGTGACAAGAGTTTTGCAGACCCTTGTTTTTTGACCAAACATCTTGCATGGATACCGTGTAAGCGTTATAATCTCATCAATGTCCATTCGCTCCTTCAAAGACCCAGCCACCGCAGACCTGTATCACGGCAGAAGCTCGGCCCGCGCCAGACGTTTCCCGCAGAGCATCGTTAGCATTGCCCTTCGCAAAATGGACGTGCTCAACGCTGCTCACAAACTTGACGACCTGCGTTCGCCGCCTGGAAATCGGCTGGAAGCTTTGAAAGGTGACCTGGCAGGCTATCATAGTATTCGCGTGAATGACCAGTGGCGAATTACCTTCCGCTGGATTGATGGCGCACATGACGTTTCATTGGTAGATTATCACTAGAGAAAAAGAGGTAACCATGCTCCCAGAAAACCGTATCCCTACTCACCCCGGGGAAATCCTGCTATTAGAGTTTCTAAACCCGCTTGAGCTTTCTCAAGTTGCTTTTGCGGAACATCTTGACGTACCAGTGCAGCGCATCAACGAAATCGTACGCGGCAAGCGCGGCATTTCCCCTGAGACCGCCTGGTTATTTGCAGAGGCGCTAGGAACTACTCCTGAATTCTGGTTAAATCTGCAAACCAATTATGACCTGGTACGCTATCGTCCAAAGCGCCAAGTGGAACGTATCACTGCAACGGCTTGACGAAGCCTTGCCCATGTCAAGTAAGTACCCAGACCCAATGGCTTAAAAGGCCACTGCTTATCAATACCAAACCCAATCACATTACTTTCAATGTACAAAAGTAGGGCAATGCCCGCGCTCATTCCGGCATAAAAGAAACATGTGTTTGTTTCTTGGCAGCCAAGACAGCCCCAGGTTTGTGTTGAAAGAATTCCAAAAAAGAAGAACCGTTGACAAAAAAGTGTCAGCGGTTCTTTGGTCGAGGTGAACGGGCTCGAACCGCCAACCCTAATTAGGAAAACTTCCAGTTGGAGACGGGCGATGCTTGCTTGTGATCGTTTTCGATATCGGTTTGAACAATAGCTAAATAACGCTTTACCATATCAAGGGTAGAGTGGCCTAGGATTTTTTGAAGAACGTAAATATTCCCCCCTAGGCGTAGATACCAAATTGCAAATGTATGACGCAAGCGGTGAGGGTTGACGCGGCGAATTTGAGCGTCTTCAGAAAGTCGATATAGAAGCTTTCGTATTCCATGTAGAGTGAACGATTGCCCCCTATTGTTTAGAAATAGATGGCCATTATGGTTGTGAACTGGCAAAATGATATTTCTGGTGCCCAAGTAATCCAAAATACCTTGAACGGTGGTCTTGGAAAGAGGCAACCTTCGTTCTTTTCCCCCCTTACCCATTACAACAAACGATGGGGCGTCAATCCAATTAATATCTTTGAGTTTTATATTTGAAATTTCGGACAAACGTAATCCGGTATCAAGAAATACTAATAATATTGCCCGATCTCGAAATGAGAAACTTGTCCGACTTGCTGCTTTAAATAATGCCCCTACTTCAGATTTTGATAGAGGAAAAATCTCTCTTTTTTCTGGCCTTGGTGGAGTAACTTGTCTAACAACATTGCTTCTCACTATCTCTTGAGTAATTGCCCAATGCCATAGCGATGAAAGGGCTGTATGGTGATTTAGAACAGTTTTTTTGGATAAGTCTGTGTACTGACCTAGAAAACGAGCTATCTCTCGTGACGTTATTTTTCTAAATGCTGTGTCCTCTCCAAAAGTTTTTTTGAATTTTTGAAAGGCGTTATTGTAGTCTTTCAAGGTGTTAGGGGAAATTCGTTGCGCTTTTTTTGCTTCAATATATTGGTCCATTACTTGGGAAATGGTTTCCATGATATTTTCTACCTCCAGTAGCTGTATTGTGGAGTTAGCATCATAAATCTTTGCTCGACCCCAAAAGATCTACCTTGTGGAGAGGCTATGACTTTCTTCTTTTTGTAAAAAAACTTGTTAGTATAAAAACCATTTCCAAAACGCCCTCTCTCATTCTCCTTAACAGCGACACCTCGCCGGGCTGGTACCCGGCGAGGTGTCAGTTTTAGATTTGCTATAGACAATCACATGGGTCTATAAAGACTCAAATGACTGCATTGTATTATTTTCAGGGTGCTGACGCAGATAACTGCTAACGCCAGCACCCTTCAACTTTGCGCCGTTCTCTTGAAACGGCAGCCTGCGCATCCGCAACATTATACACTATAAGCTATACTCACAATAGTGTATAAATTATGGCTCTGCAATTTGACGAGCGCTCTTGGTAAAATAACATTGCAGCTATCCTGTAGCCTATTGACTTGCATATAGCTGCAATGTATTATTGACACGGCATTGGTGACATGAATTATTCACCAATGCCTCAACAGAACAAAAGCCGTTCTTGCCAAACGGCGGCCTGTGCATTGACAAGAAACAATACACAAGTATGAATACAGTATAGTGTATTCATACTTTCCTTGTCAACACCAACTCACAGGTTGCAATATTTTATTCGCCCTAAGGAGCGCACCTGTGATTAAAGTCAAGGTACCAGAATTGCTAAAAAAACAAGGATTGAATGCGACAGATTTGATGCGTCAAGCAAATATTGCTTATGGCACTGCACATAAATTGTCAAAGGGAAATGGGAAAGGAATATCTTTTCATGTACTAAATTCACTTTGCAAGTTATTTAATGTGCCAGTTGAAGAGATCCTTGAATTTGTGCCTGACGAATAGAATGATCTGCTTATTGCGCTAACTTATATAAATGGCGATTTACGGAAGTAAAAACGCCACAACCAGATTTTATTATCATCTGTTGCAGCGTTTTGAAGTAGTGCTAGAAAATTTAGAGAGTTTCCGAGAAGTCCACCGGTTGGAACACAGGTAGTAAAGCTGGTTGATAATCTTTAATATTACATGTGATCAGATAATCCGCTTTACTCTGTACAGCTGACATCATTTGAACTGCATCCTCAAAATCCCGATAATCTAAATTAAGCGCCTGCTCAATAGTAGCCTGGTCAACCGAACTGATTTTTAGGAATTGCAGAAGATTAGTAATTGTTGATCGTGCTTCCGACGAAGACTTCCCTTTTTGGATTAGATAGAACAGCGTGGTTACGCTATGGGCAGCGATATATCCTTGGATATGACCGATTTCCGCAGCTGCTAATATTGCAGCAGAAGTTTCATAGAATGGATCCTTTTTTGCAAAACATCGAGAATAACATTGAGATCGATCATTACTTTATGTTTACTGGCCATATTTCTCTTCCAGATGTTCGTGATAATCCTGGATAGTTACTTTTTCTGGCAAAATACCACTCAACCGACGTACAATCGGGGCATCATCCAAAGGTTCTTGATGGGGAATTCGCCGTAGATAAGCTTCAATCAGATTGGTTAAGGTTGTATTATTCTGGGCAGCGTAGCGCTTAACGTTTTCTAACAGATCACGCGGTACTCTTACCGTTAACTTTGTTTGATCCATAGCACATCTCCTGCCGTACATTCTATCGATGTATTGTACGGCTGGCAAGCATGAAATTCCGAAATCAAATTACTGGATCATCAATGTAAATGGCTATTTAAGAGAACTAATATTGATTGCTTCGAAATTCCAATTCCAAACTATCCAATGGGAAATCTATCATTCAGCCTTAGCTACCATCTATTATCCATAACTTGAACTGATCTAGTTTTCCCCTATTACAATTAGAAGCATAAAGAGCAAAGAACCATTCAATAGAGGCGGTAAACAGTCTGTGAGCGTGGAGGGGACTAGAATATACCAACCTCACGGTTATGAACCGTACGCTCTTAAATCTTGTGATTTAGTCGATTAATTCGGCTTTTAGAAGGGGGATTGGAAGAATATAACGAATAAAATCAAAAATCGAGCTGGCCTTTTGCGCATTTGCGCTATCCTGTTTTAGCTCAATTTTAATTTTGTAGCGGAAGGATTTACATATGTTTTTTTCTGAAAATGTGGACTTGTAGAGGCGAAAACCATTGTGGGACAAACCATTGTGGGACTATTGACAATCATGATTTGCGATAATATAATATAGTTGTCATATGATAAGGTCATCATACCACAGCGAGGAGTCTGGATGCAAGCTCTTGTGAAATATGCTACGGGGCCCGGTGCAATGAGAGTTCAAGACATGCCTGAGCCAGAACTAATCCCAGGACATGTTGTCATTGAGGTAAGAGCAACAGGAATTTGTGGTACCGACCTACATATTCAGGCGGGGGAATATCCAATAGATCCACCAGTGATCCTTGGCCACGAATTTAGCGGAGTTGTGAAAAAAATCGCATCTGATGTAACGCAAATCAAAGTTGGGGAAAAAGTCACGAGCTTAGTTTATTTCACTACATGTGGTGTATGTGAATTTTGCAATACTGGTCAATGGAATTTATGCGCTAAGCGTAAGTCAGTAGGAAGCGGCGTGAATGGAGCCTTTGCCCAGTATATACTGGTTCCAGCGCGCAACGTTCGGGCTTTACCCGAAAATATTGATTTTTCTGCTGGCGCATTGATTGAACCATTGGCGTGTTGCGCGCACGGTGTTTTTGAAAAATCCAGATTGAATGCTGGGGATATTGTAGTTGTACTTGGTCCTGGAGCAATTGGCCTTCTTACTGCCCAAATTGCTGTAGCGGATGGGGCAACTGTAATTCTAGCTGGTATGAGTGCTGACAAGGAAAGAATGCAGCTTTCTAAGAAACTAGGTGCTCACTATATAGTTGATGTTGAAACTGGATATCTACCTGAGCTTGTTAGTTCACTAACGAATGGAAGAGGAGCGGATGTTGTTTTTGAGTGCTCTGGAGCAGGCCCAGCTGCAAAACAAGGTTTAGAGTTACTTCGGCGAAAGGGGCAATTTGTACAATTAGGGCTTTTTGGAAAAAACATTGAGCTTGATTGGGATAGCATTATGCTTCGAGAAATTGAAATACAAAATTCTTTTGCTTCCACCTGGCGGTCATGGGATTTCGCATTGCGGATGGTCGCTCAAGATAAAGTGAAATTATCTCCCCTGATTTCAGAAATCTTGCCGCTTTCTAAATGGGAAGAAGCTTTTGAAAAATTTCGTACTCGTAAAGGTTTGAAGTACGTAATGACACCTGAATAGAGGAACATCAATGAGTAATGGCGTGGCTGGAAAAATTCTCCGTGTAAATCTAACGGAAGAAAACCGTTCAAGTTGAACAGTTGCCAGAGTCTTTTACCGCCTTTATCCTGGGGGAAAAGCATTGGCGAGTTATTTTTTGTTGAAGGAATTAGATGCTGGTATTGATGCACTTAGCCCAGACAATTTGTTTATTCTTGCTAATGGATTGTTAACCGGATCACCTTCTTTCAACCGCTACGCGTTTTACTGCTGCAGCACGTTCACCTTTGACTGGCGGATATGGTGAATCTGAAGCCGGTGGTTTTTGGGGGCCAGAGTTAGCTAAAGCCGGATGGGACGCAATCCTAATTTCTGGAAAAGCGAAATTACCTGTGTATCTTCATATATCAGATGACAAAGTTCAGATAGTTCCTGCTGATCATTCTTGGGGAAGAGATCCCGAATATGTGGAAAAAGAAATTCGTGAAGAGGTAAAAGATAAACATGCCCGAGTGCTTTTTCAGATTGGCATTGGTGGAGAAAATCTGGTTCGCTATGCGGCAATCACGCATGAACTCCGCCACTTTAATGGAAGAAACGGTATGGGTGCCGTCATGCGGATGTAATAATCTCAAAGCGGTTGTTGTTCAGGGTAGCAGTCGTTATTTAGATGATGTACATGATCCCCTAAAGCTTGCGGAGTTAGGAAGAAAACTTGCAAAAGAAGCTAAAGAACATCCAATCAGCCGTGATATGCAGGACAAAGGAACGCCTGGATTGGTTGATGGCTTGAACGCTGCAGGCATGTTACCAACGCGAAATTTTCAATCTGGGGTATTTGCTCAGGTTGATGCAATAAAGTGGGAAGCATATGAACGCCAATTGCTAACAGCCCGGCGTAGTTGTTATGCCTGTGCCGTACGATGTAAGCGAGAAGTTTCCCTAGATGGTAAGAAATCTACAAGTGCTTATGGTGGACCGGAATACGAGGCAGTTGCTGCATTTGGATCCAATTGCGGGGTAGGTGATTTGAATGCAGTTGCGAAGGCCAATGAGTTATGCAATAAGTATACGCTG
>CAWHJM010000013.1:0-8334 GCA_963829615.1 uncultured Chloroflexia bacterium
AAGGAAAAATTCTCCAGAGCGAATTAGATGAAAGCGAAGCAACTGTGCAATTTACACTACCGAAGTAAACAGCAAGAAAAAGTTTTTAGTAGAGTCAAGACCACCCGTAAAACGGGTGGCTTGACCTGGCCCTATAAGGGCCTGTTACTTGCGGCACCTCAAGGTGCTGCTTTCTCTTCGTTCAAGCCTGGTGCATCGATTACTTAGCTACCCCTAAAGGGGTCTTCTGCTTCCTTCGTACTGATCCGATCCATCATCTGATCTGCCTTCTCTTGCTCTCGCACATACTTCGCTATCGTTGCTTCATTCAACCCCACTGTGCTCACATAGTACCCTCTCGCCCAAAAGTGCCGGTTCCCATACTTGTATTTCAAGTTCGCATGCCGATCAAAGATCATCAGCGCACTTTTCCCCTTCAGATACCCCATGAAGCTCGACACACTATACTTCGGCGGAATCGACACCAACAGGTGGATATGATCCACCATCGCTTTCCCCTCGATGATCTCCACCCCCTTCCACTTGCATAGATCTTTCAGAATTTCCACGATGCTTTCTTTGTATTTGTTGTAGATGATCTTTCTCCTATATTTCGGCGTGAATACTATATGATATTTGCACACCCATTTCGTATGTGCTAGACTGTTTGCCATGGAAATCACTCCTTCTTGTTTGGCGGCTTGAACTCCTGCCATTCTACTGGAGTGATTTCCTGCTCTATAAGCCTCTCTTCCACCCGCTTAGCGGGTGGTTTTCTGTTTCGGGCTACCGCCCTCAACTCGCTAAAGCGTTAATAAACAAGGCGGAGCTTATGGCTCCGCCTTGTTCTCTATAACCCTTTTATGGGCGATGTGACTACTTCCCAGTATTCACATATTGAATACAATCTCCCTGGTTCTTGAAGGTAGATTTGTCTGGGCGGAAAAAGTCTTTCCATCCATCATTTTTGCATTGATCTTTTTCAGTTGGTACGGGCAGCGGTACAACGTCAAATCTTGTCCAATCAAAGCGCTCATCTGTTTCTGCGCCAAAAACCATGCGAACTTCAACATATTCATTAGCATAGAAGGTATGGGTACTGCTGCTGTTATTCTCACAGTAGAAAGGATACAGCCCATCAGTGACGTCGGGATTGTAATTAACACCACTTGCCTGGGAAGTATCCCCATCTGTTCTATATTCGAAGCAACTGTAAAAAGATCTTGTACTAATAAATTGAAAAATGACTTCGCCATAATCCGAACTGATCTCGTCGACATGTGCCCACCCTAAGCTTCTGTTTGCATCATTAGTGCTAGGTGTTACCGCGTTTACTTCAGCGCTAGCAACACCAACAAATACAAATGCTAAGGCTACGATCATTAGAATTATAGTTATTTTTTTCATCCTTATCTCCTATTAGAAAATAAACAATTAGTTTGAACAACACGAGCTTTCATAATAGTCCCCTCTTTTTTCAGTAACACCACCTCCTTTCTACGAAAAATAAAAAACCGGCCAGGCCAGAACGGGCGCTACTGGCTCCCCAAAGATCTATCCCCTGTAATGAAGTAAGTTGTGATGGGACAAGCGACCAATTTTAAATCTTTGGATCTTCGCTTCCGTAGTTTTGTTCTTTGCAGTAAAGTTACTTACAACTTAAGCTCCTGCATAGAAAGTATGCTATTAGTATAAGGAAAAAAAGATGTGTAATTCTTTATGTATTCTTAGAAATATTTTGGGATAATCCCTACCTTTTATGACTAATTTGCAACTCATCAAATGAACAAAGTACTTTAAATCGGCTATCATCTTACGATCCAAACTATGGCAGTTATTATGAAAATCACTTTATCGTCCGTGTATGGGGTTGCTACCTTACACCTGCAGAATGTGGCATAATCAACCCATGGACACAAAATCCCGTTACGAAGAACTCAAAGAACAGGTGCATCTGCACAATTACCGCTATCACGTCCTGGATGCGCCCCTGATCAGCGACCTCGAATACGACCGGCTGCTCAACGAACTCAAAGCCATCGAAGCCGAGCATCCCGACTGGATCACGCCTGATTCCCCCACCCAGCGCGCCGGCGCGGCTCCACTGGACAAATTCGAGAAGGTGCGACACCCGGCGCCGATCCTGTCTCTGTCGAACGCCTTCGGCGCGGACGACGCCCGGGCCTGGTTCGAGCGCGTCAAAAAACTGGACCCGCGGGTTGCTACCGCTAAATTCGTGGTCGAGCCAAAAATCGACGGCTTGTCCGTTGTCCTGCACTACCGTGACGGCGTCTTCGTCCAGGGCGCTTCACGCGGAAATGGTGAAGTGGGCGAAGACATCACAGTCAACCTGCGCACAGTCAAGTCGATCCCGTTGCGCATCCCGGTCGATAAAGATGGTCCGCAGCCTCCGCCCTATCTGGTTGTGCGCGGTGAAGCCTTCATAGAGATCAAAGACTTCGAAGAACTGAACAAACAACTTGAAGAAGCCGGCGCAAAGACCTATCTCAATCCGCGCAACACAGCAGCCGGTTCCCTGCGCCAACTCGATCCCACGCTGACAGCCTCCCGCCCCCTGACTTTACTGGTCTATCAAATCGTCTATTCCGAAGGCGGCGATGTGCCCACAACACAATGGGAACTGCTGGAATATCTCAAAGCGTTGGGCTTCCCGGTCACGGATGTGGTGCAGCGTTTCGATGACATCGAATCCGCAATTGAATACACCGAAACCTTTCAAGTACGCCGCGACGAACTACCTTTCGAAACCGACGGCATGGTCATCAAGATCGATGACCTGGAACTGGCCGCCGACCTGGGCTTCGTGGGCAAAGACCCGCGCGGCGCAACTGCCTTCAAGTTTCCGGCACGCGAAGTGACCACCATGCTGGAAGACATCCGCGTCAACGTGGGGCGCACAGGCGTGCTGACACCCTATGCGGTGCTGGAAGCGGTCGAGATCGGCGGCGTGATCGTAGAACGCGCCACCCTGCACAACTTCGACTTCATCGCCGAAAAAGACATCCGCCCTGGTGACCGGGTGCTGGTCAAACGCGCCGGGGAAGTCATCCCCTACGTCATCGGCCCGGTGGTGGATGCACGCACAGGGAATGAGAAACCTTACGTGCCGCCCACTACCTGTCCCGCCTGTGGGCAGCCGGTAGAGCACTTCGAAGGCGAAGTGGCCTGGTACTGCGTCAACGCAGCCTGCCCGGAACAACTTGTCCGCAACGTGGAGCATTTTGTCTCGCGCGGCGCGATGGACATTGTCGGGCTGGGAATCAAGATTGTCGAGCAGTTGATTGCTGAAGGCTTGGTCAAGGATGTGGCCGACTTGTTCACCTTGAAAAGGGAGCAGTTGCTTGAACTGGAAGGCTTTGCAGAGAAAAAGGCTGAGAACCTGCTCATTTCGCTGGAGCAGGCCAAGGGTCAGAGTTTGAACCGCCTGCTGACCGCATTGGGCATCCGCGGCGTGGGCGAGGTCATGGCAACGGATCTGACGCGTCATTATCCTGATCTGGAGGCGCTCTCCAAAGCCACGGTTGATGAACTGCAGGAAATCGAAGGCGTAGGGCCTAACATCGCCGAAGCCATCGTGGATTGGTTCGCGCGACCCGCCAATCAGAATTTGCTCAAGAAATTGAAGGCCGCGGGCGTCTGGCCGGAGAGCCGTCAGGAATCAACCGACAGCGGTCAGGCCGGAAAGTTGAGTGGATTATCATTTGTCGTAACAGGGACATTAGCCGATTTTACCCGTGATGGCATCAAGGAATTCATCCAAGCCAACGGCGGCAAAGTGATTGGTTCCGTGAGCAAAAATACCGATTATCTGGTTTTGGGCGAAAATCCTGGCTCGAAACTGGACAAGGCCCGGGAATTGGGTGTCAAGATCATCAACGAAGAAGAACTGAGGAGGTTAGTAGTATGAGTACAAAATCGCTTAATTGGGGCTTGCTTTCCACAGCACGCATCAATCGTTCCCTTATCCCGGACCTGCGCGCTTCAAAACGCAACCATCTGCTGGCTGTGGCCTCCCGCTCACAGACATCCGCCGATGACGTTCGCCAAAGAATGGAAAATCCCGCGCACACATGGCTCGTATGAAGCGCTGTTGGCCGATCCCGAAATCGACGTGATCTACAACCCGCTTCCCAACCACCTGCACGCCGAGTGGACCATCAAAGCCGTCGAAGCGGGCAAGCACGTTTTGTGTGAGAAACCTATCGCTTTGAACGTAGATGAAGTGGATGCCATCATTGCGGCTGCGGATAAACACGGACGCGTCGTGGCCGAAGCGTTTATGTACCGGCACCATCCGCAGACGCTCAAGGCCCAGGAGTTGGTCTAGAAGCGGTTCTCTCGGGACCCCAAAACTGTTGCGCGGTTCCTTCAGCTTTGAACTCGACCGTGAAGGCGACATCCGTTTCGATCCGGCCATGGGCGGAGGCAGCATCTGGGATGTAGGCTGCTATCCCATCAGTTACATGCGAGCACTTCTCGGGGCGGAACCGTTGGAGGTGTTTGGCTGGCAGGTAACAGGTCCGACCGGGATCGATGATACTTTTGTCGGGCAATTGCATTTTGCTGAAGATGTCTACGGTCAGTTCGACAGCAGCTTTGTCATCCCATTCCATGCGTACATGGAAATCGTTGGAAGCGAAGCGACACTGATTATCCCAGAACCTTTCAAGCCCGGTCTGAATGAGAAAATTTTCGTGGTACGAGATGGAAAAACCGAGACCATCAAGGTGAAGGGGCAGGAATTGTATCTGGGGGAAGTGGAAGATATGGCGGATGCCATTTTGCTGGGGAAGACGCCGCGCATTTCCCTGGAGGATAGCGCGCCAATGTTGCCGCGATCAGGGCTTTGCTCGAATCGGCGCGCACCGGCGCAGTGGTTAAGTTATAAAAGCTGAGCGATCATGAAAGATATTTTTATCAAATGGTTTATGGCGTTAAATGCATTCCTGATCCGTATCAGCAAGGGGCGGATTGGGGGTAAACTCGGCACACAGACCATTTTGCTGTTGCACACTGTTGGCCGTAAGTCCGGAAAGCAATACGAAACCCCCATCGCATATTTTTATCATGAGGGTCAATATTTGATCGTCGCTTCCAATTGGGGGAAAGATAAGCAAGCGGATTGGTTCCTGAATTTAAAGGAGCATCCGCGTACGATCATAGAAGTCAAGGGACAGGCAATCCCTGTCGAAGCACACGAGGCCGAAGGGGATGAGTATGCTCGCCTGTGGAAATTCGCCACGGAAAAACATCCGCCCTACCTGACTTACCAGGGGATGACAACTCGCCATATCCCGATCATGGTATTCCAGCCAATAGATCGATAAAAACAAAGACAGCACAGTCGCCTGACAATGCTCACTGGACAGAACCGCCCCCCTGGGCTACACTATGCGCAGCATTTTTTGGAGGAGTTTGTATGGATTTAGAAGAAAACCAATGATACGGTCATGCGCCGTGTCCGCGCCATAACCGATCGCGTGAACATGCTTAAGGAAAATGACCTGTATTTTTACAACCAGCCGATCACCGAGTTGCGCGGCGGGGCCAGGGTGCTGGTCAATGGCCGCGATATGGGCATGTACGCTTCCTACGGATACCTGGGATTGCTCGGCCACCCGCGCATTGGGGCGGCGGCCAAGGCTGCAATCGACAAATATGGAACCGGCACACACGGCGTCCGCATGTTGGCTGGGACGCTCAAGATCCATAATGAATTGGAAGAGACAATCGCCGACTTCAAGCATGCGGAAGCAGCCATTACCTATTCATCAGGATATGCCACCAACTTGACCGTCGTCTCCACCCTGATGGGACGTGGTGACTACGTTCTCTCCGACAAGCTCAATCATGCTTCCATTGTGGACGGCTGTCTCATGTCTGGGGCCGAATTCCGCCGCTTCAAGCACAATGACATGGCCGACCTGGAGAAACGCCTTGCAACAGGTGCCGCCGGACCGTGCCAAGATGGTGATTGCGGACGCGGTCTTCAGCATGGACGGTGACATCATCGACCTGCCCAGAAGTGGTCGCGTTGTGCCAGAAATACGATGCCTGGCTGATGATCGACGAGGCGCACTCGGTTGGCGTACTGGGAAAAACCGGGCGCGGCATCGAAGAGCATTTCGGCATGGGCGATGTGATCGACATCAAAATGGGCACGCTCAGCAAGACGATCCCCTCCGTGGGCGGTTATGTAGCCGCCAAGAAAGAGATCATCACCTATTTGCGCCATGCCAGCCGCGCCTATATTTTCTCCGCGGCGCTCCCGCCTGCCCAGGCGGCAGCCGCCAACGAAGCCTTCAAGGTCATCCTGGACGAACCCTGGCGCATGGAAAAACTCAACCAGAACACCCACCAGTTCATCGACGGGCTGAAAAGCATGGGCTTCGACACCATGTTGACCGAGACCGCCATCGTCCCGGTATTGTGCGGTTCCGACGAGCGTGCCTTTGCCCTGACCCGCGAAGCCCAACACCACGATGTCTTCGTCCTGCCGGTGGTCTCGCCCGCCGTGCCCGATGGATTGGCGCGCCTGCGTGCCACCATCACAGCCGCGCACGAAACCGACGAAATCGCCTATGCGATGGAAGTCATCGGCAAGGCTGGCAAGGAAATCGGGATTATCTAAATCGTGCGATCCTTGCGAAAGTTATCTGAAAGACGATAAGCTTTTTAGCACAATCTCCGCAAGATTTGACTTCGCTTGGGCGGGGTCATATGACCCCGCCCAAGCTTTTTAATTTCTATAGTACTGCGCAGTTTGCGATAAGAACCCGAAAATGAAGGGGCGTGCAGCTGCACGCCCCTTCATTTTCGGACCCTTCCCATTCAACTGGTTAAATCTTATTCTGACAGTTTTTGATGAATATTTATAACAATTTTCTAATAAATTATTGCTAGAATATAAGCAGAATATAAACCCTAAAGGTTTTTGCGAAGCATCCCTGAAGACAATGAAAGAGGCAGAGACCTCTTAGGGTCTTGGATGAATTTGGAGTACAAAACCATGAAATGGCAGTGGAAAATCGCTCGTATCGCAGGGATTGACGTGTACATGCACGCCACCTTCCTGCTTTTAATCGGTTGGGTGGCCTTCACCTATTGGACAGAGCAACAATCTTTGGCCGCCGTCCTTTCGGGGGTGTTCTTCATTCTGTTGTTGTTTGTCTTCGTGGTGATGCACGAATACGGACACGCGCTCACCGCCCGCAAATATGGCATCAGGACACGCGATATCACGCTTTACCCTATCGGCGGCGTGGCTCGCTTGGAGCGCATGCCCGAAAAGCCAATCGAAGAATTGTGGGTCGCGCTGGCCGGACCGGCAGTCAACGTGGTGGCTGCCATCGTTCTGTTTGGCTATCTGATCGTGAGCGGTACCTTCCAACCACTGACCAGTCTCAGCATCTCGACCGGTTCGCTGATCGAGCGGCTGATGGTAGTAAACCTGTGGCTGGTGCTCTTCAACCTGATCCCGGCCTTCCCGATGGACGGCGGGCGCGTCTTACGCGCTTTGCTGGGCTTGCGGCTTGAATACGTTCAGGCCACACAGATCGCCGCCAACGTGGGGCAAGCATTTCGCCTTTCCTTTCGGCTTTATCGGGCTGTTCAGCGACCCCTTCCTGGTCTTCATCGCCCTGTTCGTCTGGATGGGTGCAGTCGCAGGAAGCCAGCATGGTGCAGATGAAATATTCGCTCGGCAACATCCCGGTCACGAGGGCAATGATGACCGATTTTCAGACGCTCACCCCGCAGGACACACTGGCGCGCGTTGTCGGGTTGATCCTTGCAGGGGCGCAGCACGACTTCCCCGTCCTCCAGAATGAACGTGTGATCGGTATCCTCGACCGCGACGCATTCATGAAGGCGCTTTCAGAGCACGGACAAAGCGCCCTTGTTGCCGATGTCATGCGCCGTGATATCACCGAAATCGATTCGCATGAAATGGTCGAGGCCGCCCTACAACGCTTGCAGGAAAACGGCTCCAAAACCCTGCCCGTCACGCATAATGGACAATTGGTTGGCCTGGTCACATCCGAGAATGTCACCGAGTATTTGATGATCCGTTCGGCGATGCGCTCGGGGCGCGGCGCGGTCCAGCCATCCATCCAGAATCGACTGAATAAAGTGTAGTACGGGATCAATCTCACGCTGCGATTTCAATTGATTAAATGGGGTGCAGGCACAGGTCACGTTTTGAACGTGGCCTGTTTTTTTCAAATCGATAGATGACGGCTGACGGCATCTTATCTGACACCGAACTCCGCTTCAAACGTTCGCATCCCACTGCGCCCGCGACCTGCTTCCGGGCAAAGTACATCCTCAACCCTC
>CAWHJM010000014.1:0-85958 GCA_963829615.1 uncultured Chloroflexia bacterium
GTCAACAGAAGAGATTCGCGAAGTTTTGTGGTAGGTATCCGTGGCTTGACTTTTCCTTCAAAAGTTATAAACTGAATATTGATAGTCCTAATTGTATAGACATGGGAGGGTTTATGTCTGGAATAGCCAATCCGGTAGTGGTTAGTTTTGCGCTCGAGCACAGTGGCCCCCCGAAGCGAAATAAGACCTATGATTAACTGGCTCCTCCTGCTGCTCATTCGATAAATTTACCATTTCTTCCTTGAATTTCGGAAGGAAACCTTGGAGAAGATTATCAAGTACGAAGGAGGCTTACCATGGCTGAACATTACTTTATCAGTTATTCATCCGCCGACGGGAAAGATTTCTGTGCCCAACTCGCCAGCGGATTAAAGTCCGCTTTACCGCCAATCAAGCCCTGGATCGACAAGGAACAGCTCCGCCCGGGCATCGATTGGGATGAGCAACTGGTGGAAGCAATCCGGGATTGCAAAGGCTTGCTGTTCATTATGACACGTGATAGCGTCCATCCGAAATCTGTCTGCAAGTCGGAATGGTTCCGGGCAATGAAGTACAAGAAACCTGTCATCCCACTTTATTTTCATGAGGATATCGAAATCCCGTTACGACTGGAAACACGGGAATATATCGATTTTACAATGCCATTTGAGACAGCCCTCGACCGGCTGCGCGGCCACCTAGCCTGGTTAGGCACTCCGGAAGGTGTACTACGCACCCTGAAAAGCCAGCTTTCTGACCTGGGGCGCGAGCTACCCCGCGCCGAAGCAAGCCGCCAGCCAGGGATCGAGGCTGCCATTCTTGACTTGAAAAAACGCATCGAAGAACAGCAGGCGCTGGTGGATGACCCCCAAGGCGCCAGTCAGCGCACTGAGCAACGGATCAATCAGGGATTAAAACGCATTCAAACGAGCGAGCCCCGGGAGAGTGCGCAACCGCTGTTAAAGTACATCAATCCGCCCCCCGTTGTTGCCCCAACCTGGTTCCAGAACCGGCATGTGGAAACCGGTCTAGTCGCTGAATTCATCCGGGACGAAGCTTTACGAATGATGATTGTGCTGGGCCGGGCAGGGATCGGAAAGACCACCATGGTCTGTCGCCTACTCAGGTCATTGGAGGCGGGCAGACTTCCAGATGACGGGAGCCCGCTTAGTGTAGATGGAATCATTTACCTGAGCCCGCTGGGAGCTAGGCAGGTCAATTTTTCCGATATGTTCGCCGACCTGTGCAGCTTTTTACCTGAGAATACAGCTCACATGCTGCAAGCTATGCACCAGGACGCGCAAACCAGTATAAACGAAGAGATGCAAGCTCTGCTAGTGAATTTCCAGTCCAGACGCATCGTAGTGCTATTGGATAACTTCGAGGATATCGTGGATACCGAGAGCGGCGAACTCAAGGACGCCGAACTGGATACCGCGCTGCGCGCTCTGCTCCAGTTACCAGAACACGGCATAAAAGTTATTATTACGACCAGGGTAGCTCCGCGCTCCCTGCAACTGGCTGGAGTAGGGCGACAAACCCTGCTGGAACTGGACAAAGGACTGGACACCCCATACGCCGAAAACATTTTGCGGGCTATGGACCGGGATGGCAAGGTTGGCTTGCGCGATGCCCCGGCAGAGACGTTGAAACTGGCTCGCGAACGGACGCGCGGTTATCCACGTGCGCTGGAGGCACTCTTTGCTATCCTATCTGCTGACCGCGATACATCTCTGGATGAAATCTTGAACGAAGCCAGCGGGTTGCTACCGGAAAAAGTGGTCGAGGTACTGGTCGGGGAAGCCTTCAGTCGCCTGGACCCGCTGGCACAAAAAGTGATGCAGGCCCTGGCAATTTACGGCTTTCCTGTGCCCCCCACCGCCATTGATTACCTCCTACAACCATACGAACCCGGCATCAACAGCGCGCCTGTGCTTAAGAGATTGGTTAACATGCAGTTTGCCAGGCGGGAAGACGAGCAATATTATCTTCATCATGTAGACCGGGAGTACGCACTGGAGCGCATCCTGGAAGGTCAACGAAAAGATTGGCAAGACAAAGGGCAGTCGTCTTTCACCCGCTGTGGACTGCGTCATCGCGGCGCGGAATATTTTAAAAAGGTGCGCCGGGACGAAGCAACCTGGACTTCCATCGATGATATCAAACCATTATTCGCAGAGTTCGATCTCTTATCAGCCAGCGGGGATTTCAAAGGTGCCCTGGACGTGGTGTATGCCGTGACGGTCTTCCTGGAGCGGGAAGGATTTTACCGGCAGATTGAGCGTATGGCGGACATCCTGATCCAACAGGCTAAGCCAGAGGAGTCGGTCCGATCTCAGGCTATGGGCCTCGCTGGTTGGGCGCTCTCAGCCTTGGGAGAATATGAAAAGGCAATCAATCTCCTAAGTGAATCCCTAAAAATTAACAGATTTGGACATATACCAGGCCAACAACTGGCGACTAGAGCTCGCAAGCTGTTACGGAGTCATCGGAAACTACCAGGCGGCTGCCGACACGTATCGAACGATTATCGACAACTCCGGGGATGATATATCCATGCAAACCTCTGCGCAACTTGGTCTGGGTTGGCTGGCGGAGATACAAAACACTCACAAGGATGCAGAGTCTATTTACATAGAAGCATTGAAAAACTACCTGCACGCCTTCACAATAGAATGGAAAGAGGATGACACCTTCACCTTCAATTCTGAAATCCTGCCTCCAGAGGCACCCTTCACAGATCCAATAGCCTGGTACCCGATCGGTGAGATTGCACCCGAACAAAGCACAGATCCTGCTGACACCTTGTTTTTGTATGGTGTTCAGATAGAGCCATTTTCAGATGCACTTCCCGACCCAGAGCAGATGTCTGAAGTTGAAGGAGCGGAAGAGGAGACTGAAGTCAATATACCTCTTGCACCTGTTCTGGTAACGTACGAACTAGCGCGCATTTGGGAACGGATTGCAACATTCTATGAAAGGATAGACCGGCTTGTGGATGCTTATGCTTCCTGCCGTCTTTCCTTATCCCTGTACGATGTTCTGGAGGAGGATACTGGTATCGCGGCAACACTCGAAGCCATGCGCCGAATGGCACCGCAGTTCTCTGACGATGAGGCCCAGGAACTCATCGAAGAACAAGAACTGGAGCTTGAACGGGCCCGGGCCTCCAACTACCGCAGGTTGGAGATCACCATCATGCAAAACCTGGCGCAATCCTACCTGGAACGTAACCGGGTGGAAGAAGCCAGAAGTTTTTACCTGGAGCTTTTGCAGCATGCGCGGGAGCTTGAGTTTTCTTATCTGACCCGGCGAGCGGAGTACGGTCTCGCGCGCGTCGACTGGGTAAATGACAAGCTGGATGAAGCCGTCGAGAGGCTGTTGCGATTGTTAGACCAGAGCGCACTGGACCTGCCGCTGTTTACCGAAACGTTGTCCCTGCTAGGTCGCATCGAACTCGCCCGTGGAAACAGAGCCGCAGCCGAACAGTATGCGCTGCAGGCCGGTCAGGGCTTCACACTGATAAAATCCCCATTCCAGGTGCTCGAGATGGAACAATTACTGGCTTCCATCTACATCGAGGACAGGGAATACGAGTTGGCAGTCGAACGACTGGAGCAAGCCAGTCAGCAAGCCCAGACATTGGGAATCCCCTCCGTCATTGCCTCCGTCCTAAGCGATCTGGCCTATGCTTATCTTTCAGCCGGTCTGGAGGAACAATCTCTAAAAGTAGCTAATGATGCCTACCGCGTTGCCAGCGAGATCAAACTCTCCTCGTTTGCAGCAGAAACACTGATGACTGTGGGCCGAATTTCAGCTGAGCTGCGCAAGTTTGATCTTTCCAAGAATTCTTACCAGCAGGCATTGAATTCTTATGAAAGCATTGGCAATATCTACGGTCAGGTCAACGTGTATCGCGGGCTGTCCTGGATGTATTATCTGATGGACAAGCCCGATGAACAACTCAAAGCAGCGCGTAAAGCCTGGGAGATGGCGAATGAGTACGGCGACCCGTTTTTTACACGAAATGTTCGTATGGAACTCGCCAATGCATTAAGTGACAACGCGTTTCACGAGGAAGCCATCCAACATTTCCAGGCGATCCTGGCCGAAGCCCCCACGGATGCTTTATTCAGAGGAAATTATGGCTGGATATTGTTCCAGGCAGGCAAGTATGACCTCAGCCTGGAGGAAAGTCAGCGTGCACTCGAGCTTGACTCAACTCAGACGATTGCCATTCGAAATCTGGGACATGCTTACCTCGCCAAAGGGCTTCCGGATAAAGCAGAACAAGAGTACCGGCGCGCGATTCGAGAGCGCAAGGGTGGCGAGCATTTCATCGAAACCATTCGGGTGGTAAAAAAATTGCTCGCTGAAAAACCTGGCTTGCCGCGTGGGGAGGAGCTGCTCACGTTGTTGGAGGAAGAACAAAAAAGACTGGACGCCAACAAGGACTTTCAGACAGATTAATAGGCGGGGTGTTTCCCATATTCATTCTATTATCCACCTAAAGTGACGTGCAAACGCTCACCTAATATCATGGAACAATTTTATGTGAGTCGAAGCTTTCAACCCGCAGGTTCACCTTGAACTCATTGCAGCAAAGCTAAAAATTCATCCAAAATACGGTTGAACTCATCCGGTTTTTCCACCGCTACCGCATGACGGGCATCCTCGATGACGGCCAGCCTGGCATCGGGCATTTTTGCAACAAAAGCCCGTTTCTTCTCTAACGGCCAGTAATCCTGTTCCGAGGCAATGACCAGCACCGGGCAGCGGATTTCTCCCAGGCGCGCCTCCACACTCCAACCGGGAATAGCCCGTAAAGCCTCTTCGTAAGCGCGCTTATCGTTCTGTGCCCAACGTTCCACAAAGATCTGGCGCAGTTCTCCCTGCTCTGGCTTGGGGAACAGGCGCACCCCCAGGGCTATTCCCATCCTACGCACCCCTAAGGTCTTCAAAATCAGAAATCTCAGCCACATCTCCAGATATTCCCTGGGGGAGGTCACACGCATATCGGGCAGGCTGTTAACGATGACCAGGCTCTTGAGCAAGTCCGGAAATCGGAGCGCCAGTTCGAAGGCGATCATGCCGCCCATTGAGATCCCAACCACGTGCGCGGGAGCAGCCTCCAGTCCGGCAAGTAGCGCAGCCGCATCTTCGGCAAAGGTGCGCATGGAGTACGGACCAGGCGGCTTGCTCGAGCGCCCGTGTCCGCGCAGGTCGTAGGTGATGACCCGGTATTTCTCTGCGAAATACCTGGCCTGCAATTCCCAATTCCGTGCACTGGAGCCCAGGCCGTGGATCAGGAACAAGGGCTGCCCTTCCCCCGTATCTTCATAATATGTATCGATATCGTTGATGTGAATGGTTGGCATCCCCCCATTATGTCACAAATGTCCTTATGTTTAAACAAAACATCAGTATATTTTGAGGAAAATATACTGATGTTTTTAGAAAAACTTCCTGATGTTTCTTATTGACTGGCGGGCATTTCATTCATAACGAAAGCATCATTTCCTTAGTCCAATTGCGCGCAGAAGAACTGTTAGACAGCCATCCCCTGGAGTTGGCGCAGGAGTCGGATCTGGAGTAGGAGCTGGGTTTGGATCAGGGGTCGGACCAGGCGGTGGTACAGGGACCGCTGTAACCGTAATACCAACTTGCGACCAGCCACTCTGCACGGCGTTTTGTTCCAAGCTGTCTGTTCCAAATAATTCGCCCGCTGCTGCAAAGGTAAGGTCCGCCGCGGCCTGGAAGTTGGAATTGCTCTTCATTTTTTCAGTGAGCGCCTTGTACCAGATCCGCCCGGCCTTTTCCCAGGCAAAGCCGCCGATCTCGACAGCAGTTAAATAAAAGGCATGGTTGACGATACCCGAGTTGATATGCACACCACCGTTATCTTGACTGGTGTTGACGTAATCTTTCATATGCGCGGGCTGCGGGTCTTTGCCCAGCACGGGATCATCGTAAGCAGTGCCGGGGGCCTTCATGGAGCGGATGCCCACGCCATTGACATTGGAGGTGAACAGGCCTTCGCCAATGATCCAATCGGCCTGATCCGCAGTTTGCCCGCGTTGATGTTGCTTGACCAGGGAACCGAAAATATCGGAAATGGCTTCGTTCAATGCGCCCGGCTGATTTGAATACGTGAGATTGGCTTCATATTGGGTAACGCCGTGCGTCAGTTCGTGGCCGATCACATCCAGGGAAATGGTGAAGCGGTTGAACAAACGTTGAGAAACGGGCAGATTTTCGTCGCCATCACCGTATACCATTTGCTCGCCATCCCAAAAGGCGTTGTCGTAGTTCTTGCCATAGTGGACGGTGGAGATGAGTTTGAGTCCATTGTTATCAATGGAGTTCCTGCCAAAGACATCATTATACAGATCAAAAGTAGCGCCGGAGCCATCATAGGCTTCGTTGACAGCTACATCGGCAACAGAAGCGCTGCCTTCACTTCGCACAAGGGTGCCCGGTAAGCTTGTACCAGTATTTGCCGTATACACCGCGCGTTGTTTGATAGCCGCAACGGCTTCTGTGCTCTTGGAGGGGCTGGGGGTGGTGGCGAGCGCCAGGCTTTGCCGCCTTTCGCGGATCACATGCGACGAAGCCAGAGTCTGTGTGGCCAGATCGCTCTGTGCGTTCGAGCCGTTCTGCACGATCTGATCGAGCATATAAGGTGGAAGGATACAAAATATGGAATGACGGTGAGACACGGGAACTCCTTTTCGTTTTACTAATAAGGTTTCTATCTTTTGTTCGAGTATACGACGATGAAAAAAATTTTACAATCCCCAAACCTGGCGAGAATCGAGATAATTCGGAGAAATGATAGAATCAGACCACCAAATCAAAGAGGAGAACGCCCATGCTCTCAGTTGAAATCAAGGACAATGAAAAGATGGTCGGGATTCTGACCGCCACCGAAAAACTCTTCAAGACCGGTTCCAGGGGTTTCTTTGGAACGGGAAAAATCCAGATCGGCGAAAAGCGTTACCAGGTCCAGGTGCAATTGGTGGAGATCGGCTCGAAGCCCAAGCCCGAAGAAAAAGCGTTGAAACCGTAAAGTCGTACATCTCTTGAAAAACTTCGGGACATTTTGAGAAAAACTTCTCGATGTTTTAAAAAAACTTTCGATTTTTGAATAACTTCCTGATGTTTTACCCTGCATCAAGAACTTACGATGGCAGACCGTTCGTTTGGGGGAAATAGCAATGCAAAAAACCTGATAATTTGTTGTATACTTTTTGTATGGAGGATCCAGGAGGGATTATCTACATCTGATTGCCGATAAGGAACGCGAACCAGAGAAAGTGGATGCTCGCCTTCAAGGAAAACGAAACTGAATGTCCCGCTGTTTATAGGTGGGATCGACCCACGGTTGGAAAAAGTGAGTATTGAAATTCTACATGCCCCGCTGGCCGAGCAAGAACGTTTCGCCGCCAGGGTCGCAAGCTATGAGCGTTGCGGGCCAGTGGCCTATGCGGGGAGGGCGCGGTTGCCTGAGTTGTGGCGAGCGTCAAAATAGTAGAGGGATTTTATGAGTTTCATTGATATTTGATTTAAGAGTCTCTGGAGAAAGAATATGTAAATTAGTTGCTGGAATTCAGTCACCAATATATCGTGAGCGAGACTATTGTTATGAGTTGTATCATTGGATGAGAGAATGTACCCAAGTGATTTTGGCTATAGATTAGATGGAGAAGCAGATAAGTCTGGACATCCAATTATCAAGAAGTATGCAGGAAAAGTAATACCTGATTTTATCGTTCATATTCCAGAAAGCATGGAACAGAATTTGGTTGTAATGGAAGTAAAGCCGATTGTCGGTGCTAAAAAAGGGATCATTAAAGATGTCAACAATTTATCCAAGTTTCTTCGCCCAGGAATCGATTATTACAGAGCAATATTTTTGATCTAAAAGATGCTGATTTACTGGGAAACATTGTTGACTTAGTAAAAAGCACTTTAGGAGATATTCCGAGTGGCTCTTTCCACCTAATGTGGCATAAACAAAGAGATACTCCTGCTGAAACAATATGGATAAACGAATGATGCAAGAAAAGTTTACGGGCGGGGTGGCGCGGAGTCGAGTTCCTGGGGGAGGACGGGAAGTCCACGAGACAGGTCGATGGGTTGTTTGAGAGTTTGCTGGCGCAATCATTTTCAAGTTAGTTCAAAGGATCAATATGACGAAAGATGCTTTTGAACAATTAGAAGAAAAATTTCGAAGAATTGTGGATTATGCCAAGGATGAATTTTGACTCGCACGATTTCATATGGGCTTGGCACAAAAATATCAAAAGTTATATGTCCAATTGTATACGTTTATAAAGACAATAATCAACCTTTCCAATCGGTTACAGGAAATTGCAAAGAGAGAAACACATGATGCATTTCGGTACGACTCGCAGTCTTAGCAGAATATTTTTGACTTGTAAACGAATGTGCTGTTTGGCATAAAGTGAAGTAGCGACCATGCAAGAAGAGTTTGCGGGCGTGGTGGCGCGGGTCGAGTCGCTGCCTGTCCCCGTTCTTTGGGGGCGGGGGCGGATGGGGAGAGTCGAGCGGCACCCCGGCAAAGAGCGCCGGGGCAGGTGTGGAGGGGTTGTTTGAGTCATTGTTGAGTGAGAGTTTTAGTTCTTGAAAGAAGGCAGGCATAAAATGACACCAAAACAATGGATGTTTGACCCCAATTCAGGCGGCATAAAAGTCCCATCTGCCGTTCAAACGGATGTGGAGAAACGGATCCGCGCGATTGCAGAGAAGGAATTCAAAGGCAAGTACACGCGCCTTGAGATTCGCTTCAAGAATCAATTCTGTTACATTGATGCGTATACCGAGCCCGTTCTCACCGATGGCTGGCCTCCCGCAGATTGGGATGAAAGTCGTGAAGAATATGCCGAGCGCCTGCGCAATACTCCCAACCATCTTTGTCGCCTGCGTTATTTCGGCAACGACGAATGGGGTTTTGCGTTCTACACTTACAGCAATGAAAAATATGAATTGTCCATGTATGATGATGGTCAATTCACTGGCAAGCCAGAACGCGCTTTTCTGATTTCAGCGAACGCTTATTTGAATGAATGAGATTGAACATGTCAAGAAAACCAATTATTTCCGCCGAGATCAAAGCCGAGGTACAAAAACTGATCGATGAATTCAATCAGGAAAACTTCAACGATGACGATTTCAAAGAATTTGGAATCATTGGTTACTCAGCACGATTCAAAGGGAAATACCTTTATCTTGACCGCGATGATATGGGAGATCCATCACCTATCTGCCGATTGGAGTGGAATGGCGAAATGGACAATTGGGATTTTGCCATCTACAAGTATTCTGATAATTGTTATGACCCCGAAGAATGGGCTTTCCCTGGCGCGGAACTGGTCGATGGCACAGTTAATGGGGCAATGAAAGCAGGTATGGAAGCTTATGATGTATGATATTCAACAACCAGGGTTTGCTGGTGGAATGATATAAGCGTGCAGGAAAATATGCCAAAGAAAAGGAAAAATCCCATTCCCCTGCTTGATGAGCTTGAAAAGCTTTACGAACAACAGCGTCCCAAGATCAAGCCAAAGTATCCTTACGACCGCAAGACGGATACCATCCAATTGCCACCTGAGATCGTTGAAGACCTGAAATTCACTCTGTTGGCAGGTAACAAGGCCGCCGCGGTGAAACGTGTAGCAGAACTTACCGGTGCAGGTTTACGAGTATCAAAAGATTATGTGGATAGTTGCAAAAATGAAATTCCCAGTTGCCGGGCAAGAACGTCTTACCCTACGGGTACGATGCCCCCTTCGGGGATGGTATCGCCGCGATCGTGGCGCCCCCCCGAAGGGGGCAATTCCCGCTTGTCCCGACATTCTCCTGGTCGGGGCTTGTCCCGACGCTTTTTGTCGGGGCGCTTTTTGGGGGATGGGCCCATTCTCGCCCGGGAACCTTGAACTTGCAACTGGGGCTTGCTATACTGGAATTGTCACTTGACCGTTTTTACAGAGAGCTGCGTAAATATTTGAACTACAATTCTGAATTGTGAAGGCAATTTGCTAGTGGGTCGGTTGGCATGAGTGTTGCCATTGTTGGATAAGGGTTGAATTACGATGTAGCGGGCGGCGAGTGTAAGCGCCAGAGCCGCCCAGGGCATGCTTGCGTTGTCTGCTGCGCTGACGGCGAGCGGCGCGTTTGCCACCCCACTCAAAAGGTGTTGGGTTCTGGTTCCAGGCATGAGCAACCGCTTCGAGAGAAGTGATAATTTCATCTGGCGACTCCGGGTATTGGCCAGCCAGTCCACGCTGAAACAGAATACGCTGGATGAACTCAGCCATGTTCAACCAGGAGCCTCCTAAAGGCGTGTACAAAGGCATAATGCCCTGTTCGAACAACCAAAGGAGCATGTCGGTTGTATAGTGACCGCGCAAGTTGTCCCAGATCAAGAGCATCCGTAAAGGTGGGAGGTCAAGGGGTAAGGTGATCGGCAAAGATAAACCGGTCTGCCACATTTCCCAAAGCTTGCGGTTGGTTTCTGTATCCAGGTCTTTGGGGGATGGCAAGGTCTGCAAAATATCACTCAGTTCTTGCTTGAGCCAGGGATGCAAAATCAGGTTGGCGCTGCTCCTGACGCCCTTGACCCGGACTTCTCCGCTGGCAGGATGAAAAAGTGTTAGCAACTTGGCCGTTCCCTCTCGAAAATATTCATGCGGCTGGCGTTCCGGTTCTCCTTCGGGCTGCCAGCTTACCCCGGATAGGGTTTGGTTTGGTAAGGCCCGGCTTCATCTTCATTCCAGACTGCCAAGCCCAACTTTTCACCCATTTGATGGGCCTGCTCAATCAAGTTTTTTTGGGCGTGGTATCCGGGTCGGTCACGATTACTTTGCCTCGTTTGCGCTTGCGCACCACCTGACCCGTCTCACACCAACTCCGCGTCTTTTGCCAACTGAAACCCGCTTCCAACAACACCGTCCGGATGGTGTCCTCACTCACTTCTGGCAAACCATCCGGCGCTTTGCGCAAAGCCTGGCACAAGAGGCTCAAAGACCAATTCGCAGTCCCATCGGCTTCGGGGGTCGGTTTGCGCCGGGCTTCCTGCAGAATACGTTCGCGTTCTGCAACCCCATATTTCATAACTGGTCTGCCGCCAGGCCGTGGCAAATGGCATTCAGACTTTCTTCATTGAAGCGCCTCACCAGATGCGAGACAGCATCGCCAGAGATGCGCCCAGATTTCTGGGCAGCTTCGCGTATAGTTGTACCCATCTGCTACCGCCAGAATCTGTTTGGCTTTCGCTACATGGCTGGCTGGCTCCGCTTGGGAACGACTGATGCGCTCTAGCCAATTTCGTTCCTCTTCCTCAATGGGCGGAGTGGGTCTTTCTTTTGTCGGCTCATTTGCGTTTACCTGTTTCGATCGGTTTTCAACGCATTTTACCGCCATTTGTTATTTATGGATATGCCCATGCCAACCGACCCACTAGAATTGTTGGGATATACAGTCATCCGTTTCTGGAATAACCAGGTTATAGGTGATATTGAAAATGTGATCCAAGCGATCATTTATGCGCTAGAATCAAAGGCGGAGAATTAAATGCAAAAACAACGAGTAGTTGTCACCGGCCTGGGAGCGATCTCCTCCCTTGGAAAAGTATATGATTTTTGGAATGGCTTGCTGGCCGGACGATCCGGAATTCAAGAAATCAGGAACTATGATGCTTCCGCGATGAAAACGCAGATTGCCGGGGAAGTCCGGGATTTTGATCCGTCCGACTACGAGATTCCTCCCAAGAATGCCAGGCGCATGTCGCGTGCGTCCTTGCTGGCGCAGGCGACTGCAAAAATGGCGCTGGCAGATTCCGACCTGACGCCCGAAGATATTCAAAAGCACAGTGATCGCAGTGGGGTTGCGCTGGGCACCGCCAACGCAGGTTTTGAACTTTTACTGGAAAGTTCCCTTGGGTATCGATTAAAAGGGGTTCGAATTGCTCCGACAGCATTGATCAATGGTCTCCCGAATATGCCCAGCCATTATGTCAGCACATATAGCGGGGCGGCGGGACCTTTCTATACAGTCTCAGCCACCTGCGCAAGCGGGACCCAGGCCATTGGCGTAGCGCTCGACCAGATCAGGTCAGGCAGGGCGGATCTCATGCTGACAGGGGGCGTCGATACACTTGTCCACCCGGATGTGATGATGGCCTTTGAAGCCATGACCAATTTGGCAAAAAAATATAATCACCAGCCGGAACGCGCCAGCCGGCCCTTCGATGCCGAACGAGATGGCTTTGTGATGGGCGAAGGCTGCGGCATCCTGATCCTCGAGGCTTTGGAGCATGCCGAAGCCCGGTCTGCGCGTATCTATGCGGAAGTACTTGGTCAGGCGACTTCCTCGGACGCCGGGCACAGCGCGGCACCGGACACGGAGGGAAGGGGGGCTGCCAACGCAATGCAGTGGGCGCTTGACGATGCGGGGTGTGTACGTGAAGAAGTAGGTTATATCAATGCGCACGGCACGGGTACAATCGCCAATGATGTCATGGAAACAAAAGCCATCAAGCGTGTATTCGGTGAACGAGCCTACCAAATTCCAATCAGTTCCACGAAGAGCATGATCGGTCATTGCATGGGCGGTTCAGGAGCGCTAGAGGCCATTGCGTGTGTGAAATCCCTGGAACAGGGGATCATTCATCCGACCATCAACCTGGAAACGCCCGATCCCGGCTGCGACCTTGATTATGTCCCGAACCAAGCCCGCAAAATTGATTTCCGGGTTGCGCTTTCTAACAGTTTTGGTTTTGGCGGCCAGAATGCCTGTCTTGTTTTAGGCACATATACCGATTAGCAGTAGATCACGAAATGGCTGATAGAAGCCCGAAATTTACGCAAAGGAGTATACCGGTATGAAAATCATTGATAATGTATTCGTTGTTCCTGGAGTTGTGGCCAACATCTACATCCTGGTGGACGATGACGGGCTGACCATCATCGATGCAGGCCTGCCACGCAGCGAGAAGAAAATCCTGGCTTACGTTGCCAGCCTGGGTAAATCTGCAAGCGACGTAAAACGCATCATCCTGACCCATTCCGATCTCGACCACGTGGGTGCACTGGCTGCCCTGCAAAAAGCAACCGGCGCACGCACTTATGCCAGCCAGATCGAAGCCGATGCCATCGCAGCAGGCAAACCTTCGCGGCAGATCAAGTTCAACCGGTTTTTCGCTGCGGCGTATCCTCTTCACCGTGATGGGTTCTTTCTTCAAGGCCACGCCATTCCAGGTGGATGAAATTCTGAAAGACGGTCAAACCCTGCCGGTGCTGGGCGGTCTGCGCGTGGTTGAAACACCCGGGCATACGCCAGGACACATTTCGTTGTTTGCGCCAGCGGTGGGGATGTTATTCTGCGGCGATTCCATGGTGACGGATGAAAACGGCATCCGAGGCTCGCGGCCTGGCCGTGACCTGGGACGAAGCGCGGGCCAAAGCGTCGGCACAGAAGCAGGCGGAACTGGGTGCGAGTATCGTCTGCTCGGGGCATGGGCCGGTCGTGAAGGATGCAACCGGAAAATTCCCGGTTTAGTCAGCGTGGGATACAAGTAAGAGATTCAATTTTAGAGTACATCTACAAAGTACTGCGTAGATCGCTAAACTGAAAACTACATTACATTGAGAACATTTGCATGAACAAGTTTAAAGATTTATACAAAAAGCAGTAATCTCCAACAGGAGAAAATCCATGCAACGTGACAGCAATGAAGCCAAGAAGCCGGTAGGCTACCTGGACCTGGTCCGCACCAACCGTAATTTCCGTTTTTTGTGGACCGGGCAGGTTATCAGCCTGTTGGGGGATTGGTTCGACCTGATCGCCTCGGCGGCGCTTATTTCGCAACTGACTCACTCCGGCCTGGCTGTCGGGAGCCTGTTCGTGGTCCGTATGCTGGCGCCTTTTCTGGTCAGTCCCCTGGCCGGCGTTCTGGCAGACCGCTATAACCGCAAAAAATTGTTGATCATCGCTGATATTCTGCGCGGGATCATCGTCCTGGGGTTTCCTTACGGTACGGACCCCAGAACAGGCCTGGTTGCTGTACGTCATCACGGCCATTCAACTGGCGTTCAGCGGGGTCTTCTTCCCGGCACGCAATGCCATCATCCCGGACATCGTCTCCCGCTCCGAACTGGGCGCGGCAAACGCCATCAGCACCACCACCTGGTCAGTGATGTTGTCGCTGGGCGCAGCCATCGGAGGGCTTGTCGCAGGCCAGTGGGGAAGCTACCCGGCCTTTGTGATTGATTCGATCTCATTTTTCTTTTCGGCATTCTTTATCTCGCACATTCAATATACTCACGAAGTGGACAGGTCGGCTGAGCCAGCAGGAGCCAGACAGCAAATTACGGCAGCCTTCCGCCAGTATGTGGATGGATTGAAATACCTGAAAGATCACAAGGACATCTTTGCCATCACCTTACATAAATCGGCGATTTCCCTGCTGGCCAATGGCGCATTCCAGGTTCTTCAGGTGACTCTGGCCCAACAGGTCTTTGTGATTGGCGAGAACGGCGGCACCAGTTTGGGTTTGTTCTACGCCTTCGCCGGCATCGGGACCGGTGTTGGGCCGATCCTGGCACGCGTTTTTACCGGTGATCGTGATCGTCCCTTGCGCAACGCCCTTACCTTATCTTACTTAATTGGCGTGGTCGGGTTGGCGCTGACCGCTCCGCTGGCAAGCTTTGCCCTGGTGCTATTGGGTACCTTCGTCCGTTCACTGGGCGGCGGGATCAACTGGACTTTTTCCACGCAACTTCTACTGGAGTGGGCCCCGGATAAGGTGCGCGGCAGGGTTTTCTCCAGCGAATTTGCCATGTTTACCCTGGCCAATGCTATCAGTTCGGCAGCCGGCGGCTGGTTCCTGGATAACACCAATTTGGGGATCAGTGGGATCATTTGGTGGATGACAGGCCTAATGGTGATTCCCGGCATTCTTTGGTTTGCCTGGACAACTTTTGGAAAAGGGGGTGCCAACGCATTGAGCGAAGAAGAGGCAACTCCAACAAGTTAAGGTTGTCACGGAGGCATACAAGCGTGCTACAATAAAATTGCAGTTATCTCTCTCACAGTTCAGGAGCATATTCAATGAGTAAAGAAGACAATATTCGCGAGATCCTGAATGAAGCCGCTCAGGAAATCGTGCAGATACAAAGCAACCCGCGCTCGTGGCTTTCATGGATGGTCTACTTGCTGGCCCGTCTCGAAGACCAGGCGACACTGGAAGGTCATGCCAGCCGAGAGTCCTATTTGGAGATGCTCGCTGCCCTGCAGGATGCGCTCAGAAACCGCACGCGCACAGGTGGCTGGAACTAAAGAAAACTTCTCCTGCATCAACTGAATTCCCAGATTATCATTTCTTCACGATAGGAATTATATGAACTTGCATTTTCGGGGTCTTGCTGTGATTGGGCTCGCAACAATGCTTTCTGTGATGGCATGCACCCCTGAAGCGACGGCAGAACCGGTCGATACAGCTGGTACGCTCGCCGTTCAACTGGCTTCTGTCATGCAGACCCAGACAGCCACCGCATCTTCTCCTACGCCCCTGCCGGCCACCGTTACACCGACACCCAGTCCCACCGATACGCCCACCGTTGAACCCACCAGGGGTCCGGTCAAGCGGCCTGCGATCAACAAGTTCACCGGCTGTTATTATGGACCCGGTCTCGAGTACGGTTTGGATAGCAATATCTCGGAGA
This sequence comes from uncultured Chloroflexia bacterium, assembly GCA_963829615.1. Classification (GTDB taxonomy): domain Bacteria; phylum Chloroflexota; class Anaerolineae; order Anaerolineales; family Villigracilaceae; genus JAABUE01. The sequence continues at coordinate 15,726 of CAWHJM010000014.1, forward strand.
ACAAGAAAGTAGAAATCGTTGGGATTGGAAGCACGCCCGGCTGGTACATCATCATCAATCCCTATTTCCACAAACAATGTTGGGTAGCAGCAAGCGATCTGGAGGTCGACTCTGCCATGGATCTTAGCACATTGCCGGTGATGACTCCTAAACCCTGATTGTTCCCTAAGAAGAATAGCAATCGCTCCATCACGTGAACGAAGCTCAAGTAGTACTCTATTTCACAACCAGGCTTATAATGAGTCAAACGCGTGAAGAAGGTTGATTTTTTACGCGTTGGCTCTATCTTACTGCGTTGTTTGGAATGCTCGCTTTTATCGTTAGCAAGGTTGTCGAATGAAGTTCTACTGCTTCTTGCATAAATAAACGAACTTTTGCGCCGGATTGTACCGGGAAAAACACGCATTTGAATTCAGCTATTTACGCAGCACACAGTAATAACTCAGGAGGAAATCACATGAACGATATCAGCAAAGCCATCCGGATAGGGACAGTGGATTTCTTCGGCGTACTCGTCCCCGGCGTCCTTGTCATTACAATGTGGGGCCTTGGCTTTTTCTTGCCAATTATGGCGCTTGTCATAGATTTGTCTAATGCTGAAATGTATCAAATTCCCATTGATACTAACAATGCTATATTGATCCTATTCTTTCTCGTTATTTTTTCCTACGTGTTTGGATATATTCTACGCCTGACATCACCCGATGAATTGGATCGAAAAAGCGCCAGGCATGTGATCGACAAGGAAATACGAGACGGTACCAATATCGAAACGGACGAGTGGCCCTTTGACCCAAAAAATGAAAAGGATAAATTCCCTTATCTGAATTTTCGCAATTACTTGATCGTTCGTGGTCACGAACATCTGACAGAAAATCTAGTTATCTGGGGGCCGGACGACAAATCGCGCGCGGAGTCTCAACCTGATAAGAAAAAGAGTGGGGAAACGACCTTTAAAGGGCAAAGATCAAAATCCATTGTGAACAAAATGAAAATGGAGATACAATTCTATTGCCCGGAATTATCGTTCTTTTTGGAAGGCAAAGAAGCTCATATCCGTCTTATGTCAGGTACGTGGGCAGGGTTTAAAATTTCAATGGCGTTTGTTGTCATCGCATTCGTTATCACAATGTTTTTTGGGATATGCCAGTTGTTTAATTGGGTTCCCGCCACATGGGTTTCGGCACATAATTACTTTGTGTTCTCTTTCATAGATCTCAGCTTGTGGCTAAGCATGTTTTTTGCCAATAAACAAATTGAAAAGCTGTTCCACTATCGGCGGGTCAGCGAATTGTTCCATATCGTGCAGGCCGCATATTTTGCGCAAGAGGTGAGTAAAAAAGGTCCTGGCATTACATCCAATTCTCAAAATTAAGGTATTATCGCAGGACGTACCGTATAGAAGAGATCGGCATGTAAGGAGTTTCGCATGGAGTATCGAATCGAAACGATAGGGGACGCCACGGTTATCAGGTTGAAAGGTTCATTTGATCGGTCAGCTCGCGGGAGGATGGAAATGGAACTCCTGTCTCTCGTGAGCTATGGCAGCAATTTGATATTTGACCTTTCAGAGGTGGATTTCATCTCCAGCGCGGGGTTACACTTCTTGCTCGACCTCTACCGGCAATGCGAACAACGAGGGGCAAGACTGGTCGTGACCACGCCTTCAGATCAAGTGCGCGAAATCCTGCAGATGACCGGCTTTACCACAAGCGGTTTTCCTGTTTACGACACATTCGAAGAAGGTCTATCTGCGTTGCGCATGAAGATGTCCTATGGAGGCGGTTCACGAGGATTTTCTGATGAAGAAGCCGCAAGCGCCCCCGAACCTTCATACGGTATTCCGACGATGGAAGAAAAAGAAGATGTCAATTTTTCAGCATTCTATCCCAGAGAAGTAACGGTCGAGAAATGGTACACTCTGCTGGTCTACACGTTTGTTCCGTCTTTGCTGGAAACTGTCCGCGAGGATGCCCGCAAATTCGAGGATGAAATCGGGGAAATCCGTGAGACCAAACCGACCGCAAGCACCCAATTGGCACGTGGCACGCAAGTTACCATTGTTCCGTCTTGTGAGGGGGTTGCGTTCAATCCCGAACACGTCACCTTCCAGTGGATGGAAGACCAGCACCGTGCACAATTCCGACTGCGTGCTAATGCATCCATGGCGGATTTGGCCGGGAACGCCCAGGTCACCGTTTATGTGGGTCCGTTGATCGTGGGCACGTTGAAAATGGGGATGCTTTTCAATGAAACGGAAGCAGACTCTGGAGGTTGTACGAAGCGAAGAGGTGAACGGCCGGATGTACCATCAGGATGATATTTTCATCTCCTATAGTCATCGCGACACTGACATCGTCAAAAACTGTAAAAAAGCATATGAAGCGCTGGGACACAATGTTCTGATCGATTTTGAAACCCTGCGCTCCGGTCAAAAATGGAATGCCGAGTTGATGCACATGATCGAACGGGCAAATATCTTTCAATTATTCTGGTCCGAAAATTCCAGCCAGTCCAAATACTGCCGCCAGGAGTGGCAGCATGCCCTGCAATTGAACCGAGGCGAGGGATTTATCCGTCCGGTGTATTGGAAGGAACCCATCCCTGAACCGCCCCCAGAATTGAGCGATTTCCATTTCGATTACATTCCCCTTTCTTGACAGATGAGTATGTGCAATAAGCCAGACACTGAGCTGCGATGAATCTTGCCCAGGCATTACGTCTCCCGTCCTCTCCTACAGTTGCCTTTGTCGGTGCCGGCGGTAAGACCAGCGCGCTCTTTCAACTGGCTCGCGAGTTGAAATCACCTGTCGTCGTTACAGCAACGACACATCTTGGTGTATGGCAAATTCCCCTAGCTGATGAGCATATTATCGCAAAAACGCCTGATGACTTGCAAAATTTCTCGCCACGCGGAGTGACACTGGTCACCGGTGAGCTTGAGGGTAATAGAACTAAGGGCTTAGGAACTGACGCACTATATTGGTTACGCGAAGAAGCCCAAAAACGTTCAATCCCCTTGCTTGATCGAAGCAGACGGCTCGCGCCAGAAGCCGCTCAAGGCTCCCGGTGAGCACGAGCCACCCATCCCTGATTTTGTCCATCTGGTTGTGGTAGTAGCCGGTCTCAGTGGTTTGGGAAGGCAGCTTGATGCAGAGACTGTCCACCGGCCTGAAATTTTTGCACGTTTGAGCGGGTTGCAACTTGGGGAGACGATTACCGCCGCGGCGCTTACCCGCGTGCTAATCCATCCAGAAGGCGGTCTGAAAAATATTCCACCTGCCGCACGCCGTGTGGCATTGCTCAATCAGGCCGATACACCAGATTTGCAGGCGCAGGCGGACGCGATTGCGAAGGCTCTGCTGCCAGCTTATCACTCTGTTGTTGTTGCCAGTTTGAAAGAAGAAAGTATTTATGCCGTTCGCGAACCTATTGCAGGGATTGTCCTGGCAGCAGGCGAGGCCCGGCGTTTTGGAAAACCAAAGCAACTCCTTGACTGGCGCGGGGAACCTTTCGTCCGTGCGGTAGCAAAGACCGCGTTGGAAGCTGGCCTATTCCCCGTTATTGTCGTGACCGGCGCTTATCACGAACAAGTGGAGGCTGCATTAAAAGATTTACCCGTACAGATTGTTCACAATGAGGAGTGGCAAAGTGGGCAGGCTTCTTCGATTCGAGTAGCGATCAAAAGTCTCACCCCTGTCCCCTCTACCCTAACAGGCACACGTCCCTTGAAGGGAGAGGAGTTTTCGGGCGGGGCCATCTTCTTGCTCACCGACCAGCCGCAGGTTACGCCCACTATCCTGCATGCACTGGTGGAAGAACACGCGGCTACGCTCGCGCCCATCACCGCGCCAATGGTGATCGACCGGCGCGCAAACCCGGTGCTGTTCGACCGGGTCACGTTTCCTGACTTGATGAAATTGGAAGGCGACGTAGGTGGACGCGGGATATTTTCCAAGCACAGGGTTACTTACCTGCCCTGGCACGATGATGCCCTGTTACTGGACGTGGATACACCCGAACACTACCAACGCTTGAAGGACCTTTTGGAATGATCGCAGCCCTGATCCTGGCCGCAGGCCAGTCAAAGCGCATGGGAAAGCCAAAGATGCTGCTCCCCTGGGGCGAGACGACCGTGTTGGGGCAGGTTATCGCCACATTCAAGGCCGCCGGTGCTGATGATGTTCTGGTTGTTACGGGCGGGGTCAGAGAACAAGTCGAAGCGCTGGTTGGCGATTCGGCGCGGACGGTTTTCAACCCGGATTATGCCCAGGGCGAGATGCTGAGTTCCGTCCAAGCGGGGTTGGCAGGGATTAAAGCCGGGGACTGAGGCAGTGCTGATTGGTCTCGGCGACCAGCCACAGGTCCAGGAAAGAAGCGTACGGCTCGTCATGGAAGAATATCGCAAAAGTGGGGCGTCCATCGTTGTCCCCAGCTTCCAGATGCGGCGCGGGCATCCCTGGCTGGTAGCACGTACACATTGGGAGGAAATCCTGGGGATGCAATCACCCGCATCCCTGCGTGACTTTCTGAGTGGGCACCGGGATGAAATCCACTATGTTGAATTTGACAACAACAGTATTCTGCAAGATATGGATACGCCCGAAGATTACTTGAAATCCAAGCCCTGACATGCTATTGTAAATATGGGGAACAAAATGGTTTCGGTTTCCCCGCATTCCGCATTTGCGCAGCGGGAACCAACAATATCAAATGACATCTTTATTGGTACGGCGAATGATATAAATTCCGTGTGGAAAGCGGGGTTCCGGTTCGAGAAAGGAGCACACCATGACGGACTGGGATCTGATCGTAGAGCAAATCCAAAACGCCATGCAAGCCGTAGACCAGGCGCATGAAGCCAGTGAAAAATTGCGCAACCACGTCACCCCTGAGGCATTTGATGAATTCAAGGCACACATGCAAGAACTATGTGAGCATTTAAGCGCATTGAAGAATGTTATGGAACACACCAGTGCATATACGATGGATGAACTGGTAGATGTCTTAAGCCAAATGTCCACTGGCAAGCCTGCAGCATACCGCCGCACACAACACATTAACTCGTAAGCTGCCACAAGATAGACCGGTCTAATTGCGATTAGGGAAATCGTCTGTTGTTCGATTCCAATTTATGATAAACTCATGCCACTTTAAATTTGGGAGCGGAATGTATGAAGTATCTGGTCATCGTCAATCCAATTTCCGGGCGCGGATACGCAGAAAGGGTTATTCCTGATATTGAAGCCGGGATGCAGGAACACGGGTTGGATTTTGACCTGGTGCGCACAGAACGCCCCTGGCACGCTGCCGAAATTGCCGAGAAAGCTGTCAGAGAGGGCTACCATGTGATCGTCACAGCCAGCGGCGATGGCACTGCCAACGAAACCATCAATGGAATGATGCGCGCCCGCGCCGCAGGTTTCAACGATACCGCCTTCTCAATCCTGCCTGTCGGCACTGGCAACGATATGGCATATGGTCTCGGAATGCGCGGTACGCTTGCAGAAAGCATCGCGACGCTTGCTAAAAATCACCGAAAGAAAATTGACATTGGCTTTGTCAAAGGCGGTGATTATCCTGAAGGTCGTTACTTCGTCAATGGGATTGGCATCGGCTTCGATGCGGTTGTAGGTTTTGTGGCTGTAAAAATTCGTTGGGCGCGCGGTCTGTTGGCTTATCTGATTGCCGTCATCCAGACTGTTTTCCTCTATTACAAAGCTCCCACGGTCGAAATCACTTATAACGATATTTCCTTTACATTGTCTTCGCTAATGATTTCCATTATGAACGGCCAGCGCATGGGTGGCGGGTTCTACATGGCCCCCCAGGGCGATCCGAGCGACGGCCACTTCGACCTGTGCATCGTTTCCGAAGCCAGCCGAGTGCGCATCTTCGGTCTATCCCATATTTCTTAAAAGGCACCCAAGCCAGCCAGCCTGAAATCACCAACGGGCGCACTGACAAGATCGTTGTCAGGGCCCTGAAAGGGACTCTGCCTGTCCATTGTGATGGGGAAACCCTGTGTGAAAGCGGACAGGAACTCAGTGCAGAAATCATTCCGGCTGCCATCGAGCTCATTACAACCGAAAACCCTGCGTGAAGACTATCGTCATCGTCAACCCGGCCAGCGGGCGTAGACGCGCCAGCAGGCCGGTATCTGGACAACAGCATGAAATCCAGATAAACAAACGCGTATGGTAAAGATAATTGTCACAAAAGGTGTGATGCCCATCCAGGCGGGTGGCAAAATCCTGGACGATGCCTACCGTGAAGTAACAATTGAAATTCTTCCAAAACAACTGGAAGTCATTGGAGTTTGAGAAAGTATGAGACCTGTCTATTGGTTTGTCACGTATGCCGTCAAACTGGGAACGAGTGTTATGTGTCGCATTGATGCACCAGATTTGCAGAAGGTGCCCAAACATGGCCCATTGATCTTGTATTCCAACCATACAGGGCAAATCGAAGTGCCTGTACTATATTCACACCTACAACCACGTCCCTTGACCGGAATCGCCAAAATCGAAACCTGGGATGGCTGGTTCTTGCGCTGGGTTTTTAATCTGTGGGGCGCCATCCCCATCCGGCGAGGGGAGGCAGATATGACCGCAATGCGTAAATCTCTGCAAGTCCTGAAGAATGACGAAATCCTGGTCATTGCACCAGAGGGAACACGCAATAAGACCGGAAAACTGCTCAAGGCACAAACCGGTGTCATCACCCTGGCCTTGCGCACAGGTGCGCCACTATTACCAGTTGCGCACTGGGGCGGGGAAAGTTTCCTGTCCAACTTAAAGCATCTGAAACGGACAGATTTCCACATCCGCGTGGGTGAGCCCTTCAAACTTGACCCGGGAAATGAGCGCGTTACAAAAGAGGTTCGCCAGCAAATGGTGGATGAAATGATGTATCGCCTGGCAGCCTTGCTGCCGGATCACTATCGCGGGGCGTACGCAGACCTAGAAAACGCGACCGACAAGCATCTTTCCAATCTGGGGGCGTGACTTTTCTCCTAAGCAAGCCTTACATTTCTGAAAGCCAATTTTCTCTTCTAGCATATCCTTTGCTGTATGATTACGTCATGATATATACAGAAAGGAGTCACATACATATGACGCGTACAAAAACCATTTACAGTATCTTGTTAGCGACCATCCTCCTTGCCACACAGATTATTGCAGTTGGTGCAGCACCAGCGAAACAGGATACAACTCCCATTACGGGAACTGTTGAAAGCATCACGTTGGAAACAGATGCTACTTCCGAGGTCACAACTGTGGTTGTGACGTTGACTGACGAAACGGGAGCAACCCAAACAGTCAGATTGAGCTTCGAATACGCAAGCAGCCTGAATTTGGTCATAGATGAAGAGACATTTAATCCAGACGCCATTGGGACATCCCCAGCGATTGATCCCACCATGGTAATTCCGGATGTGCCAGAGGAAACGACAACAGAAGAAGCGCAGCATCCGGTCGGTTCAGCGCTATCCGATTTCTTCTCTGAATTGCTGGGGGTAGACTATCAAACAATCATGGATTACCATGATGATGGTATCGGTTTTGGGGTCATCGCGCAAGCTCTATGGATGACAAACGCACTTGAAGGCGACTCTGAAACCTTCGCCGCCATCCTGGAAGCCAAGCAAAATAAGGATTACAGCGCCATTACGTTACCGGATGGCAGTACACCCCAAAACTGGGGACAGTTCCGCAAAGCTGTCATGAGTGATCGTGATAAGTCCAAAGAAAACCTGGGCGCGATCATGTCTGGGCGAGCCGACAATGGCCAAAGCGATCCGACACAAGTCAATGCGCAAAACAATGGCAACGGTCCCGATAAAGACAAAAGCAATAACGGAAATGGGCCCGACAAGGATAAAAGTAACAACGGCAATGGCCCGGACAAAGACAAAAGCAATAACGGAAATGGGAATGGCAATAACAAGGACAAAAACAAAGATAAAGGCAACAACAAGTAAAGTGTCGAAACAAAAAACCGGCGGACAATGTCCGCCGGTTTTTTTTGTTAAAGCTTATAGAAGTATAGATTGGTCTGCCAGGGTTTGAACCCCAACCTCTGATACAGGCGGTTGGCTGTCTCACGTCTTGGGTTTGAGGTCAACGCTACCCCGTCCGCACCCACATCGCGCGCCATGCTCAAGGCATAGCGCACCAGCGCTTCGCCAATGCCTTTTCCACGCATAGTCTCGTCTACAACTACATCCTCAACTCGCGCGCGGATACCGGTCGGCACGCGATAAACGATCAAGGTCAAAATACCAACGATGGGAGAACTATCGTCCGGATAACGAGCGACCAGCAAGATTGAAGAAACCGAAGAAACCAACGCTTCCATTTCCTTTCGCGAAGGCAGAGGAAAGGAGGGCTTCAACTGGGGAATCAAGCGCTCGAAAGCGTCCATCAGTTCATCTGTGACGGCAGTAACCCTGGCAATAAACATGTCTACACTTCCCGATTGAATTTGTTTTCATTCATCGAATGAAAAATCGCGACATCTCAAACTAAGCAAAAGCATACAGCCCTCGAAAATCGAGGGCTGTATTTGCAAAAGCATCAAAGGTCAGTTTTTGACCACAAATCCAAAGGTCACTTTTTCACCATCGAATTCATCTTCGGATTTGGACGCATCGGATGGCGGGGCTGCAAACTTGAGCGCGACCGCTAGCGTCTCACCGGTGATGTACTCTTTGTGCGCCTCCACCGCGGACTTCAAGCCTGCGGAGGCCTCAACGTACAACTCAATGCGGTCGGCCACATCCAGTTCGGCGCTCTTGCGCAAATCCTGCACCCGACGGACAAATTCTCGCGCCTGACCCTCTGCTACCAGTTCAGGCGTCAATTCCGTGACCAAGGCTGCCACGTAAGCACCGTCTTCAGCCACGGCAAAGCCTTCCCTGGCTTGCGCCCTGACTTCGACTTCGTCTGGCATGATTTCATATTCCTGGCCATCCGCCTGGACTTTGATCGACTGCCCTGCTAGCAAGGCGTGCGCCACTTCTTCAGAGTTCATTCCAAGGATGGCCTTCCGAATGGCCGGGAACTTATTGCCGTACTTTTGCCCCAGTTGCTTGGGTAAGGGTTTGACCTCATGGGAAACGGCTTCCTCGCTGGCATCCAACAAGCGCACAGTTTTGACGTTCAACTCGTCTTCGATCAATTCAGCAAAAGCCGTTATCGCCTTGCCCTCGACCGCGCTACCAACCGAGAATGCAGCCTCAGCCAGCGGCTGACGGACTTTGCGATTGGCTTTCTGGCGTGCAGAATGTCCGAGTGAAACCAACTTGGTAACCATAGCCATATCCCGGTTCAGTTCTTCATCGATGAAGGCCTCATCATAGGTTGGCCACTCAGCCAACGACACCGACTCCGGCGCAAACTGATCCACGGAACGGATCAGGTTCTGGTAAAGCTCCTCAGCCAGGAACGGCATAGCCGGGGAGAGCATCTTGGCAACCGTCACCAGGGCTGTGTAGAGCGTCTGGTAGGCAGACTGTTTATCCGAGTTTGATTCGGATTTCCAGAAACGGCGGCGGGAACGGCGCAGGTACCAGGTCGACAACTTTTCCACAAACGCCGCGATGGGGCGGGTCGCGTTGGGAGCATCATAGGTTTCGTAAGCAGTTGTCACATCCCGGACGAGCGCGTTCAACTCCGAAAGCAGCCAGCGGTCAAGCTGGTTCTCACTCCAGGTGCGCGTGGCCAGAGTGGGTTTATCCAGGTTGGCATAGGTCACAAAGAACGAGTACACATTCCACAATGTCAGCGTGAAGTCGCGCACAACCTCGCCAACCAACTCGCTGGAGAAGCGACGTTCTTGTCCTGGCGGGCTGGCTGTATAGAGATACCAGCGGAAAGCGTCCGCGCCGTGAGTATTGAGCACATCCCAGGGATCGGCAATGTTGCCCAGACTCTTGGACATCTTGCGTCCCTCTCCGTCCAAAATCAGACCAAGGCAGATAACGTTCTTGTAGCAAATCGCATCGTTGAGCAAGGTGCTGATGGCATGCAGTGAATAGAACCAACCGCGCGTTTGATCAACCGCTTCGCAGATGTAATCCGCCGGGAACTGCTCCTGGAACTTGTCGTGGTTCTCGAATGGGTAATGCCATTGGGCATAGGGCATGGAACCGGAATCGAACCAGACATCGATTAATTCCGGGACACGATGCATGGTACCGTCATTACACTGTGTGCATTTCCAGGTAACTTCGTCTACAAACGGGCGGTGCAGATCCAGACCTCGCCCTGAGTTCATCGAAGGGTCAGTCAGATCCTGGCCTGCTTTTTCGGAGAGCGTCTTTACGGAGCCTATGGCCTCGGTATGCCCGCATTCCTGACATTCCCAGAGCGGCAAGGGCGTGCCCCAGTAACGCTCACGAGACAAAGCCCAGTCAATGTTGTTTTCCAACCAATTACCGAATCGGCCATCCTTGATATGCTCAGGCACCCAGTTGATGGTACGGTTCAATTCAACCAGGCGATCTTTGAATTGACTGGTGCGGATATACCAGGCTTCGCGCGCATAATACAGCAGAGGGGTATGGCAGCGCCAGCAGAAGGGATAGGTATGCGTATACAGTTCAGTTCTAAATAAAAGCCCGCGCGCACGCAAATCTTCTGTGATGAGCGGATCAGCATCTTTGACCCACATGCCGCGCCAGGGCGTGATTTCAGGCACAAAAGCGCCATCCGGCTGGACAGTCATCAGCACAGGCAAATCATATTCCACCGACATTTGCATATCTTCCGCGCCAAAGGCGGGCGCGATGTGCACCAGACCGGAACCATCTTCAGTGGTCACAAAATCCGCCAGCACCACAAAATAGGCAGGTTTTTCTGGCGGCATGTAGGTGAAGAGCGGTTTATATTTCTCACCACTGAGTTTCTTGCCTTTGAATGTATTCAGAACCTTGACTTCCTCGTCACCAAAAACCTTTTCGACCAGGCCTTTGGCAAGGATCAGTTTTTCTCTGGCCACCATCTTCAGTTGTACGTTCGATGGTCACGTATTCAACGTCAGGATGCGCAGCCACAGCTACGTTGCCGGGCAGCGTCCAGGGCGTGGTCGTCCAGACCAGCAGCGAGGTATCCGGTTTGTCGACCAGGGGCATGCGAATAAAAATCGAGGGGTCGGACACTTCGTCATACCCGAGGGCAACTTCATGGTCAGAAAGAGGCGTGCCGCAACGCGTGCAATAAGGCACGACCTTATAGCCCTTGTAGAGCAGGTCCCTATCATAAAAGTTCTTGAGAATGTTCCAGACCGATTCGATGTAGTCATTGGTAAAGGTAACATAGGCCGTTTCCAGGTCAATCCAGAAAGCAATGCGGTCCGTCAGCCGTTCCCAGTCCTGAATGTAATCGAAAGCGGACTTGCGGCATTCCTCGTTGAATTTGGCAATGCCGTACGCTTCGATATCTTGTTTGTTGGTGAAGCCATGCCGCTTTTCGACCTCGATCTCCACCGGCAATCCGTGCGTGTCCCAGCCGCCGCGCCGAGAGACATGATAGCCGCGCATAATCTTGTAACGCGGGAACATATCCTTGAAGGCGCGCGCCAGCACATGGTGCACTCCGGGCTTGCCGTTGGCAGTTGGCGGACCTTCATAGAATACATACTCCGGCCCGCCCTCACGCTGTTTAACGGTTTTTTTAAAGATGTCATTCTGTTTCCAGAATTTCAAAACATCTTCCTCCATCGAGGTGACGTTAAGTCTGGAAGATACTGGTTTGAACATATCCGGTCTCCTGATAAGTGTCACTGCAATGACAGATAATAACAAAAACGCTCATCCCAACAGGGACGAGCGCGATGCCCGCGGTACCACCCTGATTCCTGCACCCGCCGTTTAAGGCTCGCAGGCTCTCAGTAGAGTACGGCTTTACAGCTTATACTCCCGTTCTTATAACGGGGAACGATTCCGTCTTTCCTAATTTGTCCGGTACATCGCTACATTTCAGATCGCGGCTCCGGGATGATTTTCAACCCATTTGGCTGACCCGGCTCTCACCGCACCCGGGCTCGCTGCCAGCATGGACGGGTTTACTCGTTCCCATCATAGCCTTTGTATGTCGCCGTATTATACACACTTCTCCCATGCTGGGCAAGCGCTCATGCGGATTTAAGCGTAAAAACCGTAATCTCTGGCCGGCAATTGAAGCGCACATAAGGCGTTGTCATGCCTACACCCCGGTTTGTATATTGGTACATATCCTTCACCCGATAAAGCCCAGATGGGTATTTATGCCCCAGATAAGGCAGAATAGGAGGCCCGATAAAAGGCAAGACCACCTGTCCACCATGAGAATGCCCGGAAAGTTGCAGGTCAAAGCGGCCGGTTCTGGCGCTAACATCCGCGTAGTCAGGTTCGTGCGCCAACAAGATCGCGCAACCCTCCTCAGGCAGTTGGGATAGCACCAAATCGAGGCGCGCATGGCGTTCCAAAACATCGTCCACACCCGCAAAATGAAGCTTATCGTCTCCGCGCGTGATGGTATGAACGGAATTATTCAAACTTTTGATCCCAGCCTTGTTCAGCATGTTGACCACAGAAGTGCGATCCAACCAATAATCATGATTACCCAATGACCCCAAAGTGGGGACGCTCGCAGAGAGTGTCTTTAACACACTAGCCAGCTCATCTAACTTTCCCAAGACAGTTTGTTTCAAGCGGTCATCACCCATCACAAAATCACCGGTAATGGTCACAAGGTCCGGGGATTGATCTATCACCATGCGGATGATATCAGTCAGGCGTTCGGCGTTCATCCAGCCGCCGTAGTGCAAATCGCTGATCTGCACTACTCGCAAACCTGAAAACGATCTGGCCAGACGCGGCAAAGTCAATGTTACTTCGCTCACTTCCACCTGAGATGGCTCATAGTCTCGCATATAAACGTCACCACCAATCGCAAACAAAATCGCTTCCAATCCCATGATTTTGAGCAAACGCAAAAAATCCCGGCGGGAGAGTGCAGAATTTGATTTAGAATGTAGGGGTTCTCGCTTCATAATATCTAAAAGGACCGCCCAATGCAGCCACTTTCATTTCAAAACGTTCGAATTATATCGTATTCAGACCAGGCAACTCCCATCTCAGGCGGATACATTCTACAGGGCCCAAACGTATCGCTTGAATTCGAAGGGGAACCAAAAGAATACTACCGGCATGGCTGGCAATCATGGAGTTTGACGACCTGGCAGGCTCCAAACTTTCGTCTGCCCGTTCAAAAACCGGCCATCCTGCATCCCATGCAGACCGATCCATTATATGCCAGGCACCCCGCGCCTAATGGCTCCTGGTTGGGCGCAGTAGAGTTTGAAGATGGCAATATTCTACTGCTAGGCTCACTGGGCCTGGATGCCCATGTCGCTTTACACGATGGGCCCCACGGGGATGCTTCGCAATTGCACGGATGGTATGAAACGTGGTCAGCAGGAGATTGGTTCGTTGGCTACGGGGACGAAGCATCCGTCTTTGGGCGCTATGCCGAACTCCTGGGCGAACGGCTTGGGATGGCACCGGGCAAACCCACGCCGCGCGTGTGGTGCTCGTGGTACAGCCTGTACACCGCCATTGACGAGGCTCTGCTCCAGCGTGTTTTTGAAGAACTGGCCGACTTGCCCTTTGATGTGCTCCAGGTGGACGACGGCTGGCAGGTGAGCATCGGAGACTGGGAACCGAACGAAAAGTTTCCGTCCGGCATGGGGGCGCTGGCCGCAAAAATCCGCGCTTCTGGCCGCACCCCGGGCCTGTGGCTGGCTCCCCTGTTAGTGGTTCCATCTTCAAGCTTATACCGCCAACACCCGGACTGGCTGTTGCGCGACGCGGACGGGAAGCTGGTCTCGGCGGGCTTCAACTGGGGCGAGCCGCTCTACGCACTGGATACTACCCGTCCCGAAGTATTGGATTGGCTGGCCGCGCTGATGAAACAGGTCCGTGCCTGGGGTTTCGACTACCTGAAATTGGACTTCCTGTATGCCGGTGCGTTGCCCGGAAAACGCCATATTGACATGCCGCGCGAAGCCGCCTACCGCCAGGGACTGAAAGCCATGCGTGCAGCCATGGGCTCAGACGCTTACTTCCTGACTTGCGGCGCGCCGATCATCCCCTCACTGGGTCTATGTGACGCCATGCGCATAGGACCAGACGTAGCCGGGAATTGGGAGAACTATCGCGACGCTACCCTGCTCTACAATCCCACCACACCGGGGGTCAAGAACGCCATCCGCACGACCGTCAATCGCTTGTGGCTGCAGCCATTGGTCGCCACCGATCCGGATGTGGCCTATTTCCGCTCGCAGTACCATTCGTTGACAACCGGGCAAAAAAGCATGCTGCAAGATTTGGCACTGGTCTGCAACTTCCAGGCAACCTCCGCCCTACCTCAATGGTTGAGCATGGACGAACGTGAAGAGCTGCGCGCCTTCCTGAAAACCAGCCCGGTAATCAAACGCCTTGGTCGTAACACCTTTACGCTCGACGGCCGTCTCGTGGATTTCAGTCAGGCCATGCCGCTCCCAGCCCATCCACGCGGCCTGGATGCGCTGGGAAACGGCTTCATGGGTTGGCTGGCGAATCGTGGCTGGGCGCTGAAATTGTTGTTCTGGCTGGGGAAAAGAGAATTGCAGAAGGTCAAGGAAAGTCTGTAAATCAGGCAGACAGGGCTGTTGCTGGGGTTTCTCGAAGCCAGGCGGACAGAGAGTAGCATGATCGACTGGGCTGGGGCATATGTCAAAGCCAAAGGGGTAACAATGTAAATTTCAATGATGGAGAGTCAAGCCAGTGCTGAATTAGTCTTTCTTGCTTCTGGCCGCATCCACAAAAGCTTTAAACAGGTTGCGCGTCGGTTGCTGGTCGGTCAGCCATTCGGGATGCCATTGCACGGCCAGCCCAAAAGGATGCTCGGGCAATTCCACCGCCTCGACCAGTCCATCCGGGGCATAACCCGTCACGCGCAGCGCGGGGGCAACGTCTTTCAGCCCCTGATGATGCAAGCTGTTGACTTTCAAAATGGGTTCGCTAACCACCTCTGCCAGGCGGGTACCTTCTTCCACTTTGACTTCGTGCACAAGAACCGTGCGCATATTGCCGGGATAAGTGTGGTCAATTTTTGTAGTGAATTGTTCGGGAAGGTGCGTGTACAGGGTTCCGCCCAGACCGACATTGACAGTTTGGATACCACGACAAATACCGAGGAAGGGTTTTCTGTCTTCAACCGCAGCATGGAGCATGCTCAGTTCAACGGAATCACGCAAAGGGTCCACTCCATCGACGCGCGGGTGGGGTTCCCCATCAAAGTAATCCAGCGATATATCCCCACCACCCGAAAACAGGATACCATCCAGTCGCTCGTATAGAATATGCCAACCACTCTCTGCCAACATAGAAGGGATCAATACGGGCACACCACCGGCCTGCATGATCGCATGCACATAGGCCTGGAGAAGCATTACAGTTGGCAATCCATTAGGATTTTTGCCTTGCAGTGTCGTAATACCAATAACCGGTTGCATAAACTTCCTCCACTAATCCGCAACCCCATGAAATAGCAGGACTATATCAAAATTTATCCTATAAAAAGTTGTACAGCATCCTGCGTTTTAAATTGTTGCGGCGCTAGAAAAGAGAAAGGGCGCAGCGGACTGCACCCTTTTTGATTCCAGGTGATAACGATTAATCGAATTTCTGCTTGAGTCGGGCTGATTTACCCGTGCGCTCTCGCATGAAGTACAACTGCGCGCGGCGGACCTTGGAATGGCGTTCAACCACCACCTTCTCGATGCGCGGGGAACGCAACAGGAAGGTACGTTCCACACCAACACCATTGCTAGCCACACGACGGACAGTGAAATTGGCGTTATTACCGCCTTTACGCAGGCGAATAATTGTGCCCTTGAATTCCTGAATACGTTCGCGGTCGCCTTCTTTGATTTTTACGTGCACACTTACCATATCGCCAGAGCGAAGTTGGGGGATGTTCTCATTAACCGGGGCTTCCACGGCTTTCAAAATCTGGTCTGTCATTTCGTTCTTCCTTACTCGGTGAAGTTGATTTGTTTGTTACGTGACGGCGGATTATAGCACGCATTTTCGCATTGTACAAGTTCTTTCAGACACGGATTTACTGATACCGTCTCACCACCAACACAGCATTATGCCCGCCAAAACCAAAGGCGTTACTAATCGCAAGGTCGATCTTCTTTTCACGCGCTTGGTTGGGAATGTAATCCAGGTCACAGTTTGGATCAGGAGTTTCGTAGTGAATGGTAGGCGGCAAGATACCTTCTCGCACGGCTTGCACACAAAAAATGGCTTCCAAGGCACCAGTTGCGCCCATCATATGACCAGTCATGGACTTGGTAGACGAAATCGGAATCTTGTAAGCCAGATCACCAAGCGCAACCTTAATGGCTTTCGTCTCTGAAAGATCGTTTAATTGGGTAGCCGTACCGTGAGCCGAGATGTACCCGATATCTTCCGGGTTGGCATTTGCAGATGCCAGCGCCTGCTGGATGGCAGCCGCACCACCGGTACCATTCTCATGTGGCGCTGTCACATGGAAGGCATCTGCGGTTGAGCCATACCCCGCAAGTTCCGCCAGGATGTTGGCACCGCGGGCCTTCGCATGCAACTCGGTCTCCAGAACCAATACCCCGGCCCCTTCACCCATCACCAACCCGTCACGGTTCTTATCAAAAGGTTGCGGCGTCATCGAAAAATCATCATTGCGACGCGACATGGCCCCAACACGATCAAACGCAGCTACTCCCACCGGCGTGACCGTCAATTCCGAAGCGCCCGCCAAACAAGCATCCAACATGCCCGCTCTAAGCATCATCCAGGCCATGCCAATTCCGTCCGCACCGGAAGCGCAGGCTGAAACAACCGAGAAACATGGCCCATGAATACCATAGTCAATAGCCGCCAGTCCGGATGCACCGTTCGACATCAGCATCGGGATCAAGAACGGGCTGACACGCCGCGGACCTTCGGTATGATTGGTGATGACTGCATCTTGCAAAGACTTCAACCCACCGATCGCAGAAGAGATAACGATCCCGATCCGACCTGAATTGGCCTCGGTCACTTCCAGCCCCGAGCTTGCCAGCGCTTCTTTGACCGCAGCTGTCGACAACTGTTCAAAACGGTCCCGACGGCGCACTTCCTTCGCTTCCATGAATTGTTCCGGCACGAAGCCCTTGACCTCGCAAGCGATATGTACCTGCAAATCACTATCATCAAACAGTGTGATCGGTCCAACGCCAGAGACACCATTTGTAACATTCTTCCAGGATTCAGAAACATTCAGGCCCAGTGGATTGACAGTTCCCATCCCAGTAATAACGATCCGTTCCCGCATTGCTCCTCCTTGAAAATAGGTATGATGATTCCGTAGCCAAACAAATGCAGATGTTGGCTCCTCCTAAAACCCCTGACGAGCCCACTCGTCACGCTAAGCTATCCGTTTTTTACAAATTTTCCCACTCGCGCTTAAGCATAGCGTAATGATACTCGCTGGCCCACTTTCCCTTGAACATCAAGTTCTCGACAAAATGGCCTTCCCGGCGAAAACCTATTCGGTCAAGCACACTGAAGGAAGCAACGTTCTCAACGTCCGTGATGGCAATCACGCGATGCAAATCAAACTCTCCAAAAAGATAATCCAACAGGCGGCGAGTGGCTTCAAGGCCGTACCCTTTACGCCAGTGCAGACGCGCAATCGTACAACCAATGTAGGCTTGCGGATCATCTTTTTTAACGAAGTAAGCTGTATCCCCCACCATCTCACCTGTTGATCTTTCTTCTATAGCTGCCTGGAACCATTCGCCCTGTATGTTTGGATCCTTGACTTTCATCTCGGCGACAAACTCCAGCGCTTTTTCACGCGAAAAGGGTACATCCCAGCCCTGATACCGGGCGACATCGGGATCGTCCCGGTAAGCCCAAAAAGGCTCCAGATCGGAGTCTTGGAATTGGCGGATACGTAGCCGGTCAGATTCAAGAACAAACGCCATGCTTAGTCCTTCGGGCTAGGAGTGTAATCCCCTTCTACCCATTCTTCGCCGTTTGGTCCGACTTCCTTCTTCCAAACCGGGACGATCTCCTTCAAACGGTCAATACCATAACGAGCTGCTTCGAACACGCCTGTGTCACGGTGAGCAGCAGTACAGACAATCAAAACGGTTGGTGTTTTAGGATACAGTTTTCCGATACGCTGGACAATGGCGATCCCTTCCACAGTCGGCCACTTCTGGCGGATTTCGTCGGCGACCTGCTTCATCTTGGCCTCCGCCATTGGGACGTAGGCTTCGTATTCAAGATAAGCAGTATCGTGCGAATCACCACGCCTGGTTTCGCCTCGCACCATGCCGGTAAAAATAGCTGCTGCGCCAGTGCTGGTAAGGGTGACCTGCGCCAGCAAATCATTCAGGTCTATTTCAGATTCGGTAATGGAAAAAATGGTTGGTTTGTTGGAGAGCTGCATAGTTTAGATTGGCTCATTATCTGGAATTCGGGAGTTATGTTCTGGCAAGATTTAGAGTCTAGCCACCAGAAACTGGTGGAAACATGGCGACTTCAGCATTTGTCGGGACAATGCTTTCATCGAACGCAAATTCCCGATTAATAGAGATGACCACGCTATCCATCGTCTCTTTCAAGCCGGGGTAGGCATCTACCACAATGCCCTTCAGAGCCTGGACAGTCGTTTCGGCAGGAATTTCAAACTCGGCGGATTTTAACCCGGCGCGGTCACGCAGGGTAGCGAAAAATAAAACTTTAATACAATTCATGTCTGTCCTTTTCATATCGTCCATATAACAATGACAACATGCAATTATTCGTTTATAACGTCCCCAGATTGGCCGCCATGTTTTTCAACCAAGCGAATATTCTGGATATGCATGGTTTTTTCTGCAGCTTTGGCCATGTCATAGATCGTCAATGCGGCCACAGATACGGCGGTCAGCGCTTCCATTTCAACGCCGGTTTTGCCGATGGTTTTGGCAGTAGCAGTGATGGTCACACCGGGGAGTGAATCATCCAGTGCCAAGTCCACATCCACTTTGGTGAGTGGCAGCGGATGACATAACGGGATCAGCTCGGAGGTCCGTTTCGAGGCGCTGATCCCTGCAATCTGGGCAACGGTCAACACATCACCCTTTTTAATTTGCCCGGCGCGGATCAAGTCCAGCGTCGCTTGCTTCATTCGAATTTCACCTTTTGCAATGGCGGTCCGCTCGGTATCCGGTTTAGCGCCAACATCTACCATGCGAGCGCGGCCGTGCTGATCAAGATGGGTCAATTTTGGGTCAGACATAGCCGAATTATAGTATAGACCTGACAAGTTTTGGAAACCTGTCAGGTCTCAGTGTATAATCGGCGCGTTATGGGAAGCATTTTAGGGCATCAGACCAGCGGTTACACCGTGCAGACAGCAGTATACCAAGGTCCACTCGACTTGTTGCTTGATTTGATCGAGCACGCCGAGTTGGATATTACAGCTGTATCGCTGGCAGCCGTGACAGAGCAATATCTGAACTACCTACACCATCTGGAAGAGACGCACGCGGACGAAATCTCAGCCTTCCTGGTGATTGCTGCCAAGCTGGTGCAAATCAAATCGGAAGCGTTGTTACCGCGCCCGCCTGCCCGTGAAGTTGGCGAAGAGGATATAGGCGTATCGCTAGTTGAGCAGTTGAAGCTGTATAAGCGCTTCAAGGAAATCGCAAACCTGCTGGGTGAACGGGTAGCACAAAATCTACGGACGTATCTGCGTCTGGCGCCACCGCCAAAAATTGAAGGAAAGCTCGATCTCTCGAATATTACACTCGCAGATTTGATCAATGCGGCTGAGGAAGTCTACTCCAAGGATGTTGAAAAACAGTCGCTTGGAACTGTCATCTCCGCGCCCAAAATCACGATCCGTGAGAAAATCGAATTGATCTCCAAAAGGCTCGGCGCAGCCGAACATGCTCACTTTCGGGAATTGCTTGGGGAAAACCCGACCCGCATCGAGATTGTGGTGACTTTTCTGGCCTTGCTCGAATTGGTCAAGCGTTACCGAGTCTCTGCCAGGCAGGAAGGTCTGTTCACAGATATTGAGATCGAACGCATGGCTGATTGGAACCCGGATGAGGAAATTGAAATTGAATTCGAGTAAAGCGATTGATCAGTGTTTGGGAGTCTGTGACAAGTCTCTTTTGTTGGTCATTTTTTTCTAAACCGATTGAGCAGAAAAAGCATTGTTGCGGCCCCAAAGGCATCGATCATCACATCGGTCACCGCCGGATGGCGTCCGGCGACAAAAGATTGGTGGAACTCATCCGTAGCAGAATATAGGATTGCCATCACCCAGGCTATGTAAAACCAACGAGAATTGACATGCTTACTCTCGCCCTTCAGTCCACGCCAATAGGATAAGGCCAGTAGGCCATATCCGAGCGCATGTCCCCCTTTTTTGACAATGCGATCCGCCCAATCAAAGTTTGGCATTTCGGATGAAGGGACAGACGAGAACGCAAAAATAACAGCCATCATCAGCAAAGCAGGCCCCCAACGCCATAGGAACGAAGTTGTTTTTGACATGCGCCGATTGTATACTGTAAATCGACGCTGTTCAAGCGACTCAAGCCATAGTATGCTTATCCTAGCAGCAAGGAGATCGGAATGAAGATCATACAAACCATCAAAAAGAAAACCATATTTACACTCACGTTTATGGTTTTGGCAGCAATTTCATTTGCTTGCAGTGGCGTCATTGAAACCGGCGTGCCCGCGGATCAAGTAGAGCGCATCGTTGCGGAGACCATGCAAGCTATACCAACGGACATCAGCCCAACCTCGCCACCGACCGCAACGCAAACCCCCATCCTGTCTACCTCCGGGCCGGCAACAAAGACAACGCTTCCGACCTCGCCCCCCATCCTGCCAGCCGCGACGAGAATCAACTTCGCCCCCGGAGCCACCTACGGCATCGCCCAAGGAACGATACAGGCCGGGCAAACACAGAACTTCGTACTCGAGGCGCAACAGGGACAGCCAATGCTGGCATCGGTCAGTTCGCCAAGCAATGACCTGACCATGTCCATTACAGCAAATGACGGTACTGCTCTTTTACCGGCTTCACAGGGATGGTCAAACTGGCAAGGGACTCTGCCAGCAACGCAAGATTACTTTTTCCAAATCATAGGCGGAGCCAGTACGGAAGACTTCACACTCTGGGTAAGTATCCCCAGCCGCATCGAATTTGCATCTGGAGCGATTTCCGCCACCGTCAGCGGAAAGACGGTTGAAGGGTACATCGCATCCTACGTTGTCGCTGCCCAGGGAGGGCAAACCATGAATATTCTGCTCACTCCCAATCCTAATTCCGCAGCATTGACGGTCTGGGGTTTTAGCGACGGGCAACCATACATCCGCGCACAAATGGGATCGACCACCTTCAACATGCAGCTCCCTTCTACACAGGATTACATCATCGATGTTGTCCCGCAAGGCGGGCAGGAAGTAGACTTTTCTTTGAAGGTAGAAATTAAGTAAACCACTGAAACGTGTACGGCTGTTTCGCCTTGCGAAACAGCCGTTTTGATTCTGGAACAAATCGTTTCATATGTAAATTGCCATCCACACATCCCCTCATCTTCTTCACAATTTCTGCACATTTGCTTGTTACCCTAACCTCACTACAAATCTGGAGGCAGCAAGTGAATTTGCTCAACTTTTTTACCCGCAATAAGAAAACGATCATTGGCAGCGGCGTCATATTGATCCTGATGACTGTGTTCGTATTCACTTTATCACGTAATAGTGTTGCAGCAAATAGCACATACCAGACTGAAGCGGCAGGACATGGCAACTTGTCTACAACAGTGGGTGCAACGGGTACGGTGCGTGCCTATCAGTCCGCTGCACTGACCTGGCAGACCAGTGGGATTGTCGAATCTGTTAATATGCAATTGGGTGATGCTGTGAAGGCGGGAGACGCACTGGCTGTGTTAGGAGAAGCTTCTTTGCCAAAGAATGTGCTTCTGGCTGAGGCAGACCTGGGCTCCGCGCAGCAGGCATTGGAAGATTTGCTTGGTTCTGCAGATACAGAAAAAGCCAACGCAGCCATCTCCGTACGCACGGCGCAAGAAGCCTATGATGATGCCGTTCATTATCGTGAATTGCTGAACGACCAAGTTAAGTATGATGTATTTACGGGTTTTAAGGGGCTGAAAACCCCTTTGGGATACTTCAAAATCCCCAATATCAAACATATCAAATATTTCCCAAATGAAACACAAAAGGCCGAAGCCGACCAGGATGTGGCCCTACGCAGAGCTGAATTGGACGATGCCCAGCGTACTTATGAGAGCTTGAAAGACGGCCCCAACCCGCAAGATGTCGCAGCAGCCAAAGCGCGTGTTACCGCAGCGCAGGCCACTCTGAATCAGGCAAAGATCGTTGCCCCGTTTGATGGAGTCATCACGGACAGCAATGTACAGGCAGGCGATCGGGTCTCATCCGGGAATCTGGCTTACCAGTTGGATGATCTTTCGAAATTGCTGATCGACTTGGAAGTATCTGAAGTGGACATTAATACCATTTCGGTTGGGCAAGAGGTAAGCATTGATTTCGATGCAGTGCAAGGGAAAACCTATCAGGGGATCGTGAGCGAGATGGCGGGAACCGGCAGATCGTCAACCGGAAGCGTGAATTTCAGGGTCACGGTTGCGCTGACAGACGCAGATGAACTCGTCAAACCGGGCATGACCGCAGCCGTATTAATCCAGGTGCGTCACGTCGAAGATGCGCTGCTGGTCCCCAATCAGGCGGTACGCATGCTGGGCGATCAGCGTGTCGTTTATGTACTCAGGGGTGATGACGTTCTGGACGCCGTAGAAGTCCGGCTGGGTGCCAAAGACGACACCCATAGCGAAGTCGTCGGCGGCAACCTAAAGGAAGGTGACCTGATCGTCCTGGACCCACCTGCAACGATTGATACCGGTTCAAACGACGTCGGCAGCACCTTTGGTGGCTGATGTGCCTGGCCCATCTCTTCTCTTAATTTCCGCACAGTTTCTACATATACGTTTGCTATTTTCGAACAAATAAAATTGGAGGTTCCAAATGAAAAATTTCTTTACTAAAAACAAGAAGGCCATGATTATCGTTGGCGTGGTTGCCGTGCTGGCGGTTACGCTTGCCTTTGTATTACCGCGCAACAGCGCCGCAGCCGAAAGCGCCTACCAGACCGAAACGGCCGGACGAGGCAACTTGTCTGCTACAGTGGGCGCAACAGGTACGGTACGCGCAAATCAATCGGCAATTTTGACCTGGCAGACGAGCGGGATCGTGGAATCTGTTTCCGCGCAATTGGGCGACACAGTGAAAGCAGACGATCAACTGGCAGCCTTGATGCAGGCTTCCCTGCCGCAGAATGTCATTCTGGCGGAAGCGGACCTGGTGTCTGCACAGCAGTCCTTGGATGATTTGCTCAGCTCTGATACGGAGCGCGCGAATGCGGCCATTGCACTGCGCGACGCGCAGGATGCCTATAACGACGCTAATGAGTATCGCCAATCGCTGGAAGGCAAGATCGATCTTCAATATATCGTGTGGGTCAGTGGCAGGCCGGAAGTCAAGTATCGCCGTGGCTATGCAGATGAAACAGAAAAAGCCAAAGCCGACGAAGATCTGGCCTTAAAAAAGGGTCAACTGGACGATGCCCAGCGTGCCTACGAGCGGGTCAAAGACGGCCCAAATCCCGACGACATCGCCGCGGCCAAAGCGCGTGTGATCTGCTGCGCAGGCCACCCTCAACCAGTCCGCGATCATCGCACCCTTCGATGGCGTCATCACCGATGCAAGCGTCATCAAAGGCGATCAGGTATCCCTGGGCGAGATGGCCTTCCAAATGGATGATCTTTCACACTTGTTGATCGATCTGGAAGTCTCGGAAGTCGATATCAACAGTCTCTCTGTCGGCCAGGAAGTTACGGTCAACTTCGATGCGGTGCAGGGAAAAGATTATCGCGGGGTAGTGGTCGCGGTAGCGGGAGCAGGCACATCTACCTCCGGAAGCGTGGACTTCAAGGTCACGGTCGAGTTGACGGATGCGGATGAACTCGTCAAACCGGGCATGACCGCCGCCGTCCTCATCCAGGTCCATAACGTTGAAGATGCGCTGTTGGTCCCCAACCGGGCGGTGCGCGTGGTTAATAGCCAGCGGGTAGTCTATGTGCTCAATGCAGACGGCACGCTCAACCCCGTGGAAGTGCGCCTGGGCGCCACCTCGGACACCTACAGCGAAGTGGTCGGCGGTAACCTGCAAGAAGGCGACCAGATCGTGCTAAATCCACCTGCCACGACCGATCTCGGGCCGGGCAATGGCTCCATGCGCGGAAATAATCCCTTCGGTGGATAGGCAGGAGACCAACATGACTGAAACTGTGATCGTGGCCGAGAATCTGGTCAAAACTTATAAAATGGGCGATGTGGAAGTGCACGCGCTGCGCGGACTGACACATGAGCATCCACCGCGGTGAAGTGGTGGCAATTGTGGGGCCTTCCGGTTCGGGCAAATCGACCCTGATGAACATCCTGGGCTGCCTGGACCGGCCTACCTCCGGCGAATACACGCTAGACGGCGAAACTGTGGCCGGATTGGATGATGACCAGTTGGCCGATATCCGCAACCGCAAAGTGGGCTTCGTCTTCCAGTCGTTCAACCTGTTATCGCGGCAGAGCGCCCTTTCGAACGTGGAACTGCCTCTGCGCTATTCAGGCTTGACCGAAGGACGCAAGGAACGCGCCCGCCAGTCACTGATTTCGGTTGGATTGGAAGACCGCATCAGCCATCGCCCGTACGAACTCTCCGGCGGACAGCAACAGCGCGTGGCGGTGGCCCGCGCCCTGGTGAACGACCCGGCTATTATCATGGCCGATGAACCGACCGGCAACCTCGACTCGAAAGTGGGTCAGGAGATTATGGATTTACTGTTGAACCTGAACCGCGAACGAGGCACCACGTTGATTATTGTCACCCACGATCCGCGCATTGCGGCGCAGGCCCAGCGCACCATCCATGTCCAAGATGGTGTCGTGGAAACGGAGGCCGTTCAATGAACATCGCACAAGTCTTTACTGAAGCACTGGAAAGCCTGAACGGCAACAAGATGCGTTCCGGGCTGACCATCCTGGGCATTGTCATCGGTGTGGCGGCGGTAATCGCCATGCTGGGCGTCGGGAACGGCGCACAGAATACCATCCTGGGTTCCATCAATGACATCGGCACCAACATCCTGTTCGTATTCTCAGGCAACGACCAGGCCGACCTGCGCAATGTGCGTCCGCTGACCGAAAAGGACGCAGCCGCGCTGGCCGACCCGTTCGCCGCGCCAGACATATTGGCGGTTGCGCCTGTCGTGCAGAGCCAGGGCGAAGTATCCGCCAACGGTGAAAAAGGCAACGTATCGGTCAACGGCGTGGTGCCCATCCACCAACAGGTACGCAACGAAACCCTGACCGAGGGCGCGTTCATCGACGAAACGCAATTGTTGGGCTATGCCTCGGTGGCGGTCATCGGCCCCGATACGGCTGACACGTATTTTGGGCGTCACGAGGGCGTGGTCGGCGAAACCATCCGCATCAACGGGCAGCCCTTCCGCGTGATCGGGGTGTTGGGCGCCAAAGGCGGCGGCATGACCGGTAACCAGGACGACCGCATCCTGGTCCCGCTGACCACAGCGCAAAGCCGCCTGGCAAGCGGAGGCGCGGCGGGCGAAGTGAATACGATCTTCATCCAGGCCGTCAGCGCGGAGGCGGTCCCACAGGCGGCGGCGGAAGCGACGCAAATCCTGCGCGCGCGCCATCGCACGGCTATCGGCGAGGACGATTTCACAGTCTACTCGCAGGAGGATTTTGTCAATACAGCCTCGACCATCACCGGCGTTCTGACCATTTTCCTGGGCGGCATCGCGGCTATCTCCCTGCTGGTAGGCGGCATTGGTATTATGAACATCATGCTGGTCTCGGTAGCTGAGCGCACGCGCGAGATCGGCCTGCGCAAGGCGCTGGGCGCGCGCAAACGCGACATCCTGACCCAATTCCTGGCTGAGTCGTCTTTGTTGAGTCTGCTAGGCGGACTGATCGGGGTGCTGTTCGGCTGGTTGATCGCCGTGGGAATCGAGCAGGTTTCGATTGCGCTGGGATCACCCTTCAACACCAGCATCAGCCTCGATTCCATTTTGCTCGCCACACTGTTTTCGACGGCCGTCGGTCTGTTCTTCGGGCTGTATCCCGCCAACCGCGCTGCCGGCCTGGAACCGGTGGAAGCGTTGCGGTACGAGTAATTTGAAAGACCTGACAGGTTTCACCACTGTGCTTTGTCACAAGGCGCTTTGTAAAACCTGTCAGGTCTTATAATTAGATTATGCCCAAGAAAATCCTCGTCGTAGATGACGAACCCAAGATCGCTGAGATCTGTCAAGACTACCTCAAGGCCGCTGGCTACGAAGTCGTCACCGCCATGACCGGTCCCGATGGCCTGTCAGCGGCGCGGCGCGAAAAGCCCGACCTGGTGGTGCTCGACCTGATGCTGCCTGAAATGGACGGGCTGGACGTCTGCCGTGTGCTGCGGCGCGAGAGCGACGTGCCCATCATCATGCTGACCGCCCGCGTAGAGGAGATGGACAAGCTGATTGGGCTCGAGATTGGCGCAGACGATTACATCACCAAACCCTTCAGTCCGCGCGAACTGGTGGCACGCGTGCGCGTCGTCCTGCGACGGGTGAGCGGCGACCCCACCAGCGACATCATCCGCGCCGGAGAAGTCACTCTTGACCGTGCCCGCTACGAAGTGAACCTGCCAGACCAGACCATCGCGCTCACGTCTACCGAATTCGAAATCCTGGCGACCCTGATGAGCCAGCCGGGGCGCATCTACTCACGCGCCCAGTTGCTCAACGCCGCGCACGGCGTGGCCTTCGAAAGCTACGAGCGCGCCATCGACTCCCACATCCGCAATTTGCGCCGCAAGCTGGAAAGGGGCGATGACAAAGCGAACTACATCGTCACCGTGCATGGCGTGGGCTACAAATTCGAGCCATGAAACCTGAACCCACCATCCGCTCCGTCCAGCGCCGCCTGTTTGTCCTGCTGCTGCGCGCCTTCACCACGGTGGTGCTGCTTACGCTGATCTTCATCTTCGCCGCCACGGGCCTCTTCCTGTCCTTTTCGTCCGCATACAACCCCTTCGACCGCCTGCCCCTGATCACGCGTCTGGAAACCTATTATCTAGTGCGCGGCTCATGGGACGACGTGGAGTCTATTTTCCAGAGTCAGCCCTTTTCCATCGAAGAAACCCGCCTGTGGAAAAGCGCCGTTTTTGTCAACAATGACGGGCAAATCCTGGCCTACAAGGGGGACTTCCACGACCCAATGGTGGGACAGGCCTACGTTTCATCCACAAGAGATGCAGAATTGCCTCTGACGATTAACAACCATGAAGTTGGCCGTCTCATCCTGCCACCTTCCGTCTTTCCGGTACGGGGACGCTTCGCCCTGGCATTGCTTGCACCCGTTGGCTTTATCTCCATCTTCCTCGCCATTCTTACAATATTGATTGGACTTTTGCTTTTACGTCGAGTCGTGATCCCCCTATCCCAGGTCATCGCCGCAGCCCGAGCGGTGGCCTCGGGCGATCTTTCTACCCGTGTGCCTGTCTCCGGTCCCGATGACCTGCGTGCCCTCTCCGACAGTTTCAACCACATGGCCGAAGCTCTGGAACTCAGCGACCGTGAGCGCCGCGACCTGCTGGCTGACATCGCCCACGAACTGCGCACCCCGCTGACAGTCATCCGCGGAAAGCTGGAAGGCATTGTAGATGGTATCTACCCGCCCAATGAAAAGCAGATTGTTCCCGCGCTTGAGGAAACCTATCTGCTCGAACGCCTGGTTGAAGACCTGCGCCTGCTCACGCTAGCGGAAACGCGGCAACTACAATTCGAGCCGCGGGATGTGTCGCTGGGCGATCTGGCTAAGCGCGCTATCGATCTCTTCTCAGCGGAAGCGGGTGAGAACAACATCAGCCTGGAACTGACCAATAACGCTCCGCAGGCGCAAGTCTATGTGGACCCCCAGCGCACGGAACAGGTAATTGGCAACCTGATTAGCAACGCGCTGCGCTACGTGCCCGGGGGCGGGAAAATTTGGTTAGAAGTGGAGCAGGCTGAGGGTGCGGTCAGAATACGGGTGAATGATAATGGCCCCGGCGTCCCGGAAGAAGATATCCCGCATCTTTTTCAACGCTTCTGGCGCGGCGAAAAGTCCCGTTCACGCGCGTCTGGTGGGGCAGGCCTGGGATTGTCGATTGCCCGTCAATTAGTAGAGGCGCAAGGTGGAATTATCACGGCGGAAAATTTACCGAGGGGTGGGCTGCAAGTTCGCATATCTTTTCCCCCTTCCGGCTAACTATGGGCAGGCTTGACCAGCAAGTGAGCGTAATTACTGCTTCTGTTGACTGGGGTAAAATGTACAAATAGAAAATTGTACTTTCGAGTTTGAATAAGCCATAACCCAGTAGGTCTTCGAATAATCACATTATAGGTTCCTTATGCCAAATCACCTCGCAAATGAAAACTCCCCTTATCTTCTCCAACATGCCAATAATCCCGTAAACTGGTTTCCTTGGGGGCCAGATGCACTACAAAAGGCGAAAGATGAGAATAAACCCATCTTTCTAAGTATCGGTTATGCTGCCTGTCATTGGTGTCATGTGATGGAGCACGAATCCTTCGAGGATGACACCATTGCCGCCATCATGAATGAGAATTTTGTCAACATCAAAGTGGACCGCGAGGAACGTCCCGACCTGGACAGCATCTATATGTCCGCCACACAGGCCATGACGGGCTCCGGCGGCTGGCCCATGTCAGTCTTTCTTACCCCCGATTTGAAACCTTTTTTTGCAGGCACCTACTTCCCACCCGTCCGTCGATATAACATGCCTTCCTTTAGGGAAGTGTTGCTCTCATTGGCCAATACCTGGCAAAACGAACATGAGAAAATTGTTGAGTCGGGTGAAAAAATTACTGCTCACATTCAAGCTCAATCTTCTCCAAGTCGATATGATATCAAGCTTTCATCTGAACACCTTATTGCAGTCACAAATGTGCTGCACGATGGGTACGACTGGGGGTATGGTGGCTGGGGAAATGCCCCCAAATTTCCTCAACCGATGATTATTGAATTTTTACTGCGTCAATCGACACGTGGAAACGAAACCGCAACAAAAATGATTACGCACGTCCTTTATGCAATGGCAAGGGGCGGTATGTATGATGTTGTTGGTGGTGGCTTTGCACGTTACAGTGTAGACAACTTTTGGAGAACACCACATTTTGAAAAAATGCTGTACGATAATGCCCAACTAGCCCTGGTTTATCTGCACGCCTACTTGGTTACAGGAGAAGCTCAATTTCGCCGCGTAAGTGAAGAAACGCTGGATTTCATTTTGCGAGAAATGACCCACCCTGACGGTGGTTTCTACAGCAGCCTGGATGCAGACTCGGAAGGCGAAGAGGGGAAATTCTATGTCTGGACTGCCAGTGAACTGCAAAGCATCCTCGCCGAGGACTATGACTTTTTTCAAGCAGCGTATGGTGTAACAGAAAATGGCAACTGGGAAGGAAAGACAATCCTGCAGCGAGCGCTGGATGACTTTACCCTGGGTGCCCGCTTCAATCTGGACCCTAAAGATGTTTCCGTCAAATTGAAACACTGCCATACCCAACTGCTCTCCAAGCGCAATAAACGCATTCGACCTGGTACCGATGACAAAGTTCTGGTGTTTTGGAATTCGTTGGCCCTGCTAGCCTTTGCAGAAGCCGGGCGCTATTTGAAACGAAAAGACTACGTAGATATAGCTATACGCAACGCAAGGTTTTTGCTCGACAACCTTTACCAAAATGATCGCTTATTGCGTTCGTGGAGAGCTGGAAATGCCAGACACAATGCTTACCTTGAAGATTATGCCAGCCTGATCCTGGCACTACTATCGCTTTACCAAACCGACCCGAATCCTGAATGGTATTCTACTGCCCTCAAAATGGGAGACGAAATGGTTGCACATTTCACAGATCCAAGCGGCGGATTCTTTGATACACGTGACGATCACGAATCTCTGCTTCTTCGCCCAAAGGATCTGCAAGACAATGCCACACCATCCGGGAACGCTCTTGCTGCTACAGCTCTTCTGCAACTTGCTGCCTACGGAGATCGCACAGAATGGCGCGACCTGGTTGAAAAAATGTTCACGCTTAATCTGGAAACGATCCTACGCTACCCCACTGCATTTGCACAATGGCTGTGCGCTGCTGACTATACAATCGGGCCAGTTCATGAAGTGGCCGTTCTCGGTAAGCCAGATGATTCAAAAACACAGGCGATTTTAGATAGTCTATGGAGAAAGTACCGGCCCCGCCAGGTAACAGCTATTTCAGCTTACCCTCCAGAGGCAGGTTCCCCCTCCTTGCTTAATGATCGACCGCTTCATAAAGGCCAACCCACCGCGTACGTATGCCAAAATTTTGTTTGTCTCCAGCCAACCAATGATCCTGCAGAATTGGACACGCAATTATCTATCAAAGCCCAATAACAGAATTATAGGCAAACAATCACACCATTTTGGGTATATTTTTCAAGAAAATGCTTTATAACAACACCTTGCTCGTCCGTGACTGGAAACGGTCGATCTGCACGCTTCCAACTAAACTCGAATTCCCTACGAGTTGGTACCCAGTTGAGATCTTCCTGGTGGAATGGAGCAGTTCGATGGAGAAACGCTGATCATCCGTCCGAAAGATTTGCAAGACAATCTTTGATACCCACATAAAAAGCGCTCTCCGCGATACAGGGAGAGCGCTTTTTTATTTTTCGCTGACGTTATTTTTCTTCTGATTTATTCTCGCTGGTCTCTTCTGAATCGTCTTCTTGATCCGTATTGATACCATCTTTGAAAGAACGGATGCCCTTCCCCAGCTCCCCAGCGACCTTGGCAATGCGCCCAGGGCCAAAGAGAAGCAACACAATAATCAGAATGATGATCAGCTCTGGTCGCACCGAGCCTAAACGCGCCCATACTTGTCTCCTTCAAACAGAATTTGCAATTGCTATCCTACCACAATCACTATAAAATGACCATGTCTGCGCTCATCATTATGAATTGCGGCCCCAGATCAGCCCTTCGATGAAGCGAACCACACGAAGCAGGAACGAACGAACGCGAGCCCACAATCGATACCGTCTCGGATAAACCTTTCGCTCCGAGGGGATCGGGCCAGTCCATTCAGCCGTGAGCGCTCCCCATGTGAGACCTGCTCCGAACCCGACAAAGGTAATCTTGTTTCCAGGTTGGAGCCTGCCATCTTCTGCCGCTTCGACTGTCGCAATCGGAATGGAAGCGGTAGAAGTATTTCCATAACGATCGAGATTGATGACAAATCGCTCTAGCGGCATTTTCAGCCCGCGCGCGGCAGCTGCAATGATGCGGATGTTGGCCTGGTGCGGGATAATCCAGTCCACGTCATCTAACTCGAGACCTGCAATTTCAAGGGCTTCTCTGGTGGCTTGCGCCATAACACGTGTGGCAAAGCGAAAGACCTCATTACCGTCCATTTCGATGAAGTGCTTGCCCTCTTGCACAGTTGCTTCCGTAGCGGGATGCTTGCTACCACCGCCCTGCAAGATCAGCGAATCGCCACCGGAACCATCCGAATGCATGACGGCCGATAGCACGCCGCCAGGCATGTCACTAGCCTGCAAAACAAAGGCCCCAGCCCCATCCCCAAACAAGATGCAGGTACTACGATCTTGCCAGTTAACAAAACGGGAGAGGGTTTCAGACCCGATCACCAGCGCGTTTTGGATAGCCCCACTGCGAATAGATTGTGCCGCCATATTGACGGCATAAATAAACCCGGAGCAAGCAGCCGATAAATCAAATGCCCCGGCCTTTGTAGCACCAATTTGGTCCTGCACCAAGCAGGCTGTGGCCGGGAAGATATATTCGGGCGTTGAGGTGGAGCAGATAATCAAGTCAACGTCAGTGGGACGCAAGTTGGCAACCTGTAAGGCCTTCAGGGAGGCTTCCACCGCCAGAGATGCGGTTGTCTGGCCTTCGCCGGCTATATGTCGTTCACGAATGCCAGTGCGGCCACGAATCCATTCATCGTTCGTATCCACCATCTTTGACAAATCATCATTAGTCAAGATGTTCTCAGGCACAGACATGCCCCAACCAGTAATATGCGCAAATGTCATCAGATCCTCGATTACAGGTATCGACTTAGAACCAACGTAGCATTATGTCCGCCAAACCCAAACGAATTTGACATGATGTGCTCAGGCGAGACCTGTCGAGTTTGGTTGGGCACATAATCCAGGTCACACTCGGGGTCAGGTGTTTCATAATTGATCGTAGCCGGTAAAATATTCTCTTGGAACACTTTCGCACAAACGATCGCTTCCAGTGCACCAGATGCACCCAGCAAATGTCCAGTCATCGACTTAGTGGATGAAATAGGAATATGATATGCCTGTTCTCCAAAGACAGTCTTGATAGCCGCCGTTTCACTTTTATCGTTCAATTGAGTGGAAGTGCCATGCGCGTTGATATAACCAATATCCTCTGGACTCAATTTCGAATCATCTAACGCATACTGCATAGAAAGCGCCGCTCCCGCGCCATTCTCTGCCGGAGCGGACACATGATAGGCATCGTCAGAAGTGCCGTATCCCGTCAGTTCACACAAAATCTTTGCACCGCGCGCCTGGGCATGTTCTAATGATTCCAAAATAAGAATTCCTGCTCCCTCACCCATTAAAAATCCGTCCCGAGTTTTGTCGAAGGGACGTGAAGCCCGCTGCGGGTCATCGTTGCGGGTAGAGAGCGCGCCCATCACATTCATCCCACCCATCGCCAATGCGACAATAGAAGACTCGGAGGCACCAGCAATCATCGCATCAGCGGCCCCGCGACGGATGATCTCAGTCGCCTCGCCAATCGCATTGGAACCAGATGCACAAGCCGTTGCCAACGCCATATTCGGTCCACGCACACCCAGACGAATAGCGATCATCCCGGCTGCACTGTCAGAAATCATCATGGGAATCAGGAAAGGGCTGAGCCGGTCCGGCCCGCGCTCCCGCATCACTTCAGCTTGATCCAACAAAGTGGTAATGCCACCAATCCCGGTGCCGATCAGGACACCGATTCGGTCACGATTTGATTCGTTGATCGAATAATTAGCCTGCTCCAGCGCTTCCAGCGTCGCGGCCATGGCAAATTGAGTAAAGCGATCCATCTTACGGGCATCGCGCGTTCCAAATAAAGCGACTCCGTCAAACCCTTTGACCTCTGCAGCAAACTTCGTCTTATGCTTAGTGGCATCGAAATGGGTAATTTCGGCAGCGCCGGATTTACCATCCAGCAACGCCCGCCATGTATCTTCAACTGTATTTCCCACAGGACTGACACAACCTAGGCCAGTCACAACAACGCGTTTTCTCATGGATGCTCCTAATAATAAAAGAATGGGACAAGATGAAATCCTGTCCCTCAAAGGTCTTGCAGTTATAACACGAGCTTTTGCAAAGCGATGCGCAATCTATCCAGAAAGCTGCTCACGGGCAGAGCATATTTGTCGAATATGAAGCTTATCGTGTTCAACCATAAACTTGACTAGCTCCTGCAAATTAGTAGGACCGAAAATGGCATGGCGCGCTTTACGCTTCCATTCATCGTTCAGACTGCGCAACAAGTCCACTGTTTGCACACGCGCATTGGTGAAATCCCGTAGAGCCTGCGCAGCGTCCTGTTTTTTATAATCACGCTCTACAGCCCACGCGTCAGTGTCACGAGCAGGGATGAAAGGCTCGTTCAGTTCCATCAACATACGCAAACGTGGCATGTTGATTTCCCGTTCTGTATCCCGCAGGTGACAGAGAATCTCGGTCAAGCTCCACTCGTTGGATACCGGACGCCGCTTCATATCCGGGCCTGTAGCCTGCTCCCGCTTCAAAAGCGACGGCAACAATCCCGAGATCGTGGCAGGGGTAGCCAACATCAGGGTAATGAGCGATTCGGGGCTGGAAAAGTCAGGCTCGAGCGTAGAAAGATCGATTTTTTCCAACCAGGGACGTAGTTCCCCAATAGAACCGCGTCCGGCCAGGTTGATCCCAGCGGGAGCAGGTCCGCATCCGAAGCGTTGATCCAGTAAGTTGCCAGTCCCAAGGCAGTGCTGCCGGGTAAATCAAGTCCGGTATCGTCACCAACCATCAGAACTGGTCCATCTGGCCAGCTCATACGTCCCAACACCTCAGCAAAATAAGCCGGATTGGGTTTAGCGAAATGGAAGGTCTCGTAAGCGGATACCACCGCAAAAGGCCATTCTTCTGGCGGCAAACCAGCCCAACGCATACGATGGTGAATGGCTGCCAGTGGGAAAAGCGGATTGGTAGCCACTGCCAAGCCGAATACCCTGCGCCAGCGCCCATTTAACCATTTCAACAGCCTCTGGCCTGGGACTGGTCAAATAACTCAGCGTTGGGAAAACATCTTCGTAGAAACGATCGAAGTGTGGCTGTAATTCTTCTCGCGCAAAGCCAACTTTCGGAAAAAACTCAGCGTCAAATACTTGCTGCAACGTGCGAGAAGGATCATTGTTCGCCATCATCTTGCGCGTACCAGACATCAATGCGGAAAGCATCGTTTCAGGTTCGACCTGTTCTTTCAGGAAACCGGATAGCGCCTGGAAGTAAGCAGGAAGAAAGGTATCCATGCTGGAGTCGAGCAAAGTGTTATCGAGATCGAGCAGCAGTGTCAGGTTCATGATTGCATCTTCGCTAACTGGGATACGCAGCCCCCTTCAAACGTCTATTAGATCGTTCACTCTTTGACTTCGAAAGTAAACGGCAATTTATGACATTCACCGCAACCAATATGCGGTTCACTGACATAACGCTCTGTCTTCTCGCAAAAGGCAGTCACCTGAACACGACGTTGAAACGCAGCACTGATTGGACGAGTTACCTTGCCCCGCAATTGCAAGAATTCACAGGCGTTGGCCAATTGAATTTCTGGCACAGGACAAGTCCTGCATAGGTCGGGCGTCCAGCGCTCACCAGAAGCCTGGAGCAAGCGGCATTCTTCGTGGTTTCGTCCGCGATAGTAATCGCCGTAAAAATACTTACATTCTTTTCCTGCGGGAGTTCGCATCATACCTCCCCATAAATATTAACGGATGACAGGAGATTTTTGCCCTCTGTCATCCGTTATCACATGGTCAATATAATTTATGCACGTGTGAGATACTCGCCTGTGCGAGTATCCACACGAATAACATCGCCAACATTGACGAAGTTGGGTACCTGCACTTGTAAACCAGTCTGCACACGTACCTTCTTGGTAACCCCTGTAGCTGTATCGCCACGAATAGCCATATCGGCTTCGGTTAC
This sequence comes from uncultured Chloroflexia bacterium, assembly GCA_963829615.1. Taxonomy (GTDB): domain Bacteria; phylum Chloroflexota; class Anaerolineae; order Anaerolineales; family Villigracilaceae; genus JAABUE01. The sequence goes on from CAWHJM010000014.1 coordinate 51,256, forward strand.
TTCCAAATCAACGGATGTAGGGAGCTCTATATCGATAGCCTCGTCATTATAGAAAGTTAATTTAACTTCCAGACCTTCGGTCAGATACAAGGCATCGTCACCGAGCACCTCAGCCTTGATAGCGGGTTGTTCGAAGGTCTCATTATCCATAAAATTATAGAAATCGCCATCGGAGTAAAGGTACTGGACATTATGATAGTCCAGGCGCACATCCTGCACCGAGTTACCGGAGTTGAAAGTCTTTTCTATATTGGCGCCGGTCAACAGGTTACGGGCTTTGATACGGATGGTCGCACTACCACGACCGGGTTTGTTGTGGCTGTAATCCAGCACTTTGAAAAGCTGACCATCCAGCTCGAAGGTCACACCTTTGCGAAGTTCATTGACATCAATCATACTTGCCTCACTTAGAAAGAATTGCAAACGGGCGGATTATAGCGCAAGGTCATCCAGGCTGGCAAGGCCAAAAGCCGTCCTTACAACCCTAATGTCCCGCATCCTCATCCCGCAATAGTTTAACAGCGTGTTCTAACGCAGGTAGGACCACCTGCAAATTCTCAGTCGCACCCTTTGGGCTACCCGGAAGGGTAATAATCAGCGTGCGTTTGCGAATTCCCGACACGGCCCGCGAAAGCATGGCATGCGGGGTAACTTTCAGGCTGGCAGAGCGCATGGCCTCATCCAAGCCAGGCGTCAGGCGCTCGACCACTGCGCGGGTTGCTTCAGGAGTGACATCGCGCGGAGCAAAACCGGTCCCACCAGTAGCAAGGATTACATCCGTTTCATCGGAGTCGGACCAGGACTGCAAAATTCCCTTTATTGCGTCTATTTCATCCGGCACGATCGCCTGCCGCACAATCTGCCAACCCTGTGATTGGATGAGTTCAGCCAGAGCCGGCCCGGATGCATCCGGACGTTCGCCGCGTGAGGAGCGATCAGAAACGGTGAGAATGGAAAAACGAAGGGTCATTGTCTATAACAGAGAAATTCAAGCTAAATTTTTGCCATAGGTTACCACGAAGTCCATGCGTTCCCAGTCATGTTTTTCATAGTATTTCATGCCTTCGGGGTTATCCGTGGTAACCAGCAAATAACAGCGTATACAACCCTTTGCGCGCAGCCGGGACTTGATCTCGTCCATTAAACGGGAGCCAATTCCTCGTCCTCGGTAAGAGGCGGCGACCGCCAAATGATAGAGCAAACCGCGACGGCCATCGTATCCGCCAATGACTGTACCGATAATCTGCCCGTTTTCTTCTGCTATGAGGAATAAGTCTGGATCGCGAGTGAGTTTTTTCTGAATCTCATCCGGCGTATCGGAGCGTCCCAGACTTATCCCCCTTTCCATAGAAGTCCACAGATTCTCCACCTGAGGAAAATCTTCGGGAAAATGAAATTCGCGAATCTGCACGGTCAGGAAGGATTGAGATTTCGCTGGAGAATCTTTAGCAGGTCGTCGGGCATATAAGGCTTGAGCAGAAAATCATTGGCGCCATGATTCTTACATTCAAGCTCAAGGTTTAAGCCGGATGTCATCACTACTTTTTGATCTTTTGTTTCTTCATCCCCGCGCACTCGATCTAAAATATCCAAGCCGTTGACATGCGGCAAGTGAACATCCAGCAACAATACATCCGGTCGATCTTTACGAACCGCTTCGTATACATCGTCATCTTCAACAGACAAAGCAACAACCTGGTACCCTTCCATACCCAACAAGGTTTTGAGCAATGTAACCATAGTCATATCATCTTCAGCCAGCATGATCCTAGACATTCTCTTTTCGTACCTCCCTAGGTGCGGATTGCTTCTTCGTTTCAGGCTTTGTCGTTGTCCGTTTCTTTTCAAGCGCAGCTTCCAACACTTCGTCAACGGTTTCAGCAAAGATGAACTGCATTCTTTGCTTAATTTCTTCCGGAACATCGTCCAGATCGAACTCATTTCGCTTGGGTAGAATAACCGTTCTCAGGCCGTTACGATGTGCTGCCAGGATCTTTTCCTTGACACCGCCAACCGGTAAAACCTGCCCTCGCAGGGTAATTTCGCCTGTCATGCCCAGCTTCCTCTTGACCTTGCGCCCGGAAATCAATGACACAAGTGAAGTCGCCATCGTTACGCCAGCAGACGGGCCGTCTTTGGGAGTCGCGCCGGCTGGAACATGCATGTGGATGTCTGTTTTTTCAAAGAAACCGCTATTTAAGCCCAATTCCTTGGCGCGGGCGCGAACATATGAAAGCGCGGCGCGCGCAGATTCCTGCATAACATTGCCAACCGAGCCGGTAATCTGGAAGCCTTTTCCACCCGGCATGCGGGTTGATTCTATGAAAAGTACCTCGCCACCATACGGAGTCCATGCTAATCCGGGCACAACGCCAGGCACGGATGTGCGCATGGTAATCTCCTCAGAACCATGGAAAATAGGATGTTCCAGAAATTCTTCTACTGCTTCAGGAGTGATACGAAAATTCTCATCCTTCCCTTCCGCGATGCGCGTACCAACTTTTCGACAAATTGCACCGATACGTCGCTCCAGGTTACGGACACCCGCTTCACGCGTATAGCCCCGGATAATCTTCTGCAAGGCCGTATCGTTAAATCTGATTTCCCTCTTCCGCAATCCATTCTCGCGGATCTGACGCGGAATCAGGTAGCCCTTAGCAATGGCAATTTTTTCCTTATCGGTATAGCCAGATAGAAAGATAATTTCCATGCGGTCGCGTAGCGGCCCTGGGATGGTTTCCAGAGAATTAGCCGTGGTAATGAAGAATATCTGGGAAAGATCATAGGAGACTTCCAGATAATTGTCGCGGAACTCACTGTTCTGTTCTGGATCGAGCACTTCCAGCAAGGCCGAAGCCGGGTCGCCATGAAAATCGAAAACGAGTTTATCTATTTCATCCATCATGAAGACCGGGTTGCGAGTTTCATTGCGACGCAAAGCCTGGAGGATACGTCCCGGCATAGCACCGATATACGTGCGGCGATGGCCACGGATCTCAGCTTCATCACGTACACCGCCTAGCGATATGCGTACAAATTTTCGTCCCATAGCGCGCGCAATAGATCGACCCAACGATGTTTTTCCGACACCGGGAGGACCGACAAAGCACAGGATTACGCCTTCCCGTTCACGGCGGATCTTATCTTCAGATACCTCGCTGAGTTCATCTTTCCGTTCCAGACGAAGCTTTCGAATAGCCAGGAATTCCAAGATTCGTTCTTTGACATCCTCCAAGCCGTAATGGTCCTTATCCAGAATCTTACGGGCATGGGCAATATCCAGGTCGTCTTCGGTCATTTTCGACCAAGGCAAAGTGACTAACCAGTCGAGATAAGTACGAATGACCCCATATTCCGCCGCGGCAGTTGGCAAACGTGACAAACGCTCCAATTCGCGGCGCGCCTGCTTATCAGCCTCCTCGGGCATTTTAGCTTCGTCAATTTTTTTGCGGAATTCCTCCGCTTCTACGGCCTGCTCGTCATTCTCTCCTAACTCTCGTTGGATAGCCTTCATTTGCTCGCGCAGGAAATATTCTCGTTGAACTTTCTCGATTTCCTCGCGCGCCTCGTTTTGAATTTTCTGACCAAGCGTCAACACTTCCAGTTCACGCACGAGTAAGCTGACGAGCTTACGCAGCTTTTCCGTAACAGAGTCGAGTTCCAATAATTGCTGTGCATCAGCCAGTTCGATACGCTGAAGATTCGCGATTGTATAAATTGTCTGTAGAGGGTCTTCCAGTGAAAGTACCGAAGAGATCAATTCTTCAGGGAACGATGGGATCAATTGCGCGATTTGGCCAAACTGGTCACGTGCATTGCGTGCCAGGGCATCGACTTCCAAGCCTTCTTCCACCAGTTCAGGGGAAAAATGAACCTTCGCCTTCAGATATGGCTCTTCGGCCACAAACTCTCCCAGGCGAAACCGAGCCATGCCCTGTACTAGCAAACGAATGGTACCATCCGGCGCTTTCAGCAAACGATGCACCGTGGCAATCGTTCCAACCCGGTACAGATCTGTTGCCCCTGGTGTTTCTAATTCAGGATTGGTTGCGGCGACGAGTCCCACCAGTTTATCGGAAGCAACCACATCGTCTATAAGCTTGATCGAACGCGGCTGTCCAACTGTTAGCGGAACGGCTGTCTGCGGGTACACCACCACGCCACGCAGTGGCAAAATCGGCAGGATATCCGGATAGTTTGCCAACTCATCTGTAGTCTGGTTCTTCAACCGGTTTCTCATCTTCTTTCTTTTGTGCAATTTGTGGAAAGATAGGAGGCATGAAAATATCCAGCAAAGCAGAATCGTTTTCTGATATCCAATCAAATAGATCAATCAAGTTTGAATGCCAACGGGAGGCTGCCATGTATGTTAAGTCTCTTCCTCAATTTCGATCTGGTTTGGTTTGGCCTTCGGCATGGTGACAGTTAAAAATCCTTCTTTGTAATCAGCATGGGACGACTCAAAATCTAGTGGACCGGGTATCCCCACAACTGTTTCGAATTTCCCGAACCGGATTTCCATCTGTTGATACGCGCGTCGCTCCGGGATGTCGGGCCTGCTACCGCTGATCATGAGAAAATTGTTCTCAATCGTGATCTCAAAATCTTCATCGCGCATCCCTGCAATCTCAACGCGGACCACATAATTATTCTCTGTCTCGTAAACGTCTGTTGGCGGACTCCACAATCCGGCACGCACCTGCACTTGCCAGCCAACCGCATGCAAGACTTCGCGACGGGTCTCCACCGGGTCATTTGACGATGAGCGAGATTTTCGAATGAAAGTGGGCATACGTACTCCTTTCGCCCAACCTGCTTTTGTTGCACGCAGGCCGTTCAGTTACCGATCAAGCCAAAGCCGCTCGCGCGGCTTCCAATACTTCCTCATAATTTGGCTCTACACCCAGAGCAGGCATATAAGCCACATACGTTACCTTGTCCTGGCGATCAATCACAAAAACTGACCGACGTAAAATGCGACGCTCTTTGATCAGGCAACCATATTTTTCGCCAAACTCAGCCGTCTGATGATCAGATAGAACCATGACCTGATCAACACCTGCAGCGCCACACCAACGTTTCTGTGCATAAGGCAGGTCAGTGCTGAGCACCTCAATCACAATATCTTTGTCCAAACCAGCCGCTTCTTGATTGAAGCGACGGGTTTCGCGATCACACACATCCGTGTCCAAGGATGGAACAGCCGCAATGATACGCACCTTGCCTTTTGTATCTGCTAATCCACGCACCACAGACCAATCCAGGGCATGGACAATGAAATCCGGCGCGGTCTGTCCAACCTTGATATCATCACCAATGAACTGTTGCATCCTTCCCCCCAACTTGAATCAAGCCAAAGCGTTCAGTTGTCATTGAAAATACTCCTAAAGGTAAGATTTGAAAATGAGCGCCCCCGGCGGGATTCGAACCCACAACCTACGGCTTAGAAGGCCGGTGCTCTGTCCGTTGAGCTACAGGGGCAAAATTGCTCTTTGGTACACTCATTACCATTGCATTTTTGCATTAATCCGATGAGTATTATACTAGGCTTTTAGTGTCAGCAAACAGGGGGGATACCCTATCTAACGATTTTTTAACACACAATGAACAGTTGTAAAAAACAACTACTCCCCAGGGAAGCAGGGAGTAGTTTATAAATGTGAGTCTTATTCTGTTATTCTATTGTAAAGGCCGCAACCCTTTGTAAACACGCGGCCCACTCAGTGTGCGCAAGATCGTTTCAGGCGGACGGTTCAAGAGTGAACCCAACTCTTCGGCTGTCATCGGCATATTTTCGTTCGTTAGGAACAGACGAAATACTGCCTCTACTAAAGCTGTCTGCTCAGTTACGAACTCAGGACGGCGCGCGCAATGGGTCATCAAAGTATGTTGAATGCCATTGACAGGTTTGACCTCAGCAGTTTTAGGGTCCACCCAATCGATCATCTCACCTTGTCGCACATCCGCAAATACTTCCTGGTGCTCAGAACATAACAACGAACGCAAATACACGTGCCAATCGCGTTCGCTTTTCTGCCACCAGTCAAAGTCAATATGAAAGGGCGTCTGTAATGTCGGCTTGATCAGACTAAATCGCCTGGTTGAAGCCGTGGTCGTCGGTTTACCCTCAGCCATTAATCCTCCCGAAGTTCCTCTCCCAAACGATAATGCAAATCACCCACGTGCACAAACTCACTTGGTTGACTTGCCAATAATACCATCAACGGCGCAAATGGCACCCGACGCAAAATATTCACAGCCGCATACAACTCCTGCGCGTGCACATGTCCTTGCGGATTGAGTTTGGTCAATTCCCGCATCACATTGATCACCAACCTGTCAAACGGTTGTTTCTTCTGTGCCGCCGGTTCCCAGAGTTGATCCGCCGCATCCAGCGCAGGAAGGGCAAAGGCCATACGTTCGTTGAATTCAGCCGTCACTGTCTGTTTCAGCAGAGCAAAAACAATGCCACCATCCGCTCCGACAATCACCGTCCTCACCCAATCTTTTGTCGTGCGATGAGTATTCGCTTCGATAATCGCTTCACCCGGGTTTTCACCGCGTTTTATACGCACAAGACTCCCAGGCATCAACTCAAGCGCCTCATACCAATCGCGCAATCCGCTCACATAGCGGTCTTTGCGTAACACCCAGGCAGGGATTCGGTCACCGGTTTTGCCATCTACCAATGTAAAGCGGACACGCGGTGATTTATAGGCCGTTGGGAATATAGACTGTATAGAGGCAGTAATTGGTAAAGTTCCCGAACGCCAATGCGGAAAGATCAGGCTGATGGTGACTTCATCCGCATCTTTCTCGGACCCTATACCTGCTTCATCAAATTCATCATCTAATTGCGCCTCGAGCGCTAACATGTCGTCGGTCAATAAGCTGCGATCATGCTCTATAGAGCGGTAGCGCAGAAACAGGGGTACCTCGCGGACATTCTCCGGTTCCAGACGCTGCAAACACCATAATACTTCCCCCGCAGGACCAACTTCGTCAAAGCGACCGTCTTCTTGCAGGGCAAGATTCAAAGAGAACTCGGCCAACTTAGGATTGACGCCTTCAGGCAACTCAACATCATTTAAGAGATCGCTTGTTGGGAGCGGTTCCCCGCCAGCCATATCCAGCACTGCTTCCGCAAGGTTGAGGTGGCCCTGGTTTACATCCACCAACAGGGCGCGCGGGAACCAGCGCCCCGCAATGCGCACCAAGCCATCATCATCCGCAAAAGCGGACTCCAGCTTCCCTTCGAGTTCGGCCCCAAAAGCAGACTGTATCGATTTGGGGTCGAGAGCGTCCTCTTCTGTAGAGGTAGCAGGTCCCTCGTTCAGAACATGATCCGCAAATCGGCCTACAAACATTCGATTTTGGCCGTCTTCCAGGTCGACGGTCAGTACGTCAAATTCGCCATACTGAGGATTTACACCCGGTCGCACCGCTGTAACAGCGCCTTTCGCCCAGTCTAGCGCAGGAAAAACCAGATGATCTCCATCTTTATACTGTTCTTTAGGGAGATAAATCTTGCCGTCAGACTGTCGTTTCTTGGCCTGGGCCGCACGTTCAAAGCCAAGCCTTTCTTCGACTAAAACCCCAACCAGTTCCCTGGCTGTCATCGGTGTTTCGCTTTCGAAGAGATGATTGTGCAAAAATTCTATATCTTTTTTGCTGATTTGAAGAGTCTGCCAATAATCGGCAGGCAATGAAAGAGGAATGCTTACCATAGGTTGCCTTGTACTTGGAGTTTCGATTGAGGCCCCGCAGTTCAAAAAGCAGAGCCGCCAGTTGGATATTATACCCTAACCAACCCATGAGGAATGAGATGTTAATCAGCTCGTCAAATATCTTTGCCGAACTCTCAAATCTAGTTGCGCATCATAAAGATTATTTCCACAAAATAGCTATTTTTCATCTTGACTTGGGTAGCAAAAAAGATTATACTACATTCCTATGAATAATCTGATTAATCATATATATATCTATGTTACGCGAACGAACCACATCTAACCCACTTTCTGAATTCCTGCGGTACCTGGCCCAGCACGAGGAAAGCAATGGGCAGCAGTTGCCAGCGCTTAGCCAACTCAGTCGTGAGCTAGGCGTTAGTATGGCATCCCTGCGAGAGCAGCTAGAGGTTGCTCGTGCGTTAGGATTGGTAGAGGTCAGGCCTAGAACAGGAACAAAGCGGCTACCCTACTCTTTTACTCCCGCAGTTCGACAAAGCCTCAGGTACGCTCTGAGCCTGAACAACGAACTCTTTCGTAAGTATTCCGAACTGCGCAATCATATTGAAGGCGCTTACTGGTTCGAGGCAGTACAATTACTCACAGAAGACGATAAACAGGAATTGCAAGGTCTGCTGGCACGTGCGAAAGAAAAACTGAATGGCAACTCCATTCAAATCCCCCATGAAGAACATAGAAAATTACATATGGTGATCTACCAACGGCTGGAGAATCCTTTTGTTACAGGCCTGCTGGAGGCTTATTGGGACGCATATGAAGCTGTTGGGCTAAATGTTTTTGCGGGTGGCCTGAGCTACCTGGAAGAAGTCTGGGAATATCATACCCAGATGATTGAAGCAATCTGTAACAAGGACTACGAGGCCGGATACCAGGCATTAATCCAGCACACTGACCTGCTGTATCATCGCCCCGAAACAAAATAGCCGCCAGCCAAGGCGCACAGAAACTAATGAGGAGTTTATGTCCGAAAAAATTGTGAACGACTTTTCCATCACTGTTGGCACGGTTAATGGATCGGGCAGCCAGACCGCAAATACTACTATCTTGCGCTCCGTGTTCAAGATGGGCATTCCGGTCTCTGGCAAGAATCTATTTCCATCCAATATTCAAGGATTGCCAACGTGGTACACCATTCGCGTCAATAAGGATGGTTTTACCGCTCGGCGTGAAGAACATGAGATTGTGGTTTGCATGAACCCACAATCATTTGCACAGGATTTGGCAGATGTAATGCCTGGCGGTGCTTTCTTCTATGACGATAACATCAAATTCGATGTTACTCGTAATGACATCTTCACCTATGCGATGCCTGTCAAGGAAATCATGCGCGAACAGAAGGAAGTGCCATCTAACTTAAAAGACCTGGTTGCGAATATGGTCTATGTTGGTATCCTGGCGCAAATAATCGGAATTGATCTCGACACAATCAAAGCTGCACTGGAATTTCACTTCAAAGGTAAACAAAAGCCCATTGATTTGAATTACAACGTGGTGCAGATTGCAGCCGACTGGGCCAAAGAGAATCTGGAAAAGAAAGACCCATATTACGTTGAAGCATCAACAATGACCGACGGCCTGATCATGGCAGATGGCAACACGGCCGCCGCATTAGGTTCAATATATGGCGGAGTCCAATTTGCCGCCTGGTACCCCATTACTCCGGCATCATCGCTGGCCGAAGAATTAATCGACTACTTGCCACAGTTACGCAAGCGTGAAGATGGAAAAAACACGTTTGCCGTTGTGCAGGCTGAAGATGAATTGGCCGCAATCGGCATGGCAATTGGTGCGGGATTCGCCGGTTTGCGGTCGATGACGTCCACTTCGGGGCCTGGATTGAGCCTGATGACCGAGTTCGCTGGTCTGGCATACTATTCTGAGGTCCCGGTCGTGATTTGGGACGTGCAGCGCGTTGGTCCCAGTACCGGCCTACCCACTCGCACATCACAGGGCGACCTGACCTTTACGCATTATCTAGGCCACGGCGATACCGAGCAAGTCATCCTCCTGCCCGGCACAGTCAATGAGTGTTTTGAATTTGGCTGGCGCGCGTTTGACATTGCCGAACACATGCAAACCCCGATCTTCGTACTCAGTGATTTGGAACTGGGTATGAACCAGTGGATGACCGAACCCTTCAAGTATCCCGATACCCCGCTGGATCGCGGTAAAGTACTCTGGGAAGAAGACCTGGAAAAACTCAAGGGCAATTGGGGGCGCTACCGTGACGTAGACGGCGATGGCATTCCATACCGTACGATACCGGGAAATAAACATCCCGCCAGCTGCATATTTCCTGCGCGGTACCGGGCATGATGAAAATGCATCCTACACGGAAGATGCCGCCACCTGGGTGCGTATGATGGAGCGCATCAAGAAAAAATATAACAACGCCGCCAAGTTTATACCCCCCCCCATTATTGACAAGCAGGCTGGCGCGAACATCGGCATCATCGCTTTCGGCTCGACTGAGCCTGCTATTCGCGAGGCGCGTCACGAACTTTCAACGGAAGCAGGCATAAAGACCGATTCGTTGCGTATCCGTGGCATCCCGTTTACAGATGAGTGTACAAACCTTCATCGAATCCCACGATCATAACTTCGTCGTGGAAATGAATCGCGATGGGCAAATGTATCAACTTTTACTAGTCGAATATCCCCACCTGGCTGCCAAGCTGACATCTGCGGCCTTTAACGATGGCTTACCTGCCACCGCCAAGTGGGTCAAAGACAGCATCCTCATAAAGGAGGAAAACTAATGGCTGAATCTCTTCCCATGGCCGGCGCAAACGTAAAACTTAACCTGGCCGGCCTTGAAAAATCCGATTATCGTGGCAGCCCCACCACGCTGTGCCAGGGTTGCGGACACAATTCTATTGCCAACCAGATCGTCGCTGCCTGCTACGAGGCCGACATCGTTCCAGAAGACGTGGTCAAGTTTAGCGGTATTGGTTGTTCAAGCAAAAGCCCCACGTATTTCCTGAACCGTTCTTTCGGATTCAATGGGCTGCATGGTCGCATGCCGTCTGTGGCAACCGGCGCGCTGTTCGGTGACACCCATCTGCGCGGCATCGGTCTCTCTGGCGACGGCGACTCAGCCAGTATCGGCATGGGACAATTCAAACATGCCATGCGACGCAACGCGCCGATGGTCTATATCATCGAAAACAACGGTGTCTACGGCCTGACCAAGGGCCAGTTCTCGGCCACTGCCGAGGTGGGGCTTAGTCTGAAACATCAGGGCATCAATCCCTACATGCCGATTGACATCGCCTGGGAAGCCCTGGTCGGTGGCGCCACCTTCGTGGCGCGCTCCTTTGCTGGTGACCCCAAGCAGGTAAAGGAATTGATCAAAGCTGGGCTTGGCCACAAAGGTATCGCCTTGATCGATATCATCAGCCCGTGCGTAACGTTCAACAATCAGGATGATGCCTTTCATTCCTACTCATGGGGCCGCGAACACGAAGTGGCATTACATGAACTTTCCTATGTGCCGCCTGCCCAAGAAATCATGGTGGAGTACGAAGAAGGCGAGGATATGGAAGTAACCTTGCACGATGGCTCTCAGATCGTTCTCAAGAAACTCGACCGCGACTACGATCCGACTGACCGCGCCGACGCCTTGCGCGTGTTGGAAGAAGCCAATAGCTGCAACTGCCTGATCACAGGATTGATCTACGTTGACCCAACCAAACCAACGTTGACAGAACTTTACAATCTGGTGGACGAACCGCTTAATCGCCTCAAAGAAAAGGATATGCGGCCTGCTCCCGAAACCATTGACTTTATCAATGGCCTGATGTTTTAGTCCGCTAAAAATCATCTACACCCCAGCCCCTCTCCGTTTTGGAGAGGGGTTTTGCTTCGGGTATACTGGACATATGGTTGAAATTACCCCGCAAACGTACATCGACGAGAACGAATTGGATTTTTCCTTTATCCGGGCAGATGGGCCCGGCGGGCAAAATGTCAACAAAGTAGCCACTGCCGTGCAATTGCGCTTTGACGTTTTGCATTCCAACTCGCTTTCCGAAGAAGTCAAATCGCGGTTAAGCAAACTTGCCGGGAAACGTATGACGCAAGATGGTATCCTGATCATTGAAGCCAAACGTTTCCGCACGCAAGAAAGGAACCGGGAGGATGCACTCACGCGGTTCTATGCTTTAATAGAAAAAGCTTTAGAGAAACCTAAATCCCGCAAGAAAACAAAGCCTACAAAAACATCTCAAGAAGAGAGATTGAAAGAGAAGAAACGCAGGAGCACTATTAAAAGGATGCGTGCGAAACATTCCAGCGAAGAAATTTAACCCCGGTCAAGTACGCACTTCATTTTAGAGCTTAAACATTTGAATTACCAGTTATACTTTTAAATCGAGAGTGCAAATCTCGCTAACACTGCCGATCTCAAAAAATAAAAGTGTGTTCTAGATCAAATAAGCCAAAACCTTGAGATAACACGTCAAAAACTGACTCCACTAATTGCCATAAGGATTTGATATTCTTTGACTTAAAACAGGCAGCAATGATACAGTTCTTCAATAAAAAAGACGCGTCCATCAAGCATTCTGGCAATATAATAGTTTGGATTCTAATTGCAACGCTTGGGTGGTTATTTTTATGGTTTGCGCCTTGGAATATTTGGTTAGAAGCAAACTTGTGGTTGAAGGTAGGGATCGCCTTAGCGATATTCATAACCCCGGGCGGGTATTTATACCTGTTAGTCAACCAAGGACCCATTGTTAAACTAAGAAATTTAACGTCAGGATTTGTACTATCCCATTTACTTATAGCTTTATTGGGAATAACTGGCCGCATTTTTCAATTGCCTTTCACAAATATAAAAAATGCCTTTATGGCCTTAGGGCTTATTTTTATTACTCTAAATTTTTTAACGAAAAATCACAAAACAAACAACTTCACAACCCTAAGATCATTAGTTGTTCATTCTTTATCATATTGGCCTATAGCGATAATAATAGGGCTTACAATCCTAATGACAATTCAGAGAGTCATCACAAGTGATGATCTTGCGTATCTGGCGCACTTAACGAATTGGCAACATATGCCAAATTTAAATTTTTCTGATGTATACTTTAACACTAATAAGGTTGAATTCAACTCGCTTTTGGATTGTTAGTACCCTCTTTGGTCAGGCATTTCTTGCGGACATTAGCAATATACCAGGGCTGATCCTGCTTAGTGGCTACTACGAGCCTTTCCTAGCATTAATATCCATCATCTGTTTCTATGATCTTGCAAGAATACTGGGGGTATCGCAGCGCTCTGCAATGGCGTCTGTTGCTGTCCAAGTCGCATTTATGGCATTGTTTTCAGATTATCTTCATCCCGGAGCTCCTTTTTTCCACCAATTAAGCACAGATAAAGCAACGGCCGCTTTCATTTTTACACCCGTTTTCATCTCTAATGCAATCCAGCTACAGGAAAAATCAAGTAAGAGTTTTATTATCAATTTCTTGTTGTCCGGATTAAGTTTGACATTCATGCACCCTGTTATCTCAGCCTTTGCCGTTTTCATTGTTGGCGTAATCACCTTGTTGGGTATCAATCGAGACAATCTCAAGAAACATTTGCTTGTGATTATCCTGGCATTCGTTATTCTTGCACCTCAAATTGGGGTTCGAATGATCAAGAACGAAGCCCAACCCATAATTCCTACCAGCATGAGTAATATAGATCAGTCAATCGGAATAGAAAGCTTGATTACTAAATTAGGCGATACGCCCTTCTACGGATTCAATTCAAAGATTCTGGAAATGCATATTCCCTATGCAGAACGTCTTCCAGTATCTGCTCCCCAGCTTTCGTGGGTCTGGATTATCGTACCAGTTCTAACTGTTTTATTATCTTTGAAAGGGTTAAGAAACAATTGCCTGAAACAATATATTTTGGCAACCACCCTCCTTGTAATGCTAGCAGGAATTCCATTTACTGGATGGATTTTAGGTTACTTCGTATCTGCATGGATGCTGGAACGAACAACATGGTTGTACCCATTCGGGATAAGCACAATATTTATTATCCTTACCTTCCGGGATAAAACTAATCTAGGAAATTTCCTTAATTTATGGAGAATAGAGATTTATAAAAAGATCTGTATTGAATTCGTAACTTTAGCACGAGCATCAGTTTGGGTGATATCAATTATGCTGATTTTATTAGTTATGCGAGAACAGGGATTACCTAATATCACTCGGTTACAAAATTCTACCCGAAGATATCAGGAGTTAAATCTTAATTGGTCAACACATTGATGAGAATACAATACATCCTGTAAATGTAGTTGGATCTGATGAACTAAATGATTTCATTCCCATCCTGTCGTGGAAAGCAAAAGTTATATCATATCGCCCAGAAGATACATCCTACCCATACTTTTTTACAGAAGAAGAAAAAATGAGGAGATGGTTGGATAGACAAGCAATATTTTCCAAAGAAATATCGCCAAATGAACGGATGAATATTATTCAGAAATATAACATTCGATATATTTTAATAGAAAGCTATAGATATGGTAAAGTGAAAGATTTAATCTCAACATATCCGATAAATTTCAAAACCTTTTCTTTCGGTCGGTACTATCTTATCGAAATTAATAATATCGGTCAAACTACCGGTTCATAAAACGATAAACATTTGTCATAAGCACGCGATGAAGGTTATGAAATTGATACCATATTTTTGATGGTGAATGTCGCTCAACAACCAAGCCTTCTTCAATAATATACTCTTGCAAGTGCCCGCCGGAAGTTGTCTTTGAATTATGCTGAATCCTAAACCCAGCTATATCCTGGTGGTGAATATAAGGGGAGGCTACCTTCCAAATTCGCAACCAGTAATCATAATCCATCACGTAATTCAAATCTGAATCAAATAATCCGCAAAGACTTAACAGTTCACTGCGCCAAAATGTTGCCGGTTGAGAAATATAGTTTGTAAGGAGCAAGAGGCGATAACTTGATGAATAAAGTAGAAAATTCTTGTAGAGATAAATTGCACGTCGCACATCTTTGCCACTATCATCGATAATCTTGCATCTTCCGGTTAGCCATTGTATTTCGGGATGTTCTTTGAAAATATTAGCAATATCACTCAATGAGCCTGGTAGTAAGATATCGTCAGCGTTTAAATATGCAAGAATCTCGCCAGTCACAAGCCGCAACCCTTTATTGATAGCATCCGTTTGGCCACTATCCTTTTCACTAATCCATTTCACTTGTCCACTATAGTTATTTAATATCGAGAGAGTGGAATCAGTTGAGCCACCATCAATGATAACGTATTCTAAATTCGGATACATTTGAGAAAGTACAGATTGGATTGTTACTTCAATGAAATCGCCCTGGTTAAGAGATGGAGTTACAATAGAAATCCGTGGCCATTTTGTTTCCATAATTATTTGCCATTCTATTTGGAGTTTATAATGAAAATTGACAAACCTGATCTTTCAATTATTGTGCCTGTCTATAACGAAGAACAAGTTCTCCCTTCTACTGCGAAAAAGATCATTAACTTCGGCTTGACAAGAGGCTGGACAGTAATTTTTATCAACGATGGTTCACGGGATGCTTCTAGCGAAATACTTGCCGCTTTAGACAAACACCCAAATGTAAAAATATTTCACCACAAAGTTAATCGCGGGTATGGAGGGGCAATAAAAACCGGTATTCGAAATGTAAATACACCTTATCTTGTAACCATTGACGCTGATGGACAACATAATCTTGAAGATATTGATACAATTTATACTCTCGCCTTACAAGAACATGCTGATCTGATAGTAGGCAATCGAGGCATTATTGGCAATGTAAATCCCTATAGAACATTTGGCAAACGAATTATCCATACATTTGCACATATGCTAATGCCATTACCAATTCAAGACTTAAATTCAGGTTTTAAATTATATCGCACAGAGCTTGCAAAAAAGTATATAAAAATCTGTCCCGACACTATGTCATTCAGTGATGTGATTACTTTGATATTTATTAAACAACGAGATCTAGTCCTTGAACACAACATCACAGTTCAACCACGAACAGGGGGGAAAAGCACAATCAACACGTACACGGCAATAGAGACCATTCTGGAAATATTAAATATTGCGGTTCTCTTCAATCCATTAACAATCTTTCTACCAATATCCATTCTATGCATTTTATTGGGTTTAATCTGGGGAATTACAATCTTACTTGTTGTCGGACGCGGAGTAAGTGTAGGGGCTATGTTGGCTATTGTTACTGGCATAATATTTTTTGTCCTGGGGCTTTTAGCAAATCAAATTTCTGCCTTGCGCATGGAACAGTTTCAAGACTGAATTTACAAAGCATCTTATTCTGATCAAATATACAAAAATGTTTGAGGATTATCAATGTTAACGAAACACATCATTATTACAGGCTCCACCCGTGGGATCGGTTACGGACTCGCCAAATCCTTTCTGTCACATGGATGCGCAGTAACCGTCAGCGGACGGAGCAAAGAAGCGGTCAATAAAGCGGTAGCAGATTTAAGTTCCAGATATGAAGCGGAACTCGTCTTTGGACAGGCTTGCGACGTAACCGTTCCGGAACAGGTCCTGTCACTTTGGGAACGGTCAGTCGAGCAGTTTGGGAAAGTCGATATCTGGGTCAATAACGCTGGGACCAGCGGAGAGCGTGGTCTGGTGTGGGAATTGCCTGCGAACGAGGTGCAAATTCCCATCACAACCAATGTTCTGGGAACAGTGTATGGTGCTCAAGTGGCGATGAAGGGCATGCTGGCACAGGGCTTCGGCGCGATCTACAATATGGAGGGCATGGGCAGTGACGGGCGCAAACATGCCGGACTGACTATGTATGGCACCAGCAAATACGCCATTCATTATTTTACCGAAGGCCTGGCGCTGGAAGCCAAGGATACGCCCGTGATTATTGGCGCTTTACGCCCAGGCATGGTCATTACGGAGATGATCACAGACCGCTACAAAGGCCGGCCCGAAGAGTGGGAACGGGCTAAGAAGATATTCAACATCATCGCAGATAGAGTCGAGAACGTAACTCCATGGTTGGCGAAAAAGATACTCGCTAATCAAAAGAATGGTGTCATTCTGGCTTATTCATCCACATGGAAATTACTCTGGAAGTTCATCAGCCAACCAATTTACAAGCGAAACCTGTTTTCTGATAATTAGCCCCAAATACACTCAAGATTAGTCTTTATAATCGTGGGATTATGACGAAATCTCCATTGTTCGGTTTGATTGCAGGCTTAGCAGCGGCCTCCATCTGGGGCGGTATGTATGTGGTCAGCAAAGCCGTTATGTTGGTAATTCCCCCGTATTTGCTCTTGACCCTGCGCTTGGTGCTCGGTATCCTGACGCTTTACCTTGTCATAACATTCAACGGCGGGATTAAGGTAACGCGCCAGCAATTCTGGCAACTGTTCTGGGTCGGATTTGTAGGTTATGGTGTTTCAGTTGGACTTCAGTTCGTCGGCACAAATTTATCCACTGCATCCAATGGCTCGCTGGTCACTTCCGCAACGCCAGCGTTTGTGCTAGTCTTTGCAGCCATTTTGCTGGGAGAGAAAATTACCTGGCGACGTTTGCTCGCCTTACTGGTCGCATCCTTGGGCGTGGTGGCAGTCATCGATCCTCGCACCGCACAATTATCATCTGAACTGTTTCTGGGCAATCTGGCACTAGTTGGCGCAGCATTGACATGGGCTTTGTACTCTGTGTTGGTCCGCAAGGTAACTCGCAACATGGATGTGTTACTGGTCAGCCTGATCGCATTTGCTGGCGGGCTACCGGTCAGCATTCCGTTGGGCATTTGGGAAGCCAACACCGTGGGTATCGGGCTGGTCACATCGGGTGTGATCGCAGGCGTGCTTTTCATCGGCATCATCTCTACTGCATTGGCAATGTATCTCTGGAACAGCGCCTTTGCGATTCTGGATGCCGGGGTTGCTTCGCTCACATTTTTTGCACAACCAGTTGTAGGCACGATTTTGGGGGCAATCTTTCTCAAAGAATCAATCACGCCGCTCTTCGTTATCGGCGGCGTGCTGATCGGAATTGGTTTGATTATTTCAAGTACAGAAAGATAAACGTTTACTTTTCCCCTACATTATGCAATAACGCCATGTTCGGCGGGCGCATAGCACCGACCGGGAATCCGCACACCATGACCACCTGGTCTCCCTGTTGTATACCGGATTCCAATAAGCCTTGTCTACATACCCTATCATCGCTTCCAATGTGTTGACATACGGAACCAACAGTGGATACACTCCCCACAGGAACGCTAATTTTCGATAGGTTTGAAGGTCAGGGGTAAAAGCCAATATGTGTTTGACCGGGCGAATTTTTGAAACCAACCAGGCCGTACTCCCTCGCGAGGTAAAAACTGCTACTGCCGTCACATCCCGGTCGCGCGCCAATTCGTGCGCAGCGCGCGCCATCGAGGCCGCATCGCTTTCGCCCAGTCCGCCAATGGGTTCAAGCTCCGTACCCCATTCGGAAAAATGCGATTCCGCTTCCTCAATGACACGCGCCATCATCTTCACGGTTTCAAGCGGATACTGACCAGAGGCCGTTTCTGCAGACAGCATCACCGCATCGGTACCATCGAATATAGCGTTGGCTACGTCCGATGCTTCGGCACGCGTGGGCAGTGGGTTTTGAATCATCGACTCCAACATCTGTGTGGCTGTGATAACCAGCTTCCCGCGTGCAGTGGCTTTGCGGATAATTTGCTTTTGCAAAACCGGCACACGTTCAGGGGGTAACTCAACTCCCAGATCACCGCGCGCTACCATGACACCATCCACAACGCCCAGAATGGCATCCAGGTTTTCTATTGCCTCCGGGCGTTCCAACTTTGCGATCAATATTGGCGCAGGCTTGCCATTGGAAAAACGCTCCATCGCCTCGCGCACCTGCGTGACATCTTCAGGGGTGCGGACGAACGAAACGGCAACTGCATCCACCTCATGATCAACCCCAAAAGCCAGATCGTCTTCGTCTTTGGATGTATAGCCAGAGATGCGCAACTGGACACCCGGCAAGTTGATACCCTTATGGGAAGTTAAGATCCCGCCGACAATCACGTGCGCCTGTAAGGTACGCGCGCTGACAGCATCCGCTTCCAGAGTGAGACGACCGTCATCGAGCAGGAGCCGTTCGCCGGTCTGGACTGATTCGAAGAGTTGCCGGAAATCCACAGGGATAACCTGTCCCACCGCATCTGGTGCTTCATCTTCAGCTGCATAAAGCGTCACATGCTGTCCCTCATATAACTGTAGGGGCGACGGCAAGCGTCCTACACGGATTTTCGGACCTTGTAAGTCTTGAAGAATCCCCACGGAAATATTCAACCGTTCCGCAATGGCTCGCACAGCAGCGATGTGAGCCGCATGCTGCTCATGCGTTCCATGCGAGAAGTTCAGGCGTGCAACATTCACACCAGCCTTGATTAAGTCTTCTAACATTCCATCCTCATCACAGGCTGGGCCAAGCGTAGCAACAATTTTGGCTTTGCGTTTCATATCAGCTCTTATCAGTACAAGATTTTTCCCTTTACAGGATTTTATCCTTTACAGGATTTTATCAGAGAAGCGACCATTAAACTCCCCACTTGCGTGGGGAGTAAGGTTAGATGTAATGTAGTTCCCGCGCCTGTTTCTTTAGCTCTTCCCTGAAATCAGGATGGGCAATGTTGATCAATTGCGTAGCGCGATCGCGGATGGTCTTGCCATACAAGTCAGCTACACCATATTCAGTGACAATAAAACGCACATGGTTTCTGGTGGTGACAACACCGGCACCATATTTAAGCAAGGGCACAATCTTGCTAATCACTGTTCCATCGCGCATCGTATTCGTACTGGGCAACGCGATAATCGGTACGCCGCCTTTAGAGCGGGAAGCCCCATAAACAAAGTCTAATTGACCACCGACACCGGAATAAAGCTTGGGACCGATACTGTCGGCGCAAACCTGGCCTGTCAGATCGATTTCAATAGCCGAGTTGATAGCCACCATACGCTCGTTCTGCGCAATCACAAAGGGATCGTTGACATATTCAGTGCGATGCAATTCGATCAGTGGGTTATCATCCGCCCAATCATACAGCCGCTTGGTACCCAACATAAAACCAGCCACGATCTTGCCGGGATGCAACGTTTTTTGGGCATTGGTCAACACGCCTGCATCAACCAAATCAATCACACCATCCGAGAATAACTCAGTGTGAATTCCTAAATCCTTTTTATGGAAAAGAAATTTGAGCACAGCATCGGGGATTGCGCCAATGCCCAATTGCATGGTTGCGCCATCCGGGATCAAATCAGCAATAAAACCAGCGATCTTTTCTAGGGTATCAGATGGTTCCCCCTGGCCCATTGGAAGTTCTGGAATTGGATAATCTACCGGAACAATGTAATTCAAGCGGCTGACATGAATAAAGGAATCGCCCAGCGTGCGCGGCATTTGTTCATTGACTTCGGCGATAATGACTTTAGCAGATTCCGCTGCGGTCTTGGTCAGGCCAACTTCCACACCCAGGCTGCAAAATCCATGCTCATCCGGAGGGGAAACGTGGATCAAAGCCGCATCAAGGGGCAACAAACCACGCTTGAAAAGCAGAGGAAATTCAGAAAGCAACACAGGGGTAAAATCGGCGCGTCCTTCATGCACTGCTTTACGGATGTTGTCGCTGATAAAAATGGAATTAACTCTCAGATGTCCTTCCATAGCAGGGTCAACATAGTCAGCAGAGCCAACCGTCAAGGCCTGGCAAATTTCCACGTTTTGGAGCTGCGGGGCGTATTCCACTAGCGCGGCCAATACCTTCTGCGGAACAGATACGTTCCCGGTCAGGAAGATGCGATTCCCGGATTTAATCGCCTTGACGGCATCTTGCGGGGCCACTACCCGTGACTTGTAGGTACTAGTCCAGTCCATCATTAATTCCTTTGGCCCCATTCAATCGAAAGAGGTGGATCATCTTGCCATCATGGGTACTGACTGCCTTTTCGAGAGCCGGGGATTCCCGCATAACCGTTTCGAAATCCTTATCGGCTAAATCAAGGATGTAAAGCATAGCCGCATTGACAAAGGCATGCGTCGCTGTGCGCGCTACAGCAGCCGGGATATTAGGCACGCAATAATGGATGACATTTTCCTCGATATACGTGCAATGCTCGTGCGTTGTCGGACGCGAAGTCTCGAAACAACCACCCTGGTCAATACTCATATCAATGAGCATGGAGCGTGGCTTCATACTTTGGACCATCTCGCGCGTGACAACAATCGGCGCCCGCTCACCAGGTACTAACACAGCGCCAACAACTACATCCGCAAAAGCGCATGTGCGTGCAATGTTGCTTGGAGTCGCGATCATGGTGACGACTTCCGGGAAACGCTCGTTAATACGCTGCAAAGCCCGCAAGTCCATATCAAGGACCGCCACATGTGCGCCGAAGCCAAGAAATCCACGGATTGCAGCCGTACCAGCCACGCCCCCACCGATGATCACCACTTCTGCAGGCGGTACCCCAGGAACGCCGCTGAGTAAAATCCCTTTTCCACCTTTGTAATTCTGCATATAGTGAGCGGCGATTTGGGCAGTCATCCGTCCCCCGATCTCTGCCAACGGCTTTTTGACCGGAGTGGTTCCATCCGCGTCCTCGATCTGCTCATAAGCAATCGCTGTGATTTTGTTTTGGAGCATCAAGTCAATTTTGTCCTGCCGTGCAGAGGCAAGATGCAACAATCCCGCCAGCATCGAGCCCGGGCGTAACCATTCGATCTCTTCTTTCATGGGGCGTGCAATCTTCAGCAACAGATCTGCGCGCCCAAAAACCTCTTCGGGTGAATATACAATCCTGGCCCCGGCACGCTCATATTCCTCGTCCGAAAAGCCAGCGCCTATCCCAGCTTCATGCTCGACAAAAATTGCATGTCCCCGTTGTTTCAAGATTTCGACACCCGCGGGCGGAAGCCCAACACGAAATTCAAAGGGGCGCCGTTCTTTTGGAATTCCAATATTCATTTGCATCCTCCACACAATACTTCCTGAACCGACAAAAACATCGGAAACCTGATTTATTTACGGCATGTTCAACACATCGCGAATGCTCGGCAAAGCCCAATCAATCGTTTCTTTGTCGATCACCAATGGCGGAGCAAAACGGATGATGTGCTTGATGTGTCTCCTTTGCCAGTATGCCGCGTTCCTGCAAAGCCTCGCAGAAACGGCGTGCGCCTCGCGCTTCCGGCTTCAACTCGACACCGATTAACAGGCCTTTTCCGCGCACTTCCTTAACATGCGGACTCGGGATTTCTGCTAACTGTTCCATGAAGTACGTACCGAGCAGTTCGGCCCGCTCTGCAAGATTCTCTTCGCGGATCACTCTCAACGAGGCGCGTGCTACCGCTGCCCCCAGCGGATTCCCACCGAAAGTGGACCCATGCTCCCCCGGCATAAGCAACCCCATAATAGGCGTGTCGGCCAGCGCCGCAGAGACGGGATAGAATCCGCCCGAAAGCGCTTTGCCAATCACCATAATATCCGGGCGAACTTCTTCGTGATCACAGGCAAACAGCTTTCCGGTACGGCCTAAACCTGTTTGGATTTCATCAGCGATGAAGAGTACGTTATTCTGCTTGCAAATCTCAGAAACCTGCTTGAGATAGCCATCCGGTGGCACTCTCACACCCGCTTCACCTTGGATCGGTTCCAGCATCACAGCAGCCGTATTCGGGGTGATGGCTTTTCCAATCGCCGCTGAGTCGCCGTAGGGTACGGTAACAAAGCCGGGCGTGAAAGGACCGAAGTCGTCGCGGTATAAGGGCTCGGTCGAGAAAGAGATTACGGTTGTCGTCCGTCCGTGGAAGTTCCCTTCACAGACGATGATCTCCGCTTTATGACGCGGTACGCCCTTGACCTGATAGGCCCATTTGCGCGCCAGCTTGATGGCCGTCTCAACCGCTTCAGCGCCGGAGTTCATCGGCAATGACATTTCGTAGCCGGTCATCTCAGAAAGTTCTTTGTAAAGGAGCGGCAATTGATCATTCCGGAAAGCGCGCGAAGTCAATGTGACCTTTTTAGATTGCTCGATCAGCGCTTCGAGGATTTTTGGGTGCACATGGCCCTGATTGACTGCTGAATAGGCGCTCAAACAATCCAGGTATTTCTTGCCATTCACATCATAAACCCAAACCCCCTCGGCCTTGTCTATGACAACATCGAGGGGGTGATAATTGTGCGCGCCGTACTGTTCCTCGAGCTGGATATATTCCTGCATGTTCATTTTTTACCTCTTCTAAACTCGTTGCCTCGAGCGCTACGCAGTCGAGAGGCATCCCCCACCCGCCCTTTCGGGCACCCTCCCCCATTTTCCACTGAAGTTCGTGAAAATGGGGGAGGGATGGGGAGGGGCCTATGCTACTTCCAACAACCTTGCCAAAATGGCCTTTTGTGCATGCAAGCGATTATGTGCCTGCGGAAAGATGACCGAATGCGGACCATCTGCCACTTCATCGGTCAACTCGTGGTTGCGATGCGCCGGTAAGCAATGCATCACAATCACATCTTTGTCCGCTTCGCCGACCAATTTGGCGTTGACCTGATAGGGCGGGAAGACTTTCTCGCGTTTGGCAGTTTCTTCCTCCTGACCCATGCTGGTCCAGGTATCGGTGTAGATAACCTGTGCATCTTTCACGGCTTCGTGCGGATCGCGCAGGTAAGTGATCTTCGCGCCAGATTTGGCAGCCAATTCCGCGCCGGTCTTCTTCGCTACATCGGGCATGTCATAGCCTTCAGGGTTGGCAATCGTGAAATTGCCGCCCAGCATGACCACGATGTGCATCAATGAAACAGCGACATTATTGCCGTCGCCTACATAGGTGACGTTTGTGCCCTTCATCGGTCCAAACTTTTCGATGATGGTCTGCGCATCGGCCATGGCCTGACAGGGATGGCTGAAATCACTCAGACCGTTGACAACCGGCACCGACGACCATTTCGCCAGTTCCACCACATGCGCATGCTCGAACACGCGCGCCATGACAGCCTGCACATAGCCTGACATGACACGCGAAACATCAGCAATAGACTCGCGCTTTCCCAACCCAATTTCATTGGGGGAAAGATAAAGCGCGTCACCGCCCATATGACGCATGGCCATATCAAACGAAACGCGCGTCCGCAGGCTGGGTTTCTGGAAGATCATGCCCAGTACTTTGCCTTTAAAAAGCGGCGGATTGCCACCAGCAAAATATTCCTTTTTAAGCCGGATAGCGAGGTCGAGAATGTCCTGAATTTCAGCGGGGGAATAATCGGACACATCGAGGAAGTGTTTCATATGGTCAATCTCCTTGTAGGAACGAAAGGGTTTTGCCTCGAGCGCCGCGCAGTCGAGAGGCTACTCTACAGATTTTATCATAGGCAAAGCAATCAATTTGCCGCGCGATATTTCTTCCAATAGCGCTGCAAGCCCATCCGCCGACATACCGACCGGGTTCGCCAGTTCGTATGCTTTGGTGACCTCTGCACTCAGTCCGGACGCAAGTGCCTGCTCATCCATCCAGGTGGAAAATTTTTGTCGAAGTTCTTCAATGGATGGGGCGGCGGGCATCACTTCGTCCAGCCAGCGCGAGACGGCATCCAATTCCTTTCCCAGTTCATTCAATTGCCAGTCGGGGTCATCGAAGATGCCAAAATGCGTGGGGGCAATGCGGCTGAACTTCTCCTGCTTTAGACGATTGACGCTTTCACGCCATTTTTCCAGGTGCAATTCGGGCGGCGGCATGGGAATGCGCATGTACGGGAAACCGGGAATACGCACGCCGCCAATGTCACCAGTAAAACAAATATCCTCGAATAGATAAGCGTAATGATGCTCGGCATGACCGGGCGTATTGATTGGCAAGAAACGCAAATTCCCGATGGTGATCTCCTGTGCATCTTCCGCGACCTTGAGCCTATCCTCCGGCACCGACAGGAATTCGCCCCACAGCGTGTCCATTTTATCGCCGTAAATGCGGGTAGCGCTGGCCAGTAATTTTTCCGGGTTCAACATGTGCGGCGCACCCACCGGGTGGACGTAGACTTCTGTACCCTGGCGCGCCAGCCAGCCGGCCGCTCCGGCGTGATCCAGATGAATGTGCGTAAGCAGCACGTGGGTCACGTCACGGGGAGTGTAGCCGTTTTCAGCGAGAGCAGCTTGAAGCGCAGAAAGAGTCGAGCCAGGTCCGCACTCGATGAGTACTACGCCAGCAGAATGAGGAATTAAATAGGATGCGATAGCCTGCTTTCGTCCCTGAAAGTTTAAGTCAAGTGTGATAACGGGGGTCTTTGCCATGAGGAATCCTGTGAGGTCATATTTGATGAGAAACTGGAAAGTTCCAGGGCAAGGTTTGCGCCACAGTAAATACGACAAACCGGTATGTTGCGGGCAAGCAACATTGAATAATTTTTTTCTCCCCCTTTCGCACCGCCAAAGGAATCAGCAATAAGTAGCACAACTACCGGGCGCAAATCCCGCCGTTGAAGGTCATCCACGGCAGCGAGCAGTTCAGGGTGTACTGTGGGTGTTACCAGGATGGCGCTGCTACCCTGAGGGAGTTGTCCCGCCTGTGCAGCAACCAGCCCGGCAATAGACAGGTCGCTTTCGGCCTCGATAAAAGCCAGGGTCTCCAGGATTTTGCTCTCCTGACGTTCACTCCGCTCGGCAGGGATAACCCTGAACTGGTGGCTGGCCGTCACCAACCCAACTGCCCGACGCTGCCGAAGATAATAGTGCGCTAGAGATGCTGTTGTACTGATAGCATACTCCAGGGTAGCTGTCGGCAACTCGTACTCCTGGCGGCGACCAAGCATCCAGCCATCACCAACTGTATCGGGGATTTCATAAGGCTTTTCGGCATGGACTGCATGCTGCGCATCCAGGAACAACCAGACTTCAGCCTGAGGATCCTGCTCGAATTCCTTGACGATGATTTTTCCACGCCGGGCAGTCGTCGGCCAGTGGATGCGTTTCATGGGATCGCCAGGAACATATTCCCGAACTCCCGAGGCGTGCGGGGTAATATCCAGGGCCTTGCGGCGGATAACCTGTCCACCAGGGAGCAGGCCAGGGGGCGAAATGAACGAGCTGATTTCGTAGATCATTGGGAATATGACCAGCGAATGCTCTGCCGGGAATACCCTTTCCGCCCGAAAGAGGCCGAACGGGTCCCCCGAAACCAATCGAGTCGGACCGAGCCTGAATCCGCCACGACGAATAAGCCGGGTGCGAGCGAGATGCGTCCGTTTTTGTTTCCTACCTACCATAGTTAGCAAACGTGAACCATGGGCGCCGGGCATATTCAATTCATTGGAAATCTCAATCCACAGTTTCCCCATACGGCTATCGTTAGACAATTCAAAATGCTCTTCGAAAATATCCCCAACGCTAGCGCGCAAAGAACGAGCGCGGCGATTAACAGTTACACCGCGCAGAGAGAATTGAGTCCACAGCCAGGATACACCAATGACCAAAATCCCCAGGTAGAGGAACTTGGCATAGACTTCGCCTGCGCCAACCAGCACCCCGACCAGGCCACCCAACAACAAAATAGCAGCCAGTATGCGGCCTGCTCTCATTTCACTTGCTTACCTTTGCTTTCCTGGGCCCGATAGTCTCCACCTGGAACCGGGAGGTTTTCAACGATTTCACGTACGATACGGTCTGAGCTTACTTCACGCAGACGAGCCGCCGGCCCTACAATGATGCGATGCCCTAATACCGAAACAGCCATCTCTTGAATGTCATCAGGCAGGACATGGTCACGTCCCATCAGAGCGGCACGCGCTTGCCCGGTACGGAACAGCGCCAGACTACCACGAGGGCTGGCGCCCAAGTATACGTCATCGCTCTGGCGTGTACGACCAGTCAGTTCAACAATGTATCGTTTAATCGCTGACGAGACATATATTTTTTTTACATCCTCGATTGCGTCCAGGATATTTTTGGATTTTACAACTGAAGTAAGCGTTTCAATCGGATGTTGTAGTTGTTGCTCTTCGAGGATACGAATCTCGTTTGGAAGGCTGGGATATCCAATTCGTACCCGAAGCAGGAAACGGTCTAGTTGCGCTTCGGGTAGAGGAAAAGTTCCCTCATATTCAATTGGGTTTTGTGTCGCCAACACCATAAAGGGTCGGGGAAGTGTATGTGTCACCCCGTCAACTGTGACCTGACGCTCTTCCATGGCTTCAAGTAATGCAGCCTGCGTCTTAGGGGTAGCCCGGTTAATCTCGTCAGCCAGAATGATCTGTCCCATCACCGGTCCGGCACGGAATTCAAACTCGCGTTTTTGCTGGTTATAAATTGAGACGCCAGTTACGTCACTGGGGAGCATATCCGGCGTAAACTGAAGCCGGTTAAAAGAGCAATCCAGCGAACGAGCGAGGCTGCGGGCCATAACCGTTTTCCCTACACCTGGCACATCTTCAATCAATACATGACCCTGACACAGTAACCCAATAACGATCAACTCAAGTGACTGTCGCTTTCCAACAACAACCTTCTCCAAGTTCTCGAGCACTATCTCGCCAAACGTTTTGATATCTGCCATGCTGAAATCCTTTCCCGACAAGAGTCATCCTGATTGTAAGGGCAATCTGCGCGAAGGGCAAGTGAACTTGTAAAAATTTTCGAGTATAATCGCCCCAGTGCCCCCGTAGCTCAATGGATAGAGTGCCTGACTTCGAATCAGTAGGTTGTGGGTTCGAATCCCGCCGGGGGCGCCTACTTTTTTATAAGGCAGAATCAATTCCAATGACCGAGAAGTGGACCATACTACGAATATACAGCCTTTTTTTTATAGGTACGATCCTCTTATCAAGTTGCAAACTGACACTGCCTCCCGCCAGCGCTACCCAAAAGGCCGTTCCACCCACAACCATGATAAAGAGTACTGCATATTTTGTCGACGGCAATGCAGGGTCTGATTCTAATCCCGGTATCCAATCCCAACCTTGGCAAACAATCCAAAAAGCGGCTGATACGCTGTCGGCAGGAGATGTTGTCACCGTTAATGCAGGTATATACCCAGAAAGAGTCTATATAACCCGCTCAGGTTCACCTGGTTCGTCCATTACCTTTCAGACTTCAGGGGCAGTGACCACAAGAGGTTTTAATATAAAAGCCAACTATATAACACTCAGAGGCTTTGAAATAACTGATACCCCAAACAATGATGTAGATGGGAGAGGCATTTATGTACAAGGTACGCATTGCAATCTCGAAGGAAATTATATTTATAATGCTACGCGTGGGGGAATATTGCTAACCAAACAAACCGACAATTGCTCGGTTAGCAATAATCGTCTTTACCATAATTCTCAAAATGGCATCGAGATAAATGGTCAAAGTCATCTGATTGAAAGCAATGAAATTTGGGGAACAATTCAATATCATCCAAATTGGGCGAATCCGCCATCCTGGGTAGATGCCGACGGGATAAGATTATTTGGCTCGGGACATATAATCCGCAAAAATTATATTCATGATATTCCTGCCAATACTCCGGAAAATATAAATCCACACATAGATTGTTTCCAAACGTGGCAAGATACAAATCACGAAGCCTTAAGCAACGTTATCATCGAGCAGAATACATGCCTTAATGTTCAGCCTTCTGCACAAAATTCTTCAGACCTAGGTAGTG
Organism: uncultured Chloroflexia bacterium; assembly: GCA_963829615.1. Classification (GTDB taxonomy): domain Bacteria; phylum Chloroflexota; class Anaerolineae; order Anaerolineales; family Villigracilaceae; genus JAABUE01. Next base: position 79,723 of record CAWHJM010000014.1, read on the forward strand.
GTTTTCAGATAGAAGATAGCACCGGTGGAATAGTCATCAGGAACAATTTTGTTTATTCGGATGCAGGCATGGGAATAGTCAGATCGGACGATGTCAGTATTGTGAACAACCACATCATTGGTAATACATCAACAAATCCAAACTATAATCCCGTCGGGGTCTCGGTCAACAACTCTTCGAATATTCTGCTGAGGAACAATATCCTATTCAATCAGACTGCCCAAGTTATTTATGTAACCAACAGTAACGTTCAGGCAGGTAACAATATGGCATTCCGAAATGATGGAGAGCCCATTTATGACACAAACACTTACGATCACTCAAATGACCTTTGGGACGTCAATCCTTTATTCGTGGGGCTAGGGAATTATCATTTACAGGCTACCTCCCCGGCAATTGACTTCGGGTTTCAATCTGGGTGTTTTAGTGCCAAATGATCTTGATGGGATCTCTCGTCCACAAGGTGATGGTTACGATATCGGAGCTTACGAATATCATTAATAAAACTACGACTGAAGCAGCAATTCGGCAATTCTCTTTTCTACAATTAGGTTGGAGCACTGTCAAAAGTTTAATTCGTCCTCATTCGAGCAAGCATAAATATAACTACCCCCGTTCTTTTTAAATTCAGTAGAAGTACTAGAGGCGCGCAATTTCCACCATGTTGCAATTTCGTGAGGTAGGGCATGCCAATAACCCTTACGTGCTTTCATGGAATTTAAAAATTCAAAATATACTTCCCAAGTGTCATTTGTTCTTAAATAGTCCGGGTGAGAGTTGAGTAAGGCCATGCCATGGTACTTTTCGATGAAATCAACTTTTTCAAGCCATATTCGAGGAGATGCTTCGCCAAGAACAGAAGTCAATGAATAATCTTGAACCAAAGTATATGGCAATTCGACAAAGTGGCCAACAAAGAAAGGCCAAATGCTCATCGTACCTCCAGAAATTGGCTCAAACGGATCCGTATCAAAGAAAGAAAGGTCATATTCAATTTCTAATTCCTGCATCCATTCAGGGTTACGGTGCGTCAACGGGGCTCTAAAACCAACCATTTCATGCTTTTTCAGGTGTTCATTTATTTTCGAAACTCGCTTCGAAAATTCCGCTCTTGTGTTAAACAATTTTCCATCGTGTTTCAACCCGTGACAGCCTACTTCAAAACCGCGTCCCTTCAAATCTTTGATCAAGTCAAAATTTAGGCTGTAACGCTCTGGAACAAAATTAAAGGAAGATCTGAAACCCAAGCTTTCTTCCATATCTGCGACTTTGTAAACAAAGGCCTGACCTGCCGCTGTTTCAATATCGTAAGTCAGCACAAATGCAAACTGAAGGTCATCGGGCCAAAGATTCCTAAAGCTGATTTTCTTTTGATCTATCTCCATCAAAACTTGACGCACCACACTCCATTGAAACATGGCATAACGAGATTCAATAGGCCACTTTACCATCAGATTGTCGTCAAGAGGGTTACTATAATAACGCCGCAAAATCCGCGTAAAAGACCTGGGCAAAATTGGCTTTAGGAAATAATACAAGCGCTTAGTTGAACTCAGTTCCCAATGATTTGGTCCGAATTGCCCTTCCCCTAATGTTAGAGCAAGTAGCTCATCAATCTCCACTTCATCAGACAAATTCAAAATCGAGATTGATTTCTGGACAGCCTTACGCCAATACTCTTCAGGTATGAGAGAATCAGGCATCCAGAAATTATCAGGGGAATTTCGGTTCCAAAGATTAGGCATTTTTAAACTTCCCAAAAAGTTTCTTTTTATAAATTCTCATCAACTCGGCCAGGGGATCAGCTAAGAGAAAACGCAATCCCGACTCTCGAAAGTTGACTTTATACTCTTGTCTCTTTCCTAAAAAGCCTAACCGCATTTCTCGTAAAGCCGTTTTGATATGGAAGTATTTTATTGGATCATAATCTGGCATAGGGAAAGGAATGTTGAGAGCTACCAAGCAAGCCAAGTATGGAAAACTGACGCCCGCCTCATACGAACCTAGCAGGCTGCCCCAGAAACGAGAATTGAAGTCCACAACCCTAAGATTATTCTGGCTATCACAAATTGTGTCCAAATTCGCATACCCATTCCAATTTAGAGCAGATACAAGTTTTTGAGCCATTGCAAAAAAACGGTCATCTTTTATAAACTTGACAGCGGCAGCCGGCGCGAATTCTCTTTCGTCTGGGATAAGCCAATGTTGCAAGGTTATAGCCAGTAGTTTACCGTTACGAGATAAGATATTTACACCCAGAGTATATCCAGACAAGAAACTCTGAATGATCAACTGCCCTCGCAGTTGTTCTGGATTTTGGTGTTCCAGAAAGTGCCTCAATTCAGGCAAGTTGCCAAACTTCTTGATGCCATCGCCGTCACTTGACAAAATGATTGGCTTTACCAACACTGGAAATTCCAAGGCTTGTAGTTGTTTTTCAAACGAATCGTTATAGTCAATCAACAAGGTCGGAGGGCCTGGCATTTGTTTTTCTTCAAGAAATTTAGCTAGGAGCCATTTGTTATTGACAACCTCAAAGGAATCAAGGTAAGGCACAGGTGCAATTGCAACAAAGGATGAAAGTGCCTCTCGGTTAGCAATCACAAAACGTATTCCCTGAATATCTACAGGTAGAAGAACATCTATTCTTTTCTTTTTGACAACATTCTCAATAATTTCTAAGACTATCCTGTTCTCATAACCAACCGGCGAAAATGTATAACTTTGGCGATAACGAGAAACGCGGAGCGGGGGCCATTGCTCCCTGGATAAAATATGCACTCTTACATTTGGAAAACGTGCCAATGAGTGTGCAGCAAAGAGACCCAAATCGCCATCGTCATTAAGAATTAGAACGGAAAAAGTGTTTTTCATTGTAATGATCCTACTTGTAAAGATGATTTTTCAATAAAATTGCTTACACGACAATTTGTTTTCTTTAACATGTTTTCATCAAATCTCTCCCTACACTATTATCGAAGGGAGCGGTGATGGCGATAAGACACAATGAACCTAGGAACAGGCTTGCAACCTAATTTGTCTTTTAGCAAACCGATACGGCAACTATCTGATCCTCCAACATCAATTTTTTGGTGCTTTTCTTTCAACGACAGATAAGTGTGCCAGAAAAGGATAGGGAGAGCGCTCATCTTAAGGTCTGGTTCGGAACATACGGTTCCCCACAAATAAGCCGTTTTGTTCTCTGAGCTTACAATAGATAAAGTCATCGCCACTTCTCTCCCCGACTTATCCAAGAGCAGGTGGAGTTGGCAGATTCCATGACTCCGCATCCAATTAATTCTTCTCCTAAGTATTCCGGATGAGAACCTTCGTTTGTTATAACTGATAAATTTTTCTATCCATTCATCTCCCATTCCAACCTGATACAAGAACCTATCTTGATTCGATAAAACGACTTTTTGTATCTGCGCATCTATTCTTTTCCACGCCTTTTCATCGTTAAGAGCATGCCACAGGTGAGTATATACTGTTTTGCTCTTCCAAGCCTCAAACACATACGGGCGGACATCCCATATCTCCGGCGAATTCTCCATACGAACACTATCCAAGTTTTCTACAAGCACCCGAAGTAATTCGGCCATCACAGCATATCTCGGATATGTTCGGCAACAATCTGCGCAGTTGAACTCATCCCCAAAAACAGGTTCAACGTACCCAAAGGCTGGTAAATCAGCAACTTTTTTCCCATTAGAATATCGATAAGGAACAATCACTCCAGCCTGGATTTCGTCTTTGTTCCAATATGCCAATGGTAAGAATCCTTCTCGGCCCGGCCCAGTTTCGCACAACATCTGATTCCACTTAACGGTATGAAACAGTCCTCCTTGAGGCGACCGAGCAACGAATTGATCCCAGAGCACGTATTGGTCTGATGCTAATTCTCTGACGCAAGGCATATTAAGCACCTCCATGAAAAGGGTGGGCAAAAGTACGTTTTACTTCCTTTATCGTATCTCCAATACGAAATCGAGCTTCTACATTTCTGGTTTTTAGAAACCAATAAGGCACAGAATTAGTCGCCAAAAATCTTAAACGAGAATAAGGGAAAATTATCAGCCGACCCCAAATCAAGATAATGGAACTCATTTGCCATATCCTGGGCAAGGTACCAATAGAGTGCAGGCATGTTATGCCGATTAGGACTGGCATAATCATAGGCTAACAGCCAGGTATATACAGTATGATCACATCGGCTCAAGACAGAAGACGAGGCGCCAATCAACTCTCCCGTTTTTGACCTGAGTGTGTATATTCGTAGCAAATCCTTGCTCTCCAACCAAGCTAATCTTTGTTGAAAAGCATTAATCCAAATCTTATCAAAACGCAACATATATTTCGAAGCTGTTTGCTCATATAATCTCAAAAAATCATCAGCGATTTTACCTGCTGCTTCCCGAGCGAATAAAAATTCCGCTTGCGCTTTCTGGATGGCCTTCTTTCTTTTTCCCATATTTTTGTAGACAACATCTAAATCCCTCAAGTCCCAGACATGAGTATAAAAACGATTAGCCGCCCAACCATCCTGTAAATAAGCTCTAACATCCAATAGGCTAGGGTTACACTCTATAGCCATGAAAGGCACATATCTTCGAGATGCATGAGCTAATGCCGCCAAAATATCGAAGCTTTTGGTAGAGTTTTCTTGTATTTTAGAAGACAAAATTGGCGTACCGAAATAAGGAAGCCGCGGTAAATAGTCTATCCAAAAGCCCAGCAGTCTCCTGCGGGGCAGGAGAGTCCAGCAACCAAAAGATCATGCTCATCGTAACAACCTAGCCGGACGAAGCTTAACATTGGGTCTGTTGCAAACCAACTCGCAGAAAATTCATAAAGCAAATAGACAGTTCCTTGCCGGGATGAGTATACCAATCTATCCCAGGCTTCACTTTCATGTGATGGGATCTCCCTAACTTTGTAGTACATTCATTCCTCCTCAATTTGAAAAATAAGCGCTTGCCCTCAACAAATCCTTAACAAACAAATTCACAGACAATTGGATTAACCTGAATTCAAAACAGGTTCTTTTCCGCCTTGAAAACACACATACCCTCCAAAAGATTGAACAAGAGGAACATTCGAAAATCGTTCAAAAACATACTTATTCTCGAAGTTAATATTTCGAGGAAGTAATTCCCTACCAAAAAAAGTTAATAATTCATATGGAATTGTCTTGTACTCACATACAGTAAAGTCTATCGCCTCTAACGATTTCCGAAACCTTGGAATAAAATATGTTGTCAGTTGCGGGGTTACCTGAATACCAGCATTCAGTTGTGAAGAAATAGTGCTTCTCTTTCAAATCCTAGATATTAATTTCATTAATAAAAGCGGTAGATCCAGATAATTTACCAAACGTGCTTTATTAACGATACTAATAATTAGTACTCCCCCAGGTTTCAGTATCCTTGCAAATTCACGCAATGCTTTCTCTTCAGAAGAAAGATAAGCGACCACACCTAAGGAAACAACCACATCTACACTTGCATCTCTTACCGGTAAAGTCTCAATATCGCCAACGAGAAAAGCAACATTATAATTATCTTTCGCGTTGTGACCATTTTTCGCCCCCTGTACCATCCCATAAGAAAAATCCATACCGACTACCCTTCGTTCTTCACAAATTAAGTGAGTAGTAACCCCTTCCAGTTCCACAACCAGCGTCAAGATCTGTCAAATCTCCCGAAAGAGCCAAATTGTTTACCCATGATAGCGCAATATCAGCGCGCTGTCTAAAGCTATCGCCATAAAAGCCTTGTTGCTTGTAGATGTTATTCCAGTAATCAATTCCCCGTTCATTTTCAAAAAAACGCTGATAATTTTTCTTCATTTTTGTAAACCTGCTATCAATAGAAATCATGGAAGCCCCCGCGCCAGAACGAATCAGAACACCGTTCATTAGAAATATTGTTTGATAAGGCCAGACACCTTTGGATTTAAAAAGTCGGCTTTGTAGTTCGTTTTCCTTTTAGTTTAAATAAAATACCAATCACCCTATATAAATCACCCAGGAACGGACCCGGATCAGTCCAAGAGAACAGGGCGTATATCTTCTTGCCACGTATCGACTTCCACCATTCCCACAGTGTGAGTTCTCCCCTGCGCCAGTAATAAAATGCCGATTGCGTGTCACGTCGCAAAAAAATCCATTTTGCTCTTCCATATTTTTGCTCTCGGTTTACTGGTAAGCCCCACCCAAGAGCATCACAATACGTGGT
>CAWHJM010000015.1:0-65332 GCA_963829615.1 uncultured Chloroflexia bacterium
GGTATGTAAGAAATCTTGTGTAAATGGGATATTCACAAATGACATTTTTCCTGCCAGCGCTTCCGGAAGAAAAGCCTGAACCGCAGCGGGGGTCAAGGGTGGGCTTCCCTTGAGGCCCGCAAGGTGAAGGCTACAATCGGGAAGCAGGTGGCAGGAGTGTATCATACGGGCATCCGGTCTTCGAAACGAATGGCCAACTGGTTGAGGATCAGTGGCCAGTTCTGGATGGGAGCGGTCCATTTTTTGGTGATATTCATGGTGGCCAGATAAAGTAGTTTTCTCACGGACTGCTCGGTCGGGAACGAGCCCTTGGTCTTGATCACTTTTCGCAGTTGGCGATGATAGCCTTCCACGCTGTTGGTGGTGTAGATCAAGCGGCGGATCTGCTTGGGAAACTCGAAGAAGGTCGCCAGATCATCCCAGTTGTTTTGCCACGAGCGGACAGCCGCACCGTACTTGCTGCCCCAGGTCTGCTCCAATTGGAGCAGGTTGGCTTCTGCTTTTTCCCGGGTGGCTGCCTGGTAGACGGTTTTCAGATCAGCGACAAAGGCTTTACGGTCTTTCCAGACCACATATTTCAGGCTCTGGCGGATCTGGTGGATCACACAGCGTTGTACCTGGGTTTTCGGAAAAACGGACTGGATGGCGTCCTTGAAACCGGTCAAACCGTCGATAGCAGCGATGAACACATCCTGCACACCGCGATTTTGCAGGTCGGTGATGACCGAGAGCCAGAAATTGGCGCCTTCCGCTCCGTCGCCGATCCAGTGGCCTAAAATTTCCCTGTGACCGTCCAGACCATAGCCCAGCACGTTGTAGACGGCCACATTGTCGATCTTGCCTTCCCGTTTGAGCTTGATGTGGATCGCATCCAGGTACAGGATGGCATACACTGGCGCTAGAGGCCGATTTTGCCAGGCTTCCACCAGCGGCCAGACCTTGTCCGTAATGGCGCTGATCGTCTCCGGTGACACATCGATGCCGTACAACTCGGTCAGCATATCCTGGATGTCTCGCGTGGACATGCCCTTGGCATACATGGCCGTGATCTTCTGTTCGATCTCGTTGCTGTTCTTCTTCAACAGCGCCGATTGGAACTCGCCGTTGCGATCACGCGGCACTTTGATCTCAGCATCGCCACCGGAAGTACGCATCTTGCGCGTGTAGTGCCCGTTGCGACTGTTGCCTGAATTGCGACCTTCCGCTTCGTACCGTTCATAGCCTAATTCAGAACTCAATTCCGCTTCCAGCATCTCCTCGATAGTCTTGGAGAACAGCCGCGCAAAGATGCCGTCTTTCCCGTAAAAATCATCGATGGAAGTGGCTTTCCCCAACTCTCGCGCTACTTCTTCGGCACTGGGCATACGGGCTTGAATGTCTTTCTCGTCCTTGTTCTTTTTCTCACTCATGGGTTTTCCTTTCTCTCTTTAGGAGAACCCATTTACACACTTTTTCTTACGCCCTCAAATATTTCTCAAACAGTTCTTTCGCAACCTTCTGACCTTCTTCGGTTACAAGCACTGATTTCGCTTTACTCTGCGGATCACTTATAAATCCCTTTTTGTGCAGGCGGTCCATTGCATCCCAGTCAAAACTCTTCCATGCTCTTACCGCACCATGATTGCCATGAAAGTTCAGATAGAGAAGTGCCAATACAACTTCATCAATCTTTTCTTCATTGATTTCCATCTTATATCCTTTCGAACGCTTGTCCCGCGCTTTTTGCGGGGCGTGAGGTTTGCGGGATGCACGCTGTGTTACTAGACAAGGTACTTATCAGAACTACCAATGCAATTAGGCGTGACCACACGACAGAGGAAATTTGTTCCTTCAGGCTTTACTTCATGAACCGCACCAGGATTGACAACGATCATATCTCCTGCAAGAAGCACATAATCTTTTTCTTCGACCTCAATTCTCATCTCTCCTTCCAAAACCGTATAGATCTCTGTCCCAATCTTGTGGAAGTGGCGATCCTGCGCGACGTTTTGTGTGAAAATCGCAATCTCGATATTCTCTGTCACTTGGACTGGACATCTTTCTGCACCAGCAGGTGGATTCCATACCACTCTTACTGCTTCGGTTTCCTTCTCCGGGTAAAGCTCTGTTACGAGAATCTTCCTGGTCCCTCGCTTACCTGGATCCAAGGCGGGATCTCGCTTCAGCGACTCTAGCTTCACAAGTAACGCAGGTAGTTGGTTCATAATCTACCTCTCAGCTTCCGGTTTCAATTTGGTTCGTAGCAATTCATGTAGCCGCCTAAAGGCTCGCGATAACATCCCTGCCGATTTGTGCCCCGCATGGGGTAAGGCCCCCGAAAGGGGGTAAAGGACATCGTCCCCGTACGGGAAAGCCCCGGCGCTCTGTGCCGGTCCCGTGTGTAGTTCGCGGGGTCCGCGTGCACGCCGTGTGTGCACGCTTTGTTACTAGAATGTAATGGGTGGGGCGTGGGATGGTATCCTGTGCAGTTGAGAGACACTGCACCGGGGATGCTATCTGGGGCAAGGAGCATCTGGGCAGACCGCAGCCGCCTATGGGACTAGAGCCCGTGGTGTTACTTGGTCGCCCGGTGGATTCTCGTCTGGGCCACAGAGCCCGAATCGGTGTGTATGACTCCATGCCCGAAAAATCCACGCCCCACCTGTGTAACTTAAGGAGAGTGTAGCATGGAAGATATTCCGAAAGCAAGAGTTTGTCGATACATTGCACTGGACATCCACAAGCATTATTGTGTCGTTGCCGGGGTAGACCGCGATGGGCAGGTGATCATGGAAGCCTGTCGTGTGGAGCATGAAGATTTGGAGAAGTGGCTGGCAAAGTATCTCCTGCCAAGCGACCGTGTTGTGATCGAATCGACGACAAATGCCTGGCATGTGTACGATCTGTTGGAGCCGTTGGTGGCGGAAGTGCTGGTCGCCAACCCGATCAAGGTGAAGCAGATCGCTTGTGCACGCGTGAAGACGGACAAGAAAGATACGTTGATTCTGGCGCGACTGTTGGCAGCCAACCTGGTGCCAACGGTCTGGGTGCCGCCGAAACATGTGCGCGAATTACGGCAGTTGATCTCGCAGAGGCGGAGGCTGGTGGGGATGCACACGCAGGTGGTGAACCGCATGCACAGCGTCTCGCACCGGCATCATCTGGGACATCCGCGGGGGAAACGGTTCCAGGAGAAGGATATGGGCTGGCGGGAGAAGCTGGAAGGCATGGAGCGTTTTCAGCTTGATCTGGACTTGGAGACCAAGAAGTACCTGAAAGGCCAGATCGACAAGATCACCGAAGAGTTGAGGCGGATGAGCCATGAAGAGCCCTGGGCAGAGCAGATGCTGTACCTGATGCAGATACCCGGGTTTGGAGTGGTGACGGGCATGACGGTGCTGGCAGCCATTGGGGATATAAGTCGTTTTGAGACCCCAAAGCGGTTGGCGAGCTATTCAGGCTTGGTGCCAGGGGTAGAACAGAGCGGGATGAAACTACGGGGCAAAGGCATCACGAAGGAAGGGCGGCGTGAATTGCGTTGGGCGTTGGTGGAAGTAGCCCAACGAGCCGTGAAAGCCGACCCGCACTGGAAACGCTTGTTCTCTACACTGGAACGACGCATGCACCGCAATCAGGCCATTGTGGCAATTGCTCGACATCTACTGACCATCGTCTGGTCGGTGCTCACGCGCAAGACCAGTTATTATCACTACTCAGACGAGCGCATCGCCTACAAATACTACACCTGGTCGTGGCAGTTGAACGAAGCCCAGCGCAAAGGGCTGACGCGCCCGCAGTTTGTACGTTACTATTTGATGAAATTGGGGATCGGGAGTGAGTTGCGGCGCGTGGCTTTGGACCCCAAGCACCCGCACCGGTTGGCCAGTGAAGCCGAGATCCTGGAACTGATGCCAGAGCTGAAACCGCCGAGATAGGGTTTCGAACTTCCCCTAAAAGAAAAAACAAACTCCGCCAGAAATCGGCTGGCGGAGGTAGTGGGCGTTAAGCACATAACAAAAAACGGCCACGAAAAGATGAACTCTCGTGACCGCTTTTACCTCAACAACTTGAAAACTCATGGTATTTTCACTGATTTTGCTCTCCAGCCTTGACACTTACATTAATCGGTAGGCCGCTTTTACATTTCGAGAGTGTTGCCCACAGCTTAAATCGCCTCAATGCACGCATTGCGCAATTCTTGACTTTTGTCGAAGTATATCTTTGCATCGGCAGGTTTTCCCATTTTTGCATGTAATACAAACTGAGTGTAAACGCTCAATACTCTCGAGAAGTTGTTGATGTTGCTTCTCGATAAAATCTGGAGGAATGATGCGTTTCCCTGCAACTGTGATCGTTGTCATCGTCGCCAAGATTTCTCCAAATTGATTATCGTCGCCATGCCAGTTTTTTCCGTCCCAGGCCTTATCCACAATATCGCCAACCTCGTTGAGTGCGCGCTCAGCTCCCTCCATCAGCATGTACCAGGCCGCAAGTTGGAGTCTCTTCGCGTTGGATTTCATTGCATCTACGAATGGATTGTATTCAGATTTCACAAGCACCTCCGTGATTAAATTTGAGAAGGGCACTTTGTAAAAGCCGCCCATTAGTCGAGCTTGAGCTAAACCAAGCGGCCTAACGGCCCGCGACATCGTCCTGGCGCTCTTTGCCGGGATACCGGCGGCTGGAGGAACATAGACGCGCCCACGAAACGGACAAAGCCCAAAGCCACGAAAAAGTCGATTTGGCAGTGTGAAATCCAGCCGCCTGCCCCGTGTGTAGTTCGCGGGGTCCGCGTGCACCCACGCATGATAGTGGGCTATCATTTTTCCCGAAATGAACAAAGCTGTTCATTAGAACGCCGTGTTGGGCAGTTTTTATTAGAAAGGTATCTCGTCGTCTACTTTTAAGTCAGGTAGTTCACTTATTATCGTATTTCGCCAATCCTCGGGAAACGACCAATAAGCACTTGTCAAGCGTTCTCCAATATTTGTATCAAAGGCCTCTTCTTTTACCGCCTTGCACAGTGCCTTTATACAATTTTCTTTTTGGTAACTTCCATCATATATTGCGGGCAATTGACGTAGGAAGAATATGAAAATATACATTTGTTCATCATAGCTTTCCTCAAGCTTTTTTAGAATTGTGCTTCCAACATTGGGGTGTGGTTCATTTTTTCGGGGGATCTGATCGTTGATACAGAGCCTTGCCATGTTTGAAATTTCGCCAGGGGCTGCTTTTGGCTTTTTTGGGCAAATTCTGTTGTTCGATCTTGGTAGCTAAAACTTGCATGAACTTTGCATCCATGTCTGGTGACACGCGGGACGGGGTGGCTTTGGAGATCGTGCTCCTTGCTTGGTGTAAACTACTTCTTCGTTGCTTGGTTTGCTGGCGTAGTCGGGTTTCGATCTTAGGCCATTCTTCCTTCCAACGATCAGAGCAAATGATGTTACGAAGGGCAAGCATAGGGTTGACATGTGCTTCCGCCCAGTGCATTCCTGAACCCTTCATGCGTGCTTCCACAACCAGTTTATTTCCGCTTTCCACAATGCCACTGCCAATTGGCCAACCATGTGCTTGAAAAAGCGGGTACTGCATCTGCTCTTTTCGTTTTTCCAGATAGGCTAAATTACCAGAGATGGCCTTGGAATCTGGATGCTGTCGTTGGAGTGCTTGAATTTCAAGCAAGAGTTCATCCGGTCCTTTATGTTTGAGCCGCTGCAGGCGCTCCTTGAGCCAGGCCTGACTTTCAGGGGTGTGTTCTCCATGCAAAAACTCTCCAATGCTGTTCACATGTTCTGCCGCATGAGGAAAATCCAGGATACGGGTCGCCTGGGGACAATGGTAGTCAATAAATCCTTGTTCCCAATCTGCCCCATCCATGATCGCCGCTACTTCCCTCGCATGTTCCACCCCGCGACGGTGCATCTCCACCAAAGCCAGACGTTGAAACGCCTGGGCACTCACTTTCCGCGAAAAATAACTCAACTTGCGAGTATGCACCACCTTTTCGCCCTTCTCTTCCACTACAGGCTGTACTTCTCCAACGACCAGAGTTTTTACTTCTGCCCATATGCCATGTAATAACGGCACCATTGCTCCATCAGCACTGATTTGGATTTTGTCCGCTCCTGTCTCTGCTACTGGCATTGCTTTCTCCAACCGCTCGACTTCTTCGTTCTGCATTTGCTCATATGCTGCCCCAGCTGCCTCCGTGTATCTCTGGCTCACACTCTTACTGACCCGAATGCCCATAAAATCTTCCAGTATCTCGGCCGCTTTTGCGAACGGCATCCAGCCTGATAGCCGTACCAAACACTCGTGCCCATGCGGCGTCAGCATGCCAGGCAGCAACTCCAACTCTTCATCCAGGGGGAAAAATCCCTTGCCCGCATCTCGGACAAACACCATACTCTCTCTCTAGTTCTACTTCTTGGCCTCCTCGCGTTTGCAGCTTACGCTTCTTTTTCCCTTTCTGTTCAAGTTGTGCTCCACAACTCGAACACACCACCTCTCGGTTAGCTCCTTCCCACTCCGCCTGTGCGCTACGCATTGCCGCATCCGATAACATCCGTACCCGCAACAGCGCTAAACGCTTATCCACTTCATTTTCAATCTCTCGAAATGTTGCCAGCGGGTGCTGCTCTCGCCATTCTGCCATCCCACTGATGATCTCCTCACTCAACCCTTTCCATCTCTTCTGCATTTCTTCGCCGTTCATGCCGCCTCCTTTGCTTTCCCCGCTATCTTACACCCCTTTCCCCGAAAATTTGTGCCACACCCCCAACATTGTACTTAAGTTCAAAATGTTGTAAAAATTCACCTGCCCATGTTCCAAGTGCTCCGGCCCCATTAAGCGTTTTGCCTTGTGAATTTGCTTTACCTTCTTCTATAGATTTTATTAGTATATTTTCTGCTCGCATTCGTGCAGCCATGTTTAAGTTTTTCCAAAGAATAGGTGGGAGCATTTGCAAAGTCAATCTTATGTCAATATTTTCTTGGGTGGTTTTTAATTCCTCAGAAACAATTGTTAGAAAATCTGATATTTGTTCTTCAGAAATTACCTTTAATATTTCTTTGACTACATAAGCAAGATTTTCACCTTCTCCCTCTCGTTTTCTCCTGTACATCTCCACAAGAACATCTAAATATTTACTATGTGGAATTTCTGCAACAAGTAATTCAGCATATCTGGGTGAATGAACAAAGTGTTTATCAAAAACCCTAGAGACAAAACCCGTAATAGTAAATGGTTCTTGAGACTGGTCAATTATGCTTATTAGATAATTGACGAAATAAATAATAGCGTCTGCTGTATTTTTTGTATCATCTATCTGTTCGTGACTTCGAGGATTTCTTATGCCTTGATACATACCTCGTAATATTTGTTCCAAACCCTTCTGTATATTACGCTCGGTTTCTGTTTGTAATTTGTTCACTCGAAGTATTGGAGATTGTCCACCAAATGCGGCTCCAACTAGACCTTGCCCATCACCATCTACACCAGATTTTTCTCTGATAATTTCACTCATATAGTGCATTGCATCTAAAATCGCATGGCTGTAGTTTTCTGTTTCATATGTATTTGAAACAGCTAGCCATAGTTCTTGTCGAATTAAAGATTTTAGGTTCATTTTTTACCTATGTTATCAGAATAGACGGCCCAACTACGTGTTAATCGGCGCGCCGATTAACAACCTTATATATTTTAAAAAAACGGTAGTGCCACAACTCAAGTGATGAGTGGTAAACTGCCAATATGATTACAAAAGTTGTTGTATATCGATGCCGCCATTGCGGCAGTGAGAAGATTGTCAAAAATGGTCATAATGGCAGTGGCAGTCAACAATACTGGTGTAAAGACTGCGGTAAGCGCTGCGTTCTCGAGCCGCAGCACAGCTACACAGAAGCACAGAAAGAACAAATCATCGCGGCTTACCATGAACGTCCAAGTATGCGTGGTATTCAACGCATCTTTGGTGTCAGCCCACAGACATTGGCGAGTTGGTTGAAAAAAAAGACCAAACCAATCCAACGCTGACGGATACTCTATCGCCTGCAGAACCAGATGATGTGCTCGAACTGGACGAAGCCTGGTCTTTTGTGCTCAAAAAGGCAGAGAAACGTTGGCTCTGGACAGCGATGTGTCGTCGGACAAGACAAATTGTGGCTTTTGTGATCGGTGACCGTAGTGAAGCGACTTGCCAACTATTGTGGCAGGCCATTCCGGAAGCCTACCAACATTGCCAAACGTACAGTGATTTCTGGGAAGCTTATTCCAATGTTTTCCCAAAAGAAACACATCACTCGGTTGGCAAAGAAAGTGGGCAGACCAACCACATGGAACGCTGGAACAACACGCTCAGGCAATGGAATGCTCGTTACACTCGCAAGACATTATCGTTTTCAAAAACGGATTACTTCCATGAACTGGTCACCAGACTTTTTATCATCCGCTACAATCTCAATAAGCTATCACTTGGCTCTTAAGCACTACCAAAAAAACATATCCATTTTCATAAAAATACAGTGGATTAATTCTTTCATGAATCCGATCACCTTGTCATTATTATAGGTTTCGAAAACCAAAAAAGCAATAGCCTCAGGCCCTTTGAATAAGAACGATATCAATTCCTTCTGGGTCAAATTCTTTGTATAGGATCATAAAAGCCTCGGAGAACGATGTCTCCGAGGCTTTTGGGTATTATCTCTACCTTGTTATTTCGTTTCTATATTCAGAATCCCGCGACACTCAGGATATCGTGAACATCCCCAAAATTTTCCACCTTGATTGTCTCCCCGCTTTGCAGTTCGTAAAATCATCTCACTTCCACATTTTGGACAAAGCGGCGATGAGTTTTGTAATTGCTTCGGGCTGCTCGGTTGCGGTTTGTGTCTTTGAAAGGTAAGGCGAAAGTTTTGACGTATATCATCTTTGGGAATAAGCTTCTTTGAGCGAGGAAAATGTAGCATAGGTAACTTTGCTGCTTCGAAAGACATGATTTACGAAATCATCGCGTTCTTGTCTGTCAGCGCGTTGATGGCTTTTATCGTCCAATTCAATTCCTAAAATTGGTTGCAGGGTATTCGGCGCGCATAAAAGGAAATCAACATGTTTACGGTCAATCCGGTTCATGTATGAACAATTCTTGCCATAATCGCCCGTTTTTACGTAAAACAAGTCGCCTAGTTTTACTTTCGAGAAGATTTGAGCAGATTCGCCAACAATCGTTTGAAGATTAAAAAAGAAATTTTTTTCCGCAGGCGTGATAAATTCTTCGCTTAGAAAGTATGGGTACTCAATTTTTGACGAGGAGGTTTCATCTTTTTCAAATAGCAAGTCGGAGATAAATTCAATGATTCTGTTTATTGCATCGTCCGATAACCCCAGCGGTTTTAGAACTGTTCTCAAAAAGGATAATTTTCCATTTGACATGAATAACCCACTTGTCGATTAGAGGGGCGGACAGTTGTCCGCCCCTACTCTGTTTACTGATTCTCGTAATCTTCCGGCAGCCAGCAGCACAGCACCAACTCGCGGGCGGCCTTGACCTCGTCCATGCGGCCAAACTTGGTCTTGTGCGGTGCTTCGTGCAGCAGTTCGGGATTGGTTTTAGCTTCTTCCGCGATCTTGATCAGCGCATCGGCGAAGGCATCGAGCGTGTCTTTGTTCTCGGTCTCGGTCGGTTCGATCATCAGCGCTTCGTGCACGATCAGCGGGAAGTAGTTGGTCGGCGGGTGGAAGTCGTAATCCATCAGGCGCTTGGCGATGTCCAGCGCGCGCACGTCCGTGCCCTCGACTTGGCCTTCGGCCACGAATTCGTGCATACAGATGCGGTCGTAGGGGACGTGATAGGTGTCGCGCAGGCGCGCCAGCAGATAGTTGGCGTTCAGGACCGCGTATTGCGCGATGTCTTTGAGGCCGTCCGGTCCGTGCATGACGATGTAGGTGAAGGCGCGCACCAATCCGCCGCCGAAATGTCCGTGGAAGGCCTTCATGCGGCCAATCGACTTGGCGGGCGTGACAAAGCCAAACAAGGGCGCGATTTCATCGTCGCCTTCTTCCAGGATACCGACGATGGGCGCAGGCAGGAAGTCCACCAGATGGGGGGCCACGCCGACCGGGCCGGAGCCGGGTCCGCCGCCGCCGTGCGGGACGGCGAAGGTCTTGTGCAGGTTGAAGTGCATCAGGTCGATGCCCAGGTCGCCGGGACGGACGATGCCAAGCAGCGCGTTCAGGTTGGCGCCGTCACCGTAGACCAGGCCGCCGCAGTCGTGCACGATCTTGACCACTTCTTCTACGTTTTCATCGAACAGCCCCAGCGTATTGGGGTTGGTCAGCATCAGGCCGACCACGGTCTCGTCACACTCGGCTTTCAAGGCTTCGATATCCACGTTGCCGCGCGCATCGGAGGGGACTTGAACGACCTTCAAGCCGGTCATGCCCGACGAAGCCGGGTTGGTGCCGTGGGCCGAATCGGGGATGAGCATCTTGACGCGTTTGTCGTCGCCGCGGGATTTGTGGTAGGCGCGCATGATCAGCACGCCGGTCAGTTCGCCGTGCGCCCCGGCCGCAGGCTGGAGCGTGACCGCCGCAAAGCCGCTGATCTCTTTCAGCCAATCTTGCAGCGTGTACATCAACGCCAGGTTGCCCTGGACGGTCTCGATGGGCTGCAAGGGGTGCGTGTACAGGAAGCCCGGCAGGCGGCAGGTGTCTTCGTTGATCTTGGGGTTGTACTTCATCGTGCACGAGCCCAGCGGATAGAAACCGCCGTCCACGCTGTAGTTGAAGGTGCTCAGGTGCATGTAGTGACGGACCACGTCCACTTCGGCCAGCTCGGGCAGGGGCAGGTCCGCTCGCAGCAGGGATTTCGGCAACTCGGAGCGTGGCACGTCCGGTTCCGGGAAAGTGACGCCGGTGCGTCCGGGCGAGGACAGGTCAAAGATGGTCGGTTCCACAATTATTGGAGTCGTCACCCTTCGACAGGCTCAGGGCGACGTTTTCAATTTGGCTAGTCATGAGCCACCTCCGCTAACACCTCGACCAGCGCGTCGATGTCTTCCTTGCTGTTCATTTCGGTCACGGCGATCAGCATGTGATCCTTGAGCGCGGGGTAATCCTGGCCCAGGTCGTAGCCGCCGATGATGCCGTGCTCGAGCAGGTGCGCGTTGACTTCGTCGACCGGCTGCCCGACGCACAGAGCGAACTCGTGGAAGTACGGCTCGCTGAAGCACAGTCCCATGCCGGGCAGTTTGCTCAGTTGCTCGGCGGCATAATGGGCCTTGTGATAGCACAGTTCGGCCACCTGTCGCAGTCCACCTTTGCCGACCAGCGAGAGATACACAGCCGAGGCCAGCGCCAGCAGGCCCTGGTTGGAGCAAATATTGGATGTGGCGCGCTCGCGTTTGATGTGCTGCTCGCGGGCGGTCAGGGTCAGCACGTAAGCCTTCTGGCCGCGATTGTCGACCGTCTCGCCGACCAGGCGTCCGGCCATCTTGTGGACGAACTTCTTGCGGGTGGTGAAGAAGCCCAGCGACGGGCCGCCGTACCACATCGGGATGCCGAGCGGCTGGCCTTCGCCTACCACGATGTCCGCGTCCATCTCGGCCGGCGTCTTGAAGAGCGCCAGGGCCGTGGGATTGGCGACCACGCAGACCAGCGCGCCCTTCTCGTGGGCGTTCTCGATCATCTTGGTGTAATCGTAGACACGCCCGAAGAAATCGGGATATTGGACGATGACCAGCGCGGTGTTTTCATCGACGATTTCGGCCAGCGCTTCGGGACCGCCCTCCAGGTCTGCGCCGTTTCACCGGCCAGTTCCAGGTCCATGCCGCTGGGCGTAGGTGCGGATCACGTCGCGGTATTGCGGGTGGACGGTGGGCGAGACCACCACCTTGGTGCGCTTGCCACGGAATTGCGCCCAGGCCAGGTTGACGGCCTCGGCGGCGGCGGTCGCGCCATCGTAGTGCGACGCGTTGGACACTTCCATGCCGGTCAGCACGGACATCAGGCTCTGGTATTCGAAAATGCCTTGCAGTGTGCCTTGCGAGATTTCCGGCTGGTAGGGGGTATAGGCGGTGTAGAACTCGCCGCGCCGTAGAACATGGTCCACGACGGACGGAATGTAATGGTTGTACATGCCCGCGCCCAGGAAGGAAACCAGTTCACGCGTGGACTCGTTGGCAGCAGCCAATTCGCCGAGTTCCGCCGCGGCTTCCATTTCCGTCAGCGCCGGGGGTAGATTCAGATTCGGGAAACGATGTTTGGCAGGCACAGCCTCGAACAGGTCGTCAAGTTTCTTGACGCCGATGGTCTCCAACATCGCATCCCGCTCGTTGGGGGAGATAGGGATGTAAGTCATATTTAGCTCCATGTCATTGCGAGGAGCGTAGCGACGAAGCAATCTCCTCATAACATAAGATTGCTTCGCACCAGGTCTCGATACGGCCTGCGCGACGAACGCTCAGCCCTACTCGACCAGCGACGCTCGCAATGACACATGAAATTAGTGCTCTCGCCCTTCGCAATACGTTTCGTATGCGGCGGCGTCCATCAGCTTGTCAGACTGGCCGTTCTCAACCTGCACCATCCAGCCAGCGCCGTAGGGATCGCTGTTGAGCACTTCGGGCGTGTCAGCCAGTTCCTCGTTCACGGCGACAACCGAGCCGTTGGCCGAGGCGTAGGTTTCCGCAGAGGCTTTCACCGATTCGACCGAAGCGATCGGCTTTCCGGCTTCCACTTCGTCGCCTTCTTCGACCAGCAATTCGACGAATACAATGTCAGAGAGTTGGCCTTGGGCGTAGTCGGTCAGACCCATTTTGCCGGTGGCGGGGTCGAACCATTCATCATTTTCTGTGTATTTCAAATTAGCAGGGGCATTCATATTACACTCCTCATGTAAGATGTTTTGGCGAAACAAAAAGGACGCACGTTGATATAACGCGCGTCCTCTGTCATGAACCTGAGAGATTCATTCATTAGTTGTTTCGTTACTTAGTTTTGTAGTTCGGTCGTTTTTTACTACCAAACTATTGAACTATCTAACTACCCAACTAACAAATTTTCACCGTCGGTGTCCCTTGCGATATCGTTCTGCAAAGGGAACTTTCCAGAGAGTTTCAGGAACAGGGTCCTTTTTACCTGAGAGTTTCGCCTGGTTTCGCCTTGTTTCCAGACTTGCACCTTCGGTGTTCTTGTTTGTCAGACCTGACATGTCTTATCAGTGTCTTTCCTTTCATGACCTTCGCGCGGACTGGGATCATCACCGTTAGTCCATCACAGAGACATGTCAGGTCTCAAGAAGCTCTTCCCTGTTCCCCGTTTAGTTTTTATAGTTTCATTCTACGGGGGACAGGGATAGAAGTCAAGAGGAAGAACATCCTGATTTGTTCACCCTCTTCAGATTTTATGCTGGTAAATCTACGTTTCCTTCAGGGGCGATATCGGTTTTTTCGGCTGCCACTTTCCTCTCTTGCGGCTTCTTTGGTTCCGGGATGGCAGGCGGGGCAGGTGCTTCTGGAGCGACCGGGTAGGGAATCCCATTCAGGTCAGCAAAATACTTTTTGACCTGTGGATCATTGTAGAAGACCAGCACCAGGATACCGACGATCATCGAGAAGACGTTGAAAGTCAGGACGCACAATATTTCCAGAATGGCGATTGTGGTCGAGGGTTGGACCGGTTGCGGCGGGTCAGAAAGTAATTTGATCGCATATATGATCTCGAAGACGCCCAGGATGGTGGGCAGGATAGCGAATGGGGCCAGGCAAATCAGAATAATGCTGGCTGTTACGGATACGGTGGCAATTAATCCCCAGAAAATGTTGACAATGCCGTTGATCAGGGTCAGAACGGCGATGGTTTTTACCAGACCAGGGCTGTCACCGGAAGGATAATAGGTGTTTGTGCTCATTGTGTGCTCCTTAATTTGTTTGCTATTGAGACTTACGCGCTTGAAGACAATAGGTTGCAAATAAAAAAGGCTGGTTCACGCGAGCAGGCCAACCCTGGATTGTTGGTAACCAGCTATCAATTTAAACACAAAAAGGCCCACATCTGCTTGTGAGCCTTTGACTTACAAGTATTATTCTGTTGTTATGCCCAGCCCTGATTTTTCACGAAATCGGTAATGACAGGAATTTGAACCATCTTACCATTGTAAGCCTGGACACCCCAATAGATACACACAAACCAGACAATTAAAGGAACACAAGCTAACACCAACGTCCAGCTGAGCACGACGCCGAGAATAACGTTGATGACACCAACGGCGAGTGCCTGCGCATTATGAGCACGGATGAACGGACGGTTTTTCTTGTCCTCCATAAGCAGGATAACGATGGGAATAAGGGGCGTAAAAATGTATGCAAGCAGCGCCCATAGCTTGTCATCACTGGTGGCTTCGGGTGCCATAGGAGCTTCAGGGGCTTCAGACATAATAGGTTCCTCCTCAATTGAGTGAATGAGTTGATTTCGTGTATTGTACACCAAAACAGACAAATATCAACCAAATTGGCAACTCTTTTGTACTATCGGTGGTATGCTAGAATCAAAATATGTCCAATCAACCAAAAATCGTTTTCATGGGATCTCCCGATTTTTCCCTGTCTGCGCTGCGGGCTTTGCACGCGCAGTACCCTGTCGTTGGCGTCGTCACCCAGCCAGACCGCGCTGCCGGGCGTGGACGCGAACTCAAGCCGCCGCCGGTCAAAACGCTGGCGCAGGAGCTGGGTATCCCCCTCATTCAGCCAGAGAAACTGCGCGAGCCGGGTGCGATGGAGCAACTGCGCGCCTGGGCACCGGATGTGATCGTGGTGGCTGCCTTCGGGCAAATCTTGAGGCAGGAGGTGCTCGATCTGCCCCGATTTGGCTGCCTCAACGTGCATGCTTCACTCCTGCCACGCTGGCGGGGTGCGGCGCCGATCAATGCGGCCATTTTGCACGGGGACGAAGAGACGGGCATCACCATCATGAAAATGGATGTGGGCTTGGATACCGGTCCTATCCTGAGTCAACGCGCCGTACGCATCGCGCCGCACGAGACGGCTGGTTCCCTTTTCGAGAAGTTATCCACGCTGGGAGCGGACCTGCTGCTCGATACCCTGCCCGCATATTTGTCCGGTGAGATCGAGCCCCGTCCGCAGCCGGAAGAAGGCGCGACCTATGCTGGCATGTTGAAAAAGGAAGAAGGCCGCCTGGATTTCTCTCAACCTGCTGTGGAATTGGAGCGCAAAGTGCGCGCCTTCAATCCCTGGCCGGGGACGTATTTCGATTGGGATGGGAATCTGCTCAAGGTCCACAGTGCAAGCATAGGCGTTGGAGAGATGCGGGAGGGGCAGCGCGCCGTTTATCTTGGGCTGCCGGCTGTCGGCACGTCAGAAAACTTGTTGGTTCTGGGGGAAGTCCAACCAGCGGGGAAGAAACCGATGCCGGGTAAGGCTTTCCTGGCAGGTGCGCGCGAATTGGGTCGAATAACCTCCCCAAAAGTGACTTAATACCCCGTCATAAATAGGTGACGGGGTATATAATTTAAGTAGCGCACTCGATAATTCCTGAAAAGGAGGTCGTATGGCCGACCAACCGCAAGGATGCGCACGTACGACCGGGGCCGTGATGGGCGAACAACCGTCTGAAACCCCGGCTGCCGAATCCACAGAAGTAAAAAAGGAGATGACTATGACCGCGAAAGTTGGGCAGAAAGCCCCTGATTTCCAGGCCCCTGCGTATTACAAGGGCGCATTTACCAATGTAAAACTCTCGGATTACCTGGGCAAGTGGGTGTTGCTGTGCTTCTACCCGGGTGACTTCACCTTTGTCTGAGCGACCGAAGTATCGGCGGTCGCCGATAAATATCCTGTACTGCAAGAGTTGGGTGTCGAAGTCATCTCTGTGAGCGTGGACAGTCACTTTGTTCACAAGATGTGGAACGATAATGAACTGGTCAAGATGGTGGATGGCGGCGTGCCCTTCCACATGGCCTCAGACCAGGCTGGCAACGTTGGCCGCGCCTATGGCGTCTGGGATGAGAACCAGGGCATCGAGTTGCGCGGACGTTTTATCATCGACCCCGATGGCGTCATCCAGGCGATGGAAGTGCTGACGCCGCCGGTCGGACGCAAATTTGCCGAGACCGTGCGCCAGATCCAGGCCTTCCAGCATGTGCGCGCCACCAAGGGCGCGGAAGCTACTCCCGCGGGTTGGGAGCCGGGCCAGCTTACCCTCAAGCCGGGGCCCGATCTGGTAGGAAAGGTTTGGGAAGTTTGGAAACCCTCCATGGAGTAATATCATCCATCCTTTAGGTACTCACAGGCCTGACCGTTCACCGGTCAGGCCTGTTTTTGTGCGAATGAATTTATAATCTGTCTGTTTTGGTGAAAAGATGAACGTCTCCGTTGTCGTGCCTGTCTATAATGGGTCTGATTCCCTGCCTCTTTTGGTGGATGAAGTGGGAAAAGTCCTGCCTGGTGTGACCGATGCTTTCGAATTGGTTCTGGTCAATGATGGCAGCCCCGACCAGAGTTGGCAGGTCATTTCCGAACTGGCACAGCTCATCCCTGGGTGCGCGGCATCGACCTGATGCGCAATTACGGGCAGCATAATGCCACTTTATGCGGTGTCCGCGAGGCGCGCTATGAAGTCATCGTGACCATGGACGATGACTTGCAAAACCCGCCGCGCGAGATTCCCAAGCTGTTGGAAAAACTGGCGGAAGGGCACGACGTTGTCTACGGGGTGGCGCGCAAACGTCAGCAAGCCTGGTGGAAGAACCTGGCCTCGGTCATTGTCAAGCGTGCCATTGCCTATGTGATGGGCTTGCGCACAGTGCGTGACATCGGTGCCTTCAAGGCCTTTCGTGCGGACTTGCGCAAGTCGTTCGAAGATTTCAAGAGCCCGGATGTGCTGGTGGATGTGCTGCTCTCCTGGGGGACTTCGCGTTTTGCATCTGTGACCGTGGAGGAAGCGCCGCGCACAGTCGGAAAATCGAACTACAACCTGTTCAAATTGATCAAGGTTTCGCTGTTGGTGTTGACCAGCTATACCACCATCCCGCTGCGTTTTGCCAGCATTGTTGGCTTTCTTTTCACGCTCTTTGGGATGGGTGTATTGATCTATGTGTTGACCGTCTATTTCACAGCCGGTTCCATCCCAGGTTTTCCCTTTTTGGCTTCGACCATTATCATTTTCAGCGGCGTGCAATTGTTCGCGTTGGGCATTATCGGCGAATACCTGGCGCGTGTCTTCGAGCGCACGGGGGGCAAGCATACGTACGTGATTGGCCGCACAACGAGTTAGTCAATGAAAGTTGGCATCATCCAATCCAATTTCCTGCCCTGGCGCGGATACTTCGACTTCATCCGCGAAGTGGATCTGTTCATCCTTCACGATGATTTGCAATACACCAAAGGCGACTGGCGCAACCGCAACAAGATCAAAACGCCGCGCGGCGCGCAATGGATTACCGTGCCCGTGCATTATCAGCCATACTGCTCAATCTGATCGAAGAGACGAGCATCGACAACTCAAAACCCTGGGCGCGAGGAGATGCTCAACCGAATACGGGATTCCTATCAGAAAGCGCCGTACTTTCGAACCGTATTTCTCCGAATTGAGCGAACTGCTGCTGGAGACCTGCCGCATCCATCTCGGACCTGAACCTGCGTCTCATCAACATGGGTTTGTTCACACTTGACATTACAGACTCCCATCACTTTTTCCCGAGAATATCACCCGCAAGGAGCCAAAACCGAACGGCTGATAGGATCTTGAAGCAGGTAGATGCGACGACCTACCTATCCGGCCCGGCGGCGCAGGTCTATCTGGAACCGGAAATATTCGAGCAGGCCGGTATTCGTTTGGAATATAAACTTATGATTATCCCGAATATCGAGCAGTTGTATCCGCCGTACGACCCGGCGGTCAGCGTCATCGATTTGCTGTTTATGGTGGGGAAAGATTTAAAAGCTTATCTCTAAATTTTCTCACTGAGCGGAGCGCAGCGAAGTCGAAGTGCATAAAACACAGGAGGAATTTGCATGAGTATCGAAGAAATCCAAAAAAAACTGGATCAATATTTCACCGAAAAACTCGAAACCTATGGCCCAACCCCAAAAGGCATAGATTGCAATGGAGCGCCGAGCGCAATTGGCCCGCTTTGCGGAGTTGGCTCGGGTGATCAATCCATCTAAGCCCTTCACGGTGATAGATTACGGCTGTGGTTACGGAGCCATGTTCGATTTTTTGAACGCCAGGGGTTGGCAGTTTGAATACTATGGTGTTGACCTGATCGAGAAAATGATCGTCACCGGGCGTGAAGTTCACAAGGATTTTCCCAACGCGCATTTCACCACCGACGAAAAGGAACTTCCTGTGGCGGATTATCTGGTGGCACAGGGGATTTTCAACATCAAACTTGAGAGTCCGTATGATGAGTGGCAGGAAATGGTCACCGAAACCTTGCCGCGCATGAACGCACTTTGCTCCAAAGGCTTTTCCTTTAATATGCTGACCAAATACTCCGATGCGGACCGCATGGCCGAGCGCCCCGATCTGTTCTACGGCGATCCGTTGTTCTTCTTTGACTTCTGCAAACGTAATTTTTCCCGTAACGTGGCACTGTTGCACGATTATGGCCTGTATGACTTTCACGATCATTGTCCGCAAGGATATTTAAAACAACATGCAAATTGTCCAGGCGCCGCGCGCCTCTGCGATTCTCTACAATTTGTTGAAGGGCCAGGCGAATACCAATCCCTGGTTGCTTCCGGCTAATATTTGTCCGATCGTTCCAATTACGTTTTTCAAGGCCGGGATTCCCTTTGAGTTTGTGGACATTTCAGCCGAGACTCTGCACATGGATCTGGAGCAGGCTGAGGGGCGGTTGGAACGAGGTTCCTATGGGGGTGTCCTGTATGCGCACACGTATGGCGAGCCGTCCACGCCGGTCGAATTCTTCCAATCCATCAAATCCAAATACCCTACCCTGCTGCTGGTCGATGACCGCTGTCTGTGCATCCCTGACCTTGATCCGTCGGACGAGCAATTTGCAGACGTGGCTCTGTACAGCACGGGCTATGCCAAAATCGCGGACCTGGGTTTTGGCGGCTATGCTTTTCTCAAAGATGATCTCGCTTATCATCTCCGAACACCTGCCATTTAACCCTCGCGCGCACGAAGAAATTGAACGGGAATATAAGCAGGCCATTCAGAATCGCACCCTGTATGTTTATGCAGATAGCGATTGGCTGCAAACCGACGCCGACTTGCCTGCATGGTATGATTACCGCCAGCAGATTGAAGATGGCGTGAAAGCATCTTTACGGCATCGTGCTGCTATCAATGAAATCTATGCGGAGCGCTTGCCGCCGGAAATACAATACCCTCCTGAATATCAGACCTGGCGCTTCAACCTGCGCCTGAAAAATAAGGAACAAATTCTCGAAGCTATCTTTGCATCCGGGGCCTTTGCCAGTTCTCATTATGCCTCGTTGGCTGGTATTATGGCTCCCGGCCAGTGCCCCCAGGCTGAAACCCTGGCAGATGAAATCATCAACTTGTTCAATGACCATCACTTTGACCCGCAACAGGCCGAAGAAGTCTGCGCGGTCATCATGGAGAACCTCCCTTGAGCGAACTTCGCGTTGACTTCAACCGCCCTGTCATCGTTGGCCGGGAAATGGAATACATGGCCGAAGCTGTTGCCAATGCACATATCTCTGGCGACGGCCCCTTCACCAAAAAAGTCCATGCGCTGTTGGAGCAGGCGCTGGGTATTCCCAAAGCGCTGCTGACCACCTCCTGCACCCACGCGCTCGAAATGGCGGCCATCTTGCTGGATATAAAGGACGGGGACGAGGTCATCATCCCAGACTTTACTTTCGTTTCGACGATCAATGCCTTCGTTTTGCGTGGTGCCCGTCCGGTCTTTCTGGACATTCGGCCTGATACCCTTAACATGGATGAATCCCGGCTGGAAGCGGTCATCACGCCCCGCACCAAAGCCATCCTGCCGGTGCATTATGCGGGCGTCGGCTGCGAAATGGACGCCATCATGGAGGTTGCACAACGTCACAATGTGGCGGTTGTGGAAGACAACGCGCACGGACTGTTCGGTAAGTACAAGGGCCAATACCTGGGCACTTTCGGTGTGATGGCCTCGCAGTCTTTTCACGAGACCAAGAATTTCACCAGCGGCGAGGGCGGGGCGTTACTGATCAATGATCGTGACTTTGTCGAACGCGCCGAGATCATCCGCGAAAAAGGGACCAACCGTTCCCGTTTCTTCCGCGGCCAGGTGGACAAATACACCTGGGTGGACATCGGCTCTTCCTATCTGCCGTCTGATCTTCTGGCCGCTTTCTTGTATGGGCAACTGGAGCAACGCGAGCGTATCCAGTCGCATCGCAAAGCATTGTGGGAAACGTACAAGCTGGCTCTGGGCAATTGGGCTCAAAAGAACGGTGTGCAATTGCCTACAATCCCTGCCCATACTGAGCAGTCTTATCACATGTTCTATCTCCTGCTCCCCAACCTGGACTTGCGCCAGAAGTTCATCCAGTATTTGCGTGATCTGGGCATCTACAGCGTCTTTCACTACCTGCCCCTGCACCTTTCCGATATGGGACAGCATTTCGGTGGCAAACCTGGCGATTGCCCGGTCACGGAAGATGTCAGCGACCGCTTGGTACGTTTGCCTTTCCACAATGGACTGAGCAATGCCGAGCAAGAACTGACGATCGAAGCCATCCTTGATTTCGAGTTTTAGGGAAATAAAAATGAAAAAGCGCTTTTCTCAATGGACGACGCCATTTGTGCTATTGGTAATTGCCTTTTTCTCCTACGGTGTTTTCGCTTTTCAGCAAGGCTTTCATTGGGATGACTGGGGCTTCGCCTGGCTGATCCGCACCCTGGGCAGGCCCGGCCTGTTCGATTATTTTGCTACCAACCGCCCTTTCCTGGCTTACGTTTATTCGGTGACCACTTCTATCTTTGGCACCAATCCGGTCGCCTGGCAGCTATTTTCACTGCTCATGCGCTGGCTGACAGCCCTATCCCTGTTATGGGTACTGCGTTTGATCTGGCCCGAGCGCCAGCGGGAAACTTTCCTTGCGACAGTTTTCTTCCTGGTTTATCCCGGCTTTAACCAGCAAGCCGTTGCCATTACCTACAGTCATTTTTTTCTGGCTCAGACGTTATCTATTTACTTCAATCGGCTTGATGTTGCTGTTTGCACGTCAGCCGCGTCGCTTCTGGTGGGCTGGTTTATTGGGCGTGCTTTTCGCAGCCTTCAATTTATTTTCAACGGAATATTTCTTCGGTCTGGAATTACTGCGGCCGTTCCTGCTCTGGCTGGGCTTACGCGAAGGATGGCCGGAATGGAAACCGCGCCTGAAACAAGCTGGTCTCACCTATCTGCCCTTTTTCCTGACCTTGCTTGGATACTTATACTGGCGTTACTTTGTCCTGGGTTTTTATCTGTACCAACCCGAACTGGTTTCTGACCTGGGCTCATCGCCAACGTCAAGACTTATTGATATTCCGCGTACGATTTGGGAACAATGGCAGGTTGCCTCCTGGCAAGCCTGGGGACAGGTGTTCCAGATGCCCGATTTTTCCGCCTACGGTTCGCGCCTGACGCTGGTTTATGTCGTGGTGCTGTTGATTACAGGTATCGGACTGTACTGTCATGACGAAGCGTTTCAAAGCGGTTGATGATGAGGCGGGATGGGGATTTTCTATCCAATGGATCGGCCTGGGATTTTTGTCCATGCTTTTGGCTGGGATTCCTTTCCTGGTCACGGATTTGCCCGTGCGCCTGACCTTCCCCAACAGTCGCTTCACCTTGCCTTTTGCGTTGGGCGTGGCTTTTTTGTTAGTTGCGATTTTCGAATTGTTGCCACACTGGAGCAATAAGGTTTTATTAGCGAGTGCTCTGGTTGCGCTGGCGGTCGGCCTGCAGTTCAACAACGGTTATCTGTGGCGGGAAGACTGGCAGGGACAAAAGTCATTTTTCTGGCAGATGACCTGGCGCATTCCCGATTTGAAGCCGGGTAGCATCCTGCTTTCCAGTGATACGCCTTTCGAGTATTCCAGTGACAACTCGTTGACATTCCCTTTAAACTGGACTTATGCGCCCGATAACCATACCACTGAAATGGATTATGCTTACTTCTTCGTCTCGGTGCGTTTGGGAAATGAGCTTGAAGCGCTAAAACCCGGCTTGCCCATTCACCAGAATTATCTGGCGGCCACCTTTGATAGTTCCAGCGACAACATCGTCGCGGTCCATTTTGCGCCGCCGGGATGTTTCCGGGTGCTGAATCCGGTTTACGACAAAGACCTGCCGCTCGCACCGGCCATGGGGGAAGATGCGGCCCTGTTAACGGAAACAGGCCTCCCGGTCCTGCCCCGCACCGCAGCGAAGGCGCTGGAACTGTCTAATTTGGGACGAATCGATCCGAAACCTGCGAATAGCGTTGTGCCTCCCGCAGTCCTTGGTGCTGAACCGGCGCACACCTGGTGCTATTACTTCGAAAAAGCGGACCTGGCCCGGCAGGCAGATGATTGGGCGCAAGTGGCCGAAATCGGCGATAAAGTCTTTGCTATCCCCTATTATCCCGACGATTACTCGGAGTATCTGCCCTTTGTCGAAGCCTATGCCCGCACCGGGCGCTGGGAAGACGCGCGTGACCTGACCCGTAAAACCGCTGACCTGATGCCGATCTTACGACCGGCCCTGTGTGCGGTCTGGCAACGTGTTGGCACAGCTCCATCAGCGGGCATTTCTTCAACCCAAATCGAGAAGATGAAGGATGAGTTGGGTTATTGTCCGTATCCGTAAGCTCACCGTTTTATCCGTCTCCTAGATGGTAAAATCCATTCTTGATGAGTCCCGAACACGAACAAACCACCGTTGACCTGGTTATCCCGGTCTTTAACGAAGCGGGCGTTGTCGAGCAGACACACGCCCGTATTTGCGCTGTCATTGACGCTCTGCCATATGATTTCACGATTTATTATGTGGATGATGGCTCGAACGATGGCACACCCGATTCGCTCAGTTCCCTGGACGATGTGCGCGTGAAAATACTTGAACTCAGTCGTAACTTTGGTCACCAGGCTGCGCTAACGGCTGGCATGGATGCCACTCAGGGCGATATCGTCATCACCATGGATGGCGACGGCCAGCATCCGCCGGAGATGATCCCGCAGATGATCGACCTGGTCAAGGGGGGCTATGACGTGGTGCAGACCCAGCGCATGGATGAGGCCCAGCCCGCCTCGTTCAAAAAATGGACCTCGGGTCTGTTCTACCGTTTGATCAACGCCATTAGTGGGACGCGCGTGCTGCCTGGCGCCGCCGATTTCCGCGCCCTGTCCCGTCAGGCAGTGGACGCGCTCAAAGCTATGCCGGAATACCATCGTTTCCTGCGCGGCATGGTCTCGTGGATCGGTTTTTCTACTGTCATCCTGCCTTACCAACCGGCTGAACGCATCAGCGGCATCTCGAAATACTCTTTCAGCAAGATGTTCCGTCTGGCAATGGACGCTATCTTTTCGTTCTCGTTGATGCCGTTATATATCGGCCTGAGCATGGGCGGGTTGCTCTTGTTTCTTGCACTGGCGGAGATGGTCTACGTGCTTTCGTTCTGGGTGACCGGACGCACCTCCAACCTTGCGCCAGGCTGGAGTTCGCTCATGTTCGTCATCCTGATCGTGAGCGGGATTTTGATGGTGTTGCTGGGCTTTATCGGCGTTTACGTAGGTTATATTTTCCAGGAGGTCAAACATCGTCCAGTATATCTGGTGAAACGCGGGGAAGAAAACAAACATGAATGAACAAGGCATATTTGACATTATCTTTTTACGACATGGTGAATCCGTTGGTAACGCCGAGTTGCGTTGGCAGGGGCAGGCTGATTTTGCCTTGACCGATAAAGGCCGCGAACAGGCGCAGGCGTTGGCAGACAGGTGGCGTTCTGAGGGGATGCAGTTCGATCATATCCTTGCCAGCCCGCTGAAGCGCGCGAAAGAGACGGCCGATATTATCGCTGATGCCTCTGAACCTGTCCGTTGAAACCGATCCGATTTGGATGGAACGCAACATTGGTGAGATCGCAGGGATGACCGGCGAAGAAGTCCGCCGCCGCCTTCCAAACCGAGAGTTTGTTACCCCATTCTCTGCCATCGTGGGGGATGAGGGTGAAGGTGACTGGGAACTTTATCTGCGTGCAGGCCATGCTTTGCATAACCTGCTGCGACGTGAAGCGGGCAAATATCTGGTGGTTTCGCATGGTGGTTTGCTCAATCAGATTATGTATGCCATTGTTGGCATTACGCCGCAGGCCAATTCCAGTGGTCCGCGTTTTCGTTTTAAGAATACTGGCTTTGCACATGTGACTTATCTCTCCAAAACCCATCGCTGGCAGATCGACGCGCTCAATAACCGTTCCCATTGGAACGGAGAGGATTCGGATTAAAGTCGTCATGGCCGTCCCACAGACACAAACTTCTCAATTGAAGGTCTTGACCTTTGGCGCGGGGGCCATCGGCACGTATATTGGCGGGAGTCTGGTCTTAGCCGGGCATAACGTTGTTTTTGTGGAGCAGGCCAAGGTCGTGGAAGAGTTGCGCGAGCGTGGTCTTCGTCTCGACTTGACGTTGGATAAACGCCGTAACACCAAAGAAGCCTTTATCGTCGATCCGTCTTCGTTTGTCATCGTCTCTACTTTGGAAGACGCTCTGCGTTATGGACCCTTTGACGTCGCCCTCTATGCTCTGAAATCCTTTGATACCGCTGCTGCGATGGAAGGCATCCAGCCCTTTGCGGAGAAGATGCCGCCCTTCCTGTGTCTCTCGAACGGTGTGGACAACGAACCCGCCATCGCAAAGGTTTTAGGACCTGACAAAGTGATCTACGGCACAGTGACATCGGCAATCGGTCGTCGCGCTGCCGGGGACATTGTGCTCGAAAAATTGCGCGGTGTTGGAGTTGCCTCCACGCATCTGCTCTCGGACCGACTGGTTGCTGCCTTTAAAGGAGCTTTTCTCAACGCCCGGGCCTTTTCCGACGCCGATAGCATGAAATGGTCCAAGATGTTGACCAATCTGCTCGCCAACCCGCTCTCGGCCATCCTGGATATGAGCGCCGCTGAGATTTATGCGCGTAACGATCTATATAAAGTTGAGATCGACATGCTGCGCGAATGCCTGGCTGTGATGGCTGCCCAGAATATCGACGTGGTGGATTTGCCCGGCACACCGGTGCGCGCGTTGGCTTTTGCGACAACGTTGCCTTTATGGCTATCCAAACCTTTGCTGGGGCGTGCCGCTGGCAGCGGACGGGGCGACAAGATGCCATCTTTCCACATTGACCTGCACTCCGGGCGCGGTAAAAGCGAAGTGGATTACCTGCACGGCGCGGTCGTGCGAGCGGGAAAGCGGACTAATGTACCGACGCCGGTGAATCAGCTCCTGACGGAAACCTTGCTGGCGCTCACAAATGGAGAAATCCCGCTGGAAGAATACGCTCACCAGCCACAGAAATTGCTTTCGAAGTTGTAGATACAAAATCTGATAGGTCTATCAGACCTGTCGGGTTTGCGCATAAATATTGGTGATAAAATACCTGTCCCTTTGGAAGGTAATTATGAGCAAGACATCAAACATACGATTAACAGAACCACGCCCTGAAGTGGAAGTCCATCTCCCTGACGGGCGTATTTTATCCGGCCTGCGCGGCGCAAAAATCGGTGATTTTCTGGAAGTTGTCGCTGATAGTTTTGACGCGCCCATTGTCGCCGCGATAGCCAACGGCGATTTGCGCGAATTGACCTATCCGGTCAAGATCGAATTGATCATACAGCCAATAACCATGGCTCACCCGGATGGCGCGCGCATCTATCGTCGTTCGCTGACCTTTTTGCTCGAAATGGCGTTCATCGACCTGTTTCCCAAAGGCACCCTGACCATCGACCACTCCGTTTCTTTCGGCGGGTATTACTGTCAGGTTTCTGGCAGGCAGGCTCTTTCGGAGTCCGAGATCGAAGCCCTTAAAGTCCACATGCTGGAACTGGTTGAAGCGGATATCCCCTTTGAGCGCAAGGAAATCCCGCTGGCGGAAGCCATTGAGTATTTCCGTAAGCTCGGCTACGACGACAAAATCCACTTGCTTTCACACCGTCACAAAAATTACCTGACCCTGTATCGCCTGCGCGAGCGTATGGACTACCACCATGGTTACATGGTGCCTTCGACTGGCTATCTGCGCTGGTTCGACCTGAACGCGACCAACGGCGGATTTACCCTGCGTTTTCCGCGCCGCCACGCGCCGACCGAATTGCAGCCCCCGGCCAATTATCCAAAATTGCTGAAAACTTTCCGCCAGTATGGCGACTGGCTGACAAGCCTGGGCATCGACAACGTCGGCGCGCTCAACGATGCCATTGAGGCCGGGCGCGGACATGAGATCATCCTGGTTTCCGAAGCCTTGCACGAGCAACACATTTCGGAGATCGCCCGCCAGATTGCGGAGCGCCAGAGCGAAATCTCGCTGGTGTTGATTGCCGGGCCTTCTTCTTCTGGCAAGACTACCTTCTCGCGTCGTCTCACGGTCCAATTGTTGGCGCGCGGTATCTCGCCTTATCCGCTTGAACTCGATAATTATTTTGTCGATCGCGACCTGACTCCGCGCGACGAATACGGCCATTTTGATTTCGAAGCCATCGAGGCCCTCGACCTGCCTTTGCTGGCCGAACATCTGCAACAATTGGTAGCCGGCAAGAAAGTGAAAATACCGCGCTACAATTTCAAAGACCGGTATGAGTGAGCCCGGTGAGGCCATCCAGTTGCAGCGTGGACAAATCATCATTTTGGAGGGCATTCATGGCCTCGATCCGCGCCTGATTCCCGCAGCGCTTTCCAGGCAGTCCTTCCGCGTTTACGTTTCGGCGTTGACCCAGTTGAACCTCGACCGCCACAACCGTGTCTCCACCACCGACACACGCCTCATCCGCCGCATCGTACGCGATGCCCGCGAACGCGGTTATACCGCCAAAGACACCATTTCACGCTGGGAATCCGTGCGACGCGGAGAAAAACGTTATATTTTCCCCTTTCAGGAAAATGCAGACATCATGTTCAATTCGGCGTTGGTTTATGAACTGGCAGCCCTCAAACCACTGGCTGAGCCGCTTCTGCGACAGGTCCAGCACGGTACGCCCGAATACATCGAAGCCAAGCGTTTGCTGGCTTTCCTGGAATGGTTCCTGCCGATTGACATCGACTGGATTCCCGAAAACTCGATCGCTCGCGAGTTCCTGGGAGGATCCATCCTCAAGGAATTCACTCTCTGGAAAGGCAAATCACGTTAGGAGTACGGACATGCGTCGCTTGACTACCTTCATTGCTGTACTGACCATCTTTTCCTTTGCCTGCGGACTCTTCACCCCCGCATCAAACCCAAACCCACAGCCTGCTCCCACCATGGAAACAGTTTCCGCGCCCGCGACGTTTACGCCTATCCCGACCCTCACGCCATTACCAGCAACCGCCCCTCCGCCGCCACCAGCTACGGCCCCCGAAGTGGGCTATCTCTTGCAGGAAGAACGCCTGATCAACGGTTATGCTGTCCGCCTGTGGCGCAACCCGGACGACCAACTTGGTTTTGACTCCATCTTGCTGATCGAAGCAGCCGGGCAGCCAGCCATCCGTGTGGACATGGCCTCTGCCATCAACGATTTGACTGGCAGCGACCTTAATGCGGACGGTTATCCCGACCTGGTGGTGGAAACCTATTCGGGCGGCGCACATTGTTGTTTCGGTACGCAGGTTTTCAGCCTAAGACCGACTACGGCGGCGTTGATCCTGCAAAAGCCCGAGTCCAACGCGGGCGGTACTTTCGAAGATTTGAATGCGGACGGTGTGTCCGAATTCGTCACCTATGACAACTCGTTTGCTTACCAGTATTGCCCCTATGCAGCCGGGGTGACTGCTAAAGTCATCATGGCCTACGACGCGGGGCAGGACCGTTACATCCCGGCCAGTCCGCGCTTCCCGGAGCAATACGCGGACGAGATTGTCACCAACCAGCAGCGCGCCCTGGCTGCCCCAGGCGAACTCGGCGAATGGGATGGTACCAACATCTGCGCCGTCCTGCCGCTCGCGCTCGATTATCTCTTCATGGGCCAGCCCGATCGTGCCCAGACCGAGTTCGCTTCCCGTTACTCCGGCCTGGATGCGGATGTGAAATGGAATGAAGTCCTGCAGATCGTGCAGGGCAGCCCGTTGTATACACCGTAATATTAGACCTGACAGGTTTTAGTTATTGCATTCCGTAACGAAGCGCAACGACTAAAACCTGTCAGGTCTTTTTTCTAACCAATGTCCCTCACATCGATCTTCCTCATCGCCCTCAGCATGGCCATGGATGCCTTTGCCGTGTCCCTGGGTTCCGGCGTCAAAATCGGGCCGGGACCGCGCCCGGTCTTTCGCATCGCTTTTCATTTCGGTCTGTTCCAGGCGCTCCTGCCGATTATCGGTTGGCTGTTTGGCAATACCATCGAGCCGTATGTCAGAGGCTTTGACCACTGGGTGGCTTTTGGATTGCTGGCCTTTGTCGGCATCCGTATGATTCGCTCGGGTTTGAGCAAAGGCGAAGAAGAGAACCCAAAAGACCCTTCCCGTGGCTGGACGATGGTCATGCTCTCGATTGCGGTCAGCATCGACGCGCTGGCGGTAGGTTTGAGCCTGGGCGTGATCGGTGTCACCATCTGGACGCCTGCCATCGTCATCGGCCTGGTGACCGGAATCCTGTCAGTGCTTGGTTTGCGCGTGGGGAATGGGGTTGGGAAGCGATATGGAAAGCCCGTCGAAGTGCTCGGCGGGCTGGTCTTGATCGGGATCGGGGTCAGGATCCTGATGTCACATTTGTTGGGGTAACACTACTGCCAAAAAGTTATGAAATCTATATCAAAAATTGGTCTCATTGCAGTTTGGAATGAAATTGATCCTTTGCTAAAACTCATTGACGTTGAGAATACTACAGAACATGTCCAAGCCCGTTTTCATCATGGTACCCTGGCCCAACGAAAGGTTATCTTAGCCCAGGTTGGCATGGGTAAGGTACAGACTGCCGCAGTATCACAGCATCTGATTGATGCTTATGGGGTCGATATCCTGATAAGTTGTGGTTCTGCTGGATCACTTATTCCTCAATTACAGATTGGCGATATCATACTGACAGATCGAATTGTCCCCCATGATGTTGGTGAATATACCGACGAAAAGTTCAATTATTTGGGGATTTTCGATAACACATACATGGATGGTTGGCACTATCACCGTCATCTTTCTGTTGATCCGGATTTGTTGGACCTGGCCCACCAAACTGCAATATCATTATCTTGGCCTAAAATCGTCCCGGCTGTTTATATGGGTTGTGTGGCCAGTGGGGATCAAATCATTGCATCCGAAAGCAAAAAACGGTGGTTGTCAGAAACCTTCAACGCCATCGCTGTCGAGATGGAATTTGTAGCGATGGCGCAGGTAGCCTTTATGAACGATATCCCATGGTTAGCAATTCGGGCCATTAGTGATCGGGCCGACTCATCCATCGACATTGACTATGCCCACATGATCACCTACAGCGACGAGAAAAAGGATCTGCTGGCTAGGGTACGATACAGTGCATCCAACTTATCCAAGCTGGTAAGGAATCCTGCTCTTCTAAAGAATATTGTAAAAATCAACCGAGGCTTGATACGAGCTGCCCAAAATGCAGCATACGTTACAGCCGCTATAATTGAAAAACTATAATACCACCCCAAACGCCCACACAAAATTAACTCAATGATTGTCCAACCACGTCCAGCCGCGGAATTGGATTAATTTTTATCAACCTTTATAGCGCCCAGGCTACCAGTGCATACTGCGCGGAATAATACAGCACGATAATCGCAAACAAAATGCGATACTCACTCAGCCAGCGGACAGGTTTCTCTTTATCCTGAAAGGCGCGTATGCCGACCAGCGCATCAGAAAGGAAGATGAAGATGCCCCATACAGCAAAGGCATAGTTGCCGATATACAGCGAAGCCAAACCACCGGTTAGCAAAATGACTGCCTGGATCAGATAAACAAAAATGGGGATTTTATAAGCCGGATCCAATTTGAGCATCCGATACACAAAAACGGATGCAGCCACGCCGATAACCGCAAATCCCGCAAAAACCACCCACGGCAAGCCTTGAGCAAATGCGTTCACGTTGAACAGAATACCGATGGTGAACCCGCTGATGACGCCGAAGCCAATTGCGATAGGGAAGAGCTCAGGTTTGGTTACGGACTTCTCGAACACAAAGTCACTGGAAGCCAGCAGCAATAGCGCGATGCACAAAACGATGCCCAGCGTGAATGGCCCGTTGCCAGCGATGGTGCCGTATAAAACTAGCAGCCCGCAAAAAGCCGTCAACCCCGGGCTGACTTTGTTCTTGAGCGGGTTATCGCTGGCTCTGCAAGAAGGCGCTGATGAGGATGTAGATGACGAACAGTAGAGATAAGAAAAAAGCCATGAATATCATCTCCTCTTGAGTAGTCTAGTGAAATACTAGATGTTATATTTTTCTCCCTTAATAAACCGAATCAAGATACTCAAAGGATCAGTCTTTATCGTTCTTACTTCAGCTTTTCCCGGTTTCTCTGGCTTTTTGGTGTAACTTTCCAAAAGATCGCTTAACGGAGTTGAACCTCCGCGTGGTTTTTCCCGGCTGGCGAGCGAAGCGGCTTTTTGAAAATAAGGATTTGGATCGATGCCAGCCACCGTCGCCTCTTTGTAAAGCTCTCGTAA
This sequence comes from uncultured Chloroflexia bacterium, assembly GCA_963829615.1. Taxonomy (GTDB): domain Bacteria; phylum Chloroflexota; class Anaerolineae; order Anaerolineales; family Villigracilaceae; genus JAABUE01. The sequence continues at coordinate 30,819 of CAWHJM010000015.1, forward strand.
GTGCACAATCGTATCTCTATAATCCATTCCGCTGTTTTCAAGCGAGGCCGCAACCAGGCCTCTTTCAAGCCACTTCACATCTTTGGAAGAACGCAGTTTCTTTACTGTGTCATAAACATAACCCAGTAGTAAATCTTCAAAATCTCGATTGATGCTAAAGGAAGCCCGGATAGCATTGCATTCTGCCTGTGATGCGTTGAAATAAGCCTCGTATTCTTGATCTAAAAAAGCATGGATGTTTTCTGTGGGATCAGGGTTTTGCGTCAGATATTTTTCAGTAAATTCGTGGACTGCCTGATTCAATCTTTTTCGAGGCTTCTCGTATCAAAATAATCGATATTATGTTCTCTCCGAAACTTTTCATGAAACTCAAGGATTGGCTTTTTCCAATCCTGGTATTGTTCAGCATAGCCTTTGATTTTTTCTTGGAATTCTTTTGCTTCCATCCCTTCTATCTCCTTAAATCAATATCAGGTATGCTAGTGAAATTCCAACCCCAAAAGCCCCACAGGCAAAATTGACCCAGTCGTTATCCAGCCATGTCCAGCCGCGGATTTGGGTTGTCTCGTGTGCCGCAGCTATGTGTGGGGATGCTTCTCGGTCTCTTTCTGGCAAGATGGACAGTAGTAAATGGCCTGCACAGTTGCCCCCAACAGCGAGTCGAACAGCGCGCCCAGCAAACCAGCAAACGGTGACCAACACGAAGAATAACCAGTTTGTCCCTGAAGGATTGAGCAAGGCCGCTTCCAGCCCGATCAGGCCTGCTCCGGCGAACGAGGCCAGCGTTCCGCCCCAGGAGACGCCGCCCGATGTCCCCTTTTCAACGACTTTGCGCAAATCTGTGATCAAGCGCGGCGCAGTCGGGTTGAGCACACCCAGCTCCGTGGCCCAGGTATCCGCGTTGACCGCCGCCAGCGAGGCCGCGAATCCCAGCCAGGGCCAGGCTGCGCCCGGGAAGAAAAAATGCAGCGCTGCAAACAGGGTCGCGATGCCGCCATTGCCGAACACCTGACCGGCATCGCGCTGTCCGCCCTTGGCGTATTTCTCGTTGGCTTCGCGCTTGCGGCTTTTGAACATCCGGCTCAACCCGCTGGACGTGATGAAGAATGTCAGCAAGAGAATGGCCCAACTCAGTCCGCCCAGCCCGAAGATGACCGTTCCGACCACCAGCGCAGCCAACGCCCCGCTGCGATCCAGGCTGCGGGCGCGGTAAGCCAGATAAGCGATGATGATAGCCAGAAAGAATCCGAGGAAGATTTGCATAAAAGGGCTCACTCGTCACAACTCACGTGCCACGCAATTCGTGACGAGTAACGAGTGAAGATGACTTTATACCGGCGTCGAAATAATAAACAACACCGCCAGCAAAAACAACAAACTGGTCAACGCGCTGGAGGCCCAGATGATCACCGCCAACACACGATGCGTTTCCCAACGGTAGAAATACAGTCCTGCAAACAGTCCGACCAGGAACAGGAACGCGCTCTCGATGGGCAACAAAATCAACTGACTGGCCGGGGAAGGTGACAATGCCGCGCCGGAAGGTGCAAAGCCGAGCGAAACCTGGTTTAGCGTGGGGATGGTCAATATCACCCAGACCGCCAGCCCGATGTTCAGGAACAGCCCGACCAACCACAGGAAACGCGCCAACGTATTGTCCCAGGCGCGCGAAAAAATAAAGGAAGGGTAAACTGACTTGGCTTCCGCCGGTAACAGGCTGCCCATCTCGATGGTGCGCGCAAAAGTCTGTGCGAATTTGGCCGCATTGGTCGGTGAGATGGCGTACACACGTTTGGAAGTCGCTACCAGCAGGATATTTCTGGGGTCTGCTGCCAGGAACTCGACCACGCCCAAATCGGGGTGGCGACGCAGTCCCAGCACGGCACCCGGTATGGGTAACCAGGGCAGGCGCAGGGGCGTGGTCAGATCCGATGAGGGGCGCAGCCATTCGATGTCGGTCAGTGGGATGTCCTCGTCGCGTAGTCCCCAGCGCAGTTCCAGACTGTCCCGGTCCAGAATATAGTCGGCGCGCGTCAGGGCGTAGGCGCGGTAGACGAACAGTGGCAGCGGCACCAGCGACAGCAGCGCGTCCAGCAAAAAGATAACGAAATTTAGCCCCGCTTCTACGCGCATCAGGTTCCAGATGCCCCAGGCTGCCAGCCCGCTCAGCACCAGAATCAGGATGATATGGATCAACAGCCCGAGCTGTTTGGGAGGGGGATAATGACCTTCGTTCACGCCGCGCTCAACACCTCGCGCATCGACTGGCAGACGTACTCCACCTGTTCCTCCGTCATCGTGCCCGAAAACGGCACTGCCAGCCCGCGCCGCCCCAGGTCTTCGGTCACGGGAAAATCGCCCTCGCGCCAGCCGAAGCGCTCCGCCATATAGGGCTGCAAGTGAATCGGCAGGAAGTACGGACGAACCGGCACACCCTTCTCTTTGAGACGTTCCGCCAGCGCATCGCGGTCGATCTTGGAATCGAAGCGGACAACGTAGACGAACCACGACATGCGCGTGGTGTAGGGCTCGACGATGGGAACTTCGACACCCTGGATTTTGCTCAAGCGCGCTTCATACCAGGCTGCCACTTGCTCCCGTTTCGCGAGCAACTCATCCAGCCTGTGCATCTGCGTGACCCCCATCGCCGCGGACATCTCGTCCAGACGATAGTTGTAACCCAGGTGTGTGTGTTGCAGCCAGGTATCGCCCACGGCGCGTCCCTGGTTGCGCAGTGAGCGCATGAAATCGGCGGCTTTGTCATCATCGGTGACGACCATTCCGCCTTCGCCAACCGTGATCTGTTTGTTGGGATAGAACGCGAACACGCCGTAATCGCCGAGTGTCCCGGCTTGGCGGCTTTTGTACTCTGCCCCCAGCGCTTCGCAGGAATCCTCGATCACCGTCAGGCCGTGCTCTCTGGCAATTGCGTTGATGGGATCCATATCAGCGGGCTGGCCGAATACGTCTACGGGCAAAATTGCCTGTGCAGGCATCAGGCCGGTCGACCCGATACGAGGTAAATACTTTCGAATGTTCCTGACCGCGTCTGCTACCAACTCAGGATTGATATTCCCTGTACGCGGATCGATATCCACGAACACCGGCACCGCGTTCTCGAACAGCAATACATTCGACGAGGCCACGAACGAAAACGGCGTGGTGATGACCAGGTCCCCTGGCCCGATGCCTGCCGCTCGTACACACAAGTGCAGCCCCGCTGTCCCGGAATTGACGCCGATGGCGTGCTTGCGCCCGGTCTGGTCGCAGAAGGACTGCTCGAAATCCAGGATACGCTGGCCCATACTCAAATTGGGCGTGTTGATGACATCGATCACAGCCTGACGATCTGCATCGATCAGGTCAGGGGAAGACATAGGGATTTTCATCATATTAGTCGGTAGGTTTATTGTCTGAAAGGTGGGTTGTTAAGGGCTAACAGGTCTTACAGGTTGTTGAGAGCTTCACGTTGGTTTTGAGTGGACAGGTCTGTATATTTCATCAATAAAATGGAGCCCCCTGCATTGGAAATTAACTGGCAGGGTTTTTTGACGTGCGGGTCGATTTTTTAGGGGCGGGTTTGGCTTTTTTTGAAGATGACTCGGATTCGGATGCCGGGGTAGAAGACTCGGCCAGGGCGGCCTCCGCAGGCGTGGTCTCGGGAGCAGGCTCAAGGTTCAGTTCGACCGCTTCTTCCATCCTGATCTGTCCGCGCAGGAAGGCCCCGTCCTCGGTCACGAAAGCGGTGGTTACCACGTCGCCCCACACACGTCCGCTGGCACGGATTTCGAGCTTCTGGGTGGTGATGTTGCCGCGCACGGCCCCCGCCACGATGACGGTGTTGGCACGGATGTTCTCACAGGTGACGCGTCCGGTCTCGCCAATGACCAGCATACCGCGCAGCGCGATCTCGCCCTCGAAGGCGCCCTCGATGCGCACGCCGCCGCTGCCGTTGATGCTGCCATGCCAGATCACGCCTGAGCCAAGCACGGATGTGATACGTTCCACAGCCTGGATGGGTTGGGAAGGTTCGTTGGCAGGTTGAGTATTTCGTTTGAACATACGCGCCTATTTTACCGTAGAAACAAAAATGACGCTGACCCTGCCGAAAACGCAACCCGAAATCAGCGTATTCTGCGTGAATCAGCGTCCAACTGACCAAAGTTTACTGATAACTGCTTACTGGTTACTGTCCTCTTTCGGCCCCATCTGCACGCCAACAATATTGAAGCCACTGTCTACGTACAACACATCGCCGGTGATGCGCGACGAGAGATCGGATGCCAGGAAGATCGCCGCGTTGCCCACATCGTCGGTGGTGATGTTTTCGCGCATGGGAGACATGTCGGCAAAGTGCTTGTACATATCGCGGAAGCCGCCCACACCCGCCGCCGCCAGCGTACGGATCGGGCCGGCCGAGATGGCGTTCACACGCACGCCCTGCGGGCCGAAGTCATAGGCCAGGTAACGGGTGGTGGCTTCCAGCGCGGCTTTGGCCACGCCCATCACGTTGTAGTGCGGCGCGACCTTGACCGAGCCGTAGTAGGTCATGCACATCAGCGATGCGCCCGGCCGCAAAATGGGTTGGAAGGCGCGCGCCAGCGCCACAAACGAGTAGACGCTGATGTCCATGGCGTTCTTGAAACCCTCGCGGGTGGTGTTGTAATACGGGCCGTCCAGTTCCTCGCGGCCAGCAAAAGCGATGGAGTGCACCAGCACGTCGATCTGGCCGAAATCTTTGGCCGCTTTTGCTGCCGTGGCATCAATCTGCTCATCACTGGTGACATCGCACTCTTCGACCCAGGTGCAGCCAATCTTCTCGGCCAGCGGCATGACGCGTCGTTTGAGCACCTCACCCGCATAACTGATGCCAATCTTTGCGCCTTCGCGATGTAAGGCCTGCGTGATGCCCCAGGCGATCGAGCGTTCGTTTGCAAGCCCAAAAACAAGGGCGTTTTTACCGTCTAATAAACCCATACTACCTCCAACTATAAGATCGATTTTCCAGCCTTTGACCAGGAACCGCCAGGGAATGGACTTCCACGGTTCCGGTACACTATATAAACCCACTCTCGGCCCAATCGTCACGCTTTTATCCGGGACAGATAGCTCCCGCTTCGATCCACAAGCTGTTGCCTGCTTCCGTTAAATCGACCGTGTTCTCGCTTTTGGTGATTCCCATGGCCTGGGTCAACTTGCCGGGGCCGAAAGTGTCGCGTCCATTGCGCCGCGCAGACATGATCTCCACGCCCTCAATCGGCTGGATGGCACGGATCAATACCGCCGCCGGGAAATCCTCCCGCTCCGTGACTGCATTCAGCATCCAGTGGTTGCCATATGTGAAATAGACGTAGGCATTTCCCGGCGGCCCGTACATGACCTGCGTACGCGGCGTGCGACCTGCTTTGGCGTGACAGCCCAGGTCTTCCTCGCCGATATAAGCTTCTGTCTCGGTGATCAGACCAACCAGTTTGACGCCGTCCAGAATCCGCACCAAACGTGCGCCAAGCAATTCGCGGGCGACGGTCAGTGTAGGGCGGTTGTAGAATTCTCTCGGAAGTGGGGACATATTCACTTGTCACGTATCACGAGTCGCGTGATGAGTAATGCGTGATACGTGAATCTCGTTTTTACTTGAAGCGCGGATCACGCTGAAGGGTCATACGCAGGCCATCGTCCAGTTTGATCGAGGGCCGGTAATTCAGTTTTTGTGCAGCCAGACTTAAGTCCGCTCTCATACGCGAGACGCCGCCGGACGTGTTCGAGTTGTAGAGCGAGTTCGACTTCTCTGCCGGTGATCTCCCCTACTTTTTTGACCAACTCGCGGATGCTGGTCTCCGTGCCGGAACCGACATTGATGACCAGCCCGTTGACATTGGGTGCTGTGGCTGCGGCCACCATCGCGCTGACCACGTCGTCTACGTAGACGTAATCGCGGGTTTGGTTACCATCGCCATGCGCGACCAGACTCCCACCACGCAAGGCCTGGCGCAGGAAGTGCGGCACTACCGGCGGATGCGAAGGCGGCAGGTGCTGGCCGGGGCCATAGGCGTTGAAGATGCGCAGGCAGACCGTTTCTATGCCCCACAGCTTGCCGATGGTGTGGACGTAATGCTCGGCAGAGAATTTGGAAACCGCGTAAGGCGAACCAGGGTCCGGAATAGCGGTCTCTGTCAGTGGTTGTTCACCCTGGTCACCATAGACCGCACCGGACGACGCCAGGATGACGCGCTTTACACCTACATCGCGCATGGCCTCCATCAAACTGACCGTCCCACCTACGTTGACGGCGTTGTACTCGCGCGGATACAGCACCGATTCGGGCACTGAGACGCGCGCTGCCAGGTGATAGACACAGTCCACTTCTTGGAGCAATGTCCACAGCTTGGGACGATCGTTCACATCCCCACGCGTAAAATGGATATCCGGTGATAGTGCTTGCGGGTCGCCTGTGGACAAGTCGTCCAGCCCGCGGACCTGGTGTCCCTCACGGGCAAGATGCTCGGCCAGCGCCGAACCGAGAAAACCGGCTGCGCCGGTGATAAGAAAATTCATTCGTGATCAGTTTCCAGTCTTTTATGTAGTAAAAGGATTATAAACGAAATCCCCGCCTGAAAATTGGTGGGGTGAGATGATTGTCGCAATCGGTAACTGGTTACTTCATACTGATTACTGGAGTGCGATTCACTGTCCGATGCGCACAACCTCCCCAAATCTCCTGTGGGTAAATAATGGCATTCGTGCCGGGTAGTTGTTCCATTTCCAGTCCGGTGTTCAGGTTGATGCCCACCTGCTGATAAGCCTTATAAGCCAGTTGACTGCAATAGAAAGCCTTTTCGGTCTCGGCATTCAGGAAATTCAGGTTATAGGGCCTGCCAAGCTGTGACAGGCAATATTGCGCAACCGCCATACGCATATGTGTTTCTTCCTCTTCGGAGAGTTCCAGCCCATCCAGCGGATACGCCACGCCGTAGAACGTATCGAACAACAGGCCGCGTTCGCGCGCCATGAACTCGGTGTCCCAGACCCCGCCGTGCGCGTGATAAGTGATCACGCCACGCGAACCGGATTCCACGCAGCGCCCATCCGGGCCAAGATAAATTGCCACATGGTCCACATCCCCGGGTACTAACCGTCCCACCAAACGCCAAAACTCGCCCGGCAGGATGTCCGGTTTGCCGTTCATCGTGCAGATGATGTCGCCTGTTTGCAGCGTCAGGCCTTCGATTTGATAGGTGTAAATCATATTTGCCCTGTACCTGAGTATACGGCAAAAAGCTCGCTGTATGTCTGCCACCAGCAATTCCTGGCTCAGAAAAATCCATCTGATGCGCGATGTAGACCAACTCGCTCCGTTCCAATTGTCCTCGACGTTTCTCAAGCCAATTTGCAAAGACGCGCCGCATCCAGTTCAGGATGACCTCCTAACGACTCTTCGAAAAAATGCAGGATGAATTGAAGGAAGTACGCCTCGTCAGCCGGATACCGTCCATCCACCGGATACACTACCCAGTCCGATGCTCCCGCGGACACGATCTCAGCCCCGGCCTGCTTCAGATGCCCGAACAAATGCCGCCCCGAGCGGCTATCCCCTCCGCTGGAACGGGTGTCCATCGACTCGTGATACAGCCGCTCGATTTTGGCATCCAACTCCGGGTCGATGACCGGCTCCAGTGACGTCACGCCATCGAAGTTGACCGTCAGCCAGGCCAGATTCTCTGGTCAGCGAGAACAGTTTTGGCAGGCTCTCCGGCATGGGCAACAGGTCGAGAAAGGCGTGCGCGATCAGCAGGTCGGCAGGCGCGGGATACTGCCGGACGAAGTCGAATACATCCGACTGGATCAAGATCAACCTGATGTCGTGCAGGTCATCGAATATCCGCAGTTGCAATTCGCCGGTTAATTCGGCCTGGAAGCCATGCTCCCGCGCCCAGACCGGCAGCCAGCCCCGGGCAAAGTGGATATTCTCTTCCATCTCGTCCACGAGGGTGTAATCGGCGTGCGTGACGACATCCCAGCGCAACAAGCGCGCCAGCATCGTCCCAATCCCCCCGCCGACTTCGGTGATCGTAAGTGGTTCTGCTGGCAGGTTGGCTTTCAACGCGGACAGCACATCTTTGTTGAGCGCGCGGTCGTCCACGCTTTGTTTGGAGAGCAGATAACGGGGAAAAGAGTATTCCATAATTTTGTTCAGATTTGATATCTCATTGCGAGCCGCCGTCAGGCGGCGTGGCAATCTCTGAAAAAACGGGAGATTGCTTCGTCGCTGCGCTCCTCGCAACCCCGCTGGATTTTGGCGGGGCAAAGACATGCAGAAATTCCCGAATCCGCCCCGCCGTTTGCTCCCACTTCGGCTGTTGACGGTAGCGTTCCAGTGCCTTGACTGACATGCCCGCCAGCAAATCGCGGTCACGCGCCAGCAGGGACAGGCGTTCAGCCAGTATTCCTGCTCATCTGGCGGGACGAGATAACCATTCTCACCATCGCTGATGATCTCGGAAGCGGCTCCGGCGGTTGTTCCGATGGCGGGCAGGCCGAAGGCCATCCCTTCCAGATAGACGATGCCGAAGCCTTCGTAAGACGAGGGCACAACCAGCACTTGCGCAGATTTGAGCTTTGCGATCAAATCTTCATTATCGAGTGGGCCGTGGAAGAAGACTTTAGACTTCAGACCTGAGACTTTAGACTTTTCCTGCATCTTTTGCGCATACCTTGGTTCTGCAGTCAGTCCGCCAATAACATCCAATCTAACGTCTAATGTCTTAAATCTGATAGCTTCAAGTAGCGTATGCAATCCCTTGCGGTGGATGACATTGCCCAGGAACAGTAACCGCAAGGGTCCCGTCTCGTGCGCGCGGGCGATGACTTCATTTTCAGTCACAGGATATCCAAACCGATCTGTGGGCGGGTAAGCTACAATTTCCGGTTTATTACTCTCTATTAATCTATTCACTACTCTCTGGGTAGTTTGCGAATTGAAGATGAAGCCATCCACCGAGTCCAGATAGCGCTTTTCGACCAGCCGGTAGAACCAGTTCTGCCATGCCGGTCGTTGCTCGGAGCAGCGCAGATGATGTACCAGGCTGATAATCGGATAGGGATGGGGGTGGCGGTTGGCGGATAACAATGAGGGGTGGTTCAGTTCATCCTGGATGAGCAGGTCGAGGTCCGGTGGGAGGCGGAAGCGGAAGTTGTCGGTCAGGTGGGCAGCGTAATTACGCCAGGGCAGGCTGATGATTTGCACTGTGTCCCCCTGGGTCCGCAGATAGTCCACCAACTTGCGGTCATACAGATAACCGCCGCTGAGCGTTTCGAGCGAGCCGTAGATCAGCAAGCCCAGTTTCATTTCCCTACGTTTGCTCGTTTGGCTGTTATCTCGTTGTGCGGCTGGACTGAAAGAGGAGTCAACAGCTTAACGGGATAACTCGTAAGACGCCCATGCAACTTCGTTTTCCCACAGCACCACTTTCAAGGCAATGATGTTGGGGGCATTGATACGCTCGTCCAGGGCCACCGCGAGAATGCGCGCGAAATGCTCGATGGACGGGTTCAGCGCCTCGAATTCGGGCTTCTCATTGAGCATTTGTTCCCGGTAATAAGCCACAACTTCATCGAGCTGTTTTTCCACATCCACGATGTCGCACAGATAGCCATGCTGGTCGAGTTCTGCACCGGAAAGCTGCAATTCGAGAACATAATGATGGGAGTTGGGGTAATTCTCGGGCCCCCAATCCCCACCGATCAGGAAGTGGCGGGCGATAAAATCGCGCCGGACGGCGAGCGTGTACATGACCTTCGATTAGTCGACTATTTTGTTGAAACCGAACAGGCCCCACATCCCATGCATCATGGAATGAGCGAAGTCAGGTTCCAGGAATTGATTGGGGCACGAGCCGGGGATAACCTGGATACCGTTCTCGCGACAAACCTGGACCGCATCCTGCGAGACGCTGGTCATGCTTTGCGCCAGCCCGGGCTTGGTCCCCATCATGCAGTGCATCCAGACGTGCTTCACGCCCAGGTCCACACACTGCTGGACGATCTCGTCCGTCACCTTTGGGCTGGCCAGGATGAAGATCGCATCCGGTTTCTCCGGGATGGACTTCAAATCCGGGTAGCAGGGTTCGCCCTGGAACTCGCTGATGCGCGGGTTGACGGGAAAGACCTGGTAGCCGTGTTCTTTGAATTTGGTGTATGCCAGGTTGCAGCCGGTTTCGCGTTTATCGGAAACGCCGACTACGGCGATCTTCTTCTGGGCTAAAAAGTCCTGCACCATCGTGTCGATTTTTGCCATCGTATTTCTCCTTAAGGAAAAACGAAGCCAAACAGGCTTCGTTTAATTTATGTCTGGTTGCGGATTAACGTTTGCATAGGAAAATTATACACTACCTACAGTCCCAGGGCGTTGGAAATGATGCCAATGGAAAGCAAAACAACGATTGCAGCGACGATCGCACCACATCCCCATCCCACGGAGACGCCCCAGCCCTGCCGCCCGGTGATGCCCGGCTCCAGCTTGCGAATGTGTCGCACCACCTGCCAGCCTGCAAACATGCCAGTCAAGAACCAGACGATCCCCAAAAGGAGCAGAAAAACAAGCAAAACAACGATAACGAGCGCTATGAATTGCCCGATGGCGTTCCCGAAAATGGAGCCCAGGCATTGACCGAAATTGAGACCCTCGCAATTCGGCTCCGCGCTGCCCATGCTGATCACGCCTACGGCAACCATGATGGCTGTAACGATCCCGGAGACGATCATCCCGAGCGGACCGCTGATGCCCCAGACGCGGATGGTGGGTGACATGTGTTTCCAGGTTATGCTGGGCGCATTGGGGCGCAATGACAGCATGGTGAACAAGCCGGCCAGCAGGCCGCCGATAAACCCGCCCAGTCCACCACTCACCAGAATAACCAAAAAGTTGAGGGGATCTTCGACTTCCGAGATTATCCTGGGAGATGAGCAGGAACGATGAGAAAAAAGCATTACGATGCACCAGAAAGACAGCCCAACCTATTCCCCAGGCAAACGCCCAGCCGGGGACTTTGCGAAGCACAGCACTCAAACTGACCTTGACCGGCTGACGCATGAAAGGTTTTTCATACCCTGCGATCTTCGCCACGCCCAGTGCCACCAGACCATCGACCAGTTTTTGGAAGTTTTCCGCATAGCTTCCCGAACGCAGATCGAGTGTCTGTACTTCTTTGACCAGGGTTTCGAACTCACCGCTCCACTTTGCGGGACGGTAGAGGATCGGAATGATGGGTTTTCCAAGTTCCAGGGCTTTGTTAAGCTCTTCGCGCACATAACGCGATTCGGCTGCATCAGGGGAAAGCACCAGGATAAAGGCTTTGCATTCGCGAATACCATCCATGATTTCATCGTGCCATTGCTGCCCCACCTGGATGTCGGATTGGTCGAACCAGGCTCCGGCAACCTGCTGGTCGAGGTCACTTGCCAGACGTGTGACAAATTCCTGGTCTCGCCGGGAATAGGAGATGAAAATATCGTTATCCATGCGTTATACCTTTTCAGACCAACGTTTATATGCGCGGACACCGCTGCGAATACCGCCCGCAACACTCAAGGAGACAACAAGGATGAAAATAGCATCGAAATACCGGAAATAGCAGTTTTCGGAACAATCGGCGATGAGAAATTGGGACAAGACCTGGGTCACGATGTAATCGAGTACTGTGCCAATCAGCAAATATAAAACCGCGGTCCCAACTCCTGTAAGCATGCTACGAACCAGCGCGCTACCTTTATTATTCTGTATTTCCATCTCTCCGCTCCTTTCATACCGATAAATGACAGGACATACTCATACTTTAAAACCCAAAAGTTGCTATTCGGGCACGACTCTGACGTAATCGCTGGTTCCTGCCTCCAAACAATCCAATCACCAGATGATAGATGGCATATAACTCAAGCGCAAAGGGCAGGTAACCACCATAGCCAAGCAACGGCATTTCAAAAATATGCAACCAGTTGCCCCAGGGAACATGATAGATCCATTTGGGGTATGAAAAGTAATTCCACATTTCCCAGAAGAAAGCGGTCAACAAAACGCCCAGCCAGAGGGCAATGACCGGACGCCAATCCCCGTTTTTGGTCCAATATGCCAGCGAACGGTTCCCCAGCCAGACGTTGATCGGTTCGAGAATGAAATAGATGGATAGCCACAGGAAGGGGAAGAAAATCTTTGGCCAGAGCAGCATCGAGGCGAGCATGGCCCAGCCAAGCATGAAGAAGACAGTCGTCGTCTGTTTATCGGTAGCAATCACGGGTCCGCGTTTGAGGCGCTTGACAAATTCGAAGCTGGCGATGAATTCCGCGCTGCCGAAGACCGCCGGGATCACGGTCGTGAAACTCAACGTCGTCCAAAAAGCATATTGCAAGGGCGTGAAAGCGTCTGCGCCGAGGTAAGTCCAGTTCTGGGTGCGCAGGTTGAGCAATTCGAACAGCCACCAGACCGGCGCAGAGACCAGGAACAGGCCGACGTATTTTCGCCAGTCTCGCGTGAGCAGGGAGGTGCCCGAACGCCAGAAGACCAGCCCGTCGATCGTGAGACAGTAGCCCAGCCACAGCGGGAAGAAGCCCCAATTCGTACGCGTTCCAGGTAACGTCCAGTTGAGAAGCCAGAAGAGGACGACGAGGCCGAACCCGACATAGCCATGCACAGGAAGTTTGAATTTTATGTTTTTTATCATATCCCAAGTGTACACTGAGAACATCAAACACGTTATTTTCATATTACAGAGTGCTGCGTAAATATCCGAACCAGGATCCTGGTTTTTGAAGACAATTCGTTAGATGCAAGTTCGTTTATTTATGCAAGAAGCAGTAGGGTAAATTCGTATTCTTCGTTTTTTGACTTTGCATTATTGGTATCTGCATTGTTGCTTTCCTGCACCTAAATTGTGTAGTATGTGTGTTATAGTACATACAGTAATACGACATCCGATAAAGGCAAACCCGGCGAAAGCCGGCGACGCAAAGCTATGGGTCTAAAGTCAGAAATGACTATGACCGCCAGGCCGCCGAAGATCACAAATCCATTATTTGTGTTTATTTGGCCTGGCTAATGAAAGCCAGGCTTTTTTATATTGGATGGCGGTTAACCTTCAAGGGATTCGTCCCATTAGTGCAAACCCGATGAGAGTCGGAGATGCAAAAGGAAAAAAGCCATGTTTCGTAATTTCAAAGTCTTACTAATCGCTCTGGTGGTCATCGTCGTCGCTTCAAGCGCATACGCCTTTGCAGCCGCCAACACCGTGGCAGAAAGCGCAGCTGGGTACGCGGCAAGTACTGTCCCTGGCTATGCTGTCACCGCCGTCGCATATGATCTAAATGCGACCGACCCAACTCTGGTTGATAAAATCACCTTTGCAATCTCTCCCATTTCAGGGACTGTGGTCGCCGCTATCGCAAAAATCCAGACTGCAGATGCTGGCGCGTGGACAGATTGCGTTCTCGTAGCTGGTACAGCCCCATCCATGACTGTTACCTGCACAGTTACAGGCCTCCCACTCGTAAAGTGTCACCGCGCTGAACATTGTCGCCAGCAGCAGCGCCGACGCCCCGTAATATCGGCATACCAACCAGATTCAAATAGTTTTCTAAAGATAGGGTCTGGCTATTGCCAGACCCTATCTGCACAGAACGAACCCATTATGTACTGCCAACTACTTGAGACTATCACATGAAACCATCCCGACGCTGGTCATCCATTTTTTCCAATCTAATCCTGCTTGCGGGACTGGTGGTGATTTGGATCGCCTTCGCACCTGTTAAAGTTGGCGGACAGGCATCCCACGTGATGGTGAACGGCATCAGCATGGAGCCTAACTACCACACCGGCGACCTGGTCATTGTCCGCAAGGCAGAGACTTATCAAGTGGGTGATGTTGTCACGTATCGTGATGCCAAAATGGAACAATACGTCATTCATCGGATCATCGGTGTTGAGCAGGAAGAGTTTGTGTTGAAGGGTGATAACAATTCATGGGTTGATGCCTACCATCCTACTCGTGATGAAATCATCGGTAAACAGTGGATTTATGTGCCAAAAGTCGGCAGGGCAATGCAATGGCTTCGCGCGCCCCTTAACCTGTCATTCACCATCGCTTTACTAGGAGGTATTCTTATGTTCGGTATGCTAAAAAAACCGGCGCACCAAAGGCAATCGAAAGCCAGCCCCTTGGGGAGTCCTGGCGGAACGCTCGAAGGCGGACTTTACCTCTTTGGGTTTTGCGCGCTGATCTTTCTGGGTCTGGGTATCCTATCCTTTATTCGTCCGCTCACGCGCCCTGCGGATAATATCCAGTATTTACAGGAAAGCCATTTTTCCTATTCCGCCACAGGCACGCCTGTGATCTATGATACGAATGTTGTGCGATCTGGTGAACCCATCTTCCCAAGACTGACCTGTTTCCTCAATATCGGATTTAACTACAATGTTATAGGCGGAGGCTTACAAGGGGTATCAGGCGCGTATCAACTTGTAGCACGCGTCGCAGATGAACAGAGCGGCTGGCAACGCACGATTCCCATGGACCAACCGTCAGCTTTTAACGGGAACACATTTTCCACCACATCCACACTGGACGTGTGTCAGATCGTAGCCCTGGTGAATACATTGGAGCAAGAAACCGGATTGCGCGCCAATAGCTATACATTGGAGATCATTCCACAAGTGGAGATGACTGCCAACGCAAACGGGACTCAGATCGCCGATTCGTTCGAACCGAAACTTGTTTTCCGTTTCGACGAAGTTCACTTCTTCCTCTCCACCCCCAAGGGACAGGATGACCCGTTGAGTCTTTCACAACAAAGTTCAGTACAGAGTCTCGACACCCAGGCAAACACCTTCTCCATTCTAGGCTGGGAGCCTACCGTTTTGAAGATCCGTACGATCGCAATCTTTGGGCTAGTGGTATCAATGAGCGGATTATTCATCCTTGGATTTAAAGCGTTCGCAACAGCGCAACACAGCCAGGAAGCATGGATCCAATTAAAATACAACGCGTTGTTGGTGAACGTATACGAACGGGACATTCAGCCTGCATCCACGATGATCGACGTGACCACCATAGACGAATTGGCAAAACTGGCGGAACGGCACAACACTGTCATTCTGCACATGACGCTTAACTTCCTGCACTTTTACCTAGTGCAAAGCAATGGTGTCACCTATCGTTTTTTATTCAGCGAGAGCAAAAGAAACACCCCCGTCATTGAACCACCACGCAGGAACTTGATGGAGTATGTATCTGATGTAGAGCCAGTAAAAATCATGGAAGCACAGCCAGCCGACAGCGAATTGATCAGATATGTGATCAACAAAAGCAATATTACTCATACCAAAACAGAAGAGACCATCGTCATGGGTAGAGTAAAACTATGAGAATACCGTTTCCGTTCAAACTTTTTGCATTAGGCTTGATCGTGCTGATCGCCATCAGCGTTGTATCTGCCTTCGCGGCAGGGATCAGTGTGCCGCCTTCGAACGTTGGAACCAAGTCCATTCCCGTCTATGCGGAAGATATTAAACCATCCGCATGCGCGGCTTTATATCTAACGAATATCGTCAGCGGCTCCGGCACATTGACTGGCACCACGGGCAACGATCTGATCGTCGGCAGTTCAGGCGCGGACTTGATAGATGGGCTGGGTGGAGATGATTGCATCCTCGGCGGCGGCGGAGACGACATCATCACAGGTAATGATGGAAACGATGTCTGCCTCGGCGGTTCAGGGACCGATACGTTTGATACTTGTGAGAGTGAAATTCAGTAAAATAGCCCTCTATCTTCCAAATAAATTACAACCCGGAGTATGCAGCTCCGGGTTGTTTTTATCTGTTGTTGGCAGGCGTCTTTATTAAGGAACAATGGCTCCTTGGTTTACTTGTCTATTCACATTGCAACGAAACAACATTGGCAGCGGCGTTGTAGATATAACCACTTTTCGCCACATCTGTGACTTCGAAACACCATGATACCTTGTGGCTTGCGTTGTCGGTCTGTATACAGGGTGACGGTGCCGTCTGAAGCCGGTTACGCCGCTGGTCTGTCCCTGTTGGGACCAGAGTAGTTCGACGGTCACCGTGACACCAGCCACGGGTTGGTTATTCTGGTCAGTAATCAAGATAGACGTCCACGCCTCGCCAGTTACGGCGGTTTATCTGTTGTCGCGTGACACTCTGCGCCTGAACATGAAGTTCGTTTTGACTGACCTGCGCCACATCGATCGTGACCGTCGCGCTGCCAGTGGCACCCTGATCATCAGCGACGGTCAGAACCGCATTATAGGTTCCAGCATCGGTGTAGGTGTGTGACGGATTGGCTTCGCTTGGAGATGTTGCCGTCGTCAAAGTCCCAGGCGTAAGTGTGATCGTGCCATCGGGATCGGATGAACCATCCGAGCTGAACTGGACTGTCAGTGGTGCATTGCCATTTTCGGGATTGGCAGAGCAACTGCTACAGGAGCCTGATTGCTTCCGCCACCGCCAGCTGTAGCTGCTTTCGAAAGCGCCCATGTCCGGTGCGGTGCTGTTGTATTCTGATGGGCTCAAATCCACAAGCACGTTGCCATTCCACTCGAAGTAAGCCGTACCGGCATCCACTGCGGGGGAGTTCTCTTGCAAGGTGAAGTCAGCATTGTGCGTCGTTGAAGAGCGGGTCACTATCGATATTCCCGGCTTCCCAGTTGACGTGACGCTGTTATTGGTGACGATGCCAGCCTGCCCGCCCTGGATGTCTGAATACGCGAAGGTGTAGGTGCTGTTCACGCCATAATCATTGGCAAACAGTTCCTGGGGCGTATCGTTCCATAGAATGGTGTTGACAAAGGTGGGATTGGAATGGTAGCGTATAGATTCCGCCGCCTTCCTTGATGGAATAGTACGCCACTGCTGTTTTCAACGGAGTTCCCGGTGATGGTGTTGTTGACGAAAACCGGAGAACCGTAATACAGATACAGACCACCGCCACGGGCGTTGCTGTTCGCCGAACCATTGACATGGTTGTCGCTGATCAGGTTGCCGGTCAGGACTGCATCTGAACTTCGCAGGAATAAACCGCCGCCATAGCCAGAGGGCGTGGTATAGGTCCCGGAAATCGCGACGGAGTTTCCGCTAATGACGTTATCGGTCAGAACTGGATTCGAATACCAGACTGCCAATCCGCCGCCATTGGAGGTGCCACCCTGCCCGGCCTGGTTGTTGATGATCGAGTTGCCAATCAGGGTCGCATTCGAGTTGTTCAAATAGATGCCGCCGCCGGAGTTCTTTGCCAAGTTATTCCGAATGATGCTATTGCTGATAGTCGGGCTCGATCCATCGATGTAGATACCGCCGCCGCTATCCAAGGGGCTGGCGCCCGTTGCGTGTCCTTTCTCAACGATGACATGATCCAAAAGGCTGCCGTCGGGGGCATTCACAAAGCGGATGCCCAGCCAACCCGGGCTTGTATCGGTTGTTGTGAACAGGATCGGTTCACTAGCTGTACCATTGGCAAGCAGAGTTCCATTGACAGTCAGACTGTACCAGTTCTGGAAGGAAACTTCCGTGCCAGCTTCAATAGTCAGCGTTTGACCGGCGGGAACCGTGATATCACCTTCGATACGATATGGGGAACCGGATGCGCTCCAGGTGCCGGAGACATCTCCGGCGTAGATGGTCGTTCCATCCTGCACGTTGACGGAGACTGTGTCCGTGTGGGTAGCGCCATTGTTGTCGGTAACAGTCAGGACAGCCTGGAAGGTGTTGACCGAGGTATAGGTGTGGGACGGGTTAGCTTCATTCGAGCTGCTGCCATCCCCAAAGTCCCAGGAAGTGGCGCTGATGGTCCCGTCTGGATCGTAGGAATCAGCCGAGGAGAATTGGACAGTCAAGGGAGCACTGCCGTGATCCGGCGTCACCGAGGCGACCGCTACGGGCGGCTGATTGGGGCTGCCACCGTTACCGAATTCGAATGCGCCCATATCAGGCGCGGACCCGTTGTAATCCGTCGAGCTCAGATTGACCAGAACGTTGCCGTTCCATTCAAAGTAAGCCGTGCCTGCATCAATAACCGGGGAATTCGATTGTAAGGTGAAGTCTCCAGCAGCTGGATCGACAAACTTCGGATCTTGCGTGGTGTTGCCACCCTCCAGGTTGATGTTGACGCTGTTGTTGGTGACGATGCCATTTTGTCCCCCCTGCACATCCGAGTAGGCAAAGGTATAGGTACTGGTGAAACCGTAATCGGCGGCAAAAAGCTCTTGCGGGGCATCGTTCCACAAAATGGTATTGACGAAGGTCGGGATTGGAATTGTAGGTATAGATCCCGCCGCCTTCCTTGAAGGAATAGACGCCGCTGTCATTTTCAACCGAGTTTCCACTGATCGTGTTGTTGACAAAATTCGGGGACCCATAATACAGATACAGGCCGCCGCCACGCGCATAACTGTTCGCCGAACCGTTGACGTGGTTGTCGCTGATCAGGTTGCCGGTAAAGGTCGCATCCGAACTGCGGACGAACAATCCACCGCCATAGCCATACGGCGTTGTATAGGTTCCGGCAATGCCAACCGAGTTTCCACTGATGACATTGTCCGTGACAACGGGGTTTGAATACATGATGGACAGACCACCGCCATAGGCTGAACCGCCATACTGCCCGGCGTGGTTGTTGATGATAGTGTTGCCGATCAGGGTAGCATTCGAATTGTTCAAATAAATGCCACCGCCGGAGTATCTGGCCATATTATTGCGAATGGTGCTGTAGCTGATGACCGGATTTGAATTGTCGATGTAGATACCGCCGCCTTTGTTGAGCGGATCGGCGCCGGTCGCACGTCCGTTTTCGACGGTTGCGTAGGTCAGGCTGCTGCCATCCGGCGCATTTACAAAGCGGATACCAAGCCAGCCCGGGCTTGAACTGTCCGCTGTGAACAGAATGGGGGCACTGGCTGTGCCATCGGCAATAAGCGTGCCGTTCACAGTCAGGCTGTA
This sequence comes from uncultured Chloroflexia bacterium, assembly GCA_963829615.1. Taxonomy (GTDB): domain Bacteria; phylum Chloroflexota; class Anaerolineae; order Anaerolineales; family Villigracilaceae; genus JAABUE01. Next base: position 49,819 of record CAWHJM010000015.1, read on the forward strand.
CCAGCTTTGGAATAGCACCTGGACGCCGGGATCGATGGTTAACGTCGCACCGGCCGGAACCGTGATGTTCCCGTTGATCAGATAGGGTGAACCGGCTATATCCCAGGTGCCGGAGACATCCCCGCCAGCGATGGTAGTGCCTATAGCCAGCGGTGCTGCCAGGACAGGTACTGTCACTGCCAGACTCAATATCATGACAAGCAAAAATGTCGTACTCTTGCGAAACATTCGTTACCTCCTTCGGGGTTTGTTGGTTTTGTGAAAAATCGTTGGTAGCTTAACTTGTATATGTCAATAGAACTCCTTTCTTCATCCTTGAGCTATACTGGCGTGTAGAAAGGCCACGAGGGTCACTCCCCGTTCTTCGCGTTTTGACGTTGGAAAGCTCACAAGTTCAGTTTAATGACTAAATCTGACGGAATTCTTACGAAGGGGCTTCAACTTTATTAACTCTTATTGCACGCGTACATATAAATAGGACTGCCCTTTTTGGACAGTCCCTGAGATAGACCGGATTACTGAATTAACTTCCCGGTTAACTTATAGTGAATTTACTGCTTCTTGCATAATTACATGAATTTTTTGCGATCCAAACACGGGCAAATTACAGCTATTGGGTTCAGATCTTTACGCAGCACACAGTAGAAAGTGTCTGGGAATGGCGGAAAGTCTTCCGATAGCGGGATATTACCAGGTGCATCTGCGCCTTGCTCGAAAATAACCGGGCAAAGGACAACCAAACCTGGTTGTTCAATGGTTACCAATCCAGCTTCTTTGCTGCAAGGATATCTTCGGCATCATCGAATAGCGCCTCCAGATAATTCTCGGAAGCGTATGGAGAAGCCAGAATATCGGCCAGGGTAACACCCTCGGCTGTATGAACCACATTGACATTCCAGTGAGGGGAATAGCCGGCTTCACCAGGGATAAATTCTGCGACATTTCGCCTGGTACACTCGATCCCCACCGATCAGATATAGATCATTTTCTCCACGTTGTGTGAAATTTTCGACACCTCTCAAGATGTCTAATAGATCTCTTCTCCCTCATACCAGCCATTGGCGGTTAATAGCTCCACTCCTGTCGAGGGCTGGATTGCTTGCCATCATAGATTCTGCCAACGGGCTGCCATTCGGGTCGATGAAACCTCCACCTGCGGAGGCGGCGAATAACCGCCATAGCAGCCAACATCAAGACAACGAAAAGTACAACTAATTTTCTTTTCATTTTAATTCTCCTTTACAAATAGAAAGTAGATTTTGAGTATCATTTCTAACAAATAGCACAGGGTAAATGTTAGTCAGAACCTCCTTTCATAAACAAATTTGATCGGAAATGGATCTACAACAACCTTAGCATGCTTAAATGCCCTAGAAAAGATGAAAATTATCCATATAAATGATGCAATTGCATCATTAATATGGATACTCCTTTATCAAATTGTTGTGTTTTTAGGAAAAGAAAGCTTTCTGATGTTTTCAATCAACAAGATCGTGCTTGATCGCAATTGTAACGGCTTCCAATCGAGTGTGCACCTGGAACTTCTGAAGAATATGTTGAATGTGATTTCGCACCGTAATTGTACTGATAGAGAGGAGTTGAGCAATGTCCTCGAGTACCATGACCATCCGCCAGGAGTGCGAGAATCTCGCATTCACGTGACGTTAATGCATTCCGGAAGGGATTCCATTTCAGTCCCATTCTTGTGTCGAATATCATGATAGCGAGTTGAACACTTCAACCAGGTGGAGTAAGAACCTTTTCATCTACTTCTTTATGGGTTAAGGTCATGGAATAAATGAACAACCACCTTTTTCCCGTTGGTATCATTCATTCTGTAAGTGAAAACACTCATGTTCAACCAACGGCTGTCCCCTTGTTTGGTCGTCACATCAATATCATAATTAGGCACTGGTTTAGATTGCAAAGCCAATTTCACCACTTGGCATCTCTCCTTGCAAATCAAACGCTTGCCTTCATCATACCCGTGTAGAAATTGATAACAGAATTGACCAGCTACATCATCTCTGTCGAAATCCTAATATTGCCTCTGCAGCCTTATTCCAGTAAACAATGCGCAACTCCTCATCAATAACAAAAGCGCCATCCGCAGCGTTCCTGAGAGCCTCAAACAAGCGACTTACGCATACCTCCTTAAGATTTATCGCGATCACATTAAGAACGAATACTCATCCAATCTATCTTAAAGATGTAACAAAGCTATTTCGAAGCTATTAAATTTTCTTAACAAAAAACGCTTGAAGAAATATTTCCTCGTGGAATGGTCAGAATTTTGGGAAGGGCCGGAAAGAGGAAACTGGGGCACTCGGTGGGTGAAGGCAGAGATGAACGACTCTGCGGCCGCATCGGTGCCGGAACTGGTCACCACGCTTGGGCAGGGGTTGTTATTGAACAACAACTTGAACCTTAAAGGTTTCTGTAGGTTGGACGCTTTCCCAGGGGCGCATATATCCCAGGTTCAACGTGGTTTTCCCGCTCCCAACAGCTTTGAAGCGGAAGGTTTCCGTGCCGCCCGCGCCAACCAGGCCTTCCGAGCCCGACGATTGCTTGTATTCCGGTTCACCATCCTGAACCAGGATAGCGCTATCGATCTCCATCACCTGCCAGCTATAGCCCGTGGTCGGGTTCGATACGAGCGTAAGGGTGACCAGGTCGCCTGACTTGACAGTGATTTGCTTGCCGTTGTCAGCATCTGTGAGACTCGTCCCTTTTGTGCCGCAGCCAGAGAACAACGCCAAGATCAAAAAGAACGACATCACTATTACAGTGCGCATAAGTTTATCTGCCATTTCTCTCTCCTTTTAGAAAACACCAACTAATTGAGAGACGCTACTTGGTAGAAAAAGGTTCCATTGCCCATTGACAAAGGCGCATCCCTCCGCTAATCTTGGAGCATGGCCAAACCAAACGCTGCGCAACGAAAAATAGCTCGCGCCTCATTGGATGCGAAGATCTTTCTCTCCGGCCCGACCGGATGCGGCAAGACAACCGTCGGCGTAGAACGGATGAAATACCTGCTAAAGAGTGGGATTCGCGCCGACTCGCTCCTGATCTTGACCCCGCAGCGGACGCTACAGGAACCCTATCTCGCCTCATTACATGGCCCCGAAACTGCTCCCGGCGGTGAAGTGACGCTCGCCACTGTGGGCGGACTTGCCCGCCGCATGGCGGATTTGTTCTGGCCATTAGCCGCCGATGCAGCCGGTTTTGCCCATCCCGACCAGCCGCCGGTTTTTCTCACGCTCGAAACAGCGCAGTATTACATGGCGCATATCGTCCGCCCCTTGCTGGACGAAGGCTATTTCGAATCCATCACCATCGACCGTAACCGCCTGTACAGTCAGATCATCGATAACCTGAACAAATCGGCTGTGATCGGCTTTCCCGTAGATGAAATCGGCGCACGCCTGGATTCGGCCTGGCTCGGCGATCCCGGTCAGCGCCGGGTGTATGCTGATGCGCAGGATTGTGCCACGCGCTTCCGGCAGTACTGCCTGGACCACAATCTGCTGGATTTTTCCTTGCAGTTGGACGTGTTCTGGAATTATCTTTGGCCTGAAGAGCACGTCCGCAATTATTTAACAAAAACCTATCGCCACCTGATTTACGACAACCTCGAGGAAGATGTCCCGCGCGGACATGACATCGTTCACGACTGGCTGCCAGCTTTCGACTCGGCTCTACTCATTTATGATGAAGGTGGTGGCTACCGCCGCTTCCTGGGCGCGGACCCGGAAACCGGCTGGGCCTTGCGCGAGTTGTGCGATGAACAGGCTGTTTTGCAAGATAGCTTTGTGGTCTCGGAGGAGATTGCGGGTTTGGATGTGGCTTTATCAAATGCTATAAACCCTACCCTCACCCCGCCTTCGGCACCCCTCTCCCTGGAAGGGAGAGGGGGCAGGGGTGAGGGTCGAAGCCTTGTCTTTCGTCCAATCTCGCTTCTATCCCGAACTGCTCGATGCTATCGCAGATGAAACGCTATCTCTGCTCAATGATGGCCTGCCGCCATCTGAAATCGTTATCGTGGCACCTTATCTTTCGGATGCCTTGCGCTTCTCGTTGACTAACCGCCTGGATGCGCACAACATTCCCTGGCGCTCGCATCGTCCCTCGCGTTCGTTGCGGGACGAGCCCGCCAGCCATGCCCTGCTGACCCTGGCCGCACTGGCGCATCCGGATTGGAAGATTCACCCGCCGAAGTTCGATGTGGCTTATGCCTTGATGCAATCCATCGAGGGCATGGACCTGGTGCGCGCGCAGTTGTTGGCCGAGATCGTCTATCGTCAGCGCGATTTGTCGCTGGCGCCCTTCGATGGCATCAAGCCGGACGTGCAGGAGCGTATCACGTTCACGTTTGGGAACCGCTACAGCGTCCTTCGTGACTGGATTCAGGCCTATCGTGAGTCCGAGGCGCTGCCGCTGGATCACTTCCTGCGCAAACTGTTCGGGGAAGTGTTATCACAGCCGGGATTTGGCTTCCATACCAATCTGGATTCTGTGCGCGTGGCGGCCAGTTTGGTCGAGTCTGTCAGAAAGTTTCGCATGGCGATGGAACCGTCTGGAGACCTGACAGGTTTGTCAAACCTGTCAGGTCTAGGTAGAGAATATCTTGCCATGTTGCAGGACGGCGTCATTGCGGCGCAGTATCTCGAATCCTGGCGGACGGAAGACGAAGAAGCCGTGCTGGTCGCGCCCGCGTATACCTTCCTGATGATGAACCGTCCCGTGACCGTCCAGTTCTGGCTGGACGCGGGTTCCAGCGGCTGGTACGAACGCCTGGCGCAGCCGATCACGCATCCGTATGTGCTGGCACGCGGTTGGGAACCGGGACGTATGTGGACCGACGCCGACGAAGTCGAGCAAAGCAAGGAAAGCCTGGCGCGTTTGACGTCTGGCCTGTTGCGGCGCTGCCGGGAGCGCGTTTATCTGGGGATGAGCGAGTTGGGCGAATCTGGTTTCGAGCAGCGCGGGGACTTGCTGAAAGCCTTCCAAAAGGTATTACAACAGGCTTCGTAAACAGATTGTAGTAACGGCTTCAGCCGTTATGCGAGCGACTGAAGTCGCTACTACTAAAGTTCAGAGAATTCAATGCAGAAACGACAATCCATTGTGCTTTTTTTGTTCGCCAGTTTGTTCCTGGTTTCTGGCGCGGCCGGGCTGGTCTACCAGATCGTCTGGGAACGGCTATTGGAACTGTTCTTCGGCGTGACCATGGTGTCGGTCACGTTGATCGTGGGCGCGTTCATGGCCGGGCTAGGGCTCGGTTCGCTGTTGGGCGGACGGCTGGCGCGCCGGGTCAAAAACACGCTGCTGGTCTACGGCCTGCTGGAGTTGGGCGTGGCCGCTTTCGGTCTGGTCAGCCAGCCCTTGATTTTCTGGATCGGGCAAAAGACCGCCGGCAGTCCGTATGCGTTGGTGTTCTTGTTGAGTTTCCTGATTTTGCTGATCCCCACCACACTGATGGGCATGACCTTGCCCTTCCTGACGCAATCTTTTGTGCATCGCGTTGAAACTTCGGGCAGTGTGATCGGCATCCTGTACGGCATCAACACGCTGGGCGCGGCCTTCGGGACCGCTTTGTCTGGCTTTGTCTTGATCGGGGCCTACGGCTTCGATGGCACGACCTATATTGCGGTTGCCATGAACGCGTTGGTCGGTACCCTCGCTGTTATCCTGGCTCGCTGGCAGGCACACAGCGTTCAGGTATCCGAGCCAGAACCACAAGCCGCAGCGCCTGTCATGCAATGGGGCTATAAGACCATCCTGATTTCTTCCTTCCTGGTGGGTTTCATCGGCCTGGGTTTCGAAATGCTGTGGATTCGCATCCTGCACATCGTCAACAAGAACACGGCCTATAGCTTTCCTGCTATTTTATTCATCTTCCTGCTGGGATTGGCGCTGGGCGGCTACCTCTTTGGCCGCGCCGCGGACAAATCTAAAAATCCCATCCTGTTGTTTTGTAAGATCGAAATGACCGGAGCGATCCTGGCGGCCTTCACCCTGCTGGTTTTCTGGTGGTCGCTTCAATACAATCCGCCCTGGATCCAGAATTTCTTCGAGACGCAAAAACCCGCGTTACCCTTCCTAAAGGTACAGCACGAGTGGCTTCTATCGAAACGTGTATTGCTCACTAACCTGTGGGATTATTTCCTGCCCATCCTGATTCTGGTTCTCCCGGCCAGTATCCTGCAGGGCGGCGGACTGCCGGTGCTGGACCGCATCGCCATCCATAACCCGTCCCTGGCTGGCAGGCGCGTGGGGGACATCCACCTCGCCAACATACTCGGCTCCGTGGCGGGGACGCTGGTCATCAGCTTCATCCTGCTGCCCGGCATCGGTTCGGAATGGACCCTGAAACTGCTGGCGTTATTGACGGCTTCTTTCTCGGCCTTTTACGTTCTGAACCGTACAAGCCAGCGAGAATTCCAAACGAGAACTACCCCGACTAGCGAGCTTTGGAATTGTCCTGTTGCTCGGCATCCTGCTGACACCGGGAAAGGGACAATTTTATACGCGTCTGTATGAGACCGGCATAGGACAGGCAGCGGTCATCTCCGAATCGGGCGACAGCGTCCTGGCGTTGACCTACGTTCCCGGCACGGACAAACAGGAAGGTCTGTTTTGGATCGGTGGTGAAGTCAACAGCTTCTTCCCACCCAAGGGCGTCTACGAAACCCGGGCGCTGGCCTGCGCGGGTGCGTCTGAGCCCAAGCGCGTGTTGGTGATCGGATTCGGCGGCGGCTACACCACCCTGTTCTTCAAAGCCATCCCGAGCGTGGACCAGATCGTGGTGGTCGAGTTGCTGGGTGACATCGCCCCCTTCCTGAGCGCCAACCAGGAATCCGCCCGCGTCACGTTGGCGGACCCGCGCGTCACTTATATCGTGGACGATGGCCGCCGCTACCTGAACGCCTCCCCGGACGAAAAATTTGACCTGATTGCCATCGATCCCTTGCGTGAACATACCGCCGGTCACAACAACCTGTATTCCGAAGAAGCCATGCGGCTTTATCTCGAGCATCTATCGCCGGGTGGCGTGCTGTGCGCCTGGATGAAAGAAGACCGCATCATCCCCAATACCATCGCGCGCGTTTTCCCTTATGCAGACCAATATACAAATGAACTGGTGATCGCCAGCAATGCCCCCATCGCCTACAACCCGGATTACATGGACAGCGTTGCCAGTGATTACAAAACTTTTGTTGACAGGTTATATCCCAATGGTTTACCGGCCTATCCATCCACCGAAGCTGCCTTGTCTGGGTTGATTGCAAATCAGGATGATATTCTGAAAGCCGAGAAGAACACGCCATATTTGACTGATTTAAAGCCCTGGTTGGAGTATTATTTACTCAGAAAGCCGCTAAGTGATGACGAAAAATTGAACCGCAAAGGTCGCTAAGGCCGCTAAGAAAAGAACGAAAAGAGCCTCCTTTGCGCGCTCACCACACTTGCGCGCGGTGCAAGTGTTGCGGACCTAGCGGTTTAAAGAAGGACTGGAGGAAACTATGGCGAATAATATTGAGGAAGTCGCAAAGGATATTGTCGATGCTGCTTTCAAAGTTCACAAAGAATTTGGCCCAGGACTGCTTGAATTTGCCTATCAACAGTGCCATGCTTATGAATTGCGTAAACGCGGCAGAAAAGTTTTGACTGAAGTCGTTTTGCCAATCGTGTTATGACGGCCAGAAAGATTGATGCGGGTTACCAAATCGATATGATTGTTGATGATCTGGTTATTGTTGAAAATAAAACCAGTAGAAAGCATCCTTCCCATTCACACCGCGCAACTCATCACATATCTCAAACTTTAAAGATTGCAGACTCGGTTTTCTGATAAACTGGAATGTGAAGTTGATTAAAAACGGCATCGTCCGAGTTGCAAATGGCATGCCGAAATCATTATGATAAAAAAACGAACCGCAAAGAGCGCACACCGTCCCGAAGTCCTTCGGGAAAGCTCGCGAAGTTAGAAAAGATTTTTCTTTGCGTTCTTTGCGTGCTTCGCGGTTTATAGAAAACAATGACCACACCATTCACCCCTCGCCCCCACCAGCAAGCCATCCTCGACTACACCCACGGCAAAATGGGCATTGCCGCCGTGCCTGGCGCGGGCAAGACCCACGTGCTCTCGGCCCTGGCCGCCCGCCTGATCGCCGAAGGCCGCCTCGACACCGACCAGGAAGTGCTGGTCGTCACCCTGGTCAACTCGGCCGTCGACAACTTCTCCAACCGCATCAGCGGCTTCGTCCAGGCGCGCGGGCTGCTGCCGCATCTCGGCTACCGCGTCCGCACGCTGCACGGGCTGGCGCACGACATCGTCCGCGAGAAACCCGCCGTGGTCGGCCTCGAAACCCGTTTCAGCATCATCGACGAGCGCGAAGCCGCCTTCATCCGCAAGGAAGCCGTCGCTGCGTGGCTGAACGCCAATCCCTATTTTCTGGATGACTACCTCGACCCCGCGATGGACGACAACAAACGCGACTGGGTGCGCCGCCAGCAATTGCCGGACATGCTGGACTCGCTGGCGCTGGCCTTCATCCGCTCGTCCAAAGACCGCCGCCTGACGCCCGACGCCCTGCGCCTCCTACTCGACCGTCAGCCTGCTCCCCTTCCCCTGGCCGAGATGGGGCTGACGATTTATTCCGACTACCAGCGCGCGCTGACCTATCGCGGCGCGGTCGATTTCGACGACCTGATCCGCCTGGCGCTCGACCTGCTCGAAGCGGACGAGGAGTTCCTCGAGCGCTTGCGTTACCGCTTCCCCTACATCCTCGAAGACGAAGCCCAGGATTCCAGCCAGTTGCAGGAGCAAATCTTGCGTTTACTGGCGGTGGCCCTCGACTGCGCAGCGCGACGAGCATCGTCGACACCGCTCGAGGGAATTGGGTGCGCGTCGGCGACCCCAACCAGGCCATCTTCGAGACCTTCACCACCGCCAGCCCCAAATACCTGCGGGAGTTCATCGCCCACGAAGCCGACTTCCAGCAGGAACTGCCCGTTTCGGGACGTTCGCAGCCGTCGATCATCAACATTGCCAACTACCTGATCGACTGGGTCATGAACGAGCATCCCGCCGAGGAAGTCCGGGATGCGCTGGCGCCGCCTTACATCCAGCCCACCGAACCGGACGACCCGCAGCCCAACCCGCCCGATGACCCGGCTGGCATCCATATTGTGGGCAACAAGTTCACGCCCGACGAAGAAGTCAAAGCCGTGGTCGACTCGCTGGCGCGCTGGCTGCCCGATAACGCGGACAAAACCGTCGCGGTGCTGGTGCCGCGCAACCTGCGCGGCGTGGACGTCATCAACGCGCTCAAAGCCAAAGGGCTGGACTACGTCGAGTTCCTGAGCAGCACCTCCACCACGCGCGCGGCAGCCGGGTCGATTGCCAATTTGCTGGCGTATCTGTCGGACCCGGGATCGGCCAGTAAGCTGTCGAAGGCCTATCAGGTCTGGCGGCGGGATTGGCGAGATGAAGATGCGCTGCGCGAAGCCATCCGCGCGGGGGATGAGTCTCTTGACGAAGAGGAGATTGCCACGTCGGGCGAAGCCCTCCTCGCAATGACAAAACGAGTAACAGAATTACTGCGCAAGGTGCGCAGGACGGAGGAATACATATCTCCCTTCTCCCTTACAGGGAGAAGGGCCGGGGATGAGGGTCCAACGCCGGGATCGAGTCAAATGCCCGGGGACTGGCTGGCAAGCCTGGGTGAGTCCGAAGCGGAGGACGTCATCCAGGAGCTGATCGACTTCCGCGTGCACGTCAAACGCTGGCTGGAAGCCGTCACTCTGCCCATCGATCAATTGATCCTGACCCTGGCGCAGGATGTCTTCACGTCTCCTGCGGATCTGGCGTTGGCGCACAAACTGGCGCTGGTGCTGCGCTCTGCCGCCGATGACCACGCCGACTGGCGCCTGCCGGAACTGACCTCGGAACTGGCGGTCATCGCCAAGAACGAGCGTCGCTTCATCGGCTTTTCGTCGGACGATGCGGGCTTCGACCCCGAGCGGCACGCGGGCAAGGTGGTGGTGACGACCATGCACAAGGCCAAGGGGCTGGAGTGGGACCGCGTGCATCTGATGTCGGTCAACAATTACGATTTCCCCGCGCTGCAGGGCTATGACAACTATATTTCGGAAAAGTGGTTCTTGCGGGATGGCCTGAACCTGGAAGCCGAAGCGCTGGCGCAACTGACTGCGGCGCTTTCGACCGGCGAGTATGACTGGTACGCCGAAGGGACAGGCCACGCTGGCGGCGCGCGCCGATTACGTGCGCGAGCGCCTGCGCCTGTTCTACGTGGGACTGACGCGCGCCAAACGCGAACTGGTGGTGACCTGGAACACCGGCCGCCAGGGCGATGCCCAGCCCTCGCTGGCGATGCAGGCGCTGATGGGGTGGTGGGAGAAAAATTAGGATGGGATTTAGAGATTGGTATAGAGAATTTAGAAATTCACGAGAACCATTTGTTGCATGGGATGTTCTCAAAGATTGTGAATTAGCATTGGAAATGCTTCAAAAAGAAAACTCATTTGATCAGTTTAGGATAATTTGGGTTGCTGCGATAGCTCAAATACGAGCTGTCGGTCATGTGTTACACAAAGTTGATGGCGAAAGAGACCCAAAGCTAAAAGTAATTATTGAAGAAATATTTATTGAGTGGAAAAATAATAAAGTGAACAATGCAATATTTTGGGATTTCATCGAGAATGAAAGGAATAGTGTTCTCAAACAATATGAGTTCGGATTCTTGTTTGGCCCACTTGGCGTGATTGCTCCAACTGAAGAAGAAGTCATGGAATTAGATGAAGGTTTGTTTTGTCCGATCCTTGATGGAAGATATGAAGGAGAAGATTGTCGAGACATTCTGGACGAAGCAATAAAGTGGTGGAAAATCCAACTAAATAGAATAGAAAAAGATTTCAAAAATCACAGTTGAGAAAACATAGTGTTTTATTCAAAATGAGAATTCCTTGTTCGAGCCAGACAAAGTTTAATCGCAGTACCGCATAACTTGCTATAGCTTAGGTAGGTGAGAGATTAGCCCAACGTAGCTCCAGTTTGGCAAGTTGAAGTTGGGACTGTTTTGCGGAACGGGTATGAAGTCTGAAACGATTACGATGTTGGCGAAGGCGTTGTCGCTCTTCGTAAAAATCCTGGGGCGCAACGTGGTTGAAAGCCAGGATGGTATCTTGCAAAGTAGCAGGACGATGGAGCAATTCCCAGGCACCGCTTCGTAGGATGAGACGACGTGTCAATCCTTTTTGGCCAGTAGTACGCAGCAAACGTCGGTTGAGATCGCGGAAGTCACTTTCACGCGCGTTGTTGGTACGAGGCAGGCCAGGGATGTCATAGCAATGAAATAGTCCAGGAGCATAACTGATGGTAGTTTTCTGGATGGTTTTGAAGAACGATTGTAGGCCGGGTTGTTGGTGGCTGATGGTTTCGATCTCCTGCAAATATGCGAACAAAGTTTCCTGAACTTGCTCTGCTGAGCGAGGCGGTTTTCCGGCTGGGTCTAGCAGGCCAGCAATATGTTCGAGCCAATCTGTCGCCTGGCGCAGGAGCATGTAATTGGTTTGAACCCGTTGAAGAGACACGCACAACCCTTGTAGCAACAGCGCCAATTGCGGGTGGGAGTGATGTGCGATCAATCGTTCCAGGCAGTCTTTGACTTCGGTCAGACGCTCGAACATTTCGATGCCTGCCAGCCGGAAAGGCGGACGTCCTTTTAGGGTCAGCAGGTAACGGATGCGCCGAGAGAGGTCCTGGAGAATAGCGTCTTGTTCTTGCTCAACCGGGTCGGGGGCCGCCTCGCAGGGGATTACAGGCGAAGGAATTCCGCCGGTGACCGTCAAAACCCCTTGATTTTCAACCTTTTCGGCTCTCTGGTAGTTCGCGTGGTTCCCCCCACATAAAGGGGTATAACTGGTGCAAAAAAAGCGAGGTTGCAGCATGTCGAATTATCAAGGTCTGAAATCACGAAATCTGATAACGCTTCCATTGGACATTCCGGATGTAGAGATACTCAGTGTAGATGTCACTGAACATGGCGATTACATCGTGACAGTGGAGAGTACGCAAAATAGTGCGGTCTGTCAAAACTGCGGGAAGCGGATTACGAAGCCGAATGGTCGTGGGCGAGAGATTGAATTACGGCATTTGCCCATTTTAGGACATCGGTTGTATATCCGTTTACGTCCCAAGCGTTATGAATGCCCAGACTGTAACGGCAAAACAACCACGCAAAAATTGGATTGGTATGAAGAGAAAAGTCCGCACACAAAAGCCTATGAACGCTATCTGATGTTGCAATTGGTAAATAGCACGGTCGAGGATGTAAGCTGCAAGGAAGATGTTGGCTACGATGCTGTTGAAGGAGCCATAGAGCGTTGCATTCAGGTCAGTGTGGATTGGAAGCAATTCACTGAGTTAGGAATTATGGGTATAGATGAGATTGCGATGAGGAAAGGCCACCGGGACTTTGTTGCGATCATCACGACACAACAATCGGATGGGCGGATAGTACTGTTGGGAGTTTTGGGAGACCGACAGAAGGATACCGTTCGCCAATTTTTTGAGTGCATTCCGAAACATTTGTGGCCGACGATGAAAAAGGTTTGTACCGATATGTGGGAAGGTTATTCCAATGCGGTAACAGAATTTGCCTTGGCTCATGAAGATGTCTCTGTCGAAGTGGTGGTGGACCGTTTTCATGTTGCCAAAAATTATCGCGAGTGCGTTGATACGTTACGCAAACAAGAATGTCGTCGGTTGAAAAAGGAATTGTCAGAGACAGACTATGCGGAAATACAAGGTGTGATGTGGCCTATTCGTAAAAACAAGGCAGACCTAACAGCACAAGAGCAGGAAAAACTCAATCGCATCTTCCAATACTCGCCGAACCTGAAATTGGCTTATGACTTTCGAGAAGAACTAACCGCCTTATTTGAGTCGCCATTGACGAAAGAAGAAGCACAGACTTCCATTCTTGAATGGCAAAACAAGGTTTCGCAGAGTGTATTAACCTGTTTTGACAAGTTCCTGACAACACTCAATAATTGGCTCGATAAAATCGTCAATTACTTTGATGGCCGTTTTAGCAGCGGATTTGTCGAAGGTTTGAACAACAAGATAAAAACGACGAAACGACGCTGTTATGGCATTCTCAAAACCAAAACTTTGTTCCAACGGCTCTATCTGGATATTGAAGGCTATCGCCGCTTTGCCTGACCTGACCATCACCAGATATGGCTCCGCCACGCAAAATCCCAAAGAGCCACCTTTTCCTGGCGAATCAGTGCCCCTATCTCCTGGCGCACACCTTGACGCAGTTCGATTTTCATGGCTTCGTCTGCTTCACAAATCGGTTCAGCCGCATTGCCAAGATAATGTGCCTGACAGAAAGAATGTTTTGCACCTGAAAACACCTCGGCTATCGCTGGCACCAAACCACGCTGTTTGTCACTCATCACCACCGTGACCGGTAATCCCAATTCGGCGATCGGTTGCAGAAAATTCACAAATGCCGTTTGATCTTGCTGGCTCATCCAGCCACTACGTAACGTAATTCCACTGCGCAATTCTCGCACTAGCCACAATTGGGCTTCGCCTCCTTCCGGCGCCAAACCATCCAAAGACAACCACAATCCTCCTTCGAAGGCTATCGTTTTCAACCCTTCCATTTGCTGCCGTTCATGACATGCCAGCAATGGTAAATACCGATAATTGTAGATCGCCCGCACTTGTGTTTCGCTGATCTGCACGCTTGTCTGCAAGTCATGGTGAACTTCCCTGAAAATTTGTCGTTGCATTTGTCGCTGCCAGCCAATTTGGGCAATCACATCATATCCATATGTACACCACATCGGCGCAACTTGTTGCCAACGTACCGACCTCAACAACTTGTTTCTCTCATCACATTTTGCATTCACACATTGTTTCGGACGTTGTGCAATTGCGACTACTTCTTTCATGGTTTGCACGGTTTTCCAACCACTCGTGTAGACTGGTTTCATTATCTGTCCGCATTGGGGACATTCATCCCATTCACTCTCATACACAATTTTGTTTTCAGAGTACAATTCTCGCTGGGTTCTCATGGCTCTCTCCTTCGTTATGGAAGGTCTAAGTTTGCCATGAGATCCCTTTTTCTTCAATTCAATAGCAAGTTATGCGGTACTGCGTTTAATCGTAATACCGGGATTTATCGTTAGCTGTGAGAAATAAGAAGAAACGGTCTCGGATATCAACGTCACGAGACCGTTTTCGTTTTAAAGAAACCAGAAAGTCTTATTTCACAGGCGTCAACACAATCACCGGGATCACGCGTTCCGTTTTGCGGCGGTAGTCATTGAAACCAGGCAGCATCTCGACCATCTTGTTATACCCAGATCGGTTGAAAATTGCGCTTTGTTACGAAAAGGAATGCGCAATTTTCAACCGTGGGTATGATATACAGGCGCGTCCGTTCCGGTACTTCAGCGACCTTTGCATCCACCTGGAATGTTTCTGTCCCTACTTCGACGGTCAAATGCGGGTGAGCGAGATGAAAAAACTCGGCAAAATCGCCGAGTTTCCATTTTTACAAACCAAGTGTGTGTTTCAGAGCTTTGTCAATTTTTCCCATTGGCAATTTTCCAATCACACGATCTACTGCAAGGTTTGTGATTGTCGCCAGATTATCGGTCATCACAACCGAATTGGCCAACAAGCCTGAGTCTTTGCCCGTTTTCGATTCTAATTTTATAAGAACGCGGCTTGAATGATTGGCACGAAAGGTTTTACTGGTGATCATTGCCACGATGACTTGCGGTAAGTCGGTTCCCAAATCATCTGCCTGGACAATCAAGGCCGGGCGTGGTTTGGCTGTCCGCAAATCGGAGTGTGGGAACAGCACCAAAACCACATCACCGCGTTTAGGCGTGAGACTTGGCGGCATCGTAGTCATCATACTCGCTCATTTCGGGGCTGTCCCAATCTTCGGCGAAGGATTCCAATTGGGCGCGTAAGTTCTTTGCTTGCGCCTTGCTGATGCCGTGCTTGCGCAAATCCACTGCACCGGAATCGAGAAAGGTCACAATGACGCGAGTGCCGTCACTGATATTCTCTGGCTTCTGTTCTAATTCGATCTTACCCTTGCGATATATGCCTTGTGTACTTGTGAGCATAAGATTTTCTCCTATAGGTAGCTCTTCTTTTATTATACACAAATCAGGGCTTTTCATCGTCAAATGCAAACACAAAGTCTAGGTCTGCTAATTCTTCCTACATGCGCGTCAACATGATCACCGGGATCACGCGCTCTGTTTTGCGGCGGTAGTCATCGAAACCGGGCATCATCTTGATCATCTTGTTTGAGGCGCGTGCGTTCTGGTTCTTCGACGGCATTTGCATCCGCCTGGATGGTTTCCATGCCCACTTCCACCGTCAGGCGCGGGCAGGGGGGAGAAATAGCACGCGATGCCACAAATTGGCGGATTTTAGCAGACA
>CAWHJM010000016.1:0-62599 GCA_963829615.1 uncultured Chloroflexia bacterium
TAAAAGTCGATCCACAAAGGCGATCAATTTCACTGAAGTGGTAGACTCTGATTGTGTTCAGAGCATCTAAGTTTACTCGTTGCTTTATTAGGTTGTGCTTTCTTACTGCTCGACTGTCTGTTTGCCTGTAATCCAAAGGCAGTCACAAGCTATCCACCAAACTCGATCGAGAGCCAATTGGCTAGTGGAGAGCCAATATACAAGCAAACCTGCGCGACCAGTTCCTGTCATGGCACAGATGGTGAAGGTATCCGATCCGGAAGTGGCTTCTCAGTCTGGCCATTGGTCGGCGATGATTTCCAGACGCGCCATCCCAATGCTGAGATCGTGTTCGATGTGATTCGCAGCGGGGACGAGCCTAATTTACGGGCCTTGACCGATCAGCAGATTTACGATTCCATCGCGTATGAATTGAGTCAGAATCATATTCTCCTTCAGGCACCCCTGACAGCCGTCAATGCCTATAACACGTTTGGGGGGCAAATGTCGGGCAGCAACGTTGATGGATTTTTCCCACCGCTTGGCAACTACGAGCCGACCGTTACGCCGCCTCATGCAGACCTTCCACTTAGCACCGAAGATGGCAGCTTGCGTCTACAAGTTGATCAAATTGCGGCAGCCAATACAATTGGAGGCACCAAACCACCTGCCGGTGGCACTTTCCTAATGCTGGTGTTCGTACTGGACAATACAGGTCAGGCACCTATCACGGTCGGCCCGGAAAATTTGAGTCTCACTACGCCAAGCGGCGATACCCTCTTGCCCCAAGCAATTGATCCCCGCACTGCCATCGAAAAATTTCATACCCAGACGATCCAGCCTCAACATGGCACGGCAGCACTCGCCATCTTCAGCCTCCCTGCGCCCGATCAATTTGATCGATTGATTTATTCCGACAAGTATGGGAATCGGCTGGAATTGAGCTTGAAGTCATGAAACTCTCGCAATATAAGTGGGCAATCTTCTTCGTACTGGCCGCACTGGGGATCGGGAGTTTGATCTTCCTGTACAGTGGCAACCAGCATCCTGTAGCAAAAAGCACGCCAGAGATTTTGCATTCCAATTTTGATGTCGAGACGCAAGCCATGATCGCTAGTGGCAAACGAGTCGTGTTCCTGGTACCATTCTCTCATTGGGATACAGATTGGCACCAAAACTTTGATTCGTACAGCCAGCTTGCTGACCAGAACATCCTCAAAGCGATCCAGCTAGCCAAACAATATCCTCGTTTTCGCTTCACCCTGGAACAGGTTCTGTTCGTCCAGCATTTCTGGGATACCCACCCCGACGAACGTGCTGATCTCATCGACCTGGTTCGGAAGCGGCAGATCACCTTTGCCTGGGCCGGGATTACCCAACCCGACACGAGCCTGGTAGCCCCTTCCATACAGGTGCACAACCTGCAGCTCGGGCAGGCCTGGATTTCTCAAACCTTCGGTCCAGAATATGTTCCACATACCGCCTGGCAATCGGACGCGTTTGGCAATTCAGCAGCTTTTCCTACCTTCCTATCGCAATTTAAAGATTCCTTATCTCTACATTGGACGTCATCAGGGCCGTTGCGACCCCGATTACCAGGATTGCCAACCATTGCCACCCGCATTTTACTGGACCAGTCCTTCAGAGCCAGCGGACATTGCCGGGCGTGTGTTGGTCTCTTATGGCAGCTATCCTACTGCTTGGGGTGACATCTACCAGCGCACGGACCCAAATGCTCAACTGGACGAACTCCGCAAGACCATTGATGCTGACTTCAAACAAACCAGTTCTAAATACCTGCTCCTGCCAGTGGGATTCGATTTTTTCGACCCACAGGCCAACCTACTATCACTTGTGGATCGCTGGAACGCGAGTGACAAAAACACCCTGCTGGTGATCTCTGATCCCGAAAGTGCCTTTCAATATCTGGAAACACAATCTCTGCCCAAAATTACAACCGATCTCAACCCAATCTGGCAGGCCTTTTATGACACCCGTCCCGCAGCAAAAATAGCAGACAAAGAAAGTGAATATTACCTGACCGCTGCCGACAAATTTGGATTGTTCCTTAATAAGCCGGCTCTCGATACCTGGAATTTGGCTGCTTTCAACGCCCATTATGACAACATCTCGGGCGTCAGCTACGATTCGGTTTGGGAGAGCAGTCAGCGTCCGCGCTTTGAGGGTACCGTTGCCTCGGCTAAAGATGCTCTGGCAGATACTCTGGCTGGCATCGTTGGGCATGTCTCTGCGCCTGTGGTGATCTTCAACCCGACTTCATGGTCCCGCTCCGGGATCATTGAACTGACCGGCGAACTACCAGATGTTCGTTCTCTGCCCGGACCTGTGCAGCAGATAGGCACAAATGGCCTTGCCTTCCGCGTGGAGGATGTCCCGGCACTTGGCTACACAGGTCTGAGCGGCGGACAGGCAGGTATCGATCATCCCGTTCGTGTTGCGCAGGAAGGCAATCTCGTAACGCTTACCAACGATTTGGTATCAGTCACACTCGATGGCGACCACGGCGGAGCCTTCTCCAGCCTGGCGCTCACAACCGAGACAGATTCCACACATGAACTGCTCTCTACGTTCGGCGATGATGTTACATACTGGGACGACAGCGGGGACGTGTACGGAGCCACTTTCGTCCAGGAACGTGCTCGCGAGAGTCAGGTTTCGGCCCAGCTTACGATCCTGGCGTCTGGCCCGCTCGTGGCACGCGTGCAGGCCACGTTCACACTCGGCGGCCAACAGGTTGTCAAAACGGTGACACTGCGCGCAGAACGATCCATTGATTGAAGTAGGGCTGGATATCAGCGCTTTGTCGGAGACCACTGCCCTCGTCGAAACGCCGACGGTTCTGGATACCGCTACGCGCACTGATGATCTTGGTTTTGGAGACTTCGAACATACGATTGATACCCATCCCATTGCCCCGGGTGACCGCACCTACCGTCGCTCGATCTTCTATCCGATCATGTATTGGAGCGACGTATCCAACGCGGATTTCGGCCTGACCCTTATCACGCATGGTCTGCAGGGTGTGGGCGGCGGCCCCACACGCAGTTTTATGCTGGTCCGGCAGGTTACGCAAGACCCGGAAGGCCTGACCGACCCGGGCATCCACCACCTGCGTTATGCCTACCTCCCCCATAGCGGAACGGCAGCCGAGGCCCGACCCTGGTTGGCGGCCTATGAATTCAACCAGCCGCTGATCCCAGCCTGGCGTAGCGACGGACACATCAACGTGCAACTCCCGTTCGACGAGGCCACGCCTCTCAGGCAATTCGAGGACACGTCATCGTCTCCCGAATGGCCTGAACTCATTTGGTTTGCTTTCGGCACAGAATGCCATTGTTACTGATCTTTATCGGCAGGGAGATCAGATAGCGGCCCTTGTTTTGGACTATGATCCAATGACGGCTGGGGCCATTCAGATTGGAGAGCAGGAGATCGCTTTACCCCAAGATGTATTTACGCTAATGCCGCTGCCGTCATCATCCTTGAATTTCCTCCACAAAAGTAACCGACCTCTTACTCATTCAGGTCAGGTACCCAACCATTTTATTGCTCTAAGCCTGGCTGCGTAAACTTCGAATCCGAGATCTGGCATTGGAGGAGTTCAGCCCATTGATCCTCTGAAATGCTCAGGGCGGCTTCTACAACTCTTGGGTCGAATTGTTTCCCTGACTCCGTTTTTAGTACCTCCAAAGCCTCGGACAACGGGTGAGCACGCCGGTTGGGTCCGTCGTGAAGTCATCACATCAAGGGTGTCCACCACAGCAAAGATGCGAGCCGTGAGCGGGATCTCTTCAGCGCGCAACCCCTGTGGATAGCCGGTCCCATCGTAGCGCTCGTGATGCGCGCCTACCACATCCAGTGCCGGAGTCAAAAGAGGGACTGTCTCCAGAATTTCTATGCCCCACATCGGATGCTGTTCCATAATTTGCTGTTCGTTCGCCGTGAGAGGCTCAGATTTTAGCAGCAACGCTTCGGGAATACGGACCTCACCAATGTTGTGTACAAGGGCACCCAGTTCCAGTGCCTCGCGTTGGGTTGCGGAAAGTTCCAAGTGGTCACCCAACATGACTGCCGCGTTTGCCACTCGTTGCAGCGACCCGGTTTCACCTCCCCGCGCCTCCAATGCCCGCACCAGGACATCCACCACACTTCGGTGTGAGACCTGGACACGCTCGACCATCAAGTGAAATACATTCGCAAGCATTCCAATCTCATCAAGAGCGGAAATGTGGACTCGTGCACTCAGGTCACCCTCGACCACCCGCCGGGCGAGCGCTGAGAGCTGCGCGAGAGGCTGGGTGATCTGACGTGCAATCAGCACGCCAATTACGAGGGCAAGCAGCGCACCCGCCAGCGAATTCAGGTAAAGCCGCCGGCGGACCTCGGCAAGCCGGTCAAGGTAAACTTCAACACGGTAGTCCACATCCAGCACTGCGAAGACCCGGCCTTGCGCATCCCGAATCGGCGCGAAAGCTGTAATCCATGTGCCCGACTGATTCTTGTAAATGTCGGTGTAGGTGGCCACTCCTTCACGGAAGGCCCGGCCAAGCGGGTCCACCAGTTCCGGCACAAGCGGGTAAGGTTCTCCAGGAGCCCCGGGACCGCGGCTCGTCACCATGAAGTGCGCCTGCCGATTGACGGCATCGAACCCCGTCAGTGTGTAAATTGGCGTTTCAATCTGGTTTTCATCCTGGATCATCGCCAGAGCCGCGCGGACACTGGCGATAAGCCTCGGTGTCCTGAGTCAGTGTGGCTTCAACCTCAGCATGGAGTTGTGGGTCTACCAGCAACGCACCCGTGCGCGCGATACTCAACAACAGTGACCCCAGTGTCTCACGCAGATCCTGCTCCTGAGCACGATACTGCAGGAATCCGCTCAAAAGAATCGTGATTGCCGTCACCAGCAGAAAACTGGCGCCCAGCCGCCAGGCGAGTCTCCGCCAGACCGGCAGACGTGCCTTCTTGGTTAGCTTCGTCGAAAGTTTTTGCATATCAACTCCCTCCTCCCTGCTCCACTGTCAGTTCTGAGACATCCCGCTCGAAGAATAGTTCCACCGTCCAATCCAGAGATCACTCGAATGCGAGCCGTCAATGTCGGGAGTTTGAGCATGTAAAGCATCTTCCAAATAAACCAAGCCAGTAGCCCGGTTACTTTGATTCCATCAGGTCCGCCACAGCCGTCCGCCGACTTAATGGCACCATCTCTCCCAGCAATTTGAAGCGGAACGGTCGTTTCTCGCGGCCTGTCAGGTCAGCCTCGATCACAGCCGCGAGCGAACGCGCCTGAGGAACAGCCACTTGGGCCGTTGCCACGTAGGGCGCATTCGTGTGAGGATTATTCTGTGCGGCAATATCCCCCAATGCGTACACATTACGGATTCCCTCGACCTCGAAAAATTCGTTCACCTTCAGCCGGCCATCCTTCGCCTTGGCAAGTGGGAGATCGGCAATCACCGGGCTCACTCGATTTCCCGCGGTCCAGATGACGCAATGGCTGGGGATGAATCGTCCATCTTGAAGTTTGAGACCATCAGCCGTCACTTCAGCGGCGCGGGCCATTTCCAACTCGATCCTCGTTTTAAAAGTTGCTCCGTTGTGTAGGCAGCCAAGTGAGTTGCGGTTTGAGGCAGGACGGAACTGCCGACCAGGACGAGGCGGATGCTATCGCGGGGAATCGAAGGATAATGTCGAAGCAGAATACCCCGCGCCAGTTCCTCCAAGGCGGCCATCAACTCGGTACCTGCGTGTCCGGCTCCAACCACGATAAAGGTGAGTAGGCGCTGTCGCACCCACGAGTCGTCGCTCAAAGCGGCTGCTTCAAAGAGATCGATGACATGATTTCGAATCAGGACCGCGTCACCCACTCCCTTGAAGGGGAGCGCGTGCTCCGCCGCTCCCCGCACCGCGGCAACGTTTGGAGCCGCTCCGAGCGCAAGAACCAACTTATCGTAATGCACCTGCTGGCGGACTGAAGACCGGCGATGGTGGACAATAATACGGCGTTGGTCCAGGGCAATGGATTCGACTGACATTTCCCCAAATTCGATTCCCCACGGACCGCACAAATGCCGAATCGGATAGAGAACATGACGTGTCTCGACGGCGCCAGTGGCCGCTTCAGCTAGCAAGGGCGTAAAGAGAAAAAAGTTCTGCTCACTCACCAGCGTAATGTGCACCGGTAAGACACCGGCACAGCGCTTGGCCAATTCCATTGCCGTAGTGACTCCGGCAAATCCACCGCCGAGGATCACAATACGCGGAGCCAGCGAGGTCGAAGGCCGAGCCAATACTCTGCCAGCCGCCGGACCGACATTCATTTGCTGCGTCATCACCATTTGTTTATTTCCTCCTGCCCGTCAAAAGTAATCACCTTGCGCGCACTAAAAAAAAGTTTAATCGCTGATCGCGAATTTCCAAGGTGAAATTAGATACTCAGCGTATTTTCCATGCATAGCGAAACGTAACCCCTAGAATATACCAAGCCCGCCAATAACGTTCCGCGGATCGTTCCGCTGACTTTTGATTGACCGGATAAGCGGCTCCGGTAGCTGACAGGCACCTCGATGATCCGCGCCTTGCGACGAGCTGCCTTCACGATCATCTCTGTCGGCCAACCATAAGTCATTTCCTGCATGTTCAATTCAGCGCAGCAATTCTCTGCGGATTGCGCGATAAGGTCCCAGATCGGTAATGGAAGCCCGTACAGAATGTTCATCAAGCGAGATGCCAGCCAATTCCCGAAACGCTGCTGAGGGACATTGCACCGGGCTCGATGCGGCCCAGTTCGCGTGAACCCATCACCAGATCAGCTTGATTCTCTAGAATTGGCGCTAGCAATGAGGGCAGGTCGGCCGGCGAGAAACTGTAATCTCCGTCCATGAAAACCAGAACATCCGCATCCTGTGCGGCAGAACACCAGCGGCGCATGCGTATCCATAGCCTCGCCGCGGTTCGCTGACCACCTTAGCTCGCGCGCTTGCGGCTTCCTGGGCGGTGTCATCAGTCGAACCATTGTCTACCACGATCACACCAACTGACATAGTTGCATGAATCTCTTCCACCAGTCGCCGAATATTGCCGGCCTCGTTTGCGGCCGGGATGATCACGGTCACCGCCGTCAGCTTGAACCTGCCTCTCGTAACAGGAGCCGGATCGGGTCCTGGTCCAGGAAGCGACGCGTATGGACCGCTATGCGCGGATCAAGCCCATCGATTTCCTGCGCTAACCGGAGCAACGAGTCCTCCATCATCCACATCATACCAGGTCGGCAATTGGGATGAGATGCAGACCCTCCTCACTCGCTAAGGCAATGGTGTCTGCGGCCACAGTCGGCGTGCTCATGCGGACTTCTCGCAACAAGCGCGGGACCGGTTGGCTGCATCCGATTAAATAATAGCCCCCGTCTTCGCAGGGACCCAGGACCACTTCCGCACCATCCGACAGGGCCGCAAAGGCCTGTGATAGATGACCCGGCGGAAGCGTGGGACTGTCGCTGTCCATGATGACCGCGTGTGCGTAGCCGCGCGACAGATACGAGGTCAGGGCGTGATCGAGGCGGGCTCCCAAATCCGGGCCTTCTTGTTGAATCAATTGAAAGTCGGGTGCCAGGTGATGAAAGTAGTCATGAGCGTCTGCCGGGAGATAAGCAATCACTCGCTCAACGCCCTCCACCTGACGGATCTGGTCGAGCGTATCGGCCAGGAAACATTCATACAAGGCGCTGGCCTGCTCGGGCTCAACGGCGGAGAGAGACGGGTCTTGGTATTTCCGGGTGCCGGACGTTTGGCTACCACAATCAGGGCGTTTCTATTCTCAGGCTGCATCATAAGTGTTCCTCGTTCGTTTATCCTTCCACAAGTTCCACAAGGCATACAGCCAGGGAACGCCCAGGACCCCCAATCGCAAGCAGGGCTTCCAACCATACAGCTTGTCCTGGCGTGGCTTTTAAGATCTCTGGGACGAGCAGAGGCCCAAAACACAACTTTTGACTTAGAACCCAAAATCCAAATAACAGAGCAAAACGTTGATGTCTCTTGCTCAGCAGTGGAGTCAGCGTAATCAGCCAGAGGCCATACCATTGATGAAACCACAAACAAACTGCCATTAAATAGAAAGCAAGGATGTTGAAAGTAGCTCGAAGGTAATCGTTGGCCGGATCGTCTTTTCCAGCGGATAGGGATTGATAGAGAACAAATAGAAACAGCAAGCCAAGAGCAGAAAGGCTGACGATCTGTCCGGCTTCTTGCGCACCGAGAAACGGCCTTAGTGCTTTATAGATCGTTGAGGGAAGAGAGGTGGTGAACAGTTGCATGCGTCTGCCAATATCCAGGGTTGTAAGTCCATCCCAAAACGGGGCATACAAAAGCACCGTCAACAAGCCACCTATCATCGCGGTTTTAGCAAGGAAGGAAAGCCGAAGGTCCGGTTTTGCGCAGGTCGCGCCAAGCAATGACCACAACAGCGGGAATCAATAAAATCGGTATGAACTTCACCAGTGCTCCCAATAACAAGGAAAGCACCGCTAACGTGTAATCTCGTTTGCTTATCCACCAAAATGCCAGTAAAAACCAAAAGGTCATGGCCATATCGTTATGACCGTTTCCCCAGGTTTCAAACAGCAAGACCGGATTCCAGCCTAATAACAGCACACCGCCCAGGGCCTTCTCTGGCGCTTTAGCCCGTAGAAACAAAAAAACGAGGCCCACACTGGCCAGATGGAACAATCCTGGCAGGAGCTTGAATGTCATAACATTGGCAATAATTCCATCTCCGGACAGGCGAGCCGTCAAGCCAGCGAGCAATTCCCAGAGAGGCCCATAAGCGGAGTGCGCCTGTTTCCAGGCCGTATACTGGAAAAACGGATCCTGTGGATAATCCGCAATCACCTGCACAAACGGATTGGCGTTATAGACGCCCAAGATACGGCCGTGCATGATGTTGTCGTAAATGTCGGCTGCATCAAAGGGTGCCATGAATAAAAAGATCGCAATGAAAGCCAGCATGCCGCCAATCACGATGATCCATGCGGCCCGCCCCTGAACATGACGACTGGTGAGGCGATACCCTGCCCAATATAACAAACCCAGGATCGCAAAGGCGAGAATCAAACGCAGATAGGCTGGAGTACCTCCCCGGAATAATAAGTATGCATCCAGACGCGGTTGGCGATAAAGGGTCAAGAGGTTCGCCGGTAATAAAAATGCCAGAATGTAAATAAACAGACTGACTAGACCTACACCGGCCAAACGGAATGAAGCAGGTAAGCTAAGATGAATATTTGACAGCGAGCGCACGGATTCCATGAAGCCTCATAAAGTCAATCAGCAGAAACAGATATAATGGCAGGAATTGAGCCAGGATGGCAGCCTTGATCGGTCTCCCGTTGATAAAGACTGTATACGACAAACCAATCAACCCACAGAATAACCACCAACCTGTCCAGGCGTCCAGCCGTGGGAATTTCAAGATCCCCAGGCTCTTGTCCGAGGGTGTCAAGAAAATTGCAATCAGTGGCAAGAGCCAGAGCATATACCATGAAAACAAATCCTGAGAAAGCAGGGTGAGCACGCCAATTGGCAGGATACAGCGCCGTAGAGCGGTCTTGGCATCTGGAGCCGGATGCGTGATCGCCCAACCGGCAGCGATGAGAATGATGCCTAAAGCCAACGGAATCAACATATTGGGTAGTTCCAGCTTGAACCCATCAAACATGTAGTTCAAGGCAGAGACAAGCGGGCTGACATTAAACGTCTCCTCGATATAGCGCGGCAAATAGCCTAGCACTCCCTGGCCACTTGCCAGCACATAGGGCAGATAGAACAGACCCACCGTCAATCCAAAGGCTAATGGCATACGCCAGCGTCCTTGGGGATGACGGGGACGCCACAAAAAGGGCAGCAGCAGCGCCGGGTAAAGTTTCATAGCCGCCGCAATCCCCAAGAAGAAAGCCTGTCAAGCCGTCATGTTCCCGGACGCGTGCCCACCAGGCCCCAACTAAAAGTGGCAACAGCAAGCCATCAACGTGGGCGGAGTGAGCGGTTTCAAAGGCCAACAGAGGGGACCACAAGTAAATGAGTGCGCGTGCTGGCGAGAGGCCCAGGTCACGCAATAATCCCAGGAGCAGGACTCCGGCCAGCAAGCCTCCAGCGGCCATGGCTGCCTGGAACCAATGAACGTTATCGGGCCAAATGCGCCACAGAAGAGCAAACGCAGCCTCCGCAGCCGGCGGATAGATGGTCACGGCAGGTTTCCGGTTGATGAAAGGATAGATTTCACTGTCCCGTAGGGAGGCCAGTTCGGAAGCCCCAGGAGGATAACGATATGGACTGATGCCCTGAGCCTGCACCCTGCCATCCCACACATAACGGTACATATCGTCGGAAAGCGTGGGATGCATGAAAACCAGGGGGGCTTGCATCAGGAAAGCCACTCCTAGAATCCCAAAAATGACGCGGCGATCAATGCCCTCTTCTGTTCCCAGAGCCAAAAAGCAGGCAATTCCATATAGTATGAAAGCTGAAAAGAAAAGATACTCGAAGGGGATCGTATTCTTGCGCAAGTCGCCAAGCAGGTACGCCCAAACGCAGGTGGCGATCAACAGGAATCCTAATACACCGAGAGTCCATTTTCGGGAACGGGACATCACTTCCTTTTCAGAATCAAGTCAGGGGTAACAGGATTTTTGCCAGACCATTTCCTCGATCCGCTCCAGCCTGAAGGCGCGGACGCAGCCATACGTCCAGGCCCAGGATGCGACCGGCAGGCACCGCCAGGAAGAGCAAACTCAAGATGGCGAGCATTCCGTAGGTCCAGTACCATTCTCCGGGGGCAGCAGTCACGCCGATGTACAAGTTAATGGCCTGAATCAGACCTGCTAAACCACCCAGCCGGGTGAACAGGCCCAGGATCAAGGTCACAGCCACGAATGCCTCCATCAGCCAGATGATCCATCCCATCCAGGCCAGGTTGGGGACGACCAGGCTCTTAACCAGGGAGGCCTGCAACGGCCATTTGGAGTAAAGCGTCATGATGCCGACCCAATCGCACAGGCCAGACGTGCGCGCATGAATATCCGTGGTCACCGCAAAATTCGGCGGGCACCCAAAAGTTGGCGGTAGCTTCCAAAGCAGTTGGGTGAACCATAAATAACCAATGGTCACCCGAGAAACAACCAAACCCGCCCGACTCACAACATCGATCAAGGTGTTATCAGGTTTAAGCAGCTTTTCCATCAGAACCTCCATTCTTTGGAACATAACAGGCGATTAAAAATTGCATAGAAATCTTACAATCCCAATTGGCGGGCTGCGTACAATACCGCCAACATGGTCATACTGTCTCGGATTTCGCTCTCCAGTACCATTCTGAGCACGCGGTCAAACGGAAATGTTTCGACCTCCAGGAATTCCGTTTCATCAGGTAAGGCCTGTACCTGTGTGAGATTCCGTCCAATATAGAGATGCGCGATCTCCTGTAGGATGGATTTACTCGTGTAATAGGTACTGATCTCTTCCAACTCGTCAGCCTCATAGCCCACTTCCTCACGTAATTCACGATGAGTCGCTTCAATCAGTGCTTCACCAGGATTTACGCCTCCAGTCGGCATCTCCCAGCGATTATTTTCGCCGAAGACATACCGGTACTGCCGAACCAATACCACATGTCGATCATCGATGAAAGGCAAAACGCCGACACAATGGCCACATTCGACCACCCCATAAATTGTGGTCTTGCCATTTGGCATCTCGGCGATATCTTCCCGAACCGATGTCCATGGGTTCTCATAAACCAGACGACTAGAAAGGGTCTTCCAAGCTTTTGGTGGCATATTTATATCCTGTAGGGTTTCGTTTCGGACTTCGTTGCATTTTCAAAGAGTCCTTTTGATACTCATTACTGGATCAGAACGGTGAACATCGCGATAAATAAAGAGCATTTGCCAAACACGCAAAGTTGCCTCAATCAGGATTTGAAATGACATCTTCGTTTTTCCGCTTTGTCGTTCAGCAAAAGAGATTGGAATCTCGTCTACAATATAACCCAGTCTATGTGCAAGATATACCATTTCGACCTGGAACACGTAGCCCTTTGATCGAACGCGGTTGAGCGGGATACCTTTTAGCGCCTTGAATCGCCAGAGTCTGTATCCGGTTGTCACATCATGGAAAGGGAGTCTTAGAATGTGACGTGCATACAAGTTTCCCCAAGCCGAAAGACTTCTCCGCCTGAATGACCAGCGTCTATTAACGCTTCCCCCCAGAACATACCGAGAACCGAGAACCAGATCACAGGTCTCTAAACGCTTTGCCATAGCAATCATTGTTGTAGGTTCATGGGAAAAATCGGCATCGATTTGAGCGATCGCATCCACTTTTTGGTTCAGAAAATAGCGAAACCCCTGAAAACAGGCTGAGGCGAGACCCAATTTTTGCGGTCGATGGAGTGCCACCATTCTTCCAGCGTTTGCCGCAGATAATTCCTCGGCAAGATGACCCGTTCCATCTGGACTATTATCGTCTACAACAAGCAAGTGTAGATCCAATGGAAGCCCAAATAAAGCTGAAACTAACCTGGGCAAATTCTCCGCTTCGTTATAGGTCGGTATGACGACACCAATTCGCATGAGCACTCCAGTGACCCTGAATTACATTATCTTCCAGCTAAACAACGATAGTCGTGCAGACATTACCGGAACGCATCAGATCTTTGCTTGGACCTGCTTCCCATTCCAGTTCAATCTGGTCCCCGCGGGCCCAGGGACAATAGGGATCATGGGCATCCAGATTTTGATTCAACGCCCGTCGGCTGGCACAACCACCCTGACAGGGACAGTCCGAGGCGCTCTCGGGGACACGCCGGGCGGATTGAAAAGCATCGTCCTCAATCACACTTTCACCTAACTGGGATAAGTCTTCAAGGATGGGCATCGGAGTCATGTTTGTCGGCCAGTAAACGCAAGGAATCACTTGACCGCGTGGATTGAAGCGGATGCTATGATGACCGCAAGGGGATTGCACCTGCTCGAATCCCATGACCGCTCGAACCACCGGCTCGCTGCATGAAATCACAGAGTCCCTCCGCAAATAACCGGCGGTAGCCTTCCCAGAACTCCTGATAGCTGAGCAGGTAAGCATCGGTCTTTACCGCCTGGTACGCGTTAACGCGCAGGTTCACGCCATTTTGACGGGCCAAACCTACCAGCTTGTCCATTTTGTTGTAGTTTGTTTTCATTAACGTCGCCAGGATCGAGACGTCGATTCCCATGCGGTGGCAACGTTCCATGGCTTGATGGACGAGTTTCCAATTGCCCGCGCCCCGCCAGCCATCCTGTTCTTCCTGGGTGGGATAATCAATCGAGACTTCGACATCACTAAAGGCCGAAAGGATTTCCTCGGGAATGACGGTCAGCGAATAGCCATTCGAGGCAATGCTAATTTTTATTCCTCTCTCGCGCAAATACTCAACGATCGGAATGAATTCCGGGTGTAATGCATTTTCACCCGTGCCCATCCCCATCGAATCAACCGGGATCGTTTCACAAATCCGCTTCACCTGATCCAAACTGATCGACCAGATTCGTCCCGTATCACGATAGCAATGAGCGCAATTGAGATTACAGTCGTTGGTTAATCCAATTCCTACCGAATAACCCATGAAGCCTCCACAGACATAGAAGTTTGATGATTCACTAGATTTTGCCGTGAAAAGGTCCGGATTTGGGGTGTGAGAATGCGTACGCATTCTCACACCCCAAATCCGGGTATCTACCACGGAAATTTCAAAAGAACAATTTAAATATAGCCACGTAAAGCATAATCATTCAAGGCACGATCCCTGAAACAATGAAATACACAATGCTGGCGAAGAAAGTTCCTTCCCGGATGCTTCCTTTTAACTCGCTTACCCAGGCATCGTGCTCATCCGGCGCGATGCCACCGTTATCTCGCGCAACCTGAGCCGCCCGCCACAAGGATTGGGTCAGGCCTCCTGTTTCGTCATGTACCACCGTAACCACCGGCCGGACACTAAGGGAATGGATTCCAGCGGCCACCATCCGCCGCCATAATTGTCGCCCAGACCAATTGTTCCCACCATGATGGTCATTGCGCCAGTGCAGTAATCGACGCGTCAGCTCACGATCTGGATGATCGACCACGACCGAATCAAAGTCCCAGTCCATGACCACGACACGGCCTCCCGGCTTGACAACTCGCGCCATCTCACGCACTACAGAATCCGGATCGCCAGCGTGTAACAACAAACGAGCAGCCAAAGCGCCATCGAAGGTCGCATCGGGATAAGGCAAAGATTCACCTGTCCCGCATTCGAACGCGATTTGTTCCCCAAATCCCTCTTGGAGAGCATATTTTTGTGCCTCGATCAAAAACTGTGCTGAGATATCTACGCCAACTACACATCCATCGGGTTGGAGATATGGTGCAACCATCCGGCATAATACGCCACTACCACAACCCACTTCAAGAATATGTTCGCCGGGAGAAGGAGCAAGAACCTCGCAAACTGCCGTGTTGATTTCCAGCATATCCGGGGTACGCGAACGCTCTTCCAGAAACGCGGCCATTTGACTTACTTCGGCTGCTCCGGCCTGGGATGGATTAGACCATACGTTTGTGTGACTCAACCTGCAACTCCTGGGAGTTTTCTATCATGGTAGGGGTTTGACTGAGGATAAATTTCCACTCTATTATAGAATCATTCCGAAGATTATTTGTATGGTTCATCAAGTTAATTGTGAGCCGCTTCTCACGGAAGCGGAAATCAGCCTCAGGTAAAGGTCATCAGCGGCGCATTACCAGTCTTTTCGATAGTCTCCAACTGGCCCTGGATTTTTTCGACGGCTACGGACAAAGGGAACAGTTCCCGGTTCACCAGCATATCCGAGTCAGTAGCCAAGGGGTGCCAGTAGATTCCATCCAGGTTGACCGTTATCTCCGGAATCAGGTTGTGCATCCCCAATTCGAGCCCCTCGCGCGAATAACCGCGTTTTGCTAGCGGGCGGATGAAATGATCTTCGTCCGGGATACCCAGGCTGCGGTGCAGTTCACAGACCTTGTCCAGATGCGTCGAGTTGACGGGCGTCTCGGTCGTTCCAATCCGGACCCGGAAGCCGCGTTCCTGCAACAGATGGATCCCTGCGACCGTCTTCTCCCAGCTCCCCTGCCCGCGATACGCATCATGATCTTCAGGGCGCCCGCCATCCAGACTGACCTGGACGATCAAATTCTCAGATGGAACTGTCTGGGCTGTGGCAACCAGTTTCTCCAGGCGCGCTCCGCGCAAGAGCATCGCGTTGGTCAGCACGGTGGTTTTGACACGCTGGGCCGAGTAGGCCAGCATATCGTAAATGTCCTCGAGAATGAAAGGCTCACCTCCGGTGAAGAAAATATCTCCAAAACCGAGTTCCACTGCTTCATCGACCAGGCGCTGCACTTTTGCCAGTCCCAGGGCGCGGCGTGGGGCCGTCGGGCCCGATTTGGCAACGCAGTACGAACACTTCAAGTTGCAGTCATAGTTGGTGTAAACCCATAACTTCCACAGCATGGCCGGTGGAGCTGATAGTCCATCGACCGATGTGTCAGCAGTCGTCAGATGGTTCTGTCCAGCCGTAGCCGCCATGATTAGCTTTTGCTCCCGGTTGTGATAGGTGCAGCTGCACTGACCAACTTCCCTTCCAATGGGTCAGCCACGTCCAGCCTGGCTCGCGGGCGATCAGCGGGTAAACGAGGCTTCAGTTTGCCCTCAGCCAAATCATCGATGGAATGTCGTTCCCAGTAGATCGTATGCTCAACGACTTCGCGGATACTCCAGTCATCATCCGGGGCGCGGGTGTCAAGGTCCATGTCGTCCAGCCCGATCAAGGCTGCAATCAGGTTCGCGCGAGCACGGATCGTCTCCGCCATCAACCGGTCTACCTGGCCCTTTTGCATCTTCCTCATTCCGTAGCGTAGGCTGTACACCTGCCCGGCGTGCATCTGTTCATGATCGATATTGTGCGTGAGTAAGTCACGCACCGGGCCGCCCATCGCGCAAGGGTGCTCGGACGGGTCATCCAACTCGGCGTCGCTCAGATGCGACAAGACCCCCAGGGTCTCATTGAGAGATAAGATGAGTATCTCTACCAGTTTATCTGTTTGTTTTCCCATCGGACGATTTCTCTCCTTTCTGTGCCTGGTAATCTCCCATGAAAATGTGATTGGATAATTGTCAAACTGAATTTACTGCAAGGCACGCAAAGAGCGCGAAGAAAAATCTATAAACCATTGCGTGCCTTCCCGAAGGACACCGGGACGGTGTGCGCTCTTCGCGGTCCAAAAACCGACCACACCATAGTGGGAAACTGTCCAACGCCTAACCTAGCCGAAAAGCGGCATGCCGCATTCGAGCTTGCCAATAAAGTCATAAAGCACATCGGTGGTGGGCGCCATCACGGTCGCCGCACGGGCATCCCGGAAGTTGCGCTCGACGCCCACGTCTTTGCGGAAGGCTGCACCGCCACAGACGCGCATCGCCAGATCGGTTACTTCCGTCGATGTTTCACCTGCCGCGGCCTTGACCTCCAGGACGCGCAACATCGTATCCTCGCGGCCCGACTCAACGGCATCCAATGCGTCAAGCAGCAGTGCATGCACCATGTCGGTCTTG
Source organism: uncultured Chloroflexia bacterium (assembly GCA_963829615.1). Lineage (GTDB taxonomy): Bacteria > Chloroflexota > Anaerolineae > Anaerolineales > Villigracilaceae > JAABUE01. The sequence continues at coordinate 16,663 of CAWHJM010000016.1, forward strand.
ATGCGCATCCGGGCAATGTAAGCTCGAATTGTCGGCAAATCGCTTAAGGAACTCGCCAAATGCTCAAGCTTCGCCCCAGAAACATGCTGAGCTGCTTTGCGGGTGGCGGCCTGCATGGTCCCAATCGAAAAAGCCGCATTCATGATCTGGAAATACGGCAGGACGATTGACATCATAATATCGAACCCGCTTCCATCTGGCCCGAGCATGGCTGAACGTTCAACTGCGACTTTTTTAGCAGTGATCGGACTAGAAGCGTTGCCTCTCAATCCCAGGCCATCGAAAGGACCCGCGATCGAAAGTCCGACTGCGTCGGCTGGGACCAGCCAGAGCGTGCTGGCGCCCTCGGCTCCCAGCGGGCGGCTCGACCAGACATAACTATCTGCTTCCCCGGCCGAGGTGACCCAACTCTTGGCAGCGTCCAGGTTCACCGTCCCGTTGTGACCAGTCGCCGAACTGACCGGTGCCCAGAAATGGCTGCGTGAGCCTCGCTCGGAAAAGGCCAGGGTGGTGATATGGTCCCCGGCGGCAATCGCCTTCCGCACCTCAAGCGGACCATGGGCCTCAATCACCGCGGTGCCGGCATAATGCATGCATAACACCATGGCAGTCGAGGCGCATTCCTGGGCGACACGTTCGATGGTCAGCGCGGCTGCACGCAACCCCTGACCCCGGCCGCCCACTTCTTGGGAACTGATCAAGCCTAACAGCCCGCCTTCACTCAAAGCATCCATAGCCGCGCGCGGGAAGGTACCTGTCTGATCGATTTCAGCAGCGGCTGGACGGATCACCTCAACAGCGATCTTTTCCAGGTCATCAAGATATGTTTGGGCTTGTGCCGATACCATTTTTCCTCCAGATTCTCTAAAGCTAAAGACTCCAATAAACACCGCAACTGGCACATGCCTGGTTGGGGTGTTCGCTTAACAAGTTTGTTCTGAACTCTTGGTAAAGCGACTCATTCCATATTTCGCTGAACGGGTGCTCGAATAAATTCCCCAAAATCAGGCTCTCGTAATCGTCGGTTGCAAAAGGGGAAATGCAGCAGGGCAAACAATTGCCATTTGCCGTAACGTATGCTGTGGTCCAAGGACGCATACAGGCCCGCCAGGGAGCATAATCAGCCGGACGGGCGGCGGCCAGACTGTTAACCGGGTCACGTCCACCCGAAGCCAGAAAATCGATCCCCAGATCAGCACTCAGTTGCGTGCATTCCTCGATGACTCTCTCCTCCGTATCATCATCTTTTCCAAAAATTGCCAGGTCATCACGCGCCAACCCAAATTGTTGGTCAGTCTCTCTTGCAAAATAAACCAAACGCTGCATGTAGACTTCCCGCACGCCTAAATCGGCAGCTAGCCTCAGCAGGTCCGGGAGTTCTTGCAAGTTCTCCCTGGTTGCCACACACCAGATCGAGATACGAGGCGTCGTCACCCCCAAACGTTCTTTTGTCTTAACCAGACCTCCCAGTCCTTTTTTCAGCTTGGGAAGCAGGGCCACACCGCGAATGCGGGCATACGTTTCATCCGTGGCGCCGTCAATCGAGCAGCGGTATTGGTCCAGTCCGCTTTCGATCAGTTTCTCCTGCCATTTCGGAGTCAACAACGTCCCGTTGGAGTTGATGATGACTTCTACCTCCCGATCTTTTAGATACTTAATAATCTTGTCCAGTTCATGATTAAGCAGCGGCTCTCCGATGCCATGCAGGAGCGCACGTTGCATCTGGGGAAATTGTTCCGCAATGGAAATAAATTCTTGTAGAGAAAGGGATTTAAGCGGCTCGCGCTGGAAGTATGTCCGCGGACAGGTCTTGCAAAGCAGGTTGCAGCGGTTGGTTACCTCGATGAAGACAACTTTCGGGCCTGCTTCCATCACCGGACCCCGGGTGCTGCCCTCTGGCAAGCGATACGAATCAGGCAAGAACTTCTGCTCAGGTAACACAGATGAATTTCTTCTATTTATGATTAGTGGTAGAGGGTGAGAAGCCGATTGATCCATTGATTACCTTTAAGATGAGTGTTTTTGATGCGTAAAAATATCGTGCTGGAATAATTTACAGTAACGGGTGGTGCTCTTTATTATAGGATAGGTTTCGCCTGGAAGATATTAAGGAATTCTTACCAGAGTATTTCCAAATTCTGTCGTGTTATCCCAAAACGGATCAGATCGTCAGGCTCAGGCAAGCTGCTGCTTTTAGCACGCTCCTAACGGCTTCTTAGATTCGGGCTTCTGGCCAGGCCGCGAGCGGGACAAAAGAGATATGCGGTACAATTCGTTTTGACGGCCCAAGTCAGCAGATGGTACGCAGGAGATGCGGGAAACCTGTCAATTTGTACGGCACACCGGGGACACTGGAACGAAATCAGGGTGAGAATGCGGTAGTAAAAACGAAGATCGCGAAAGGAAGAAATGACCAAGATGCTGAAACGTATATCAACCAGTTCTTTGGCTCAAAGGTTGAAGAAACTATGGCCGCAGGTACCGCTGGGCCTATTCTTATTATTTGTTGGCGCCATAAACGTACTGACCGGAATACAGAGCCGAGCGTTCAGCCCGGCTTTTCAGATCTTGGCTCGCGTAACCCCCCTCTCAGAGTTGAGCCAGGAGATCTCATTGGGAATTCTCGGCAGCAGCGTACAGGCGCTATTAGGCACAGGTCTGCTGCTAACGGGGATTGGTCTTCTCTGGCGGCTTCGTTCTGCCTGGGCTTTTTCGATCCTTCTGCTGGTTATTGCCATCGTCCTGGATCTGTTCAACCAGCGCGATCTATATGGCGCTCTGCTCTCCGGCCTGGCATTGGCTGCTCTGGTAATCTGGGAAAAGCGCTTCAGCCGCCGGTCATTGATAGGCGTCTACCTGATGTCTCTTATCGGCCTACTCGCTGTATTGGCTTACGGGGTTCTGGGATCCCTGTTGCTTGGCGGCAGTTTTCACCCTGCTATCCAGGATATCTATACCGCCCTGTACTTCACGGTTGTAACCCTTGCCACGGTCGGAAGCAACATCTATCCGGCCACCTCCGAAGCCCAGTTTTTTATGGTGACCTTGATCCTGGGCGGAATCAGCATTTTTACGACCACGATTGTGACTACGCTGGGACCTTTGCTGTCCAACCAAATCAGGCCACTTCTGGCCGGGAAAAACGCAAAAAAGGATTCTGGCGAACAGGTAATCCTGATAGGCAGCGGTCCATTCACCGCGAGTTTTGTGCATGAACTCACCAGTCTTAGGATTGGCTTCATACAGGTAGTAGCACCCAGCGAGGCGCCACCCAACAGTGAGCGCCCGATTGTTCGGGGGGATTCCGGGAATGAAGACGTGCTCAAGCAAGCCGGAATTTTCTCTGCTACAACAGTTGTCATAATAGGGGAGAGTACGGCAGACAAGATCGCAGCGGCGCAGTCCGTGAAAAGATTGAACCCGGGCGCGCGCCTCGTGATCGTAGTCAACTCGGCCGAGGCCTTCGCACAGTTCAGCCCAGTCCACGCCGACCTGATTTTTTTGTCCGAGGCCGTGGCAGCCCGGACTCTGGTGAGTCTGCTTATGGGAGCGTCTATCCCTAAAGAGTTGCGGGACATCATTAAACTGAATGATTAAGTTATACCCAGGGCGGTCACAAATTGCATTTTTTCCGAGGCGGACACAGGTGATCGTGATCACGCGCTGATCTTTCCAAAAGCTCGTTCAACGAAACCATGTCATTGCCTCGGTTCAGAATCTCTAGAAGACCAGGAAGAAACCCAAGGTCAGGGCGACAGCCCCAATCACCACCACCCGCAGTCCAGGGAACCCGCGCGCAGCGGCAGCGCCCGGCTCTGCTCGGGACTGAAGGCACGCCCCTCCGCCGCCAGCGCAATCTCCTCGGTCCGGCGTAGCGCGTTGGTGATGATCGTCAGCAGCAATAAACGCACCCCGCGCCAACGCTGTTTCCGCAGCCCACCCCGCATCCACAGGCTGTGCCAGGTGCTGAGCGCCGCCGTCTGCAAGGATGGCAGCAGGTTGAGCGCCACCCCCATCGAGAACCCCAAGCCGCGCAAGCCGAAGCGTTCCAGCAATCCCGCGATGGATGCAATGTCCACCGAACTGGTGAACCCGTCCACAGAGACCAACACCACGATGACACGCAACATAATTTGCAGGCTGCTGACCAACCCCTCCGATGAGTAGAGAATGCCCCACAGACTGCGGTCCTGCTCCCCCAGGAAGAAGACCGGCGGGAGCGCCAGCAAGGCGATCATCACCAGCCAGCGGGTGCGCACGTGCAGGGTTTTTGCGTATCGCCGTAGAATCCACAAGGACAGGGCTACACACAAAAATAGAATTCCCCGCGCAAATTATATGACAATAAAGTAGCATTGAGGGCTAGTCTGTAATTTAAAAGAGCTGAAATCCTTTTCAAGCTCCTAGAATCCACACGAACAGTTCTTTTGGCCCATGCACACCGAGGGTGGTAGTGAGTTCAATGTCCGCGGTGCGGCTGGGACCGGTAATGAAGACCAGGTAATTGCAATCCCTGGACTTCGGCAAAAACCTGGTGCATATCGGGGCGCAGCATCTCGGGGCGGACAATAGCCAGGTGGATACGTGGCAGGAGCGAAACGGCGCGTGACATTTCGGCGGATGAGTGCAAGACAATCGTTCCGGTTTCGGGGAGCAGATAGTCTGCTTCGGTAATGCCGAGGTCACACAAGGCCATTTCGTACTTTTCAGCGGTAGGAGAGACAAGTTCCACACCGAGCGCAGCAAGATGATCCGCAATTTGTAATTGCTGCAGGCGGGGCGTGTTCCAGGCAGTTGCTTTGCGGATGTGATTTTCAGCAACGAGAGCTTTCAGAGCCTCGGCGATTCCGTCCGGGGCGAGGCGCTGGCCGACGCCGGAGAGCTTCTTGATCTCGTGAGGAAAAGCTGGAGTTCGGAGTCGGTCGATCCAGCCTGGCGGGAGGCATAAATAGCGGGACGCAGGCTCACAGGAGTTTGATCGGTGCGCCCAAGGGAATGGCGGATGTTGTCAATAACGGGATTGGTCATAGGTGTAGTTTCCGGTTGAGGATCAGGACATCTACAAAACTTCTTTGCGTTTCATCTTTCTTTTGGCAGGAAAGACGAAAGATGAATGCATTAGCGTTTTTTCCACCATTTTCTGAAACTGGCGGTGAACGGCGGCAGGGGGCGGGCTTTCGTCCAGCGACTGAGGGGATAGGGGGCGGACGGGAATCCAGCCATCAGCGCGCTTGAAGATGGACATGACCGTGGGCAGGATACGGGTGCCGAGGCGATAGATCCAATTCTGGGCCAGGGCTAGCGAGGTGAACCCGGCAGCGGCCCGAATGGGGACGGGCATGGTCGAGGCGGAGACGTCATCGCCTTCGGCCACGCGACGGCGCAGGTGACGCAAGATGGTCGGGATAGGGATTTTGACCGGGCAAACATCCGCACAGGCCCCGCAAAGCGTGGATGCGAAAGGCAGCTCGCGGGCAGTGGGTGTGCCGAGCATTTGTGGGGCGAAAATGGCGCCGATCGGCCCGGAGATGAACCAACCATAGGCGAAACCGCCCACATTTTTGTAGACCGGGCAGACGTTGGCACAGGCGCCACAACGGATGCACTTGAAGACTTCGCGCCCGACCGGGTCTTTGAGCACGTTCGAGCGGCCGTTGTCGAGGATGACAATGTGGAATTCCTTGGGGCCGAACTCGCCCTCCGCACGACGCGGACCGGTGATGAACTGGGTATAGGTGGATAGCTTTTGTCCCGTGGCGGAACGGGCTAGCAGTTTCAGGAAAACGGTGAGCGACTCCCAATCGGGGATGATCTTGTCGATGCCGACCACCGCCACGTGCAGGTCGGGCATGGTCGAGACCATGCGTCCGTTGCCCTCGTTGGTGACCATCACCAGCGTGCCAGTCTCAGCGACCAGGAAATTTGCGCCAGAGATGCCCATATCGGCGTCCAGGAATTTTTGGCGCAGGGTTTCACGGGCGATGCGGGCCAGTTCGATAGGGTCAGCAGGGGCCTCGATGTGGAGTTTCTTGCTGAACAGTTCGGCGATTTCTTCTTTCTTGAGATGCACCGCCGGAACGATGATGTGCGATGGGCCTGTTCCCGCCAGTTGGATGATGTACTCACCCAGGTCGGTTTCGAGCGTTTCGATACCTGCCGCTTCGAGGGCGTGGTTCAACCCGATCTCTTCAGTCGCCATAGACTTGGACTTGACCGCGTTTTTGACGTTGTGCTCTTTGGCGATCTGGATGACGATCTGCCGGGCATCCTCGGCGGTGGCAGCCCAGTGGACATGCCCACCCGCCGCCTGGAGGGCCGCTTCGAAACGCGTCAGGTAGACATCCATGTTTTCGATGGTGTGCAGGCGGATGTCCGAGGCAATTTGGCGCAGCTGCTTCCCACTGGGGAAGTTCCGCCACGCGAGCGGCGCGTCCGCCGACGAAACGATCCGTCGCCTGCTGGACGGCAGCGGGAATGCTGGCAGGGATGTGCTCGGTGTATTCTTCGAAGCCGATGTAGGTTGGGGTACCATCGCTCATGCCACACCCTCTTTGGATGCTAACAAGTCAATAATGTGCATGGCACGGATATCCGAACCAGCTTTGTGCAGGCCGCCTGCGATGTTCATCAAACAGCCGGGCTCACAAGTGATGACCGTATCCGCGCCGCTGGCAATGATGTTATTAACCTTGTTTTCCATCATCGAGCGGCTGACCTCGGGATAGGTCACGGTAAAGGCACCGCCAAAGCCACAGCAGGTTTCTTCCTCGTTGAGTGAAATAAATTCCAGACCTTGAACAGCGTTCAGCAAAGTCTTGGCTTCTGTTTTCAGTCCCATCTCGCGCAGGTAATGACAGGAGGCGTGATACGTGACCTTGTGCGGATACACCGCCCCCACATCCGTGACCTTGAGCACGTTGACCAGGTACTCGGTCAGTTCGTAGATGCGGGATGAGATGTCCGCGGCCAGTTCATGTTCGGGCGTCCCTTCGGGGAACAGCTCAAGGTAATGATGTTTGACCATCCCAACGCATGAGCCAGACGGGCCAATGATTGGCGCGTCGCTCTGGCTGAAAGCGTTCAGAAAATTGCGGGCCACAGCGCGGGTTTTGTCTTCGAAGCCGTTGTTGAAGAGCGGCTGTCCGCAGCAGGTTTGTTCAGGAGGGAAGGCCAGTTCCACGCCCAGGCGCTCCAGCAGATAGGTCATATTCTGGAGCGTGGAGGTGTAGAACTGGTCACCGAGGCAGGTAATGAAAAGTTGGGCTCTGGGCATAATTTTTACAGTAAGGGGCGACCGGATGGGTCGCCCCTAGATATATTGGTTAGAATGTTTTGTACGAGTCGCTCATCCCGCGATATTCGATGAACGGCTCGTTGATGAGTTTGGCTGCCAATTCCATCTGGCAAGATTCTTCCAGCGTAGATGACCAGTGGAAGGCTTCGTCGAGGGTCTGGCCGGTGGCAAAGCTGCCGTGCCCGCGCAGCATGATAATCTTGTAGTTTTTAACGCTTCAGCAACCTTGTGGGCCATCTGCGGGGTGCCAGATGCAAATTCTTCGGTCACGACCGGGATTTTCTTGAGCAGGTAGGAGGCTTCGTTGTCGATCGGCACGTATTCATCACGAGAGAATGAGAAAGCAACCGCGGTGCGTGGGTGACAATGACAAATTGCCAGAGCAGGGGTATTCTGGTAAATGGCGCGATGAACAATCAGTTCAGTGGAGGCAAGTGCCACGCCGCTGTCGTTTTTGTCCAGACGGGTCTCGATCAGGTCATGTGGCTTGAGACGCCCAAGCATGGCGCCGCGCCGCTTGATGATCACGCGGTCGCCCAGGCGGATGCTCAAATTACCACCATGTGAACTGACCATCTGGGCGGTATACAAATCTTCGCCAATCTCACGGAACATTTCGTAAATTCGATTGTCAACCATGCTTAGATCCTTTCCACCAAATCGGCCAGTTGCAGTTCGGCCAGTTTTTCCGGTCTCGGGACACCATTCTCGTCCCAACCGCGGCCGCGGTAATATTCCTTGAGCATCGGTTCGAGTTGGACGACCCAACCTTCAGATGGGCCGCTGGTCGGGGCTTCGTTGAGCAGACGGGGCGGAAGGGTGTCGTCTGCTTTGCTGAAACCTTCTCGGAGGTTGTAAAGCCGCTCCAGATTCCAAACGCGCTCACCAACCTGGGTCAGTTCGCCGGTATCGTACTGGATGCCGGTCACCGCGCTCAAGACACGAGCAAAATATTCGTCCGCCACACCCATGTTGGTGAACTTGCAGATCACCAGCGAGTTGATGGCCGCTGAAACATTCTGGTGCAGGATCACAAAGCTGGATTTGCCCTGCACCTGGAAGCGGTCGATCAGCTTGGGCAGGCCAAGCACTTCGGGACCGACCATGTTGCCACGCATGTGACAGCCGCCCCGGTTGGAGGTGGCGTAGAGCAGGCCCTGCCCCTGCATGCCACGCGGATCGTAGGCGGGGAATTCCAACCCTTTGGCCGACATGGACAACTCAGGGTGACCGTATTTGGTCGCTAAACGGAGACTGCCATCCGCCAGATCGGCGCCGACATCCTGTCGGGCGGCCATCGCTTCTAACGTGGGAGCAAGCTGGTCGGCGCGTCCGAAGCGCAGGTCTGAATCCATGTAAGCCTTTTTCGCTCAATTCCATCGCACAGGCAATCGTCGATCCAGCCGAAATGGTGTCCATTCCCAGATCGTTGCAGATGGTGTTGGCTTCGATGATGGCGGGCAGGTCGTCGATGCCGCATTGCGCCCCGAAGGCCCAGGTCGATTCGAACTCAGGGCCTTCGCCCTCGACTTTTTCGGTTTTGCTGATGCGGGTGCAGCCGATCGGGCAGGCCCAGCAGGACTGGTTCTTGACCAGGTATTTTTCAGTCAGTTCTTCGCCGGAGATGGCTTCGGCACCTTCGAACTGGGTCTGCTGGTGGTTGCGGGTGGCCAGCGCCCCGATGTTGTTCATGATGTTCATCAGCACCACGGTGCCGAACTCAGGCAGCGCCTGGCTGGTAAGCGGGCTGGCAGCCAGCAATTTGCGGGTTTCGTAGAGCAGGAATTTGAAGCGATCTTTGTCTTCGATCTCGGTGCGGGTTTTGCCCTCGACCACGATGGCTTTGAGATTTTTGCTGCCCATCACTGCTCCCGGGCCGCCACGGGCCATAGCCCGCTCCCGGTCGTTCATGATGGCAGCGATGCGACTCTGTTTCTCTCCTGCCGGGCCAATGCAGAGCACGTTACGCTTGTTGTTGTTCTGGCCAAGTTTCTCGGTCAGCGCAAAGACCCGCATGCCCCACAGTTCGCTGGCATCATGGAAGGTAATCACATCGTTCTTGATTTCGATCCAAACCGGCTTTTCGGCTTTGCCCCGCACGATCATCACATCGTAGCCAGCCTTTTTGAACTGCATACCCCAGAAGCCGCCGGAGTTGGCATCCAGCACGGTACCGGTCAGCGGGCTTTTGGTGGTGACCGAAAAGCGATTGCTGGTCTGGTAGCCGGTAGCGGTCAGCGGGCCATTGGTAAAGATGAGCACATTTTCAGGGCTGAGCGGGTCAACTTCCGGCCCGACCATATCCCACAGCAGACGAGCGCCCATTCCACGCCCACCGATAAACAGGCGTGCCATTTCCATATCCAAAGGGTAGGTTTTATACGTCTGGGTCGTCAGGTCGATATCCAGTATTTTTTCATTCCAACCGGTCATTTTTTCTCCTTTGTCATCGCCTCACTCTAACCCTCTGCAAGGGAGAGGGGACCCCCCTTTGGGAAGGGCTGGGGATGAGGTCAACCGCCAGCTATTGGCGGGAAAATTGCAATCAGGTCTTGCTCCGTCACCAGTGCATCTAACTCGGTAGCATTGTGTCCATTGATGGTGATGACAAAATGCGGACGGATTTGCCCGTTTTCCAGGATGACACCCATCCAGAGCAGGAACCTGTTTAATCAGTTCGTTCAGGACTGCCCCCAGGCTTGCTCCTCGCGAAGCAGAGCGAAGCATCCCCGAAGGGGGCGTTATGGATAGTTCTTTTGTGCCTGCGATGGTGCGCAGGTTGGCGTAGAGTTTGATGGTAGGCATAAGTTTTGACCTATCCCCCCTACCGCCTTCTCTGGTTGGGAAGGGGGTGTCCTGAAAGGACGGGGGTTAGGTTCCTATCTATTAGCCAATTCTTTCTTCTCGTAATCCTTGATCACATCCATGAACGCCAGTCCAACCGGGACGCCCTTCTGCATACAGTAATAATCCCAGACGGCATTGGAAGGCATGGCTTTCAGTTCTTCCATCATCGCCAAGCGCTGACTGAAATCGCCTTCGGCTTCGAGGGCCTTCAGCGTATCAAGCGGCTCGAGCAGCGCATTGAGCAGCGCCCGCAGCGTATTGCGTGAACCAATCGTCCAGGCGGCCAGACGGTTGATACTGGCGTCGAAGTAGTCCAGGCCAATGTGGACCCGGTTCAGGGCATCGGCACGCACGATTTCCTGGGCAATGGCTTGCAGGTCATCGTTGAAGGTGACCACGTGGTCGCTGTCCCAACGCACGCCACGGCTGACGTGCAGCAGGATTTCGTCCAGATAGAGCAGGATGGACGAGATTTTATCAGCGATGGTCTCGGTCGGGTGGAAATGTCCGGAATCGAGCGTCAGCAAAACCTTGCGGCTGACAGCATAGGCGGTGTAAAACTCCATCGAGCCGGTCACGTAACTCTCCGAGCCGATGCCGAACAGTTTGGGCTCCACGGCATCCAGGTTGTGGGACAACTTTTCAGCCAGGATCGTGTCGAGGGATTCGATGAGCAGGCTGCGAGGCGTCGTCCGATCCGCCGGGGTGTCTTTGTAGCCATCGGGGATCCAGATGTTCGTCACAGCGGGAGTTCCCAATTCCTGCCCAAACCAATCCCCGATCATCCGACTGGCAATGCAGTGCTCCACCCAGAACTGACGGATGGCCGGGTCACGGTGTGAAAGGGTGAAGCCATCGGCAGCGAGGGGATGGGAGAAGCAGGTCGGGTTGAAGTCGATGCCGTGACCGTTGGCTTTGGCCCAGTCCTTCCAAGCCATGAAATGTTTCGGCTCAATGGCATTGCGCTCGACCTTGGTATCGGATTCGAGATAGATGGCATGCAGGTTGAGACGGTGCGAGCCGGGCAACAGGCCGTAGACCACGTCCAGGTCACTGCGCAGTTCGTCGGCAGTGCGGGCTTTGCCGGGGTAATTGCCGGTAGCGGCGATGCCGCCGGTCAGTTCGCCGCCGGGATTCTCGAAACCGCCCACGTCATCGCCCTGCCAGCAGTGCAGAGAAATGGCGACTTTTTCGAGTTGCTGCATGGCGGCTTCGGTATCCACACCCAGGACGGCAAAACGCTCTTTGGCGATGGCGTAGGCGGATTGGATTTGGGATTCAGTTGGGGTCATGATTGCTCCTGTTAGAGACCTATCCCCCCTGCCCCCTTCCCTAGTAGGGAAGGGGGGTCCCGAAGGGACGGGGGTTAGGTTAAAAAATATCCTGCTTCACATTGAACGTATCGCAAATCGTGCGGATTTCGTCGGAACTCAAGCCTTCGCCAATCTCGTCCACCCGCAGGTTGAGATATTCGTATTTGGCAGCCGTTTCGGCATATTCAACCCGGTCAGCGGCACGCTTGACAGACACATCCGAGCGAGCCATGACGCCATGCTTGGCCCAGATCACGATGCGATGCGTGCGCAGGCACTCCACATTGCCCGCCATCAATTCCGGCGAACCGGGGATGCGGAAGGGGATGACCCCGATCCCTTCGGGCAGGTTGATGATCGTCTCAGGTTGCCAGCGCAAAAGATGCTGGTTCAGGTATTTTTCGTCCTGGTAGCGGGGAATATGGCTCAGATAGGTCAGGTGGACTGGCTGGGCATGGATGATAGCGTGGAAATTCGTGCCCGTTGAAACAATCTGGTCATAATGCACAGCCAGGTGCGAATTGAATTCGCTGGTCACTCGCTCGAAGCGGCGATGGAAAGACGTGTAAAGTTGCGCCGTTTCGCCGCCTTCATTCACTACGAGACAGGCCAGGCTGGCAGTCGGGTCATCCTTGATTTCACGCAGGCGCCGCCCCGAGCCACTGACAATGAAAGTCGTCCCCGCTAATTCAGGGACAGGCTCCGGCAGGGCAAGTTCATCCTGCACCGGGAAGTGGTTGCGCACTTCAATCGGCCAGCGTAAGCAAATCGAGATGTTACCGGCGGCGCCTTCGCTGGCTTCGATCTCAGCGATATGTCGCCCAGCTTCGCCAATCATGTCGAGCAGGGTGTCGAGTTCGGGATAAGGAGGGTTTAGCATAATTTCTCTTTCGTCTTCCGCCTTTCATCAATTGACAAGAAAGATGAAAGACGAAAGAAATCTATATCAGCTCTAATAATTTGGCATACGCTTCATCCCAGCCTTCACGGTTGCCGGGATGGTATTCTTCCACATCAAACGAGTTGCGTACCACTTCACGCGCCTCGGCCAGCGAACCAAGATGCCCCAGCCCGATGGCTTGCATCAGCACATTGCCGATGGCGGTGGCTTCGACCGGGCCGGTCACAACTGCACGATCCGTGGCATCGGCAGTCAACTGGTTGAGCAGGCGGTTCTTGGTCCCGCCGCCGATGATATGGATTGGGGTGAGCCGCTTGCCGCTCAGTTCTTCCGTCCGCTCGAGCACCCAGCGATATTTGAGCGCCAGGCTTTCCAGCGCCACACGCAACACTTCACCTTTCGTCTGCGGGACGTACTGACCTGTCTTTTGACAATATTGACGGATGCGCTCGGGCATGTCACCGGGATGGAAGAAAGCATCGTCGTCAGGATCGATCACTGCCAGGAACGGAGCGGACTCAGCCGCCAGCCGGGTCATTTCATCGTAAGAATGATCTTGTCCCTGGCGTCCCCACTCGCGGCGGCATTCTTGGATAATCCAGAGTCCCATGATGTTCTTGGATAGTCGCCAGGTGCCGAACACGCCACCTTCGTTGGTGAAGTTATATTCCAGCGCCTTCGGACCAACTGACGGTTCGCGTACTTCAGCGCCCATGATAGACCACGTACCTGAGCTGAGCCAGGCAAAGTCTTCGTTTTGGGCAGGGACAGCTACAACCGCCGAGCCGGTATCGTGGCAGGCTGGGAGCATCACTTTGACTTTGCCTGCACCGGTTTCTTCGGCGATGTCGGGGCGTAGAGTCCCGATCGGGGCACCGGGAGCAGTAACCGGTCCAAATAGATGCGTGGGAATGTTCAGGGCGTGGAGCACGGGGGTAGCCCAGTCCTGTTTAATTGGGTCGAGGCACTGAGTCGTGGTTGCATTGGTAAATTCATTGGTGATTTCGCCGCTCAGCCAGTAGTTGAACAGATCAGGAATTGTGACGAAAGTTTGGGCCACATCCAGAATGGGCGACTTTGCGTGCACCATAGACAGCAATTGATAGAGCGCGTTGAGTTGCATGAACTGGATGCCGGTGCTGGCGAAAATGTCGCCGCGCGACATACGGCGGAAGGCTTCATCGAGCATGCCGTCGGTGCGGGCATCGCGGTAGTGGAAGGGGTTGCCGAGCAAGGGCTTTTGACGGTCGAGCAGGGCAAAATCCACGCCCCAGGTATCGAGCCCCAAACCGCTGAGTTTTGCGCCATCTTTGACGGTGGCGGCGATGCCCGCTTTGATCTCGCTCCACAGCCGCAGCACATCCCAGTGGATGCCGTCTGGCAGGCGGACCGGGCCATTGGGGAAACGATGTGTTTCGGCAATCGTGAGCCTGTCGTTGTCGAGCGTACCGAGCATGGTACGTCCGCTTTCAGCACCCAGGTCAATGGCAAGATAGTTGCGGGCTTTGGGCATAGCTAATCCAGGTGAAAATATTCTTCCAGTTCAACGAAGGTTTCATCGGGGCGAGCGTCGGCATCCATGAAAGCTGACATGAATTCCTGCCAGCGGGTATTGATTTCTTTGTCGGCCATTTTGGCCTGGGCGATGGTCAGGCTTTCTTCGGTTTCAAAATAGCCGAAAATCAGTCCGTCTGCGCGCATGAATAATGAATAATTATGCCAACCGGTTTCACGCAGCGCGTCCAGCATTTCGGGCCAGACGTGCTTGTGATGCTCTTTGTACTCTGCAAGACGGTCACCCCTGACTTTGAATTGAAATCCTACACGTTTCATGGCATCCTTTCCTGCCTCGCCCCAACCCCTCTCCCGAAGGAGAGGGGCTTGCTTGAGGGGAAATTGCGATGATTTACCAGTCGAAGTTGTCGATATTGTCAGCGTTATAAATGAAGGGCAGGCCAAGCAGAACATTGAGGCCCAGATCCGGATCATCTTCGATGGTATAGCTGCCAAGGCGGCCAGCTTCGAAGGTATCGCCGGCCTGTCCCTTGATCTGACCGGTGGCCAGCGCGTTGAGTACGTAGACCGACAGGTAACCCAGGTCAGCAGGGTTCCACAGGGCGAACTGCGGGGAAGCGCCATTTTTGACGTATTCGCGCATCTGGTTGGGGGTACCAAGGCCGGTCACGAAGACTTTACCGATCAGGCCAGCGTCAGTGACGGCACGAGCGGAAGCAGCGATACCAACAGTGGTCGGGGCAATGATGACCTTCAGGTCAGGATACTTGGTGAAGAGAGCCTGAGCTTCATTGTAGCTCTTGGTGTCATCGTCATCGCCATAAACGACTTCGACCAGATCCAGCTTGGCGTATTCCGGTTTTTGAAGTTCTTCCTTCATAACCTCGATCCAGGCGTTTTGGTTCGGGGCGGTGGAAGTAGCACTCAGGATGGCAATCTGGCCGCCATCAGCGCCTGCTAAGTCGGATGCCATCTGGATTTCAATGGCGCCAATGTCATGCAGGACGGCCTGGTTGATGTGCAGGTTGCGGCCATCTTTGCCAATGGCGGAGTCCCAGGAAACAACCGGGATACCGGCGTCCATAGCTTCCTTGCCAGTGGGGACGAGGGCGTCGGAGTCATCTGCGGAAATAGCGAGGCCGTTGACTTTCTGGGCAATCAGGGAGTTGATGAGCTGGATCTGCTGGGTAGCATCGGCAGAAGCGGGACCTTGATATGTGACAGTCACACCCAATTCCCCAGCAGCTTCTTGAGCACCAGTGTTGGCGGTGTCAAAATAAGGATTGCCAAGGTTTTTGGGGACCAACACGAAGGTCAATGGACCAGCGGCAGGGGCCTCGGTCATCGCAGGGGCCTCAGTCATCGCTGGAGCTTCGGTAGCTGCGGGAGCAGCCGGTTGAGCTGGCTCAGCGGGAGCCTGGGTAGCGGCTCCACCACAGGCACTCAAGATCATACTGAGTGCAAGAGCTGCAACCAGAGCAACAAATAACGAACGGTTTTTCATTTCTTCCTCCTTCTAAGGAATTTGAATTTTCAAGTCAGCAAGCGCTCGCTCGCTGTAACTTGTTAGTAGAAAATGCTCCATTGCTAGATCGATGAAACCACGGGAGCACGTGACCAATAAAAGAAGATAAAGAACAGAACAAAGATCGCCAGTAAAGCAGCTACTATCAGCATAGTGCGCCATTCCAACCTTGCTCTGCTCTTGGAAAGGTTACGAACCGAGGAAGGGAGCAGAATGGAGAAAATCAAAAGCAAGCCGACAGCAATACCCTGCACCTGCCCTTGGATGTTGAGCAGACCCATGCCGAAGCGCATCAGGCCGATCAGTAACAGGGATAGGAACGAACCAGTCATCGAGCCGCTTCCGCCATTGATGTCCACACCGCCAAGAACGGCTGCAGTGATAACCGTCAGTTCCAGGCCGGTGCCGATATCAGGTCGGGTACTTCCGAAACGAGCCGCCAGGATCAAGCCTGCCATTGCGGATATAAAACCGGACAGAGTGAAGATGATGAGTTTGATGCGTTCCACCGGGATACCGGAATAAGACGTGGCATCTTCATTGTTCCCTATTGAATAGAGATAGCGTCCAAAGGTGGTTTTATGCAAAACCAGTCCGAAGATGATGGCTAAAACTACGAATAATACAACTGAGAACGGAATGAGACTGCCAAAAACTTTGCCCTGCCCGATATAAGTGAACGCGGCGGGATAATCGCGAGCTGCCTGGTCACCCAGGAAGCCGTAAGCCAAGCCGCGGTAAAAGGCGTAAGTACCGAGGGTGACTACCAATGAGGGCAATTTAACCTTAGCCACCAAGTATCCGTTCAGCAGACCACCAAGGGTGCCAAGCAGCAACCCGGCCAGGGCTGCAATCCAGATGTTAACGCCCATGTTATGCAACAGGCCCATGAACGAGGCGCTCATACCCATATTAGAGGCCACCGACAGGTCGATATTACCGGTGATGATGATGAAAACCATCGGAAGCATCATGATCCCAATTTCCATGAAATCGGAAGATGTGCGTGCCAGGTTGCGGGCATCCAAGAAGTAGGGCGAGAGGCGCATGTTGACTACAACATCAATGATGATCAAGGCCACCAGCATCCATTCCCAACGCTGGAAGCGAGCCAGGAACGAGCGGCGCGGGGGGTCGGCGCTGATCAACGCTGCGGTTTTGGTTTCATGCAAAGGGGAGGCTATGCTCATCTCTTTGTCCTCTCGAAACGGGTCAGGATCCATTTATCAGAAATCACGGCGATCAAGATCAGCAGGCCCTGGGCAGCCAATTGCCAGAAGGGTGAGATGCGAATCAGTGTCAGGGCGTTCTGGATGATGCCGAGCAGCAGAGCGCCTAACAGCACGCCGGGAACCGTCCCTACGCCGCCGCTGATGCTAACACCACCCACAACAGCCGCAGCCACGGTTTGGAGTTCAAAACCGAGGGCCGTGTTGGTCTGAGCCGATTCGAATCGGGATGCCCACAACACTGCTGCCAGTCCGGACAGCAAACCGCTGATCACGTAAACTAAAAAGATGATGCGCTGTTTACGGATTCCGGCAAACTGGGCTGCGTCCGGGTTGCTGCCCACGGCGAAGATGTCGCGCCCGGTGCGGGTATATTTCAGGAAGTAATACACAACCACAGCCACCAGAATGGCAATGATGACCATGTTCGGCAATCCCAGTGGCGTGCCCTTGGACAGAAGCTTAAAGTTTGCGGGCAATTCGAAGGAGTTGATCCATGTGCCCTGGCTGTAATAAAAAACCAGTCCACGGTAAATGCTCAAGGTACCCAATGTCGCAATGATCGGCGGGACATTGCCGTAAGCGATGACGATGCTGTTGAACATTCCCAGCACCGCGCCCAGCGCCATTCCCAAGACCACAACCAGCAGGAGCGACATATCTGGGCTCTGCTCGACTACAAAGGCCACCATCATCGCTACCAGCCCGATGATCGAGCTGACCGACAGGTCGATGCCTTTGGTCAGGATCACGATCGTCTGTGCCAGGGCCACAATGGCCAGAATAGAAATGTTCAGAAGGATTTCATTGAAATTTTTGAAGGTCAGGAAAGAAGGCGCTCGTAATGTGACGGCCGCCACCAGGATCAGGATGAAGATGCTGATGCCGGCCTCGCGCACCTGGATGAGCGTCCACAATAGATTGGAGCGGGAAGTTTTTTCTGCAGCGGGATTTTGTACAGTCACATTACACTTCCTGTTTCACGGTTTCAGTTGCAGCGGCAATGATCTTTTCCTGGGTGGCCTCGGCGCGAGTGAAGCGAGCGGTCATGTGCCCTTCGTACATCACGAGGATACGATCACTCATCCCCAGTACTTCCGGCAATTCGGACGAGATCATCAAAATCGCCATACCTTCGGATGCTAGTTGGCTCATCAGCGCGTGGACGGCAGCCTTGGTGCCAACGTCGATGCCACGCGTCGGCTCATCCAGGATCAGGATGCGCGGATGGGTCGAGAGCCACTTTGCCAACACCACTTTCTGCTGATTGCCGCCCGAAAGCTCGCGTGCATCTTGCCAGATATTGTTGGCACGTACCTCCATCTGGCAGGCGGCATCATACGTGACTTTGCGTTCCAGTTTATTTTTCAGCCAGCCCCAGTTCGCATAATTTCCAAGCATGGGCAAGCTGATATTGGAGGTGATGTGCATGGCGGGAATAAGACCGTGCAGTTGCCGATCTTCAGGGACATACGCCAATCCAAGTTGGATTGCCTGTCGTGAGGATTTGATCGCAACATCCCGCCCCTCAATCTGTATCACGCCACTGGTGGCTGGTTCGCATCCGAAAATCGCCCGCGCCACATTCGTGCGCCCGGCCCCCACCAGTCCGGCCATTCCCAGGATTTCACCCCGATGCAACTCGAAGCTGATGTCGTAGAATGCGCCATCTCGAGTCAGGTGCTCCACCTTAAGCGCCACTTCCCCGACCCTGACATCCTGCTTCGGGAACATGTTGCTGATCGTGCGTCCGACCATCATGCGGATCAAGTCATCGCGTGTTACGCCTTCCATCGGGCACGTATCCACGTAAGTGCCATCACGCAGTACGGTTACGCGGTCGGCGATCTCGAACAATTCTTCCAAACGATGGGAAATAAAAATAATGGCAGTACCTTCGTCCCGTAGGCGGCGGACCAAGCGGAACAGGTCAGCCACCTCGTTCAGTGTGAGCGACGAGGTCGGTTCGTCCATGATTAGGATGCGCGCATTGATCGAGAAGGCACGGGCAATTTCCACCATCTGCCGCTGGGCAATGCTCAGGCTGCGAGCCTTCTGTTTCAAGTCCAGGTGAACACCCAGTGAAGTCATCAGGTCTTCGGCATCTTTGTAGAGCTTCTGCCAATCAATTCTTCTACCCGCAGCAACAGGCTGACGCCCGACGAAGATGTTCTCGGCTACGTCCAAGTCTGGAAACAGGCTAAGTTCCTGGTAAATGGCCGCAATCCCGGCCTGACGTGAGTCGCGCGTATCGCCGAAATGGACCTGTTCGCCGTTCAGGAAAATCTCGCCACCGTCCGGCTGGTGAAAACCCGTCATCACCTTGATCAGGGTTGATTTCCCGGCCCCGTTTTCCCCCAACAGCGCGTGGACTTCGCCCGGGCGCAACTGGAAATGAACCTGGTGCAACACTTCCACGCCCGAAAAGCGCTTGGTGATGTTCTTTAATTCAAGGATATATTCACTCACAAAAGCCACCTCTTACATATTTAGGTTGGAACTAAATCTTCGACACACGTCGTAAAGGGGATATTTTCCCATTCCAGGCGAGTTTTCCACTCATCACTAATGTCAAAATCTGTAAACATATGTGTAATTTGTAGGGAACGTGCAAAGGGTGTCAGGTCTTCTTTGCCAAATTTCGAAGAGTCAACCAATGCAAATACTTCCTTTGATGATTCGATGGCCTTGCGTTTGAGTTGTGCTTCTTCAAAGTGCACTTCAGTCATTCCACGCTCGACGCTGAAACCGCTGCAGGAAAAAAATGCCTTTTCGATGTGCATATCAGCGATGATCTGCTCGCTCAGTAAGCCGGTCACAGAAGAAGAGTCATTGTTAACCACCCCACCGATCAGGATAACAGTATTCGAGGTATTTTGAGCCAGTTCCCGCGCAACTTCGAAGCCGTTGGTCATCACGCGCAATTTATTTCGCCCAGCTAACGCGCGCGCTAGATAATACGATGTACTGCTGGCATCCAACAAAATCAAGTCACCATCCTCAACTAAAAGAGCTGCCTCACGCGCAATGGCAAGTTTGGCAGCTACATTTTGATGATAACGACGCATAAAAGAATTGTTTTGGAACTGGTCCTGCTCATTCAATACAGCTCCCCCGTGTACACGCTTCAACCGTCCTTCTACTTCAAGGGCATTGAGATCGTTCCGAACAGTGCCATCCGAAACATTCAACGCCCTGCCAATCTCCGGGACGCGCAAACCAGGTTGTTTGCGTAACAAGTCCAGCAAAGATTGACGGCGTTCGTAGGTGGTCAAATTTGATCCCTTGTTATTTGTTGAATTTTGTTGAATTTTGTTGAAAACGATAAAATCATAATACAATTTTTTTCGTTATTTGTCAATAGACAAAGTCTTTATGAGTGCGTACAGAATTTTCGGAGGCTTTCTACTCTTCAACCGTCAGAGACGCCGATTTCAATAGGTTTTTGATACTTCTTAAGTTTGCAACTGACAATTTTCCGAAAAAAGATGCCACATTCAATCTTTTAAACAGGCCCCCTCTTTTGTGTGATTTTTTTATGCTTTCTGTCCTTCAGTTAAGAAACTATCCTAGTACCTATCATGAGATAGGCATTATCGTCCCCTTAGTATGGATCTGCTACCGTTTTTTCGCAACGTGCATACATCCGTTTATCAACGGCAAGCCCACAATCGGTTGGTCAGTAATTTACCTAATATCAGTACTTCACGAAAATCAAAAGAATACCAGCTATTTCGTGATCTACTGAATATAAGACTTCGAAAGGAAGAAAGAAAGAAGCAGTCTTAAATCTTCTCAATTAAATATTTCGTACAGTATCTTGTTCTAACACACTGGAGAAAGTGTAGGATCCGGCTGTAATAGCAAAAACCGCACAACCATCTTCCATGTGCAAAAAAGCGATTCCTTCAGAGTTTTGCACAGGTTGTCCACCCTCCGCAACTTCTGACATTTCCTGGGTAGGTATATAGATCGTCGCAGTGGTATTCGCAGGGGTCGTAATGCTCCACTTAAAGGTGTCGTTTTCCCATGTCCATGCACTGCGGATGATTCCGTACATGGATTGCAACTCTGCACGGGCATATGTCAATCCACCTCCTGGCTTTGGTCGCATGATGATATGTTTGTAGCCAGGTTGGTTTGGGTCTAGATCAATGCCACCGATGACTGCATACATCCAAGCCCCCACCGCACCATAGGCATAATGGTTGAAAGAATTCATCCCTGGATCCTGGAAGCCCTTATCATGTGTCCATCCATCCCATCGTTCCCAGATGGTTGTGGCACCCTGTGTGACAGAATAAAGCCAAGAAGGCCAGGTAGTCTGTTTGAGTAGAGTGTAAGCAGTATCCAGGTAGCCCATTTTGCTCAACACCCAGTTGATATAAGGTGTACCTACAAAACCCGTGCTGAGATGATCCTCTCGTTCTCGAATATTGCGCGCTAACTCCGCTGCAGCGCGAGGGCGGAGTTCATCGGGAAGCAGATCAAAATGTAACGCAAGGATATACGAGGTTTGTGTCCCCCCTTGTATGGTTCCATCTTTATTAACAAAGCGTCTGTTAAACGCCGTGTTTGCTTCTTCAGATAAAGCATTGTAATGAAGCGCATCATCTTCTTTACCCTGAATGCGCGCGATGCCTGCCATCAATTTAGTGCTGTACGCAAAAAATGCAGTTCCGATCAACTCCTTGGAAGTTCCGCCTTCGCGTCCATCGCTACCATCCAAAGCAAGCCAGTCGCCAAAACCATGCCAACCCGTGTATTCCTCATAACACCAAATCCCGTCCCGGCTGGTCTGAGATAAAAACTCAATAAAACGCTGCATCGAGGGGTAACGTTCTTGAAGCAAGCGGGTATCGCCAAAGCACTGATAAATCGTCCACGGACAGATCACACCAGCATCCGCCCAGGCCGGACCGCCATCCCCAATTGACCAGACTGCGGGATTCGGAGCGACTGCCGGATAGGCCCCATCCAGATATTGGGCATCTTCCAGATCACGCATCCATTTCGTAAAGAAGCCGGCAACGTTCATGTTGAAGGCTGCGGTCTGAATAAAGACCTGTGCATCACCGGTCCACCCCAGGCGCTCATCTCGCTGCGGACAATCGGTGGGAACATCAACAAAGTTACCCTTCTGCCCCCAAACGATATTGTGTTGTAGCTGATTGATCAATGGATCGGAGCATTCAAATGTACCTGTAGGTGACATTTCAGAATGTACCACAACCCCCGTCACGGTGTCTTCAGTTGGAGTCCCAGGAAAGCCTAACAATTCAACATAACGGAAACCGTGAAAGGTAAAACTTGGTTCCCAAATTTCCTCCTCGCCACCTTTCAATGTGTAATGATCGGTATTGCGAGCAGTTCGTAAATTATTCGTATACACACTGCCATCAGAGTTTAGTGCTTCTGCATAGCGGACCGTAATTGTTCTTCCTTTTTCCCCTTGAACCCGCAGGCGTATCCAGCCGACCATATTCTGACCCAGATCGAAAATCCAGCGCGGGTTTACAAAATCTGGAATTTTATGGATATTTGCCGGCTGCAGTTCATCCTGGCGTTTTACTGTAGGCCCATTTGTGGCTACCAAGTTTGCTTCGTGCCCTGTGAAAAATTCTACATGATGCCACGAAGCATCATTGTAGCCAGGAACCAACCAACCCGTTAATTCCCGCCGAGCATCATAGCTTTCCCCCATCAACAGATCCGATTCCAAGATTGGACCTGTTGAAACTTTCCAGGTATTATCCGTCCTGATGACATCCTTACTACCATCATCGTAAGTTAGAACGATCTGTGCAAGAAAATGAGGTCGATCTGCATATTGCTGCCGACCGATCCAGGCAATGTGCCCAACGCCCCAACCATCACCCAGAATCGCCCCGAATGCATTCGCGCCAGATTGAAGGAGGTCGGTCACATCGTAAGCTTGATATTGAATATGTTTGGAATAATCTGTCCAGCCCGGGGCGAGAACTGCATCTCCTACTCGGGAGCCGTTTAGGTAGCATTCGTAAAGGCCAATGGCAGTTGCATATAATCTTGCACTGACTACCTGTTTTTCAGGTGAAAATTCCATGCGAAGATAGGGAGCAGGACTTGTCGTCCTTGGCCCGCCGTAAAAGGACGCTCCGATCCATTGTGCCTTCCAGTCATTTGGCTCCAGCAACCCCATTTCCCACCATGCTGAAGAACTTTCGATTACCTGACCAGTTTCATCCCATACGCGAACTTTCCAATATACACGCTGGCCAGATGAGAGAGGTTGGCTAATGTAAGGCACGTGAATAGATTGATCCGACTCGATTTTGCCGCTGTCCCATAAAAGATCTGAAGCATTGTTAAGACTTTGTTCAGACAGAGCAACCAATATTTGATAGGCGCTCTGGAGTGCGCCACGACGATCACTTTGTATTTGCCAACTTAAACGAGGTTGGCGCACGTCGATCCCGAGTGGGTTGTTTTGATATTCGCAAGTGAGATGGGAAATAGTTGTCATGGTTATACTCGCTTCTTTAGTGATTATGAAATTTGTATGATAGCTTTGTGGCTCAGGACATCCAAAAAGCACACGTGATTTAGAAATGACAAAGACCACAATGCCGATTTGACAGGAGATGGAGTGCCTGTAGACTCAACCCTTGATCGCACCAGCCGTCAATCCCGAAACGATCTGTTTTTGGAAGAACATAAACATGATGAGAGGTGGAATTGTGATGACCACCACATCTGCAAATAGCAGGTTCCATTGCGAAGAAAATTGACTCATAAAGCTATACAAGGTCAGTTGGACAGTTACGTTCTGTGAACCCGGCAGGAAGTAGAGCGGCAACGTAAAGTCGTTATAGACGGTAACAGCCGTGATGACAATTACCGTCACAATGGCCGGCCACAACAAAGGGAGAATAACGGAGAAAAAAATCTGTAGGGGGGAGGCGCCATCGATAATGGCAGCCTCATCGATTTCCCTTGGAATTGAGGCAATGAAGGCACGAAAAACCAATATCGCAAAAGGCATCTGGATTGCGACTTCAACCATGATCAGACCGAAGAGAGTCTTGTAGATACCAAGCCACTGCAGAAGAAAGATCGTCGGTACGACGGTCGGAGGAATGATAAGTCCTGCAAGCATAACTGAACCAGCAAGCGAAGCCGTACGATCACGGCGGCGCTGCATAACATACGCTACAAGCGCAGAGAGGATCACAACCAGCAAAACTGAGAACACGGTCAGGATGGCACTGTTCCACAGTGCCAGGAACATACGACCATTATCGAAGGCCAGGACTTCCCGGATATTCTCGATCAGTTGAAACTTGTTCGGCCAAGTGAATTTGAACAGGGCAGCCTCTGCAGGCGTTTTGGAAGCAGTTAGTATGATGAACGCGAAGGGCACAAGAAAGACAATACCAAAAACGATCAGATTTATAACATCTATCGAGAATTTTGATAAGAAATTTCGCGCTTTCATAGCTCAATCTCCCTGCGATTGAAATACCGCATCAACGGATATACTATGGCCGTAACGAGAATAAAGAGCACAACATTGCCAGCGGTCGAGAGGCCGTAGAATCCCGCCTGATATTCCTTGTAGATCACGGATGTGAGCACATCGGAGGCGAAGCCGGGGCCGCCGTGCGTCATGGTCCAGATCAGGTCAAATCTCCGCAACCCGCCGATAAACGATAACAGGATGACGGTGAAGGTTGCATTGCGAGCCAGGGGAAGGATCACGTGTCGGAATCTCACCCAGGTTCCGCCTTCGAGCCGGGCTGCATCGAAGTAATCCTCCGGGATTGACAGAATACCTGCGATGAATATCACTGTTGCAATACCGAGACCCTGCCATATATCAACCAATGCTACCGAGTATAAAGCGAGCTTTGGGTTACCCAGCCATTGTGGTTGTGGAAGCCCCAAATTTCCGAGGACAGTGTTGATAAGTCCCGTTGACGGCTGCATGAGCGTAGAAAATGTAATTCCGATCGCAACGATACTCACAAGCGTGGGAAAGAAGACAACGCTCCGGAGAAAACCCTTAAGACGAATGTTTGAAGTAAGCAACATGGCAAGCGGTAGCGAAATAATTACTTTAAATCCGCTCGTAAGGACGGCATAGATAATCGTGTTGCGAAGCCCGGTAAAAAGTTGGGGATCACTTAGAAATGAAACATAGTTGTCAAGCCCGATAAAAGTTGAGTTGAACAACGTCCAACGGGTCAGGCTGAAGTAGAACGCCATCGCAGTCGGCAAAATGAAAAATACGCCAAATACAAGCGCTGCAGGAAGGTAAAACCAGTGTGGATATGTTAACAAGACAGATCGGGATCGCTTATTGCCTACCATAGCATCTCATCTTCCTAGATAAATTCAAGGACTATGTTATTTTCTGCGTGCCGGAGAATTCTCCGGCACGCAGAAGGAAAAAAGGAGAGACGTCGCGTCTGGCTAATTACCAGTCTGGCAAACCAAGCTGTTGCGCTTGCTTCTTGACGTCTTCGTCGTATTGTTTTGCCCCGGTGGCAGCATCAATCTGACCGGTTCCTACAGCCACACATATCTGCTGGAGGTTGGTCCCTTAACCGGGGAGAGGAACTCAAAAGTCGGATAGGCATTTCCAGAGTCAATATACGCATTGAGATCTTTGACAAACGGAAGCACATCGTTAGGAAGGGTTGCTCCATTGATCAGGTATGGACCTGCTGGAGAAACCACCGCAGTGAGGGCGTCAGTACCGTCCGTTGAGGCAACAAATGCAAAGAAGTCCTTGGCCGCAGCGAGCTTATCACCTGTCGTTGTTTGCGGAATGTAGAAGGCCAGGGGCAACCAAAGCGTGGCGCCATTCTTCGAAACATCTGGGCCGGGCTGTGCGAAGAACCCGATATCTTGTGCTTCGTCGGGCGAGTTCTGTACCAGGGTGGGCATCACTTGTGTCAGCATCGGGTACTGGGCCACATCGCCATCGGCCAACATCTTCAACCCATCCTCAAATTTAACCGTTGCGAAGTCCTTCTCGTACCAGCCTTTTTCGTATCCTTCCTGCAGATGCTGGAAGCCCTCCAGCGCCGCAGGTGTGTCGGCATAATGCGCCTTGTTGACAGTGAAGTCCGCCGCAAAGTTAGGATCTGCCGCGTGAACATTGTAGTTGTCCGCTAGCACAAACAACTGGGAAGTCCATAAGTCGCCATAAGTTGCGAGTAGTGGTGGGATACCGGCTGCCTTGAGTTTTTCATTGTTCGCTTCGAATTCAGCCCAGGACTTGGGCACGCTGATCCCAACCTGGTCAAAGACCTTCTTGTTGTAAAGGATCCCACCGGCAGCTGCATAACCTACCGGCACGCCAAAGACACCCCCATTCTGCGACACAGCTGGCTTAACAGATCCGCTACGTTATCCATGAACGGCTCTTTCGAGAGGTCGACCAGGATATCGGACGGGTTTAAAGCCTGGAGTAGCGAGCCCGAATTGTAGTAGAAGATATCGTTCATCTCTTTGGTCGCGAGGCGCGTTTTGACAAGGTTATCAAGATCGGAGCCTGACGGTCCTATTTCTTTGTCAAAGATCACGTTTGGATGAAGGGCCGTATAAGCATCGGTTAGTGCGTTGATCAAAACCGCATCATTTTGATTTGGGGAGGTCAATAAAGTTTAATGTGACAGGAGCAGCCGTTGTCGGAGCCTCGGTTGCGGCCGGCGACTCCGTCATGGCCGGCGCTTCGGTTGCGGCTGGGGCCTGAGTAGAAGCCGGCGCCTGTGTAGCGGCGGGGGCACATGCTGCCAATGCAAAAGCGAATAGGCACAAAATGCTTAAGCCTTTATAGAATATTTGGGGTTTTTTCATAATCTCCTCCGAGATTTTTGGGTTGTTTAATCGTGGGTTTGCAGTAGAATTAGGAAGCGGTTCATACTATCAAGACAATAGGCAGTTCTCCTTTCCAAATAGAGTCTGATGACCTGCTGCCCTGCCGGCTCAGCTCAAGTGAGAGGTTCTGTCTGGTCTGAAGCTACTGGCATTCAGACCTTCGGGTTGAAGGTTAGTGGTGGGTATGGACCGCTTTTTATTCACAGTCTGCTCACCACAAATCCACATGGAATTTTTCGTAAATCAGGGACACTATATGCCTTCTGATAATCGTTAATTTTGGAACAGGCGTACATCAACCTTACACATCAAAACGGAGCTGGCCCAGTCGACTCACGGATTACAACTTTTGTCGGACCGTGAATTACCTGGCGAGGCAGATCGGGATCTTGCATCCGCGCTAGTAACAACTCAAAAGCTTGTTTCCCAAGTGTATGGGCGTCTTTGGTTACAGTTGTCAGCCGGGGGATAAGATAATTTGCCATAGGAATGTCATCGAAGCCAACAAGGGAGAGATCATCTGGCACGTTCAGTCCTATGTCCGCCGCTGCGCGTAAAGCACCCATTGCCAGCAAGTCGTTAATGGCAATGATGGCAGTGGGACGAGGTGTAAGTCCGAGAAGTCCCTTTGAAGCCTGGAAACCATCCTCAATCGTTGGGCCACACTCCACAACTAAATCTGCATCAAATGATATCCCGGCAATATCAAGACTGGCCTGATAAGGTTGCAAACGATCTTCACCCAGTTCATGGGCCCCAACACCATAAATCAGCCCAATCCGGCGATGTCCAAGCGATAACAAATAGGACATCACTTCTTTCGTTGCCTCATGATAATCTGCGGAAACTGAGTCCACACCATAGTTCTCGTCCATTTCCACAATCGGAAGCCCGCGTTTGCGCACCTGTCCCAACGTGGTTTGAGCTTCCTTGGATTCAAGGATGAAGGAACTGGCGATAATCAACCCATCAAATCGGCGCCGGGCCAGATCTTTGAAAATATCCACGGCATATTCATCATTCATAGTTGTGCTAGATAGAAGCAGGTGATAGCCCGCGGCACGCGCGGCTTCCTCTATACCAGTTGCATATTCGCAAAAGTGGGGATTTCGAAGATCGGGGATAATCAAAGCAACCGTGTTTGTGCTGCCAGAACGTAGAGCCTGAGCTCGGGCATCCGGCTCATACCCAAGTTCTTCGATTGCATCTAAAACACGCTGCTGGGTTTCATCAGATATGGATACAGCTCCATTGGTTAAACCATTTAGAACATAGGAGACCGTTGCACGCGAAACACCTGCGCGCTGAGCAACGTCAACTTGGGTCGGTTAATTCATTATCAATCCTCGACGGAGTGAAGCTAAACAAAATTTGTCTTAATCTACTACTTACACGTATCACCTTACACGTGTAAGTAAATAATAGCACAAAATGAATTTGAAAGTCAAGAAGCAAATTAATCAAAAGGTAAAAAGCTCACGGTTACAAATTAATTACATATCCGCAGAGCTTATATCTTGCTTATCGTAGATTTACCTTCTGATTTCACTAGAAATTAAACAGATGAATGGCATGATGTAAGGAAATTACTACCATTACCAAGCTTCGCAAAACAAACGCTCCCCACATCGAAAAATACAGGAAGGATCTAGATGAACAGGCTCTGAAGATTAGGTTGACTTTTGGCCTGGTCGGCCAACCAGGTTTTAGATGATATTGTTTGAAAAGAGGTAAATCTTGCCACCTACGTTCTTCTATGGAATTTTATATTCATTCATAAATATTCCTCAAATCGTTCTTCACCATAAATATCGATATTTAAGCGATCGGTATGTTTTCTTAATTACCCCAACATCAACTTCGGACGATATTGTAATGCCTCCGCCAGATGCACGGACTGGATATCATTACTCCCCGCCAAATCGGCAATCGTGCGCGCCAGCTTGAGCACACGGTGATACCTCCGGGCGGAAAGGTTCAACTAACTCATCGCCGCTCGTACCAAACTATCCCCAATTCATCTAACTTGCAGAATTGACGGACTTCCGCCACACGCATATCGGAATTACAGACCACATCCGTCCCCTCAAAGCGGACACTTTGCCGTTCTCGCGCCGCCTGCACCCGTTCTCGGATTGAGGCCGAACTTTTCCCTACCCGATCGCTACTCAACTTCTCATAATCCACTTCAGGAACCTCAACGTGAATATCAATCCTATCAAGCAAAGGACCGGATATTCTTTTCTGATATTTGGTTACGACTATAGATGAACAAGTGCAGGGTTTCAAATTGGAAAAATTGTATCAACGTGGGCAAGGTTACACACAAAAACACAGTTTTTTTCATGCTCAATAATTTTTTCTTTTCCAATAATTTGATGGATTTCGTCGCATTGCCTTTGCGTACGCTTGGTCGTTCCATAGAATGGCGGGACGCAAAACATTTCCGGCTTCATCGAGCAGAACGAGCCCATGCATTTGACCGGTCAAACCGACCGCTCCAATTCGTTCCACGCCGACACCTGCGCTTTCCAAAACGGACTTGATACTCACTGAAACCGCACCCCACCACTCGCGCGGATCCTGCTCCGACCATAGTGGCTTTGGTGTTTGAAGCGTATGCGGATTGGATGCGGTCGCAATCACATCCCCTTGTTCATCAATCAACAATGCTTTGCTCGAAGTCGTCGAAGTGTCGATACCAAGAAAGTACATGGGTTCTCCCGTATTACGTACAAAAGTAGACAGGTAGTCACGTATCTTCGTGTGTACTTGTTTACCTGCCTACCTGCCTACTTTTACCTCACTCCCAATAACACTTCCACCGTCAACTGATCGAGCCGCTCGTACTTCAATCCACGACCAGCAATCGCAGAGCGGTCAAAGGATTGCGCCTTGAGGGCATTGGCTTTATCAGTGGAGTACTTGCCGAAGTATCTGTTCATCGAACCATCATCGGAATTGATCTCCGCGACCAGTTCTTGTATCTCTTTATCTGCATTCCACCGTGCAGCTTTCTCTTTGAGGATGAGATAGGTGCGCATACAGCCGCGGGCAAAATCCTTCACGCCTTCATAATCCTCGGTACGATAAGCGTGTGCATCGAAGTGACGGCTGGAGTCGTATTTGTTATCTTCCAGCAGTTTCACGAGGAAGAACGCGCTTTTGAGATTGACCGCCCCAAATCGAAAGTCCTGGTCATAGCGGCCAAAGGCCTGGTCGTTCAAGTCGATGTGGAAGAGTTTTCCCGCTTCCATCGCTTGCGCCACACCGTGGACGAAGTTAAGTCCTGCCATGTGTTCGTGCGCCACTTCGGGATTTACACCGACCATTTCAGGGTGGTCAATCGTCCCGATAAACGCCAGCATATGCCCCGTGGTCGCGTTGTAGATGTCACCGCGCGGTTCATTGGGTTTGGCCTCCAGAGCAAACTTCAAATCATATTTCTTGTCCAATACATAATCGCACAAGAAGTTCATCGCTTCACGCGAGCGTTTGATAGCGGTGATCGGGTCTTTCGCCGCGTCGGACTCTGTCCCTTCGCGCCCTCCCCAGAAGACGTAGACCTTCGCACCAAATTCCACGCCGAGGTCGATGGCTTTCATCGTTTTCTGCAATGCAAACGCGCGGACTTTGGGATCGTTCGATGTGAATGCGCCATCTTTGAAAACCGGGTCTGCGAAGAGGTTGGTGGTCGCCATTGGAACGACAAGGCCAGTTTCATCGAGGGCCTTGCGGAATTCCTTTTTGATCGCATCGGCTTCGGCGGGGGTGGCGTCGATAGGGATCAAGTCATTGTCATGGAAGTTGACCCCGTATGCGCCGACTTCGCCGAGTAGGCGCACAAGTTCAGCGGGTGATTTATGTTCGCGGACAACAGAACCGAACGGGTCAGACCCGCGACTGCCTACCGTCCATAAGCCGAAGGTGAATTTGTGTTCGGATTTGGGGGTGTAGTCTGACATGGAAAACTCCTTATTGATTCGGAAACCTGACAGGTCTTAAAGACCTGTCAGGTTTATAGGATATTTACTTCACTTCAAACATCGCAGTGACAGGCTTTGGCGCGCCTAACTCCTGTCCGCGTTTGGAGGGTGAACAACCGCCAACTTCGAGGCGGAATTGGCCGGGTTCGAGAGTCAGCTTGCCGTCATCGTTGTAGAAAGACATCATCTCAGGGGTGATGGTGAATTTGAGCGCTTTGCTCTCCCCCGCTTTGAGCATGACCCGCTCGAAGCCAATCAGGTGATGAACTGGGACAACAGTCGAGGCGTGGAGGTCGCTCAGGTAGAACTGGGCAACTTCGGCTAAGTCTGATTCGCCGCAGTTGGTCAGGGTCAGGCTGACGTTGAGCGAATCTCCGAGGGGGAGAGTCGACTTATCGAGTTGTAATTCCGAATAATCGAATTTACTGTAGCTCAAACCAAAGCCAAAGGGATAAAGCGGCTCTTCGGTCATGTAGCGATACGTGCGCCCGTTCATGCAGTAATCATCGAAGGGAGGCAGTTGATCGAGCGATTTGGGGAAGGTGATGGGGAGTTTGCCCGAGGGCGAGAGGTCGCCGAAGAGCACATCGGCAACGGCTCGACCACCCTCCATGCCCGGATACCAGACGAAAAGGATTGCATCCACCATATTTTCGACTTCGCCGAGCGTGATTGGGCTGCCACCCGTGAGCACGAGGATGATACGAGCGCCGTGAATGGAAAGCTCTTTGATGTAATCGATCTGACTTTGCGGAAGTGAGATGCTCTCGCGGTCGCCGTTTTGCGGAGAGAGAAGCAACTCGCCCTCCTCCCCTTCGAGGAATGAGTTGAAGCCTGCGCAGACAATGGTGAGGTCGGCAGATTGCGCCATGCCAGGTGCCCAGGTAGCCTTGATCTCGCGCGCATGTTTCAACGGCGTACCAGGGTGATATTCCAGGCCCATGCCTTCGGGGACGCGCCCTGTGAGACCTTCGAGCAACGTGACCATTTGATTGTTGAAACCATAATAGTTGGCAAGTAGAACTTCTATGCTGGTGGCGGTGGGACCTGTGACAAAGATCTTTTTGGTGGATGGTTTGATTGGCAGGATATTGTCTTTGTTCTTTAGCAGGACCACTGCTTCCGTAGCTGTTTGATATGCGAGTTGGCGATGGGCATCACAGGCAACCACATCAGTGGATATGCTTGCAAATGGGACATCTTCATCGGGGTCGAACATGCCGAGTTTGAAGCGGGTAGCAAGTGTGTGCTCCAGAGCGCGATCTACATCAGTCTCGTTGATGAGGCCGCGTTGGATGGCTTCGGGAATCTCGCTGAAGACATGGTCACAGCCGAGGTCGCAACCGCGATGCAACGCGAGGGCAACCGTTTCAGCCGCATCTTTCGTGACTTTGTGGTTGAGGTGAAAATCTGACAACGCCCAACAATCCGAGACAAAGTGCCCCTCAAAACCCCACTCACCTATCAAAATGTCTTCAATGAGAAGTTTACTCGCGCAACAAGGTTCATCCAAGGTACGGTTATAGGCCCCCATCACTGCTTCGACTTTTGCTTCGATCACAAGTTTTTTGAAGGCAGGCAGGTAGGTATCGTAAAGTTCACGCCTGGTCACAATAGCGTTGAAGTGATGACGGTCTTTTTCGGGTCCCGAATGGACGGCATAATGCTTTGCGCATGCCGCAGCTTTGAGATATTTGGGATGGTTGCCTTGTAAGCCTTTCACATAGGCAGATGCCATCTCGCCCGTTAAGAACGGGTCTTCACCCCAGGTCTCCTGCCCACGCCCCCAACGCGGGTCACGGAAGATATTCACGTTCGGTGACCAAAAGGTGAGACCCTGATATTGGGCGGTGTAGCCATTGCGTCTCAGCGCGGCATGATACTTGGCGCGTCCTTCATCGCTGATGGCGGTCGCTACTTTGTAAATCAGTTCTTTATCCCATGTTGCCGCCATTGCAATCGCCTGCGGGAAGACGGTGGCACGTCCGCTGCGGGCAACGCCGTGCAAGGCTTCGCTCCAATAGTTATACGCAGGGATATTCAAACGCGGAATGCCATGCGCTGGATGATTCATCAAGCCAACTTTTTCTTCCAGCGTCATGCGTCCGATCAAGTCCTTTACCCGTTCATCGATGGAAAGGGACGTATCTAAATATGAAAGCTTTTCTGTTTTATTATCCACGCGCATAGAGCGCTCCTTTGAAACAAGTTCAATCGAATTGCGACATGAATGTCGCGTTACTGTCCCAACACACCAAATAAATCGGGACCTCCACGCAGCCAGAGGCTCCCTTTTATTTCGGTCTTCCAGTTTTTGATGATATCATCGTTCGACAGGCGGCTTTCGCCTTCATTGATGTACGTTACGGCACGGACGACATCGTTGTTGTCAGCCACGAACTTGAAGAACGGTGCGAACCAATCAATTGCACCTTGAGAGGCAGCGTTTAGCATCACTGGTTTGGAATGCTCGCGTGCAAATTGGATGGTTTCGTCTGCGCATTCGAATTTTGCTCCCACCCAATCGACAAAATCATCGCCAGGATAGAAATCTGCAATATTGAATTCCTCACACGAAGCGGGCTCCCACACGAAGGCAACGTTCGTACTACCCTTTGCCTGCCTCCTCTCTCCAAACCTTTTCCACGCTAAGACATACGAATTCGGGCGCGTCGTTTTCACCAAACTTGAGATGGAGGTAAACAGGATGGTTATAGGCGGTCAGTGTGTCAAGCAGGGTGTCAATCTGTTCGTCGGTGATGTTGGCTAAGTCTTTCAAATCCACACTGACAGATAGTGTGCTTTTGGGATATTTCCCTGCAAGATAATTCAAATCATCAATGCCGTTCAATTGCAAATCAACATTTCCTGCCACACCGCCTGGTGCTGTGACCGTGGCATCAAAGTACGAATCAATGTCTTCCACATTCTGTCCAACCAGCAACAAGACTTTTCCTGCCGGCGGGACAAACTTTCCTGCAACTTCAGGTTTGGGTGTTGGAAATACCTGTCCTGCTGGCGCCATACCAGGCTCATAAATGCGGAAGTTCCCACTGACTTGTAAAAGTCCCAACATCATTAGCAAGCCATCGTAGTAACGATATTGTCCAGTGGGCACAGACTGATCCCACAATGCTTGCACGAACGGCTCGCCGATTGCACTGTCCGCGGCCAGGGCAGCTACGGCGTTTGTAGCCACCAAACCAGAGGAGTGGGAACCTCCCAGCGGTTCGCCTGTCAATGAATATTCGGCCACGTAATCATCGATGCCCTGGGACGTGAAGAAACTCAACAGTCGATTCGATTGCTCGATATTCCAGTCACTTGGTGCGAACCAGGCATAATCCATGCCAACGTTTGCTCCCACGCGAAACGCATCATAGCGGAAGTTGCCATTGTATTCGTCGTTGTAAGGCATGCCATCGAAGTAGGAGTAGTTTGGGGCAAGTCCAGTTTTTTGGTTAACCGCTGTTTTCAAATACTCGCGGCTGGCTATGACGGCCTCCGCCCAAAAATCGTTATCTTTATCGGCCCAGCGCGCCCACAATTCATAATAATGTGGCATGTGATACGAAGGGTCTGTGAATTGAGAGTTCTTGCCCAATTGCGGGACAAAGACAACCTGTTTTGTTTCAGGGTCGAAGAGGTCAGTGGCAAGGTCGCCGCGGTCATCATGCATGCAACGCTGCATCGAAAATGGATTGCGCTTCGAGCGCGGTAGTTATAAATGCCTTCGCCGCTACCCCAGCGTCCATCGGCGAAGAACAAAGCAGTGATGAACCAGATTTCACCATCGGAGGCGGGATTGGCAGCGAGTTGTGTGCCGTCCGTTTTACAGTGCCAGGCGAAGTAACCTTTGTACCCACCCTCAGTTTGGTACATGTAGGTCTTTGCCCATTTCCAGAGACGGTCGAACTCTTCCTTCTTGTTTAATTGCACAGCGATCATCATGCCATAGGACATGCCTTCACTGCGTACATCTTCGTTGGCAATGTCTGAAATATACGCCATGTCAGAACCGACAGGATAGTAAACGCGCTCGGTGGCGTCGTCGCCGTAGAAGAGTTGATTCCAGGCAGTCTCGATTTTGGCTTGAATCTCCTCGTCGCTTTTGCCTAAGTAATCCTTGAAAAGGTTGGGGTAGACACCTGTCTCAAAAGCGGGTTTGACAGGGACAAACGTAGGGGTAGAAAAGGCTTGGGTAATCGTAGCAACCATCGGCGTGGAGGGCGAACCGCAAGAGGTGATGATAAAGGTAAATAAAAGTAGTATGGCAAGATAACGTCGAGGTGTGGACAAGGTTTCAATCCCAAAAATTAGTTTCCCTGATATTCGAACCAATCAAAATCAACATGATTTGCGCTGTGCTGGCCATTACTGCTGGCATACATAGCAATGTACGCGCCGACGAAGCCGCCAGCAACCGGCGTGCTGAGAATGCGTCCATCTATGTCTTCGGCGAGCGTTTGCCATTGACCATCCGTCGAAAAATAAAAACTATAGTCCTGTTCGTGCGCCGTTACTTTGAGCGTGTAACGATTGACAGGCAAAGGTTGCGTTGCGATGATTTCATCTTTTCCATGCGAACGCTTGATGAGACGGATGATATTTTCGTTTTCGTGCATGACAACAAAACGAAAATGAAAATCGTTGTTCTGGATGAGGACAAGCCCCGCGCACTCACCGGCTTGCGGCGTGAACTCGAACTTGGTTTGGGCGGTGAAATTGATATGCTGCTGCCTGCGCCCCACAAAACTGGGATTGGAATGCTCCGTAACTTGCTGCGGGCGCAGTTTCAAACGCAGGAAACCTTTGCGTTCAGTGAGTGAATAAAAATCCTCACGAGGCGTGCGCAGAAAATTCCAGTGATACGCAAGCGTTGTATCGTTGAAGTCGTCTCGAGCCGAGGAGCGATGGATACACATGCTCAGGCAAATTGGGGACGGGATATTCAAACTCCACGCGTCCTGTACCAGGGCTGACGATGGGAAACCCATCCTCCCAGCGTACTGGGACAAGGAAGGTTTCACGTCCAAGATTGTAGTAATAACCGCCATACGGCCGCATCGCCAGTAAGACCGCCCACCATTCGCCATTTTGTGTTTCAACTAAATCCGCGTGCCCCGTGCCAACGATCGGGTAATTCAACCCAAGGTGACGATGCGTGAGGATCGGGTTGCCACGATTTCCTTCGTACGGTCCTGTGATATTTTTACTGCGGGCGACAGTCACAGAGTGATGATGCGCCGTTCCGCCTTCAGCAATGAGCAAGTAATACCATCCATCTACTTTGTAGATGTGCGGTGCCTCCGCCCAAACCACGCCTTTGACCGCGCCATCCCACAAGACAGTATCTTTACCGACCAACTTCATCTTTTCAAGATCCAATTCTTGAAGGAAGATTTCCGTATGCCCCGTGTAATAACCTTTTTCATTCAGATGGGTGCCGACATACCAGCATTTTCCATCCTCATCGAAGAACAGGGAAGGATCGATCCCGTCCGCGTCCTCGAGCCAGTACGGTTCACTCCATGGACCTTGAGGCTGGGTCGCTGTTACGATGAAGTTTCCTGATTTTCGTTTTCCATCCACCAATGTGTTAATCACGTAGAATATTCCGTTATGGTGACGAATCGTCGGAGCGTATAAACCACCCGATGGGCGAATCTCATCCAGGTCAAGTTGAGAGGGACGATCAAGGACGTGACCAATTTGTTTCCAGTGGATCAAGTCCCGGCTATGGAAGATCGGTAGTCCAGGAAAATATTCGAAGGTGGAGGTAACCAGATAATAATCTTCGTCAACTCTGCAAATGGAAGGATCGGGGTAACAGCCTGGAAGGATTGGGTTATGAAAAGTTCGCGCCATCCAGGAACTACCCCTTGACTGCACCTGCAGTGAGACCGGAGACAATCTGGCGTTCAGCCAATATGTAGAAGATGATCGTAGGCAGGGCTGATAAAGCAACAAAGGCGGATACCAACGATAAATCTTGCCCGTATTGACCCTGGAACTGCATTACGCCGAGGGGCAGAGTCCACAGTTTATCGCTGTTGAGCACAACGAGTGGAACAAGCAGGTCATTCCAACTGATGATCATGGTCAGTGCTGCAACGGCCGATAATGCCGGGCGTGCAAGCGGAAGTAGGATACGCCAAAAGAAACCAAAAGCCGTACAGCCGTCGATATAAGCTGCATCCTGTAATTCGGCTGGGATGGCTGTGAAGAAACCACGCAGAATCATAATGTTTCCTGATATTTGAAACGCGGTTTGCACAACAATAACACCCCATAGACTGTCAATCAAATTCATCTGCCGCAACACAAAATATACCGGCAAAATGGCTACGTTAATGGGGAACATAAGTCCCAGAGTAAACAGATTAAACACCAGCCCTTTGGAGCGAAAATTCATGCGGGCAAACACGAAGGCTGCGAGGCTACAAACCATCACTACTAAAGCTGTCACAATCACCATAACCACTCAGGCTATTCCGCAACATAGGCCAAAAAGAGTAGGTGCCCCCTGCTAAAATCGAGGTAATGTTCTCCCAGCGAGGCGGAATAGGAAACGTATAAGGATGCGATAAAAGTTCGCCGCGTGTTTTAAGGGCGCCAAAAACCAGGATCACAATAGGAACAAATACGATTATGACAATGAGCAAAAGAATAAAATACTGAAGAAATCTTGTTGCAAATTTCCTCCACTTCAAACGCGGGCGATGATGGGCTTCTACCATGAGTTCTTCCTTTCTAGAGACCCGTCAAGTAGTCGGGCTGGCGTGTCAGGCGTTGATAAATCAGGGAGAATATTAAGCAAAGCAGGAACATATAGATTGCCACCGCAGACCCATATCCAAGCTGGAAGCGTACAAATCCAAAACGATACATATACGTTGCCAGTGTCTCGCTGGCATTGACCGGTCCACCTTTGGTCATGATCCAGACCAGAATGAATTGCTGGATCGAACCGAGAACCGAAAGATAAACCGAAGTTCGAATGGTACTGCCCAACAATGGCAATGTGATGTAGAAGAAATTTTGGAACGTGTTGGCGCCATCAATGCGCCCGGCCTCCTCGATCTCAGAGGGAATATTTTGTAGACCGGTCATGAACAACAACATATGATAGCCAAAATACTTCCATGTCAATGCTGCGAAAATGGCAGGCATGACAAAACTCGTGTTGCCAAGCCAAGCTTGCGCCTCGCCGCCGAGAAGGACAATTACAGCGTTGATAAAGCCACGTTCGGGATCAGGATTGAGGATAAACAACCACATGAGCGCGGCGATCACTTCGGAGAGAACATAGGGCATGAAAAAGATGACGCGAAAGAAGACACGCCCCGGCAGGTCACGTCCTACTAGCACAGCCAGCAAGAGCGAAAGCGGAAGTTGGAGAAAGAGAGAAAACGCAATGATCAATAAACCATTGCGAAGCGCAATCAAAAAGACTTTGTCCGTCAAGATGTTCTTGAAGTTATCCAACCCGACAAAGTCAACGGCAGGACCGAACCCCTTCCAATTGAAGAGGCTGTAATAAATTGATTGGAAAATGGGATAAATAACAAAAAGGAGGAAAAGAATAATAGCTGGCAACAGGAACAAGAATATTACCAATTTATCCTGAAACTTTTGCGGTACACTTGTCCCCGGCTTCAATTTGAAGATATCCGGAATAGTGGGAAGTGATTGCATACAGTGCCTCCAATCAAGCCATGAAATGTTGCGGGGGTCGAGTATAGGAAACCCAACCCCCGCAAATCTTTATTCTTTACAACACAACTTACTTAAATTCTTGCTTGGCGGAATCTTCAAGCGCTTGGGCGGCTTCCTCAGGCGTCAATGTGCCAGCGAAAATTCCTTGCGTGCTATCGTTTACGACAGAACCCATCGCCGCAGGCAGTGCTTGATCGTAGTACAGTTGGAAGTACTGCGCAGCTGCAAAGGTTTTCTGCAACTGGATCATGAGAGGATCACTCAAACCAACCTCGCCACCTTTGACAACTGGTATGGCGACGCCAATCTTGGCTAATGCAGCTTGGTTCTCTGCGCTGGTCATGTACTTGACAAAGTCCACAGCCTCTGGTGGCGCATTTTTGCCAATTGCAAAACCATTACCACCGCCTACTGCGTCAGCCGGGTCACCTTTCCCACCCTCAACCATCGGGAAGGGGAAGAAGCCCAGGTTATCGCCGATACCATTCTTATCGGCACTGTTGTCTTTTTCAACTGCTGGTGCCCACTGTCCCATCAGCTCCATGGCAGCTTTCCCATTGCCCATTGCGGTGGCTTCATCACCGTACGTCGCGCCCAGGAAACCATCTTGGAATGGCTCAAGAGCAATCAACTCCTGGAGTTTCTTTCCAGCATCAACAAACGGAGCATCGGTGAAGGAGCCTGTGCGATTGTAGGCTGCCTCAAAATTAGCCTTACCACCAAGCCGAGTGACGAGATAGGCCCACATGTGCATACCAGGCCATTTATCGCCTTCGCCAAGAGCAATGGGGGTAATGCCAGCGGCTTTTAGTGCTTTCACATCATCGAGGAGTTCTGTCCAGGTGGTCGGCGGATTGGCAATGCCAGCTTGGGAGAACAGATCCTTGTTATACCAAAAGCCGATCATGCCCATATCCCATGGCACGCCGTAGTTCT
This sequence comes from uncultured Chloroflexia bacterium, assembly GCA_963829615.1. Lineage (GTDB taxonomy): Bacteria > Chloroflexota > Anaerolineae > Anaerolineales > Villigracilaceae > JAABUE01. The sequence continues at coordinate 55,795 of CAWHJM010000016.1, forward strand.
CGCCTTTGTAAGAATAAACCCCCAACGCACCAGTTGCAAAAGTGTTGCGCCAGGCGCCACCATCGGCATCAAGGGCCGGGGTGATGTCTTGGAGCAGTCCAGCATTAGCGTAATCATTCATTACGCCGCCACCCCAGCTCTGGAAGATATCAGGTGGTTCACCAGATTGCATGACTGTGGTTAACTTGGTCTTGAAGGCTTCATTCTCCAAAACCGTGATCTGAATATCAACGTTCGGATGGGCAGCCATATAATCATCAGCAAACTTTTGGAAAAGCGCTTTGTGTTCTTCTGCGGTTGAGATATGCCACCAGTTAATGGTAACTGGCTCAGCCATCGCTTCCGTCGCTGCCGGCTGGGCCGGGGCTTCGGTGGCAGCCGGCTGGGCAGGTTCAGCGGGCTGTTCTGCCGCGGGAGGCGCCTCTGTCGCAGGTGCACCGCATGCAGAAAGAGCAAATGCGGCAATGAGCAAAATGCTTAAAATCAGATAAACTTTACGAGACATTTTTCTTCTCCTTGCTAGAGTCATCTTATCAAATTACAAAAATGTTGTTACGGACGAGGGGAGTGGATATTAGCGTATAATTTGAATATGTTGGTACTCCTTTCTGGATAAAGGGTTCCACATAGCAAGGTCGGTCGCCTCGGTAGGTTAGCCGGCCTTGTTTTTTGGAGACTGGGTGGAGCCACGAATGATCAATTCCGTCGGCAGTTTAATTTGGTCAACTTCTTTCTCAGGATTTTTTAGAATGTCTAGAAGCATTTGGGTAGCAACACGCCCCATTTGCTCAAGCGGTTGACGAACAGTAGTGAGTGCAGGGCAAATCACCGCAGACTGGGGGATATCATCAAACCCCAGAATCGATATATCATCTGGCACGCGCAGGCCGCGGCTACGAACGGCGTCCATTGCCCCCATAGCCATTACGTCATTGGAAGCAAAAATGGCAGTAGGCACATCTCGTAGATCCAGCAAGGCAACTGTCCCGGCATAGCCGTCTGGTTGGGAGAACGTTCCCTCGTAAATCAGGTTAGGGTCTTCGGGAATATGATTAGAGCGCAACGCCGACTTATATCCCTCCAACCGATCTGTGGCTGCACCTAAATCCATGGATCCGGTAATAAAACCAATTCTTCTGTGTCCGAGTTTGATCAGATACTCTGTGGCATTATACGCCCCCTGCCAATTGGTCGCCCCAACGGAAGGACACAGGTCACCGGTACCTTGATGGTCAATGAGAGCAAAAGGAAAATTACGACGCGCGAGCGTACCAGTGTAATCAGCAGGGTTGCGAGGTAGAACAAGCAAGAGACCATCTACCATATCTTGCACCATATTCGCAACATAGTTAGCCTCTTTAACGGCCGTACGATGGGTGGTAAAAAGCATCAGGTCAAGCTGGCTTAATGCCAACTCGGCATCAATGCCACGCATGATCTCGCCAATGTAGCCTGTTCCCAAATCAGGCACCAATACGCCAATTACATTGGTTTTCCTTCCCTTCAGTCCCCGTGCTTGACGATTGGCAACATACCCCAGTTCTTTTGTCACAGTCAAAACCCGTTCGCGCGTTTCAGGAGCAACGTGAATATCATTATTAATTACGCGCGAAACAGTGCCAAGCGATACACCCGCCTTTTCGGCCACTTCCACAATCGTCACTTTTGAAGAAGAGTTTTGTTTCGTCATGGCTTGGAAACGTTTACATAAATTCCTGCTATATTCAACTAATCATCGCTATTTAGGCGTAAAAAGGCTGTGTTTTGTAGTAATATTACCTGGATGGAGCCTTAATGAACTGGCGAGTAAATTAAAAATGATGGAAACGTTTCCATAATTGTAGCAAATTCGTTATCCAAAGTCAAGCACTTTTCTGTCTGTTAGCCCAAAGTAAAGCCGATGAAAGGGACAAGAAAGTGGCCTGATAGTTCCTCTCCCTTCCTCAATACTCATGTAAATATCGGGCACATATTGTTTCAACAATGTCGCAGGCAAAGGATATTGATTGAGTTTCTCCATCATTTTCTCAAATGCCTGTTGAACCATTGGATCTGTCTGGTGATGGTACTTTTACAAGCGGTTCTAACCGATGCACCTTTTGTATTTGAAGAAATGATTACCCTCGCAGGGATGGCATTAGTCTGCTTTATTCCCACAGGGTTTTTTATGCACGGGATCCTGTCAAATTCATGAGACCAGGCGGTTCATCGTCAGGTATGAACTTTCCCTAAACTCCCGCGGTGTGACCCCCGACCATTTCTTGAATGCCTTACGAAAAACGCTCGGCTCGGAGAAACCCAACAGATACGTGATCTGTTCTACAGAATAGTCCTCTGTCAGATATTTTTTAGCCAGCTTTTTGCGCGTGTCCATGAGTAGTTCGCTGAAGACTACCCCCTCCTCTTTCAGCCGGTTTTGCAGGGTGCGCACGCTGACCGCCATCTCTCTGGCCACTTTTTGGATGGACAGCCCTTCATCGTCCAGCTTGGAAAGGATGATCTTCGTCACCATGCGTGCGTACTCATTCTGACGGTCCATTTCCGCCAGGAATTCCTGGGCGTAATTTTCGAAATACTTCAACATTTCAGGGTTCGAATACAAGATCGGTGTAAAGATGACACTCACATCAATCGTAAAGGAATTGTCTTTTTGGCCGAACAGGACCGGGCACTGGAAGATGCGTTCATATTCGGACCTCGAATCTGGTTCCGGGTAAATGAACGTCACCTCCAGCGGATTAATATCCACGCCGGTCAGGGTGCGCATCATGCGTATGCTGCTGGAGATGACCGACTCGTAACAATGCCGGGACATATCCGGCGCATGCGGAGGCGTGGCTAAAGTCACCTTGATCTTATTGAGTTTGAGATGAGCATTCCCCTCTATCAGATTGCCGATCACGCGCGAGTAGCGGGCCGATTTCTCGAAGGCTTCGCCCAAGCGTTTTGCAGTTCATCATCATATAACCGAGGATGGACCAGCTCCCCGCCTCGACAAACTCGCCCATGTGCAAGCCTAAGTATGGATCATCGACATATTCCGCCGCTTCATCCTGGATGAGCAGGTAGGTTTCGAGCGGGATGTACGCATCCGGCGATTTGACCGATTCCGGGTCAATATTCAGGGATCGCAGGAAGGCGTCGATATCGACTTTCAGGGAAGTGAGATACGAAAACATCTGCGACAGGACCGTCACCGATACAATAATGGGTTCTGGGGAAGTATCCATGCTGCAATAATAACTTAAAGTTTGCGCAAAATGGCACAAATTTTGCAGGAAAGGTCATAGGCAATTGCAAATATCGAAGCTATGATTACGCTGACCGAAAGCGTGCTTATCGAAAGGAAAATAGAAATGCCCGAAACAGATTCCAATTGGAAAAGCCTCTTCAAGCTCTGCGGGTGGATTGCTGTAATCCTGGTCGTTTACTCGCTGATCACGATGGTCATTCTTGTTATGTTCGGCACCCCGCCAACGACCGCGGCCGAGGCTTTCGATATGCTGAAAGAGAACAGATTTGTTGCCCTCTTGCGGCTGGATATATTAACAGTATTGGTCTACATGCCGCTGTTTTACCTGCTCTTTTTAGGGCTTTACGTCACACTGAAGGAAACTCATCTGGTTCCTGCCACCATCGCTGTGCTGTTGGGATTCGCTGGTGTGACGCTGTTTCTTGCCACTCCTTCTGTCTTCTCCTGGCTGGCGCTCAGCGATAAGTTCGCCGCAGCAACCAACGAGGTGCAAAAGAACCTGCTTTTAGCGGCGGGCGAGGCTATTCTGGCATCGGATATGTGGCATGGCACGGGTGCGACGATCGGTGGAATTCTGATACAGGTTGCCACAACTTTGATATCCATCGCCATGTTGTCGAGCAATGCCTTTAGAAAAAGCACAGCTTATGTTGGCATCGTTACACACGGCTTGGATTTAGCCCATCTTCTGATAGGCTTTCTTCCTCCCTGCCGGTGGTTTTATCCTGATGGCAATTGCTGGACCGCTCTACCTGGTGTGGTTTCCCTTGCTGGCGCGAGACTTTTTCCGGTTGTATCGAATCAGCTCAAATAAATAATAAAGGAGAATGAAATGCCAGAATCAATACAAAATCAAAATACCGCTTCGGTAGCTGCTGAACCAAATAATAAAAGTCTCTACACCCTCGGGGGCGTGGCGGCAATTCTTCAATTGATTGTCATTCTGGTTTATTCGGTTCTCCTGGGAGTGCTTGGCCCAAAACCGGTCAGCGCAGCAGAGTATTTTTCTATTTATCAGAGCAGCAAAGTCCAAGCTTTTTTGCGAGGCGATTTCCTGCTGCTGGTATTGATCGGTTTGTACCTGGGCACATTCCCGGCCTTATACGCTGCCCTGCGACGCTTGAGCCCGGTCTATGCAGCACTGGCAACGCTGTTTACGCTGCTGGCAGTGGCGGGGACGTTTGCAACGGAATCCAGTTTCTCGTTGTTGCACCTGGGGGAACAATATGTGAATGCTACCAGCGAGGCAATGCGCACACAATTCCTGGCTGCGGGAGAAGCAGTCATCGCATCGGACATGTGGAACAGTTCTGCCGCTTACATGGGTGGTATCCTCCTGCAGGGGTCGGGTGTAATGATCTCTGTCATTATGTTGCGTAGTAAGGATTTCAGCAAGGTGACCGCTTATTCCGGGTTGTTGGGAAACGGCTTTGACTTGATGCAGCATATCCTGCATCCCTTCCTCCCATCCGTCTCTACTTTCCTCTCGTTTCTTATGGTGTTTTACTTAATCTGGTATCCCATGTTAGCTCGGGATCTGCTGAGGTTGGGACGGGTTAATCCGAAAGCGTAGGAGAATCATAATGTCACAAAAAATCCTGGTAACCTATGCCAGCCGAGCCGGGTCTACTGCTGGCGTGGCTGAAGCAATCGGTAAAACCCTGCGCGAAAATGGCGCACAAGTAGATGTAATCCCCATGCAAGAAGTCACAGAACATGGCTTCCTATCAGGCCGTTGTGGCTGGCAGCGCCATCCAAAACCGGCAGTGGTTGCCCGAAGCGGTCCAATTCGTGCAAACCACCAGTCCATCTTGAACCAAAAACCCTTTGCCATGTTCGCGGTCTGCATGACCCTGGCGATGAAAAATGGCGAAAGCTATCGTCCACAAATCGCAGAATGGTTGGCTCCGGTTCGCAGGCTGGTGCGGCCCATGAGCGAGGGTATTTTTGCCGGAGCCCTGGATATAAGCAAAATCCCTTCGTTCAGTGACAGGCTGAAGTTCCGCCTGAGCGTGCTGTTCGGCGTCTGGTCGGAGGGCGATCATCGCGATTGGGATGCCATCCGTGACTGGGCAGATAGTCTGCCCACTAAACTGTTTTGAGAAGGAGACTGTATGGGTCCCGGACATCTCGGAGTAGCATTTGCTGCCAAACCTCTTGCTCCAAAGGCGCCGCTCTGGACGCTTTTGGTCGCCAGCGAAGCGCTTGACATATTGAGCTTTGGTTTCATCGCCACCGGCATGGAAAAAGTGGCAGTCAGACAGATAGATTTTAAAAATGGGCTTCAAATCATTACCCCAGGCTGGATACCATGGTCACACGGGCTTTTTATGTCCGTTGTCTGGTCGATGCTCTTTGCCGCAATTGCCTATCTCATCTTCAAAGATTGGAAAGCAAGCGGGATGATTGGACTGGTCACGTTTAGTCACTGGATCCTGGACTTCATCGTCCACCCGCCTGATTTGCCGGTTCTCTTCCGCAACTCTCCCGAACTTGGGCTTGGTCTGTGGACTTCCGGCCCCGGTTTAATCATCAGCATGATCCTGGAATTCGCCCTTCTGGGAGGTGGCATCGCGGCCTACATAGTCTTTCGTAAAAACAAAAGCAAACATCATGAGAAAAGCTCAAATTGATGGAACGAAATCTCTATACATAATTGGCGGCATCGCTGCACTGGTTGCGGTCGTCATTTTCCGAAGATTCTTTGCCGTAGAAATGATAACCTTCAACGGCTTTGGGATTTTCGAGGTACCCCAAAATGAGCCTGCTACTGCGTTCGAATGGTTTACCCTGCTTGAGAGAAATAGAATTGTCGGTCTGATTTTGCTCGGCCTTGTCGACTTGATCAATTACGCCTTGGTTGGGCTGATCTTCCTGGCCGTCTACGGAGCTCTCAGGAAAGTCAACGAAATTGCTATGGGATTGGCGATCATTCTCAGCATGATAGGGATTTCTGTCTACTTCGCATCGAATCAGGCATTGAGTTTTCTATATCTCAGCCAGCAGTATCAGGCAGCGACAAGCGATGCGCAACGATCCATCTATTTAAGCGCAGGGGAAGCCTTGTCGGCTAACATTCAAGGCACAGGGTGGTACGTCAGTCTATTCCTCATATACCTGGCAGGATTGATCATATCGGTTGTGATGCAACAAAGTAACGTTTTTAACAAAGCAACCGCATGGACGGGCATCCTGGCGAACAGCTTTGGACTGGTCTACTTCATCATGCTGGTTTTCGCACCCACAATTTCCTGGTTGCCCCCAGCTCTATCTGCCCCGTTCCGGGTGATTTGGTATATTTTGATTGCCGGAAAGCTGTTCCAACTTGGGAAAGGCTGAATAAATGAGCAAAAAAGAGATTGCCGATAAAATTAGCAAGATAGCAAAAGACGAGAATGTCCCTGTTTTTGGCGTTGGCCCAGCATCCGCTATGGCGACCGAGAAGCCTAGTCACCGACCTGAAGACTTGCTCCCTGGAACACAAAGCCTGATCTGCTTCGGGATCCCCGTTCCCCGCGGCGTATACCAGATGCCAACTTACGAGCAATACAT
>CAWHJM010000017.1:0-68929 GCA_963829615.1 uncultured Chloroflexia bacterium
ACAGCAGGTTTCGAGTCGTGCCAATCCCATGCTATACTTATGCCGCAACCCCGCCAAGGCGGGACAACCATTTAGAGTGTAGGGTTATTTTGAATTTTATCCTTTGATAAACTACAAATTCCCTTGCACCTTGAGGTTGTTGCGGTACTTACAAAATCCCAAAATTCAAGGAAAAACAATGTCCTTTCCATCCCAAGAATCCCTACAGAAGTACGCCGAACTGGTCGTGCGCGTCGGGTTGAACCTGCGTGAGGGCCAGCGTTTGGTCATTAACAATCCATCCACCCGCGGCGTGTTGCTGCATACTGCGCCACTGGTGCGCGAAATCGCCAAAGCCGCCTACAAGGCTGGCGCCCGTTATGTGGATGTGCTCTGGGGCGATGAAGCCCTGCTCAAAACCCGCGTCCAGTCAGCGCCGCGCGATTCCTTCGACGAGTTCTCCGACTGGCAGATCAAGGCCATCTCAGACCTGCTGGACCACGATGGAGCGCACCTGACCATCCGTTCGAACGACCCGGATTTGATGAACGGCCAAGACCCGGAAATCGTCGACCAAATGCAAAAAGTTCACCTGCAAAAATACGCGGAGTTTAGCGAGAAAATCGGCCAGAACCTGATCAACTGGCTGGTGATCGCGGCGGCTGGCCCTGTTTGGGCCGCGCGCGTCTTCCCGGACCTCGAGCCTGCTGAGGCCGAAAAGAAGCTCTGGGAGGCCATTTTCGCCATTACCCGCGTCGACCAGCCCGATCCCGTTGCCGCCTGGGAAAAGCACATCCAGGAACTGCGCGCCCGCAGCGAATACCTGAACGCCAAACAGTACGCCAGCCTCCACTACCAGGCCCCCGGCACCGACCTGACCGTCGGCCTGCCGCAAGGTCATTTTTGGAACAGCGCTGGCAGCACGGCTCAGAACGGCATTTTCTACATTGCCAATATGCCCACCGAAGAAGTCTTCACCCTGCCCCACAGGGACCAGATCAACGGTCACGTCAGCGCTTCCATGCCCTTGAGCTACAGCGGCGCGCTGATGGAAGATTTCGTCCTGACCTTCGAGAACGGACATGTGGTCAAGGCTACCGCCAAAAAGAACGAAGCCACCCTCCAGAAACTGGTCGGCGCGGACGAAGGTTCATCCAGCCTGGGCGAAGTCGCGCTGGTACCGCACAACTCTCCCATCGCACAGAGCGGACTGCTCTACTACGATCCGCTGATCGACGAGAACGCCGCCAGCCACCTGGCATTGGGACGCGCCTACAAGTTCACGCTCAAGGGCGCGGAAAACCTGTCTGATGAAGATTTCAAGGCGCGCGGCGGCAACGTCAGCCTGGTGCATGTCGATTTCATGGTTGGCTCCGGCAAAATGAACATCGACGGTACCGCTGCCGACGGCACGGTCGAACCGGTCATGCGCGATGGTAACTGGGCGTTTGACGTATAAAGCTCGAATTGTCACACCGCAAAGAGCCTCCTCGCGAGGCTCTTTCTTTTTTACCGCTTCTTGTATAAAGGATGATATTCGAAGCATTTCAAGACAGGTAAAAATCAAAATTTCGGTTAACGATAGAAGCGGCACTTTGTAGAACATCTGTTATACTTTTGCTCTCTTTCATCCATGTGGAGAAAAGATGATTGCAAAACGCTTCAAATCCATGACCGAGGGCCTGCCACCCACTTACTGGTTGATCTGGACCGGCACGCTCATCAACCGTCTCGGCGGATTCGTCATCCCCTTCCTGACGCTTTATCTCACCACCCAGCGCAAAATCCCCGTCAGCCAGGCCGCATTGATGGTCTCGTTTTACGGAGCGGGCTCCTTCATCGCGCAGTTGACCGGGGGCGAGTTAACCGATCGGCTGGGACGCCGCCCGGTCATGCTGACCAGTTTCCTGGTCACGCCCGCTGCGATGATCACGCTCGGGCTGTCACGCGCCATTCCGCTGATCGCCATTTCGACCTTTGCAGTTGGCTTCTTTACCGACCTGTACCGCCCGGCCGTCGGCGCTGCCATTGCGGATCTGGTCCCGCTGGAAGCGCGCACGCGTGCTTACGGTTATAACTACTGGGCCATCAACCTGGGCGCTGCCATTGCACCGGTGGTTGCCGGTCTGTTAGCCAGCTTCACCTATCTGGCCCTGTTTATCGGAGACGCACTCACCACACTGGCCTTTGGCCTGATCGTGTTCTTCGGCATCCACGAAACCCGGCCCGTGGAAGCGCAGGGCGCGAAAGGCGCCACCCCGCGCGAACGGCTGGCGCAACTCAAACGCGAACCCATTCTGCTGCTGTTTTCGCTGCTGGCGCTGTTTTTTGGCATCGTCTATATGCAGGGCTTTGTCACCCTGCCGGTTGCTATGCAGGCACATGGCCTGGGCCCGGAGCAATATGGTCTTGCCATCGCGGTAAATGGTTTTTTGATCGTGCTGGTCAGCATTCCTATCAGCAACATGGCCGGACACTGGCCGCGTTTTGAAGCCATGGCCGCTGCGGCTGTATTCCTTGGCCTGGGATTTGGGTTCACCGCCTTTGCAAGCACGTTCTCGCTCTTTGCCCTGAGCGTGGGCATCTGGACGCTGGGCGAGATTGCGGCTTCAGCGGTCGCCCCGGCCATCATCGCAGACCTGGCCCCCGTGGAACTGCGCGGACTATATCAGGGCATCTTCGGCTCTGCCTGGGGGCTGGCCTTTTTCATCGGTCCTTTGCTGGGCGGATGGGTTTTCGAGCACCTGGGATCGAATGCGCTCTGGGGCGGATGCCTCGTGCTAGGTCTCTTGCTGGCATTCGGCTTCCTGGGAATGAGCGCTCCGACGAAACGCCGCATGGAAAAGAGCGCTCGGTAATTGTCAAAAGCGCCAGGAAATTTTGCGAGCGTCTTGGTACTCTGCGCAATTTGGCGCTTAGAATAAGTTCACTGCATAGCTTCTGGATTTATCGAATGGAGTCGTCATGCCCCGTGATTACAGTCAAGCCCCTACCGCCTACCAACGCCTGCCCGAATACACACGAGACGATGACTGGATCCGGGCCTTCCTGCACGAAGCCAAAATCGGACATATCGCCTCGACCTGGGACGACCAGCCGTTCCTGACCCCCAGCAATTTCTGGTTCGACGAAGCGCAATCAGCAGGTCATCTTCCACTCGAATATCGCCGGGCGCGTGCGCGCCAACCTCGAACGCAACCCGAAGGTCTGTCTGGAAGTCAGTGAGATGGGGAAATTGTTGCCATCCAACATCGCGCTGGAATTTTCGCTGCAATACCGCAGCGTGCTGGTTTTCGGCAGCGCGCGCATTCTCGAAGACCCGGAAGAAAAACGGACCGCACTCTACGGCCTGATCAAAAAATATTTTCCGGAGATGGAAGCCGGGAAGGAATACCGTCCCATCACGGATAAAGAACTCAAGCGCACAACTGTCTATGCTATCGAGATCGAATCCTGGAGCGGCAAGGAGAATTGGAAAGAGCGCGCCGATCAATCCGATGAATGGCCTGCGCTGGATAAAAGTCGGTTTGAGTAATTTTCACAATTTTCTCAATCGTTGAAACAAAAAACTGCCGCGTAGGCAGTTTTTTGTTGCTGTAGGAGCTGAGCACTTAACCTAGCGGTTTAGGGTTCGAATCCTACGAACATACATTTTTAAATCTTTGTCTGGAGCCTATGACCAATCGTATTCAGGAGCGAGGATGTTCCTTATAAAATTATCAGCACAGTAAATTTCTTCCTGATCGAGCGAACGCTTTACAGGAAACCAGAAAATATTGTGGTCATTCAATAGAAAAAGCACACTCCCAAAGAAAATCGTGGGGGTGTGCTTTTTTCAGGCATTGGAATTTTATTTAGCCAACTGTGCCCGTACAGCGCCATCCGGATAGCTTGAATCCGTTACCAATACGTAATACTGAGTGGGATGCTTCTGAATATCATGGGCTAATGTTTTATCAATATTGAGACAGCTGCTAACGGTGGGATCCCCTAGAGGTCCCCAAGCAGGATCGAGGTCCACAACCAAAGGACCGTTCTCACCAGCCGGTGCCCTGTAAATGCCTGCGCTTGTCGGAGGCCATTCGGACGTAATAAAATAAATCAATACTCGCATGTCGTAACAAAGCTGACCTTGACCAGCGTTCACGTTGATGGTCGCTTCGCCATACGCATTTGGATCCCCAGATCCCGAGGGTACCACTTGGTGCCAATCCAGATATAATAATTTTGATTTGCCAGCCTGAACATTGAATAAAGGTACCAGCGACAGAATCAGCATTAAACAAACACTAAATAACACGTTCTTGCGTTGCATTTCTTTCTCCTTTCTAAAAATTAATTAGAAATCGAAAGGACGAAATTGAGTGCATTGAATAAAATCTTGTAGTGTTCTCCCGATTCCATTTGGAGGGTTCCTTCCCTACAAAACGATTTTATAAAATAGAAGTAATGAGAGTATTACGAGAATCTTACGAATTCCTTACATCCAATCTGACATCTCTTGTTCCTTCGGCAGTACTAATCTCGTAGGGGCTGTTGCGGACGAACGAGAATCCTGGAGCGGTAAGGAAAATTGGAAAGAGCGCACCGACCAATCGGACGAGTGGCCCGCGCTGGATGAGAAGTGGTTTGAGTAACTCCAATAGTAATCTACGTATTGCTTGAGAATTTCGGGCCCTTTTAGGGATCGCATTAATCGTTGAAACAAAAAACTGCCTGGCCGGGCAGTTTTTATTTTTCTGTAGGAGTTGAGCCTAGAACCTAGCGGTTTAGGGTTCAACTCCTACAGACATACATTTTGGACTGTTGGCATGGGACTTATAACCAGTTGGAATTTATTCACAAATAAGCTCAAATGGAGTCTTGACGGGGGAATAAAATATGCTATCCTGATACAAAGAAAGGATGGCTATCAACTGTGGGAAACGCGATTACAAGCATTTATCAGTTCAAGAATGGCAGAGCTAGCAAATGAACGGGCAATCATCAAGAAATTGCTTGATGAAGCGGAAGTTGATGCCTGGATGTTCGAAGAAGATGCGGGGGCTCGCCCAAAAACTATTCAAGAAACCTATTTAGAAGAAGTTGAAGACGCGGATATTTATATTGGTATATTTTGGAAAGGCTATGGAGCCTACACTATTGAAGAGTATGAGCATGCCAGGGAGTTGGGTAAACCCTGTTTCATTTATGAAAAGCGAACAGAATTAGATAAGCGAGACCCTGAACTCCAGGAATTTTTGGATCAAATCAGCAAAGTAGAAACTGGTTTGACAATCTACTGGTTTGAAAACGCTGATGAATTGGGGAAACAAGCTAAAAAGGATGTAGCTGCATGGCTGGTAGAAATTGCCCGAAAAAGCGATCTGAAGAATGTTCGAATAGAACTTCCCCCGAGAGCAGAGCATTTCATAGGAAGAGAAAAACAAATTGAAAAACTGATCGATGAACTGAAACCTGGGAATGTCGTGACAATCACTGGACCGGGTGGGATTGGAAAGACGTCTGTTGTCGCTGAAGCACTCCATCAAATGACAGCAGGTGGAACGCAACTGCCAGAAGATTTTCCAGATGGGGTAATCACTTACAGTTTCTATGGGCGGCCAGATATCAATCAGGCTTTTGAGCATATCGTGAATTACTACGGTGCCGAACTACAATATTCTCCAGAGGAAACTGCCAGATGGGTATTGGCTGGGAAAAAAGCAGTGCTGATCCTGGATGGGGCCGAAGAAGCCAATGATCTGAACGCACTTTTGAATGTGCGCAGCACCTGCGGAGTGGTGATCACCAGCCGGAGTCGAGGGGATATTCACGGCACCTGGGATGAAATGACGATAATGTCAGAAAGTGAAGCGAGTGAACTACTCAGCGCCTGGGGAATCGGCTGTTAGTCGATCCAAAAGCTGTAAATCAGAGTTCTGTGAATTGTAGGAAGATTACCATTGGCGGTCAAATTATCAGGGAAAGATTTAATCAAGCATGAAATTATGCAAGCGAGTATTTGGAATGGTTGGAAACCACACCCTTATCAGCATTAGACATGGGAAAGCGGAGAGAATGAAAGTGTTCCAGTGCTTTTGGATAAGAGTTTGATGCAGGTCAGTGATAGCGCCAAGGCTTCATTGGGTATCTCTGGCTTGTTGGCAATGGCGCCCTTTGATGTGGAAATTGTGATGGCTGGCATGGGAGAACCCAAACGGCCAATTCAAAAAGCATTAGGTGAGTTGGTTCAATATGGTTTATTGGACAGAGAAGGAAAGAGTTATAAGGTCAGTCATGCTTTGGTGCATACCTATGCCCGAAGACGGATGAAAGGCTTGGAAGAACCCCGTGAGCGATTGATCGAATATTATGATCTGTTTGTTAGTGAAAAGAGCAAAAAAGGAGCCAGTGGTTATCAGGAGATCAACGAGAAGAAGGCTCATATCATGGCGATGCTGCGTCAATTATCGGCAGTAGAGCAGTGGGAAGGAATTAATCGACTGAGTTGGGGAGTAGATGATTATTTAGATATCACTGGGCAATGGGCAGAACGAATTGAAACCTGTGAAATGAGGATTGTTGCAGGCCAAAGGGATGAAAAATCGGCGAAATGAGGGGAACTGGTTAGGCAACCTGGGTAATGCTACGGCGAACTGGGGCAGGTGGAGAAGGCGATTGAGTACAGGAAAAGGGCGCTGGAAATCGCCCGAGAATCGGAGACCGGCGAAATGAGGGGAAGGGTTAGGCAACCTGGGTAATGCGTACAGCGACCTGGGGCAGGTGGAGCAGGCGATTGAGTATTACGAAAAGGCGCTGGCGATCGCCCGGGAGATCGGCGACCGGCGAGGTGAAGGAAATAGCTAGGCAACCTGGGTATGGCGTACCGCAACCTGGGGCAGGTGGAGCGGGCGATTGAGTATCATGAGCAGGCGCTGGAGATCGCCAGGGAGATCGGAGACCGGCGAGGCGAAGGTGGACATTTAGGCAACCTGGGTACTGCGTACTGCTTCCTGGGGCAGGTGGAGAAGGCGATTGAGTACTACGAAAAGGCGCTGGAGATCGCCAGGGAGATCGGAGACCGGCGAGGCGAAGGGAATGTGTTAGGCAACCTGGGTATTGCGTACCGCGACCTGGGGCAGGTGGAGCGGGCGATTGAGTATTCACGAGAAGGCGCTGGCGATCGCCCGAGAGATCGGCGACCGGCGAGATGAGGGAGAACGGGCTAGGCAACCTGGGTACTGCGTACTGCGACCTGGGGCAGGTGGAGAAGGCGATTGAGTATTACAAATGCAGGCGATTGGTGATATTTCCGAAGAAATCAAATCTCCAAACAAAGAATGGGTGCTGGATAGATTAGCAGAGTTAGAAAAGGCTGACAAAGAGTAATGATTTTGTCACCTTGTTGCTTTCGATAATTATAGTTTCGATATGCGATATTATCACGATCTATGATTTTCCTGAAAAATTTAGCCCCTTCCAGGAGATTAAATAATTCTCATTCGCCAGGCACAAACATCTGGCGCTTTTTCTTTTAAGCATATTGTTCAGGAATCCAATCTCTGCTAAACTACAGGGAGACACACAGCTTTCTTGCAGCACGAACAACTTTCTCCCAGGAGCCCACAATGGACCAAAAAGCCGGTGCCCAGATCAGCCAGCGAGCCTTCATCCAGTCGCTGGCGATTTTGTTTTTCTTGATGATGGTGGCAGGTATCCTGCGCGCTTACCAATTGCTGGAATAATTCACGTATCATGCAACCAAAAACCGTTTCGGGCGTAGTATTATGTAGTCACACATTCAAGAAATGGAGAATAAAATGTCTGAAGAAAAAGTTCGCACAGAAGAGTTTAGTGTCAATGGCGAAGATTTGCTCGGCAAGATCAAAGAAATCATCCACGAAGGCAAAATCCGCCGCATCATCATCAAGAAGAAAGATGGTGACACCGTCATGGAAATCCCGATGACACTCGGGGTTGTAGGTGCGTTGATTGCGCCACAACTGGCCGCCATTGGAGCCATTGCCGCCCTGGTCACCGAAGCGACGGTGGTCGTCGAAAAAGTGGATGAGTAGGAAAACTGCTCAAAAGAAAACAGGATGTGCTAGTTACATAACTAGCACATCCTGTTTTTCGTTTTGGTTGAATATACTACTCGACTGGAATCTCCTTGTAGACCTTGTCCACGTCAATGCCCTGGCCCTTACGATAGGCGCTGAAGCCAAAGTAGATGGCCGCGGCCAGCACGTACATGATGATCATGAACACCATCGAGGTACTGTTCTGCCAGCCGATGCCGTACAAGTAGTTCGGGTCCCAGAGCCAGACCACCAGCAGCCAATCCAGGAAGGCAAAAAAGACCAGTCCGGCGGTCGTGATCAAGGGCAATTTCTCCCCGGCAAGCACCTTCCGCCCGACGAAGATCGCCACGTAAGCCAACATGACAACATTGACCACACTCAACAACGCGATGATCACGATGATAGCCTGTGTCAAACCTGTCTGGTCACCCCATTGGGCGAAGACCTGTCCGGCATAGTTATAGGTCAGATAGACCAGGTAACCTGCTGTCACCACGTAAAGCGCTGTCACCAGCCCGCTCAGCCAGGAGGGCATCATGTAACGAGCAATGGGCGAGCCATCGAAGATTTCCTTCTGACGCCACGGCAACAGAATACCCGCCAGCGTAGAGCCAAGGAAGGTAACCGCAATGACCAGCGTTGCATCCAGCACGATGGATTGGAAGTTAACGATGTTATAGGCATACAGGATCGAAATGATGATCGACGGGATGACCATCAGCAACAGCGCGTTGATCGGTGTGCGCGTGCGCGGCTCGATCTTCGAAACCCATTCGGGCAGCATACGGTCGAGCGCAGCGGCAAAGATCACACGCGTTGAGGAAAGGAAGACCGTCCCGGACCAGCCGAACCACCACATCCCTACCAGGAAGATAATGATCAGTTGCAGGAACCGGCTCCCGGTCAGGAAAGTGGCGAACTGCACCGGGTAAGGCCAAACCGGGATGGGGACATCTGTCCCGTAGAACACGTTGCTCCAGAACGCGCCATTGGCATTGATGTAAAAGTCCCAGCCCATGGTCTTATCGATCAGAGCAAAGAAAATCAACGCCAAAACGGCGGTCGTGATGATGGCCGCGGCCATGCCCCAGAAATTGCGCTTGTAATCGGTCGCGCCGCGTACTTCACCGTAGAGTGTGGAACCCCAATTGGGCCACAGATTGAAGAAGGTCATCATTGGCACCATGGCCATGCTAGCGCCCAAAGCGACCATTCCCAACGGACCAAAGAGAGTTCCGGCTGCCTGCCCGGCTTCGATGGTTGCAGTGTAGTAGTCCATTTGTGGCAGGCCATAAACGGCTGGCAGATTGGCGTTCAACCCGGCAATAAAGGCATCCTTGTTGTTGAAGAGTAACAAACCAAAGACGATCAACAAGCCGAGCATGCCCATATAGAAACTGGCTTTTTGCACGCGCGCGTACCACTTCATGCCGATGGCAATATATATGAAGACGATGGCACACACCAGCAACATGCCGACCAGTAGGCCAACGCTTGTGCCCGAGAACCACAATCCCAGTTGGGGTGCACCCAGCAGGGCAGCCATTGGCGTCAGGAACTCATAGGTCAGGATCTGTCCATAGAGCGGGACCCACAGCCATAGGATGAACCACCAGCCGGTAACGCTGAGCAGGAAACCGATCCCTCGGCCCAGGATACGGCTCTGCCAGACATAGTCTCCACCAGCTCGTGGCATAGCCGAGATCAGGCTGGCATATACAATTACTTCGAAGATTGTGAAGACACCGCCTACCACCACTGCCGTGCCCAGACTGCCATCGAAGTACCAGCAATACGAGAAAATGAACAAGCCAAGCGTGATCAGGTTAATCGAGAAGGTTGCGTAAATGAAAGCATCAAAGACCGACCAGGCTCGCACCAACCCGCTTGCCTTGCGGACAAACAATTTAGCTTCGCTCATCTCTATCTCCTTTGCAAAATATGCTTGCTCCCTCCCAGAACAATTGGAGAGGCAAAATTAAAAACGACACCTGTTTGCTCGCTATTTACCTGTAGACTACCTCCTTCCGGCGTATCACGTTCAAAACGCGACACACTTTACAATCGAGAAGCCACGCTGAAAGCGTGACTACCCCGTGGTTAAAACGTAATTTCCGACTTTGTTCGGTTTGAGTTCCACAACTGCCCCGTGCAGAACGCCCTGCTCGTACATGCTGCCGGGGTTGATACACAGAGTCTTTTTGTATTTGCGCGTACCTTTCCCTTCATGGATATGCCCATGTAAACCGAGCAGGGGCTGGTATTTGTCGATCACTGCCATGACCGATTTGCTGCCGACCGATACCAGGGAACGACCGGCATAGGCGGGGCGCATATCTTTGGTCAGTTCCGGGGCTTCATCCAGGCCGCTGCCATACGGGGGCGCGTGCAGGTTGAAGACCGCCTTAGAGGGATTCTTGGCTTTGGCAATCACCGCCTCGAGGCGCACCAGCAGGTCATCGTCGGGTTCTTCGCGATGCGTGTCCCAGGGAGTGGGGTTGGTCCAGCCAGAGCTGACCATCTCGTGATGCTCGTCCAGTTCGATGACATCCCCCTCCACGCCGCGCACTGTTTTGGAGACCGCGATGGCTGCGTCAACCTCAAAGACATCATCGTTGCCCGGGCAGACATAACAGCGGATGCCCGTCCCGGCGAGTTTGTTGTCAGCATACTCCATCCATCTGTTAATGGTAGCAAGCACGATGTCCATAAAGAGCGCATCGGCTTTGCTCGGCGTGGATGAGATTTCATTCACTTCATCAGGATTTGTCACATACGGATAATAGCCGCGGTTCTGGATGGTGGCGACCATATGGTCCACGGCTTCCTGGCCTTCAAGGATGGACTCTTGCTCAAGCAGGGTGACTTTATATTTGTCACCGCCCTGCGCGATGATGGGGATGATGGCCTTGCCGGTCATGTCCCCGCCCAAGATGAGAACATCCACTTCATAGAATTTCGCAGCGCTGATGAATTTTTTCCAGCAAATTTCAGAGCCGTGTACGTCGGTAGCAAAATATAGTTTCATCTTTTATCCTTTCGTCCCAATAATTAGCAGAATTCTTGTTTTTTATCTGCCGCCTCCTCGACGATCGCTGCGGTTGGACATCTTGTTCGTTCCACTTTGACCAGCCTGCGGGCATTTCCAATTCACCGGAAACCAATCCTTCGAATTCAGCATGGATTTGCGCATCAACTTCGGGAGGGATGAGAGCCGGGACTTCTTTTGAAAGGATTTCATGGACGCGTTTCATGGCATGCGCATGGGCATCCATAGCGCCCTTCTCCTCCCAGGTCAGACGCGCATCACGGTCTGCGATTTGCGGGAGAATGGCTTCGGTTTTCATACGCTCTCTCGTATGGATGTTCGTCATGAACGTGCCGCCCGGGCCTTCTTTTGCAATCGCATCCAGTGCCAGGGTTTCCTCGCTGAACTCAAAGCCGCGTTTGACGCGTTTCAGCATCAGCGCGATCTCATCATCGATTACTGCCTTGGCAAAGTCGAAGACTTTCAACGCATCTAACAATCCACCCACATTGAACATGTCCACGCCGGCCAGCAAGCCAGCCATAGCGGACAGACCAGTCTCGTACCCGGATTGCGCATCGTTGAGTTTGGCATTGGACAGCCCGATGTAACCGCCGCAAGGCACATTGTAGAAGTGCGCCATCTGCGCGCAGCCCATATGCAACATTCCGCACTCGATGCCGCCTGAAGCGTAGGCGCCCGTACGCATATCGCCAACGGTCGGGAGTGTGGAATAAATGAGCGGCGTTTCGGGCTGAACCATCTGCATCAGCACAGCCGCCGACAGGAATTCGGCGTTGCACTGCGCCAGCGTGCCGGTCAACGTCATGGGCGAGGTCAGCCCGGCGTTCGGCACGATGGTGGGATAGACCGGCAGCTTTTGCTCCGCGAAATAGATCAGCATCTCGGTCGAATCGAAATCCATGGTCAGCGGCGAGACCACCGGGCAAAAGTGATGCGTGATGAACGGATGCTCGCGGTAGGCCTCTTCGCTCCCGGCAACCAAGTAGGCCAGTCGCAGGATTTCCTGAGCCTCGGCAAAGTCTTTATTGTTCATGCGAATCGGCTTCAGACAGTGCTTCAAGGCCGGGTAAAGGCGGAAGAGTGCCAGGTGTTCGATAGGCGCATCCTCGGCCAGGGTGGAGACGGAGAAGACATCGTAGCCGGGAAGTTCGTTAATTAGATGAGCGATGCGAGCGATGTCGTCGGTGCGCGCGCGTCTTTCATGACCGGTAACCGGGTCCAGGATATCAGGCGCTGAACTGGCCGTGACGATCACCGGCCCATCGTCGGGCATGGTGCGGTCGAATTTAGGGTCACGCCCCCGGAAGGTGAACTTCGTGGGCATCATCGACCGGAATTCTTCCACCACCGCCCGTGGGAATTTGACGATCTCGGTTTCAGAATCAACCGTACAGCCGTGTTTGGCGAAAATCGTGCGAGCCTTTTCATTCCGCACCAGCAGGCCGACGTTTTCCAAGATTTCAAGCGAAGCCTGGTGTACTCGCTCGACGTGTTCCTGGGTCAGGAGTTCTGCAAATGTAAACAAAGAAATACCTCCAAAAGAGTTAATCGCTGGCAGGGATTGCCAGCCTTTCAATTTCAACTTTGGCAGCCAGGGCTTTGATCTCGTCAAACGGGAACATTTTCAGCCCTGCCCTGGTCACTTTAAGGGAAGCAGCTGCGGTGGCGAAACGAACGGACTCTTCCAGATCCCAGCCTTGTAAATGTCCGTAGATGAATCCTGCCGAGAAGGTCGCGCCCGCGCCGCAGCCATCCACAGCCACCATTTTTGGCGCATATACCCGAATGGCTTCCTCCCCGGAAACCACCAGGCTGCCTTCACTTGCCAGCGTGATGATAGCGGTCTCGACACCTTGCTGGATCAATTTGCGAGCCACGTCTAGCGGATCGCTCTCATCTTTTTGGGCAGCATCGGTGACAGCCTGGCAAATGAACGCCCGCCCTGCATAACGTTCAAGCAGGGCGAGGTCAGTATGAGCGTGTTCCATGTTCAAAAAGACAGGCACATTCAGGCGATTGGCTTCATCCATCGCGCGGACGATGTGGTCGCCATCGTACCAGTCCACGTACATCATTTGCGCGCCATCCAGCAGGGACAGGTCAGCAGTATCCAGCGTGGCAAGCACATGCTCATCGCGTTGCCAGAAGTAAGTGCGCGCTCCAGTCTCGTCTGAGATGTCTACTTCAAGCGGCGTCTTGATATCTGGCGAATACCGGACTTCTCCCTGTACACCCCAATCCTTTAGCCGTTGTGCCAGGTTGCGGCCGCGCGTGTCGTCCCCGACGGCAGTGCCGATCATACCTGCAGACACATCCCATTGACGAAGGATGCAAGCAATGATAGCCGCATCATCAAAGACAAAATCGCTGACATCTTTGATGAGCGCGCCGGTATTATGTTCGGGCAATTGCTCGACCACCAGAATGGCAACATCCGTGAGCATGCCAAAACCAACGTAAGCGGGAGGAATTGAAGGTTTATTGTCCAATGGCGATTTCCATTTTCTATAACACCAAAATTTGAGAAACAGGACGCTGATAAACGCTGATTTCGCTGATTTTTGATGCCCCCTTTTGTATTTACCAGCGTCCTATCAAAACTCTAAACTAGGCGCGCAGCCTTTCGCCCTTGGGGTCGAACAGGACGGCTTTTGCCACTTCACCTTGATAGCGGCCTTCGATCAGTTCTACTTCGACGCGCGTACCAGCCTTCGCCAGGTCGACGGGCATGTAAGCATAGAAGATGTTCTTCTTGAGGGTGTATCCATACCCGCCGCTGCGGATACGTGAGAGCAGCACCCCATCGTTATAGACAGCCTCGCCACCGTAGATCTGGGTGAAATCCTCGCCATCCAGCACTAAGGTACAGAGTTTGCGTTTGACGCCTTCCGCCTTCTGTTTGACGAGCGCGTCCTTGCCGATAAAGTCTTCTTTGCTCAAATCCACACAGAAACCAAGGCCTGCCTCGTAAGGCGTTTCAAGTTGGGTTACATCGGCGGTGTAATAGCGATAACCCTTTTCAAGCCGTAAAGCGTCGAGCACTTTGTAGCCGCCGACTTCGATGCCGAATTCCGCCCCTGCTTCCATCACCAGGTCCCAGACTGGCGTAGCGCGGTTGTAGGGAACATACAATTCCCAGCCAAGTTCGCCTGCATAGCTGACGCGCTGGGCGTAAACCTTCACGCCGTTGATGGAAATTGGTTTCGTCAGCAGATACGGATGCGCCTCATTCGTGACCTCATCCTGCGTCACCTTCTGGAGCGTGGCCCGTGCCTGCGGCCCCCACAACGCGAAACAGGCCCATTCCTGTGTGATGTCGCGGATCGTCACATCGCCGTCCGCCTCGTGGACGTGCATACGCAACCAGCCCAGATCATTGGCGATAAACCCCGAGCCCGTGATAACCCAGAAACGCTCTTCGCCCAGCCGAGTGACGGTCAGGTCGGCTTCCACGCCGCCGTTCGGGTTGAGGAACTGCGTATACGTAGCTGAACCGACAGGCTTATCCATGTTGCTATCGGACACGCGTTGGAGCAGCGGCAGCGCGCCTTCGCCCGTCACTTCGATCTTGCCAAAAGAAGTCAGGTCGTACAGCGCGACACGTTCGCGCGTGGCCTGATGCTCCTGCCCGAGACGTTCAAAATACGGCGGCTTGTTCCAGCCCCATTTGCGCTGGTCTTCGCCCATGCGCCGCCAGGGCTTTCCCGGCATGGACGTAATTGACACGTTCCCAGCCGAATTTTTCGCCGAAGACCGCGCCCAATTCCTGCAAACGCGAGTGAACGGGACTGACCCGATGCGGCCGTGCCCATTCGTGCTCATCGTTGGGAAAGCGCAGACGGTAGTAATATTTGACGCTCTCGCGCGTCCGTTCGGCAGCATAGACGGGATCGGAATAGTAATTTCCAAAGCGCGTTGCCTTGTAGCTGTACACGTCCATCGTGGGCTCGCCACCGATAATCCATTCGGCCATCAGTTTGCCCACACCGCCCGCGCCGCCATAGCCGTTGAGCGAGAAGCCCGCCGCCATCCACATGTTGTTCACGCCCGCCATCGGCCCCAGAATGGGCTGGCAGTCAGGTGAGTATGCACCGGGGTGACAGACCAGCGTGATGATACCGGCCTGGTCCAGGAATGGCAGGCGGCGGATGGCGCCTTCCAGCAGTTGCTCGAAGCGGTCCATATCGGAGGGCAGAGTCTCGCCACCATGCTCCCAGGGCGCGCCATCGATCCAGCGTGCAAACGGATTTGGCTCATAGCCGCCGATGACCAGTCCGCCCTGCTCCTGGCGCATGTACACAAGGTTATCAGGATCGCGCAGAGCAGGGAGTTTCGGCGTTGAATTCGTGACCGGGAACCGCCTTGAGCGCAATATGCTGATGGTCGACCGGCGTGGTCGGAAAATACAGGCCCGCCATCGCAGCGATGCGCGGCGCCCACATCCCGGCGGCGTTGATGACCAGTTCGGTCTTGATAGAGCCTTTGTCCGTTACTACTTCCGTGATTTCACCTTTGGGCGACAGCTTGAAGCCCGTCACGCGCGTGTCGGTATAGACCGTCACGCCCAGTTCCTTGGCAAATTTCGCCATGCTAGTTGTGGCTGTGTAGGGATCAAGTTGCCCGTCACGTGGCAGATAGATCGCGCCATACAGGTCTTTGTCCGTGATCTGCGGCATATGCTTGACCGCTTCACTCGGACCAATAACCTCACAATCCAGCCCCAGCGCCTTGGCACGGCTGACGCTGCGTTCGAAATCCTTGAGTTGCTCAGGGCTGGAAGCCACGCGCAAACTACCGACGTGATCGAACAAGCCCAGTTCGCTGTACAGTTCGATGCTGTACATGCGGAACTTCAACATGGTCTGCGAAGTAGAAAATTGCGTCACCAGCCCCGCCGCGTGTGACGACTCTCCGCTGGCAATATCGCCTTTCTCTACCAGAACGACATCCGTCCGCCCCATTTTCGCGAGGTGATACGCGATCTGCGCACCGACAATGCCCCCGCCTACAATCACAATTTGTGCCTGGTCTTTCATAGTTTCACCTTTCTGTATCAGGTTGTTTGAGGATTGGTGATGACAACATCCACAGACTGGGAGACCAAGGCATCATATGCGCCCGAGTCGATCCCATCGTCTGTGATCAATTTATGAATTTGGTCTACTTTTGCGACTTCATAGTTCGAGACCAGACCCCATTTGGAGTGGTCCGTTACGACTGCCACAAGCCCCCTGGTGCGTGCGATCATCATACGCACGATCTCTGCTTCCGGGTTGGTTGGAACGGTACAGCCGAACTTCAAGCTGATGCCGTCCACGCCAAAAAAAGTCTTATCCGCGTAAATCTGCGAGAGGTTGCCAACCGTAAAGCTGCCTGTCACCGCATTGACTTTGTTATTCAGGATTCCGCCCAGCAATACAATTTCATAAGCAATATCGTCGCCAACCTCAAAAGCGGCGATGGTGTTATTGGTGATAACAGTGATGCGCGCATCCTTGGGAATATGATGAAAAATTTGAGCCGTGGTGGTTCCGCTATTGATAAAAACGATATCCCCATCTTCGATTAAGGAAGCAGCATGCTCACCGATCAAACGTTTCTCTTCAGGATAACTGGTGGCTCGCTGCTCATAAGCCAACTCTAAATTGATGCGTTGGTTTAGGATGGCCCCTCCATACGTCCGCTCCAACAGGCCCTCATTCTCCAACCATTCCAGATCGCGCCGGATGGTCGCTTCAGACGTCTCTACAAGCCCACTCAAATCCACAATACTGGCGATTTTGTGAGTGGTGAGATATTCCTGGATAATCTTACGCCGTTGGGCAGGGATAAGGTTTTTACTCATCTAATTGAAGCAAAACAGGGCATCAATATTTGAAAGAATTTGATTGACTTTGCAAAATTATTGTAGCAAATTGCGCAAAGTATTGCAAATATTTGCGACAATTTTAAGGTTATTTTTATACTTTCCCATACGAAAGAAAAAGGGATGCAGCACTTTTCACTGCATCCCTGGCGTTTACTGACTGAATAACGATCTATCCCTGGACATCCTTCAGCCAGACGGGAAACTCGGCTGAATCCATTTTTTCCAGCGCTCTTCCCCACCTTTCAATTGCCCAACCCCAAAAATCGTATTCTATCGTTGAGATTTTCTCCTGAATCGCCGCCCATAGCCCCCAGCCCACATCCGACATGATCATGTTCAACTTCATGCGCGCGATCATGCTGGCCGAGACGCTGCCAAAATAGGCGGCGCACACTTCCCGAATTTGGTCTTCGTCGAATTCCATTTCCTGACAGGTATTGCCCAGTTCAAAACACGGATCGTTGTTTCCACTGTACTCGTAGTCGATCAACCGTAAGGTAGTTCCATCATCGATGTAATTCTCCGCCAGCAGGTCATTGTTGCAGGGTACGGTCGCCAGCGGGTTAACGGACATCGCCTGTTCGATCTGTTCCACAATTGGCATTCTCTCGAGGTATCCGTCCGGGATGGGGATCGAGCGGTCAGCGCATATCTTCAGGTAATACTCCGTGAGGCGAAACATATTGAAGTCCGTTAAGAAGCGCGGCCCCTCATGTAATTTTTTAATGGTCTGCGCCATGCGAGTCGGCATACCGGGCGCGTTCAACGCATCCTTCGACATGGTTTTTCCAATAATGAATTCCAGAACCATGACCTGGAACTCTGGCAAATAATAGAGCACGTTGGGACCAACCCCCGCTTCGGCGGCCGCTTTCGAGTTGGTGTATTCGTTCTTGCGATCTACCGCCAGAAGGTCGGTGCTTTCCCCCGGAACACGCACAAAGTAGGGCACGCCATCTACTTCCACTTTGTAGTTTGTATTCGTCAGCCCTCCCGAAAGAGGCTGAATGGAAATGTTCTTTCCCTTCCAATCTTCGATCTTTGCTACAGCATCTTCAATCACCGGCATAGAGGCCTCCTTGTTTCAAATCTGCGAGAGTAAAAATTGTGGTCAGCGCCAAAAGGACACTGACCACAACATGCTCAGTTAAAATGCGATTTATTCGGGCGGGATTTCCTTGAAGGCGAAGTCCACGTTGATGCCTTTGGCTTTCTGTGCGTTCTTGGCAAGGAAATACCAGATCGCCGAGAAGGCCAGCACGCCGAACACAACCACGTATGCCAGGGTACTCGTCAGACCTAGCTGCGAATAGAACATGAACATCAGAACCATCGCGCCGCCGAGCACGAAGCCGATAGCGCCCAGAATGGTAACCAGTGGCGTATTGCCGATCTTATATTTAGCACCCGGCGAGGCTTCATACACATCCTTGGCCCGGTAGGGTAACAACGCCCCAGCCAGACAGGTGATCAACAAAAACGTAGCCACAGGCGAAGGTCACACCCAGCGTCAGGCCAGCCCATGCGCCCCATAGGTTGTAGACCAGGATTACAGGGATACTGGCAATGAAATACGCCAAATGCGCATTCACGGGTGTATGACGCTTCTCATCTACTTTGCTGATCCATTCGGGCAGAAGGCGGTCGAGCGACATAGCAACCATTACGCGGGTCATACCAATGTAGCAGTTATGCACAATCTGGTGGGAATTCAGTATATAGCCAATACCGATCAGCAAAACAACGATCGGGCTGGCCGCGAGTGCAACCGCGATCATATTGGGCCACAAATAGAATCCGGAGATTAGTGCTTCGGGAAGTCCAAGCCAGTAGCCTGCTCCCGCTACATACAGGAATTCGGTACCGACGGCTTTTTCCAGCGCAGCCGCCAGGATCGCCAGCAGAATGCCAGTGAAGATCAAAGAGCCGACAATGATGAAAGCCTGGCTGTTGAACGAGCGTGCATTCTTGATCTCGCCATTTTGCTGGGCGCTGTAAGTAGCCCATTGCAGGGAGGTCCAGGCAATTGGCGCAACCAGCAAGGTAGCCAGCAGGCTAAAGGGCGGATTCAGATCAACTCCGGCCGCCGTGGAAGCATCCATAGCTGTCTGTACGAAGTTCTGAGTACCGGCAATGGCTTGCGCAAAGGTGTCGATCTTGCCCATCGATGTAGGCAGGGCTGCCCGTAAAGAGCACAACCAGCATTGTTAAGAAGGCAATCAGCGTGCCAACAATCATCACCGACTGGAAACGCACATAGTTCTTGAAACCACTGGTCAAGATCATCATGGCTACAAAAGCGTTCAAAATACTGGTGATTATGATGCCGGTCGAAGACGTGAACCACAGCCCAAGGCTGGACATGGCCGTGCTTCCGGTTGTTGCGCCTAAACCCAGGAATAAGGGTGCAAATCCAAGATAAGAAAGTAACCAGCCAGAGAGCGCAACCCATTGTAGTATCCAGATCACATAACCGGACATCACGACAGTGAAGGCCACGCCGCCACCAAATACACGGCTCTGGAACACATAGTCACCACCAGAGCGCGGTAGTGCAGTGGAAAGCCATACATAAACAAGGGCAATGGGGATTTCGATCACCATTGCCAATAAAATACCCCAGACCATCTTGCCGCCCGGGAGGGCACCCGGCGCCCACAGGTAGGTCCAGGGGAAGATCAAGCCCATCGTCAGCACATTATAGATAAAGGCTGAGAAGGGAGACATGACGCGAACAAGTCCCGATGCTTTTCGAGTAAAGACTTCTGGTTTTGAAGCCGAAGCTGTTGACATTTCTTTCTCCTTTGGTAAAAATTGAACAAAACTGGGTCAGTTACGCATTTCTCAACCAAATCTCTACATGCTGCCTCCTTCTTCTCCAACTTTCAAAAAGCAAACGAGGTAACTCAAAAAAGAGTTACCTCGTCATTACACAGTTTATCCGCTTGTCATCTGGAACCCGATCACTTCTCCATCTACAAAGTTCACCAGACAACCTCGCAAAATTCCCTCGCCGTATTCGCTGCCAGGATTGACGCAGGTTGTGCGCCCGATCTTCGCAACCGATTGGGATTCATGGATATGTCCATGTAATCCCAGCATCGGCTTGTAGGTTTCGATGGCTGTACGCACAGATCTGCTCCCTGCTCCATACATGATTACTTGTCCGCCTTGCATAATTGGCTCCGGTGGGTCTTTATCCCAATCCAACTTTGGACAGGTATCCAGGGATGAATCCACAGGCGGGTCGTGGAAGTTGAAGATCGCTTTACTTGTATCCGGCACTTTCGCTATCATTTCTTCGATCATTTCGCCTAACTTTTCATCGGTCACTTCACGAGGCGTGTTCCAGGGCGTTGGAGTGCTGAACCCGACTGAGATCATAGTATGGTCATCGTCCACGTAAACCATATCGCCCTCGCATCCGAAGAAAGATTTTGTATCCTCACGTTTAATTGCGCTTAACACTTCCGGATCGTCATCGTTGCCCCCAGTGATAAAACATTTTTTGCCGGTCCCTGCCAGCCGCTCTTCCGCCAAATCTACCCAATCACTCAGACGTTGGCGGGCCAATTCATGGAATACCTTATCAACCTCTTTCTCATCGGCTGACAGCACATTGAATTCATCCTCGTCCATCACCTTATGGTAAAACCCCAAGATACCCAACTTTGTAGTGAGTTCATCCAGTTCCGCCTGTGTGGACAAATGCTCCACACGGCCTTGCACGGTAGCCCGGTAATTGCCATTCTTTTCTTTGATAATTGGGATAAGCAACTTACCGGTAATATCCCCGCCCATAACAAGAATATCGACATCATAGAACTTACCGGCATTGATAAATTTGCGATAAGTACGCTCAGAACCATGTAAGTCTGTTGCAAAAAACAAGCGAGTGGGGTTCTTCTTACTTTTCTTCGAAAAGAAGGGCATGCGTTACCTCCAAACTATAGAATCGGATATACATGTGAAATCTATCAGGCATTAACCGGACTTGCCTTTGCAATCAGGCTCTCAACAGAGTGCATCTTAAGCGAATCAAGTGCGGATTTATCAAGCGTCTCATCAGTCACGAGGATATCAACCTCATCGATGGTAGCAATCTGAAAGTTGGAGACCACACCCCACTTACTATGGTCTGCAACAACAATAATCTGGCCCATGGTCCGCTCAATCATTTGCCGGACAACTTCTGCCTCAGCGTTGGTTGGCACGGTGCAACCATGCTTTAAACTAATCCCGTCTACTCCAAAAATGGCCTTGTTGGCATATACCTGTTTCAAGTTTTCTATGGCAAATCGTCCGGCCATGGATTTTGAACGATGTTGGTATTCACCGCCAAGCAAATAATGATGAAAGCCAGGCTCTCCCATCTCAAGAGCAGCATTTAAATTGTTGGTAAAAACGGTAATCTCAGCATCGCTGCGAATTTGATGGATCACTTGAGTTGTAGTGGTACCGCTATTAATGAAAACAATATCGCCATCTTCAATCAACGAAGCTGCAACTGCACCAATTCGGCGCTTTTCTTCCGGATGATGTTGCACTCTTTGCCGATACTCCGGCTCTGTAATCATACGCTGATTGAGAATTGCCCCCCCGTGGGTTCTTTCCAGGATACCTTCTTGCTCCAACCATTCTAAATCTCGGCGCACGGTCGCTTCAGAAGCATCCAGCATATTGCACAAATCGACCGTCCGGGCGATCTTATGGAGTGCCAGATACTCCTGAATACGCTCTCGTCGTTGAGCCGGGATAAGCACTTTGCTCATTAAGCTAAGCCTTGAGATAGAAAGTGAAGGGAAATGAGTATTTCAATGATTCATTATATAAGAATTTGAAGAAATTTGCAAGTTTTTGCATTTTCAGCTATAATTAATTGCGCAAGAATTCCATACAATCGAACAAGCATGCGTTCCCAATCAGGCGCTGTTTGCCAAAATTTCACCATGGGAGTAGTGTATGACCAACAATTCTATTGGGATGGGCGAACAAGATCGAACCGAGCGCGATAAGTTTGAAGGCGAACTCAAGCGCATTATCAAGGCCAGTGACGAAGCCGGTATTTTATTACGGGTAATCGGATCACTGGCTTTTCAAATGCACTGTCCCAAGTACGGTTACCTTCAAGAAGCCATGGGACGAGCCTATACCGACATAGATTTTGCGGCTTACCGCAAGCAAACCAAAGAAATCAAAGAATTGATGTCGAGCCTTGGTTACACAGAAAACCGTGAGGTCTTCATCGTTTCGGAGGGCGAACGCTCAATTTTCGACAGAGCGGACATCGACCTGCATGTCGATGTTTTTTACGAGAAACTAGACTTTTGCCACACAATCTATTGGGCTGATCGCTTGGAAGTTGATGGCCCAACTATTCCCCTGGCAGAAATGTTGCTTGAAAAAATGCAAATCGTTCAGATAAACGAAAAGGATGTGATTGACACGATTATGCTGTTGCTCGAACATCCTTTAGGCGATAGCGATGAAGAAACAATCAACATTAAACGCATCGCAGAATTATGCAGCACGGATTGGGGGCTATGGCGCACAACAACTATGAATCTCGATAAAGTTCGGCAATTAGCGCACGGCTACGAAGTACTCAAAGATGAGCACAAGGCACATGTTGAGGCGCAAGTCGCTGCGGCGATGGAACGTATGGATCAAGAACCCAAGTCACTGGCCTGGCGCCTGCGCTCTCGGGTTGGGGACCGCGTTAAATGGTACAAAGAAGTGGATGAAGTAGAGTAATTGGAGGATATTGTTATGACTAAACTTGTCCGTGACCTGATGCACCCCGGAGTGTTCACCTGTCAGCCAGATGCAACCCTGGGACAGGTAGCTGTGCTGTTGACACAACACAAAGTCCATGCGTTGGTTGTTCCAGATGCGGAGGGCCGCCCGCTGGGGATTATCTCTGATTATGACCTGCTTGCCGGGGAATGGCTTTCTGTTGACGATGAGAGCCTGTCCGCCATGCGAAAATTGACTGCCCACGACCTGATGTCTTATCCAGTCAATACGGTCGACGCAAACATGCCGATTAAAGAAGCTGCTCAAATCCTGATCGAAAAGGATGTCAGCCGCTTGTTGGTGACCGAAGAAGGCAAACCGGTTGGTGTGATCTCCACCACTGATTTTGTGGTCAGTATTGCAAAAGAAGAGCAACCAAAACGCGAAACAGTTGCAGATGTTATGTCGGACGCCATGCTGGTCTGCCGCGGGAAAACACCGATCGTTTCGGCAGCCCGCACGTTAATGGAAGCAGGCTGGAGGTCCGTGCTGGTGATCGATGCGAAGGGCAAACACCTGGGGGTGGTTAGCGGTAAGGATTTGATGCCTTTTGTCGAGAACGGCGTCGATGAAAGTCAGACCATACGTGATGTTATGCATCCCGCCTTTACTATCCATATCAACGCCAGTTTGCGTGAAGCCGCTGATTTGATGATCCAGAAACATCATCACCGGTTGATCGTGGTTGATGAGGAAGATCCGGATGCCTTCCCATTGGGCGTGATTTCATCCTTCGACATTGTGGCTGAAATGGCTCGGGCCGGGTCAATCTGGCAATCATAAAGCTAAAAACATCGAAAAAGGTATTGCTCCCAGGCAATACCTTTCAACTTTTGGGAAAGGATGACTATGGCACTTACCGTAGATGAGGCGATTACCCGAGTACCCATGTGGGCAAACGCCAGTGACCTGCAGATATCAACCCTTGGCGGCGGCATTACGAACAGCAATTTCCGCGTGGATACTGGCGGAGAATCGTTCGTCCTGCGCATCGCTGGCGCGGATACAGACAAGCTTGGCATCAACCGGGAATACGAGCACGCAGCAAACCTGGCCGCCGGGAAACTTGGTATTGCGCCCGAAGTCATTTTTGTGATTCAACCAGAAGGGTATCTCGTTACACGGTTCATTACTGCCCGTCCTTTTCCTCCGGAGGAGATCACCCAGCCGGAAAACATCCGCCGCGTGATGAAAGTCGTTCGCAAAATACATTCGATGCCAGAAATTCCGGGCTTTTTTTCTGTCTTTCGCACCGTTGAAGACTATACAAAGATCGCCCGTCGTTACAATGTTGAATTCCCTGAAAACTTCGACTGGTTGATCGATCGCATGCACCAAGCCGAAACTGCACTCACGATCACTCCCGAACCGTTGTGCCCCTGTCACAACGATCTGTTAAATGCGAATTTCCTCATAGATGACAAACAAATCTACGTGTTAGACTGGGAATACGCTGGCATGGGCGATCTGTATTTCGACTTGGCAAATTTCTCCGACCATCATGAATTGTCAGACGAACAAGATCGCTGGTTACTGGAATGTTACTTTGGAGAAGTATCAGATAAGCAAATAGCCCATTTAAAGATCATGAAAGTTATGTCCGACCTGCGCGAAGCCATGTGGGCGCTAGTTCAAATTGGAATCTCTCAACTCGATTTTGACTATCACGGCTATGCCAATAGGTTCTTCGCTCGTGTGTTCGAAAATATAAACGACCCACATTGGGATCAATGGATCAAGGAGATGAATAAAAATGGCTGATCTTCCATCACAGGCACAAGTTGTTATCATCGGAGGTGGCGTCGGTGGCTGCAGTATCGCCTACCACCTTACTCTCATGGGCTGGAAGGACGTTGTCATTCTCGAACGTCACGAGTTGACCAGCGGCTCCACCTGGCACTCAGCCGGGCTGGTAGGCCAGATGCGTTCTGATGCCAACCTGACCCGCATGATGCACTACAGCACCGACCTCTATCGGAAACTCAAAGACGAGACCGGTCACGACCCGGCCTGGCGCGAAGTTGGCGGGTTGCGGCTGGCTTCATCCGCCGAACGTTTGGAAGAGATTAAACGTCTGGTAGGCATGGCGGGTTCCTTCGGCGTACCGATGGAATTGATTTCGGCCAAAGAAGCGCAGGATATGTTCCCGCTCATGTCCATCGATGGGGTTGTTGGCGCTGCTTACACACCCAACGATGGCATGATCGACCCGACCGGATTGACCAACGCGCTGGCAGCCGGGGCAAAGAGTCGTGGCGCAAGAATCTTCCAGGACACGAACGTAGAAAAGATCAACCTGAAGAACGGACGCGTCAGCGAAGTTGTGACAGATCAGGGCACGATCAAGACCGAGATCGTTGTCAATGCGGCCGGGCAATGGGGCAAAGAAGTCGGCAAGATGGTCGGCCTTAACTTGCCGGTTGTCCCAATGGCGCATCTATATGCCATCACCAAACCGATTGAGGGCGTAGGTCACGATATCCCGACCCTGCGCGATCCGGATTTGCTGGTTTACTGGCGCGAAGAAGTCGGCGGCTTTACTACCGGCGGATACGAACGCAACCCGGCGCCTTTTGGCCTGAACGGCATTCCTCGCGATTTCAAATACCAGTTACTCCCGCCCGATTGGGATCGTTTTGCACCGTTGATGGAAAACTCCATCAAACGCGTGCCCATCCTTGAAAAAGCCGAAATCAGACAACTCCTCAACGGTCCCGAAGGTTTCACTCCCGATGGAGAGTTCCTGCTGGGCCCGACGGCTGTCAAAGGCTTCTGGGTAGCCTGTGCATTCTGCGCGCACGGACTGGCAGGCGCGGGTGGTATCGGCAAGGTCATGGCCGAATGGATTATCGAAGGCCATCCCGAGTGGGATTTGTGGCGACTGGACGTGCGTCGCTTTGGCTCGAACTACAACAGTCTGGACTACACCGTCGCGCGCACACTCGAAACCTATACGCAATATTACGACATTCACTTCCCCGGCGAGGAACGTCTCTCACGCCGCGGGCTGCGCCTCTCTCCCACTTATTACCGCCTGCGCGACCTGGGTTGTTATTTTGGCGAGAAGACCGGCTGGGAACGCCCCAACTGGTTCCAGCCCTACGAAGAGAAAGCTTCACATGGTCACGAGCCAAAAGGTTGGGCGCGCCACAACTGGTCACGCGCCATCGGTTACGAGCACATCCAGACCCGCGAGAACGCTGGCTTGTTCGATGAGACATCCTTCAACAAGTTCGAAGTTCGCGGCCCCGGTGCATTGAAATTCTTGAACTATGTTTGCGCCAACGACATCGACCAGCCCGTCGGGGCCGTCGTCTACACCCAATGTCTGAACAAGCGTGGCGGGATCGAATGCGATTTCACCGTTACCCGAATGGAAGATGACCGCTTCTTTATCGTCACCGGAACTGCGTTCGGACAACACGATTTGTCCTGGCTGTCACTTAACATGCCCGAAGACGGCTCCGTGACAATCGAGGACGTCAGTTCCTCGTATGCCTGTCTCGGCCTGTGGGGACCCAAAGCACGCACAATCCTGGAAAAGGTCACCACAGACGATGTGTCTAATGAAGGCTTCCCCTACATGACCAACAAACGCATCACCGTGGGCGACGTTCCCGTTCTCGCTTCGCGCGTGACCTATGTCGGCGAGCTGGGCTGGGAGTTCTACTGCCCGATGGAGTATGGTCTGCGTTTGTGGGACACACTCTGGGAGGCCGGTCAGCCTGAGGGGATGGTAGCAGCCGGTTACAAGGCGATCGATTCGCTCCGTCTCGAAAAAGGGTACCGCTATTGGAGCGGCGAAATCACCCCAGACTACACTCCTTACGAAGCGGGTCTCGGCTTTGCCGTCAAATTGGATAAGGGCGATTTCATTGGCCGTGAGGCGTTGGTCAAACAGAAAGAAGGCGAACTCAAGCAGAAGTTGTGCTGCATCGCCATCTCCGATAGCCGCACGATTGCCCTGGGAAAGGAACCCATCCGGGCCGGCGATAAGATCATCGGCTGGGTAGCGGCTGGTGGATATGGCTACTCGGTCGCGATGAGCATGGCCTATGCTTACCTGCCAATCGAGTATTCAAAGCCAGGCACTGCCTTAAGTATTGAGTTCTTCGGAACCCAGGTTGACACAGAAGTGGTAAAGTCACCGTTATGGGATCCAAAAGGAGAGCGGATCAAGGCATAGCCTGGTAACTTACTCTACTTTCTACAAGTTTCCTGGGGCATCTTAGCAAAAGTGCCCCTAAGAATAAAGTTCCGTTTCAAGAATCATAAGATTCAGGAGAAAAAACATGTCAATCGTAAATGCAAAAGAAATCATGGTTGAAGCTGCCAAAGGGAAAGTATGCCGTTGGCGCTTTCAACATCACCGATTTGATCCAGTTGGAAGGGGTCGTCGACGCTGCCGTCGAGAAGAAATCCCCGCTGATCATCCAGACTTCGGTGACTCCGTCCAAGTTTTTGGGCAGGGATGTGCTGGTAGCTATTTTCCGCACTATCGCCGAATCAGCACCTATTCCGATCTGTCTGCACCTCGATCACTGCACCGATGTGGACTATTGCAAAGCCTGTGCGGATGCGGGTTATACCAACATCATGATCGACGCCTCCAAACAAAGCTACGAAGAGAATATCCGCCAGACTAAAGAAGTGGTGGATTACTGCCACAGTATTGGCAATATCTCTGTAGAAGGTGAACTGGGAACCGTCAGCGGGGTTGAGGACCAGATCAAAGTCGCGGAGGATGAAGCGCAGTTGGCCAATCCTGACGCAGGCGGTCGAATTTGTCGAACGCACTGGCCTGGACATCTTTGCCCCTGCCATTGGCACAGCGCACGGCGTTTATAAGACCAAAAATCCAAAAGTGGATTTTGAACGCATGGCAATCATCAACAAAATGCTGAACGGAGATGGCATCAAGACCCCGGTGGTTGTGCACGGTGGAACCGGCCTGCCCGAAGATTACATCAAGAAACTGCTCGATGCGGGCGGTGCCAAATTCAACGTTTCCACGGAATTGAAACGCACCTTGATCGATGCCAAATATGAGTACATTGCTGCTCATCGTGACGAATATAATCCCGGCAAAGTGGACATC
The DNA here is from genome assembly GCA_963829615.1 of uncultured Chloroflexia bacterium. GTDB lineage: Bacteria > Chloroflexota > Anaerolineae > Anaerolineales > Villigracilaceae > JAABUE01. The sequence continues at coordinate 27,858 of CAWHJM010000017.1, forward strand.
TTTGTCCGCGACGCTATCCGCAAGGCTGTTATGCATTGGATCGATATGCTCGGCAGTGAAGGAAAGGCATAAGGAGAAACAAAATGAAAAACATTGAAGAATATTTTGTTCCGTGGGTAAAGGGCATCCCAATGTACATCTCATCGCACATTGAGCTTGCCTGGCGACAGCCAGAACTGCATCGCATGATGTCCAATGAGAACCCCCATCAACCTTCCCAGAAGGTGCTGGACGCCATCATGAAGTATGGCGCAATGGCCAATCGTTACCCTGACCAGGGTCTGGTGGTGCGCTCAAAAATCGCTGAGATCAACAACCTGAACGGCCCAGAAAATGTGATGATCGGGAATGGCTCCAGCGAGGTTTTCGATAACATCTTCCGCTGCTTCCTCGAAAGAGGCCAGGAAGTCGTTCAGCACACCCCCTGTTTTGGCATCTATAAGCTGCGCTGTAACATCCTGGGCGGGAAGTTGGTCTCGGTCCCGATGGTACTTAAAGATCACCAACTGCTATTCGATGCGGACGCCATCCTGGCAGCCGTAACAGACAACACAAAGATGATCGTGGTTGCCAACCCGAACAACCCGACCGGCAACTTCATGGCCGCTGAAGACTTTGTCAAAATTGCGGAAACGGGCCTCCCCTTCATCGTCGATGAGGCCTATATCGAGTTTGCAGGTCTTGGAATGTCACAGGTGCAGTTGATCAAGAAATACAGGAACGTCATGATCACCCGCACACTCTCCAAAGCCTATGGCCTGGCGGGGTTACGTTTCGGGTATGCTCTGGGCGACAAGGATGTGATCGGTCAAATTTCAGCCGCGTTGCTGCCCTGGAACGTTGGGACCATCCCCATGTGGGCTGCTCTGGCTGCCTTTGAAGATAAAGAAGGGCTGCAAAAAAGAGTGGAATTCAACAACAGTGAAGTAGACTTCATTGAAGAGGCACTCAGCGACATTGAAGGCCTGTACTCCTTCCATTCCAACGCGAACTATATTCTTTTCGACGGCACTGATACCGGGAAGTCCGGTAATGACCTGGTAAGCTTTGCACAGGAGAAAGGGATCATCTTCAGGCCCCAAAATGAAATGTATGGCCGCGATGGCTGGTTCCGTATCACCCTGGGCAGCAAAGAAGAAAACAGAATGGCCGTGGATGTCATCCATGAGTTTTACAACAAGTGATGGCATAGCTAAAGACTTGATGGCTCCTTTGTAATACAAGAAAGGGGGTTCATACGCGGGCACAGCCCCTTATGAACTCCCTTTCAAAATTAATCGTTTACACAATAATTCAGGAGGAATAGAGATGAGTAAGATTAAGGCAGTATTTTTTGACCAGGACGGGGTCATCATCGACACCGAGCGGGATGGTCATCGTGTATCGTTCAACATGACCTTCAAGGAATTTGGTTTTACCGACGAGTGGAGCGTGGAGTATTACCATGAACTACTCCAGGTCGCAGGCGGCAAGGAACGCATGAAGCACCACGCCAGGACCAAAGGCTTCTCCAAACCGACCCCCGAAGATGAGTTGGATGAACTGGTCAAGGCCATGCACAAGCGCAAGACAGCGCTTTTCGTAGAATTGATCGAGACCGGACAACTTCCCTTGAGACCGGGCATTCATAGGATGATGAAAGAGGCGATGGACGCTGGCCTGAAGGTAGCAGTCTGCACCACGTCCAACGAAAAGGCCGCCAAAGCGGTGACCGAGAAAGTCCTGTCGGACATCAAATTCGACACCGTGTTGGCTGGCGATGTGGTCAGCAACAAGAAACCCGACCCCGAAATCTATAATCTGGCCCTTTCCAAGCTGGGATTGCAACCCAATGAAGTTATCGTATTTGAAGACTCCAGGAATGGCGTGTTGGCCGCCAAAGCCGCCGGTTTGAATGTCGTTGTCACTACCAACGGCTATACTGAGAAGGAAGATGTCAACGATGGTGACATTATCGTCTCTTGCCTGGGCGATCCTGATGGTGAGAAAGCCGAGATGCGTAAAGGTGATGTTCCGGGCTTCGACGGCGTGCTGCATCTTAATCAGTTGATGGAGTACTTCTCGAAGTAAAAGCTGCACGGTTACCTCGTAAATTCAAAAGACGCGGAGAGCAAACTCTTCGCGTCTTTTGGTATGATGCTATAGATATAAAGCTATCAAGCCAACGTCGGGAGACGTTAAACTCCATTTCTAAAGGAAGCTTCAATTATGCCTGATGAATTGTTCGACATTGTAAATCAAGAAGACATTGTAATCGGCCAAGAGATGAGATCGCTTGTCCATCAGCGCGGACTGTGGCACCGGGGCGTGCATGTGCTTCTCTTCACGCGCGATGGAAAATTGCTCGTGCAACAACGCAGCAAGGATAGGGGGCACGCTCCCCTGGCATTGGATTGTTCCGTATCGGAACATGTGAAGGCGGGCGAAGATTATTACGCCGCGGCCATACGCGGGTTGCAGGAAGAAATGGGCGTTGTGGAGATTGACATTCAACCGCTGGTCAAATTTAAAATGAATTATGGCCCGAATGACAATGAAATCAGCGAACTCTACAGGGGAGCGGTCGATCCGGCAGACGTAAAATTCGATCCGGTCGAAGTGGAACGGATTGATTATTATGAACTGGCTGAGTTACAAAATCTAATGGGGAGCGAAGAAGTTAAATTCAGTTACTGGTTCAAGCAAATCCTGCGCTGGTATTCCGGTAAACCGTCTGCACTGGAGTGTACTCGCATCATATTCGAACCCTTTAGCCGAGTAGTGCGATCATCAGAATCCCGGCAAAGATAATGAATGCGCCGACCAACCGCACGGACCCCAACTTTTCCTTGAGAAAATACCAGCCCGCCAATGCTCCCAGCACTACACTGACCTCGCGGATGGCTCCCGAATAACTGATGGGGGCAAACGAGTAGGCGTAGAGTGCGATCAAATAGGCCAGCACGCCCAAAAAACCGGCGACCAAAAATCTGGCAGGTTGCACTTTCCATTCACCGATCACCTGCGACCACCCGTAGCTCTTCAGCACAAAAGGAGTCAACCAAAATGGGATGAGAGTGAACATCAAGAGACCATACGATACGGCGGGGGCACGCTTGACAGCGATCCCATCCACAAATGTGTAAACCGAGATAAAAAATGCGGTTGCCAGGGCAGCCGCAATCCCTTTGATGTTCGGTATGTTCTTCCAGTTTTGGATCAGGCTGCTGGTCCCGGTCAGGATCAGCCCGCCGATAATCATCACCAAACCGAGCAAACCCCAGCCTGTCAACTTTTCATGCAGAAACAATAGCGACCAGAGCAATAAAAAAGCGGGAGCAGTCCCGCGCGCCATCGGGTAGACCAGCGAAAAATCACTGTTTTTGTAAGCCTGGGAGAGGGTCAGCATATAGGTCGCTTCCAATCCCGCGCTGATCAAAGCAAAATGCCAGATTTCACGCGGGGGCATTCCCGTAAAAAACAATCCCGGCAAGAAGAGGATGGCCCCGATCATCACAATCCACCACGAAGCAATGACTTTCTGCCTTGACTGCTTGAGCAACAGATTCCATAATGTATGCAAAGAGGCTGAAAGGAAGAGCAGAGCGATTGCGGAGGCTGGCATCTAGATTGCGATTATACTTATCTTTGGCTAAATGAAGAATGTGTTTCATTGACCGAAAGGAGGCGACTTGAAATCCTATCGCAAAGAACTCTGGTTCAACATCCCTACCCGCCGCGCTTTTATCAACATCACCCGCGAAGTGGAAGAATGTTTGCGTGAAAGCGGAATACGGGATGGCCTAATTCTGGTAAAAACACTACACATAATTGTCCAGCGGGGTATATATCTGGAATATGGGTATAAATTTCGCAAAAGAACGTAGGCGGCAAGATCAATTTCCCAGTATTTTTCTCTAACGACTTGTTTCTATCATTCCAAATTTTTTTTCATTTTTCGACTAAAGGATTTATACCCACATCTCTCGTAGAATGAGATCGCACTTGAGTTGAATTCATAAACGTTTAGCTCAACAGATGTGGCACCTTTTGCAATTGACCATTCTTGCATTTTATCCATGAGCAATCTTCCGATCCCCTGATGCTGAAATCCCGATTTTATAATAATGCTATCAACCACGGCATAACGTCGGGGGACGAAAATGGGAATGTTAGGAGCGTCTGTGATGATTGTATGAATGAAGCCAACAATGTTGCCATCAAATTCTGCAACAAACAGGCCAATGTTTTCATTGAATATCAGCCCCAAATAGTAATCAAGTTCTCGAACTGGACCATCTGGTTTTTTAAAAATATGAGGAAGATTGTCACGATGCAAAGAATCAATCTCCTCAAATAAGTCGCACAAAGAATTGTAATCTTCTGCAGTTGCTTTTCGAATATTAATTTTCATAGAAACACCCTGGCCTTGTTACTTGCGAAGCAATGGGTGGAGTATCCAACGCATCAGAGCAGCGCCCTCCATGATCCCATTTTTATCGAAAGGTCGTCCGCTTAATTCCAGGTTACAGGCCATTGCTCGCTAATAATCTAACATAGCTCAGCCAAAATTTTCAATCCTTGAGAGTTGGCTGGTTGGGACAGCACACCGGCGGCGACAAAAGCTTCAATCAAAGCAGCAAATCCTTCATAGCCATGCTAGCGGATCATCAGATAGCGTTCGTGCAGATCCTTGTCGTTGCGCAATAAGGCTGCTTGTTCCCGGTAGATAAAGCGGTACTTCCAGATCAGTTCGTAATTAGCAGCAATCAACGTATCCAGGTCAGACAAGGATGGAGCTCGATCGGCAGGCAATTGGAAGGCTTCATCCCAGGCAACGAACAGGCGTTCGAATAAGGCGCGGATGATTTCCTCTTTATTGCGGAAGTGATATCAAGATGCGATGGAGAATGAGATTTCCTCTGACAAGGTTGAACTCTGGCCAGCCGTGAAATCAGACCTTGTTACGAGAGGAGCTTTTCAACAAGGAAAAAAATGAAAGCAACAAAATCACACCGAATTTCAAGAATCGCGTTTGCGACCTTTGCATTCCCGGTGCTGCTTGTGGCCGCTTCTCTGACCCCTCAGGGACACGCCTTTGCACAAACGGTCATCCATTTCTTCACGAAAACGGAGAGTACTACTTTTAAGTTGGAACCTTCCCAGATACCGGAGAATCCGGAGGAAGAGTCCGATCCGACTGCCCCGACAGCTGCTCCCCTGGCCCCGTTGATTAGCGTGGCTGAAGCGGAAGCAAAGGCTGGTTTCGAGGTTGTTGAATTACCATCAACACCTGAAGGCTTCAATTTCCCGGGCATAAGGTTGTACGGAGAAGCCATTACCCTCGAATATGAAGCTCAAGGATGTGGCGGTAGCCTCATCATCAAGCAATCTCCGGATAGGTTCTATCAATCAGAGTGGGATCGTGTTCCGGTAGATGCCAGCAATCCCGTGAAAATTGGCGATTTGGATGCAGAGTTTGTTCAGGGTATGTTCGTTGTGTTTGCAGGAGATACATCTGCAACATGGAATCCTGATGCCCCTATTCTGCGCTTGCGTTGGATAAAGGATGGTATCTGGTTCGAGATAACCAAATTCGGGGATGTGGAAGCGATTGAATATCTCGACCAGGCAGGGATGATGATAGCGTTGGCTGAAAGCCTGATTTATACACCCTAGAGAGAATCAGAATAGAAAGACAAACCAGGCAGTGAAATCTGCATAATTGTGTTATTTTTACGTTTGCCCAATTCACGAATTACGAGTTACAGTATTTTTCCCTTTTTGTGCGTTAACCTTTATGAAGTCTGGCCTTATGGAGCATTTGAACATGTATGACCTTGAGCGAGAAAAATCACTGATCCACGCTGCCCAGGCTGGGGATCGAAGGGCGTTTGAAAGCTTATACGAAGCCTTCTTTCCTGGATTGTATGGATATGTGCGCTCGAGGATGTCTACAACAGTTGCTGCCGAGGATTTAATGTCAGATGTGGTGCTTAAGGTGGTTCAAAAAATAGAAGATTTTCATTGGCGGTATCCCGGTTCCTTTCGAGCCTGGATATTCCAGATTGCCCGGCGAGAGTTGGCAGATTACTACCGTCGCAATCACATGTCGAATGAACTGCTAGATGAGAATGAGAACTTATCGGATGCCACCCTCACACCAGAGTTGCAGACCTTACAGCGTGAGATGCGAGAAGATCTGCTGGGGTTGGTAGGAAATCTTAGTACACGGAAACGGGAAGTGGTGCTGCTTCGATATTTTGGCGGTTTGCAAAACAAGGAGATTGCTGCTGTGCTCGATTTGGATGAACGCACCATCTCTGCTTATCTCAGTCGCGCTCTGAGCGAGTTGCAAAAAGAACTAAACCAAGAAACTAAACATCTTTTACTAACCAGGGAGCCTAGATATGACTGATTTTTCTTCCATAGAGGAGTTGCTTTCACGAGCAGTACCATCACCTTCGGAAAAGTATGCTACTAGCTTGCGCAGCCTTGCTTTGAGTGCGTACGACCGCCATTACCAACCTGTGCGTTCAAAAAGACTTCTATCCCATCGAAAACAAATTTTGGGATGGGCAAGTGCTTTGGCTTTTATTGTATTTGCCTTTATGGCTTTTACCCCGACCGGGCGTGCTTTGGCTCAACATATTTTACAATTTAGCTGGTTTATTTTCACGAATGGACCGACTGGAACTGAAAAATATATGACCGCCACTCGGGAAACCAGCTCTGCCCCCTTGGTTGTCCGGGCGGATCTTGTTGATGCAGGCGCCATAGCAGGATTTCCTGTTTATTATCCAACGTACCTACCGGAAGGATACAACCCAATTTCACGTGATCCAGGTAGTCAAGTAAATATTCTATTCAACAGTTCAGGTGCTGTAATTAAAGTAGATACAATGTTAGAGCGAACCGGAAGCGGCGAAATTCTCGCCTTCTCTCAGATTCCACTTGATCTTTCTTCGGATGTACCGCCTTTCAATTTCGGTACTGGCCAGGTTGAGCCACAGTTCGTGGACATTGACGGCAACGAGGGCGTCTGGCTCGAGAACTTCATCTGGGGTTCAAAACTTGATAAAACAGGTGAGCCAATTCCAGTTCCCTACAATCTTTTGATTTGGGAAATTACAACGGAAGATGGTAATACTTTTCAGTTTTGGCTTGGTAGTGAAGAACGACTACCACTGAATGAGATGTTGCGAATAGCGGAATTGATTGGTGATAGGAGAATATTGAGGTGATAGGTTGATTTGGACATAAGCAGTAGGTAACAATGTAATGTATGTTGTGAAGCAAATTACGCCACTTTACCCTGGCACTGGCTAGCACGATCCCTGATCTGGTAGGTATCTGAGAAATAAAATCTTACATGAGCGGAGCGTAACAAGGAAATCAGGCTATTTTAGGGGCGAAAGTAAGCATTGAAAACAAAAAATGGAGTAAAAAAACTCGGTTTACTTTGGCGGCCCGGACGGGAATTGAAGTCGCGATCTTACCGATTGTGCATAATCTATTTCAAATACACATTATTTCCCTTTATTGAACACGAAAAAACAGTGTTTTGTGTATAACCACATACTCGGGGTTCATGGTTACTTTGAGCTTGAAAGTAAGTTATCTAAAGTGTCACTACCAGCATCAACGCCTGGTAGAAACCGGATTTACGTGTCTAAATACCCAAATAAGATTATCCATCCTTTTTTATAGTCTATTGAACTTTTTTTCAACTCGCGAATGGAACTCAGGGTCCAACTTTAAATGTGTGTCTATTATTGAGTGGTGTAAAATGTAAGATAATAAATGCTGAAGGGACTCAAAACATGAAATCATATCGAAAGGAACTTTGGTTTAATATCCCTACAAGGCGTGCCTTCAAAAACATAACCCAAGATGTGGAAACATGCTTGCGCGAAAGCGGGATTCAGGAAGGCCTCACTTCTCGTTTCAGCGATGCATATAACAGCCTCTGTGTTTATCAATGATGATGAGAGTGGGCTTCATCATGATTATGAAGTATGGCTGGAAAAACTTGCTCCCCATGAACCATTAGTCAATACTGGCATAACCGTACAGGTGAAGACAACGCTGATGCACACATGAAACGGCAAGTGATGGGGCGCGAGGTGGTGGTTGCTGTAACAAATGGGAAACTTGATTTTGGTCCCTGGGAGCAGATTTTCTATGGCGAATTTGATGGGCGACGGCGTAAGCGTGTATTAGTAAAGATTATTGGAGAATAAAAACAGCTTCCAGAAAATCTCCTTGGAAGCTGTTGAAATTTGTCTCGAAAGCTATTGTCAAGTTACCACCTCAGGTAAGAAATCAAATGTTTGAGTGCGTTTTATCAAGTAGACCAGATTTGGAGACAATTGAAAGTTGGAATTGCGAAGGACTTGTGAACGCCATGCACATCACCGCTTCGGTTTTCATCAATGATGATGAGCATGGACTACACCAGGATTATGACAAATGGCTGGAGGGGTTGGCTCCGCATGAACCTATCCGCCAGTACCGTCACAATGACTCGGGCGAGGACAACGCGGATGCGCACATGAAACGGCAGGTCATGGGGCGCGAAGTGGTGGTGGCGGTGACAGACGGGAAATTGGATTTTGGCCCGTGGGAGCAGATCTTCTACGGCGAGTTTGATGGCCGCAGGCGCAAGCGCGTGTTGGTCAAGATCATTGGAGAGTAGAAAATGGAAAAAAGACGCTTTGGACGATCAGGTCATATGAGTACGATCGCCATCTTCGGCGCAGCGGCATTTTCGGGAAGTCGAACAAAAGGAAGCGGACAAAATTATGGAAATGGCCATCGAGGCGGGCATCAACCACATCGACGTAGCGCCTTCTTACGGACAGGCTGAACAGCGTATCGGTCCGTGGATGCCGCGTGAACGGGAACGTTTCTTTTTGGGCTGTAAAACGATGGAACGCACAAAAGACGGAGCATGGAACGAGTTGCAAGGTTCGCTCAAGCGTCTGCAAACCGACCAATTCGATCTGTATCAGTTGCACGCCGTGACCAACATGGAAGAGCTGGATGCCTGCACCATGTCAGGCGGTGCGCTGGATGCAGTTGTAGAAGCCCGTCAGCAGGGATTGATCCGTCATATCGGCATAACAGGCCACGGGGTAGATGTGCCGCGGCTCTTCATCGAAGCGCTGAATCGCTTTGATTTCGATTCAGTCCTGTTCCCCTTGAATTTTGTCCAGATGTCCAATCCTGCATTTCGGAAAGATGCTGAAGAACTGATCGCGCTCTGTAAGGAAAAAGATGTAGGGACGATGATTATCAAATCCATTACCAAGGGTCCGTGGGGAGACAAGGAAAAGACAGCCACGACCTGGTACGAGCCTTTTGACCAGATGGAGCAAATACAGCAAGCCGTAAACTTCGCATTGTCGTATGAAGTTACCGGCATATGCACTGCGGGAGACACCAAAGTTTTCCCAATGGTACTGAAGGCTTGCCAGAATTTCTCTCCAATGGATCAGCCCGAGCGGGAAGCAATGATACAATCGGGAGAACAATTTGTTCCTCTGTTCACATAAGGACAAGCATGCCAGATCCCCGCATCAACAAACTTGCGAAAGTAATGGTGCACTATTCATTACAGCTCAAACCCGGTCAGCAAGTATATTTGCAAACCACTCCACTGGCAGATGAACTTTCGCTGGCCTTCTTTGAAGAAGCTACCAAAGCTGGAGCGCACGTGCTGGTTCAAAATGCAATTCCAGGGACGAACGAAATCTTTCTGAAACATGCATCGGAGGAACAGTTAGACTTCGAGATGCCCATTCGGAAATACATCTATGAGACATTCGACGCCCGGATGGTGATCGAAGCCGAATCGAACACCCGAGAGCTTGCTGGCGTGGACCCAAAACGGATCGCCCGCCACCGCAAAACCTACGGTTCGCTCTTCAAACTGTTCATAGATCGATTGGCCAAAGGTGACATGAAGTGGTGTCTCACCGTTTACCCGACCGAAGCCATGGCGCAAGAAGCCAACATGAGCCTGAGCGATTACCGCGAATTCGTCTATGGGGCCGGGATGCTCAATGAAGATGATCCTGTCGTCTATTGGAAAGAGGAAGCCGCGCGCCAGAAAAAGCTGGTCGATTGGCTGGCAGGTCATAAGCAGGCTACGTTGAAAGGCGAAAATATTGACTTGAGCATGTCGATCGAAGAGCGCAGCTTCATTTCCTGTGCAGGCTATGAAAATTTCCCTGATGGTGAAATCTTTACCAGCCCGGTGGAAGACTCGGTCAATGGCTGGGTCCGGTTCAAATATCCGGCCATCTATGACGGGAACGAAGTGGAAGATATCGAGCTATGGTTCGAAGATGGCAAAGTTGTTAAAGAGCAAGCTGGCAAAAACCAGGAATTACTAACCAGCCTGTTGAACACGGACCCCGGCGCACGCTATCTGGGCGAATGGGGCATCGGCACGAATTATGGCATCACGCGTTTCACCAAGAACATGCTCTTCGATGAGAAGATCGGTGGCACCATCCACCTGGCAGTTGGTCTGGGTTTCCCTGAAGCAGGCGGGAACAACGAATCCGGTTTGCATTGGGATATGTTGTGCGACATGGCCGAAGCAGAGGTAAATATTGATGGGGAGTTGTTCTACAAGAATGGCAAACCAGTTATATAGTTGAAAATTAGAGGATTAAGGGGTTATGTCTGCCAAGTTTTTTAAAGCGATTGAAGAAGGTAACAGGGAGGAGGTCGAGCGCATGTTGCGCAAGACTCCAAATTTGATTCTGGCCAAGAACAAAAAGAATTTTTCCCCCTTGATAATTGCCATGTACTACCATAAATTTGAAATTGCCGAAATGCTGCTGGACCGTATGGTAGCCCTGACCATCTTCGAGGCAGCTGCAACAGGAAAAATGGTGCATCTCATCAGCAACCTGGGACATAAGCCAGAGCTTGTCAATGCATACTCCGAAGATGGCTTCCAGCCGATAGGATTGGCCGCTTATTTTGGGCACGTGAGCATCGTTGACTACCTGATCAAAGCTGGATCCGCAGTAAATACCCCATCGAAGAATTCGCTGAAGGTAACACCCTTGCAGTCTGCAGTGTCGGGAGGTCACCTGGAGGTCACCCGTCGGTTACTCGACGCGGGAGCAAACCCAAACGTCCGCGAAGGAAGTGGGTATACCCCACTTCACACAGCAGCGCATAACGGAGATATCGAGATCGTCCGCAGTCTAATCTTTGGGGGTGCAGACCTGGAAGCAATCAGTCTCAACAATGAAAGACCGATCGACATGGCCCTTAAAGCCGGCCATCGTGAAGTCGTAACTTTACTCAAAGCAGGGATTACGCGTCGTTTTCGCGGAAGCAGACTACAAAGATAACATAGATACCACCGAACCTATTGCGACTTCCTGCCGATATAACCGTATATAAGTAGGAAGTCTATTTATTTAATTCCTAGAAGGAGATCAAAATGAACAAAGCCAGAAAACTATTATCTATTTTCACTTTGCTTACAATGTTGTTACTAACCTCTGCCACACCGGCTTACGCTTTTGAGGGCCGTGAAGGCGATAAAGTCGTCATCGCCGCGGACGAGGTTATCAATGATGACCTATATGTGGGCGCTCAAGAGTTCGTATTGGATGGCACAGTCAAAGGCGATGTGATCGTAGGTGGCTCGATCATCACCATCAACGGTACCGTAGAGGGCGACCTGTGGGCAGCCGGACAGGTGGTTATCATCAATGGCACTGTGATGGACGATGCCCGCATCGCTGGCGCCGGCTTGCAATTGGGCGATCATGCCCAGGTCGGTGGCGACTTACTAGCTGCCGGAGCGAGCCTGGAAACCAAAGCGGGCAGCAGCGTCGGCAGAGACCTGCTGGTCGGCTCAGGCCAAACTCTGCTGGCTGGTGATGTGAAACGCGATGTGCTGGCTGGCACCGGAGCCTTGGAACTGCGCGGTACCGTTGGCAGGGATGTAAAAGCCTACGTTGACCAGACCGCAGAAACAGCCAATGGGCCATCACCCAATATCTACATGCAACAGAATATTCCCCTCACACTGCCCAGCGTTGCCCCGGGCCTGACGGTGGCTGATAGCGCTAAAATCGCTGGTAACCTGAAATACAGCAGCACGTATGACCTGACTTTCCCAAACAACTCGGTCGGCGGCCAGATAACCCGCGTAGAGCCAAAAGTCAGTCAAGGCCAGGTATATGTTCCACCAACACCATTGCAAAAGACCGGCAAGTGGGCCTTGGACTGGCTGCGCACCACCCTGACCCTCGTGCTGTTCGGCCTGCTACTGGGTTGGTTGGCGCCTGCATTCTTGAACATTTCTTCCGGGAAGGTCAAATCGCAGACCTGGCCAAGCCTGGGTTGGGGTGCAATTGCATGGGCTGCCTTCTTCTTTGCCATACTCTTGATTGTCATCGTCATGATTGCAGGCGGCATCATCTTTGGCGTGCTGACCTTGGGCGGCATTAGCGGCACGATTATCGTGCTGGGCATCTTGTCCATGTTTGCGCTGATTGTCACCTTTGTGTTGACAACCGCCTACCTATCCAAGATCGTGGTCGGCACAGCGCTCGGCAAGTGGATCTTCAGCAAGACCAGCCCATCCCTGGCTGAGCATAAATTCTGGCCGATGATCCTGGGCGTGATCATAATTGCCGCAGTCGTCGCGCTGTTCCACTTCCCGTTGCTGCCGCTGGGCTTTTTCGGCTGGCTGATCAACTTCGCCGTGGTGCTCTTCGGCTTGGGCGCGCTCTGGCTGTGGGGACGCGAACGCTTTGGAAAACAACCGGCGGGATAAAGGATCCGCATTAAACGAAAAGAGGACGAGTTCAAACTCGTCCTCTTTTCGTTTCCGTACGATTATTGACAATCGATGGTGTAGGTCACCTGCTGGACGATCTTTTCCGTGCGTCCTACGGCTGCTCCGCCTTTGTTGAGGCCCACAAGCTGGAAATCGAACCAGGCCAATGCTTTACGCAAATCCGGATGAATAAATTCGCCGGACATTGTCAGCGAGAAATTTCCATTGCCGTTTGGCTGCATCCTGCCGGCATTCTTCCATGCCGAGATCTCGGTCCCCTTCCGGTCTTCGATGCGATAATAGAAGTCGACCGCTGTAATGGCCGCATCAGTCGCCGTTGCGTTGATGGTGATCTCCTTCGGCGGGCAGCGCAGCGAAAACGATGGATTTGAATAGGTCACATCTTTAAAGAAACCACCCCATAGGGAGGCGTCTACCGTCACCGGACCTTCAGATGAGCTGCTTTGCGCTGGCGCTGCTTCGGTCGGTGGTTCCGCTGCGGGAGCTGCCTCAGTGGGAGCTACTTCGGTCGGAGCCGGAGGCAACGTTTCGGTTGGCACTGCTGTAGGCGGAGCTTCCGTGGGTTGGGCGGTTACCTCTACAGGAACTTCCACGGTCACGACAACTACTTCTGCTGTTGGCGGGATAGTTGTCGGTGCCGCAGGAGGTGCCTCGGTAGGGGATGAGAGGGCATCGCATGCCGTAAGTGCCATGACAAAGATCAGGATAAGAATAAGAAATCTTTTCATAAGATTCTCCTTTTGTTTAAATGATTATAAGACCGCACTGTATTGTCCTCCATTGCCCAAACAGGTTAAAATTTCCCATATCTTCCTTACATTTTTGTAAGCATCGAGAGACAAACTCGACAGAAAGCCATTTTCCCTAATCAGATAATTCTTATCAGGTATAATCACTCCCATGTTAACTCCTGAACAGATCGAGGCAAAACTCGACCGCATACTCTTAAAGGTACAGAAACCTGGCCGCTATGTTGGCGGCGAAATGAACATTACCGTCAAGGATTGGGATACGATCAAAACCAAGGTGGCCCTGGTCTTCCCCGATATTTATGATATCGGCGTCTCCAATGTCGGATTAAAGATCCTGTACGATCAAATCAACCAGCGGGATGATGCGCTGGCCGAACGCGCCTACGCGCCCTGGGTGGACATGGAAGCCCAGATGCGCGAAACCGGGATTCCGTTATATTCGCTCGAATCAAAACAACCCCTGGCCTGCTTCGACATCATCGGCTTTTCTCTGCCCTACGAGACTCTCTACACCAGCACACTCAACGTCCTTGACCTGGCTGGCATTCCGGTCAAATCGGCGGAACGCGATGACTCGCACCCCATCATCATTGCAGGCGGACATTCCACGCTCAACCCCGAACCCATGCACGCCTTTATCGACGCGTTCGTGATCGGCGAGGGCGAGGAAGTCATCCACGATATTATCGATGTGGTTATGTCATTGCGAGCGACGCGGAGCGAGCCAGCGCGAAGCAATCTCCTCGCCTAACGGGGGATTGCTTCGTCGCTCCGCTCCTCGCAATGACATCTTGAAAGCCCTAGCCCACATCCCCGGCGTGTACGTCCCCAAGTTCTACGAACCGCACTATCTCGACGATGGCACACTCTCGCACATCGAAGCCCTGCTGGATGACATCGCCAATCCGGTCGTCAAACGCATGGTCGCCAAACTGCCACCCCCACCAATCAAGTTCATCGTGCCGAACATCGGCATCGTCCACAACCGCGTCTCGGTGGAAATTATGCGCGGATGCACGCGCGGGTGTAGATTCTGCCATGCGGGCATGATCACGCGTCCGGTCCGCGAGAGAAGCGTGGAAGAGGTCGTCGATGCGGCTGAAGCAGCTATCAATTCGACCGGCTTTGAAGAACTGGCGTTGTTGTCCCTGTCATCCTCGGATTACACCTACGTGATGGAGCTGGTCAATGCAGTCAGCGAACGCTTCAAAGGCCGCAAGTTGACCATCTCCCTGCCCTCGCTGCGCATCGAATCCGTCTCGATTGACCTGATGGACAAGCTGCGCGAGCACTACTCGGGCGGGTTCACGCTGGCGCCCGAAGCCGCCACCGAGCGCATGCGCCGCATCATCAACAAATACATCTCTGATGATGAGATCATCGAAACCACGCGCGAAATCTACCGCCGCGGCTGGACTACCATCAAACTGTACTTCATGATCGGCCACCCCAGCGAGACGATGGAAGATGTGCAGGCCATCGCTGATCTGGCCAAACGCGTCATCGCCGAAGGTCGCAAGGTGGCTGGCATGAAGGTCAAGCTGCATGTGGGCTTCAACACCTTTGTGCCCAAACCCCAGACGCCTTTCCAGTGGGTTGCCCTGGATACACGCGAGAACATCCTGAAGAAACAAGAACTGCTGCGCCAGAACCTGCGCGACCGCAATATCAAACTCTCCTGGAACAATCCTGAAGACAGCCAACTGGAAGCCTGGCTGACGCGCGGCGACCGCAAAATCGCCGATGTAGTTTATACGGCCTGGAAGAACGGTGCCAGGTTCGACGCCTGGGGCGACCAGATGAAATTCGATGTCTGGATGGCCGCCTTCGAAGAGCACGGTCTCGACCACACTTTCTACACCCACCGCCAGCGCCGCACCGACGAGGTCTTCCCCTGGGAACACATCACCGCCGCCGTGCGCAAGAACTTCCTGTTCCAGGATTTCCGCATGTCGCTGGAAGGCCAGATCCGCGTGGACTGCCGCCTGAACTGCTATGCTTGCGGCATCCTGCCCACCTTCTCCGACCTGCGCCGTGAAAATCCCGGCGAGGTCTGGCAGTGCCCGGACGTCAAATCGCCCGCCCGCAAGCATGAAGTGGAACTCCCGGTTGTGGGAGATTAGGATTATTCCAAGGTAATTCGTTGGTTTCGATACGGCGGCGCTGGTCGAGTACCGTGAAGCGGAGTATCGCCCGTCCTGCGCCGAACGGGCCAGGGAGACCCGCCGCCTACCCAACCACCGTTTGACAGAATTTAACCAAGAACTATGAGAAAATCACGATTTTTAGCACGTCTGCAAGATGAACGACAGAATTGGGAACTGCTGATCAACTATGTCGCGGCTTCGCGCATGGGCATCAGTTGCGTGGCCGGTACCTGGGCTGTGCGCGATATTCTGGCGCACATCATCGCGCAGGAACAATATGTCGCCGACCGTCTGTCTGAATTTGCCCGCGGAGAAACTTCCCCCGCCTGTCGATCACAAGATGAACTGGACACCTTCCTGGAAGAATTTGGCTATCCCGATTTTGAATCTCCAATTTTAAAACAAGAGATCGCCAACGATTGGGTTGCGAATAAATACAAGTCGATCTCCAACCCGGACCTGGTTGCGCTGGAAATCCGCGCCTTCGACGACATCTGGGAAATCCTTCAGGTTTTAACAGATTATCAGTTAAGCGAAAACAACCTGTACAAACTCATAGCCCACTACACCTACGAACACTATAACGAGCATGCCGCTGACATTCGCAAGCGCTTCCAGTCCCCGGTGAAGAGATAGCCATGCGAATGCGCATCACCTTCTCGAAACAGGGCGCGTTGCGCTATACTGGTCACCTCGACCTGCACAAGATTCTGGAACGCAGCATCCGCCGCGCCGGATTACCGTTGACCTATAGTCAGGGCTATCACCCGCAGCCCAAAATTCAGCTTGCCGCAGCCTTGCCGCTTGGGTTTGCATCCCACGCCGAGGTGATGGACATTTGGCTGAATGAAGAAGTGGACAACGTTGTCTCCAGGTTACAAGCCAACGTTCCGCCCGGGCTGACCATTTTTCAGGCCAACCAAGTGGATGAGCGCGAACCGTCCTTGCAGACGCAAGTCATCGCAGCCGAGTACAAAGTCGAGATAACGGAAGCAGGCTACGGCTCCGGCCTGACCGAGAAGGTTGCTTCCGTTATGGAAGCCGAATCCATTCCCCGGGAACGCCGCGGCAAGCAATATGATTTACGTCCGTTGATTGAAGAGCCCTCACCCCCACCCCTCTCCCTCAGGGAGAGGGAGAAGTGGGCTTTTTATGCGTCTGACGGCCCGCGAAGGCGCGACCGGACGTCCCGAAGAAGTGCTGGATGTGCTTGGCATCCCGCTGGAAGATACGCGCATTGAAAGAATAAAATTGATATTTCAAACATCCTAATAAAAGAGGTAACTATTGCAGGCTCCCAAGGGCAAAGATACGACCTACCCCACTGCTGATAGCTTCAATCGCCATTTTGACCCCAAAGCGTATTTGAAAGAGATGTTCAGTGAGCCGGACGATGAGGACCGTTTCAGCATATCTTTTATGGTGAGGGTGTTAAGGTCTCTACCAGACAATCTATTTGTCCATGAGTTTGGCGGCGGGCCAACCCTTTACTCTGTAGCAGTGCTCGCTCCAAAAGCCAGCGAAATCCACTTCAGCGATGTGGTTGATGCCAGCCTGCGCGAAGTGGATGCCTGGTTAAAGAACAAGCCGGATGCGCACGATTGGAATTCCTACATTGCAATTACGTTGGAAGCGGAGGGATTGCCGGTGACCGAAGCCTCTATAGCAGAACGTGCTGAACTCATGCGGAAGACCGTCACGCAGCTAATGCGGTGCGATGCACAGAAAATTCCCCGATCGAACTGAAAAATACGCAATACGACCTTGGTCACTGCACATCACTGTACGGATGTTGCAGCGACATCCTTTCAAGAATGGGTACGGGTGCTTGGGAATGTCACCAGCATTGTCCGCCCTAAAGGATGGCTGATGATAAGTGTGACCACTGGTGCGCGTACTTACGAGGTCGGCGATGTCAATTTGAATGTGTCAACCTGACCAAAGAGGATGTGCAAAACGGACTGCTTGCTTCGGGATATCGAGAGGAGTCCATCATCCTGGAAACATATGAAGTGGAACATGCCCGTGAGTATTCAGGCATCATGGTCGCCATGGCACGCCGGCACTAAAGTTTCGCACTTTTCGTGATTCAACTGTAAAATTAGACAATGACACAGATACATCGCCGCATTTCATACGATCGGAGGAAATCATCATGCCATTGCTCGTTTCTATTTTCTTTGGCTTTGTTCCCATGTTCTTGTTTGCCGGATTTATCAACTGGCTGGACCGTTACGAGAAGGAACCCAAGGTCCTGCTGGGGGCGGCCTTTTTGTGGGGCGTGCTGATCGCTGGCGGTGGCGCGTATATTATCAATACCGTGCTTGGGCTGGGCGTGTACATCGTGACTGGCTCTGAAGGCGCTACCGACTTCGCCACGGCTTCCATCATCGCCCCAATCGTGGAAGAGAGCCTGAAAGGGCTGGCAGTGCTGGTGGTATTTCTCCTGTTCCGCAAGGAATTCGACTCGATCCTGGACGGCATCATCTATGCGGGCATCACCGCATTGGGCTTTGCTGCCATTGAGAACGTGCTGTACATTTACAACTACGGCTACCAGGAAGGCGGTTGGAGCGGATTGTGGCAATTGGTCTTTATCCGCGTGATCCTGGTCGGCTGGCAGCATCCTTTCTATACGGCTTTCACGGGTATCGGTCTGGCCATCGCGCGCATGAACCGAAATATCTTCGTCAAGATCATCGCCGTGCTGGGCGGTTTCGCTACGGCAGTCTTCGCGCACGCTTTTCATAATACCCTTGGCAGTCTGATCGGCGGGATCGAGGGCTTGGCCATCGGCACCTTTGTCGACTGGGTAGGCTGGTTCTTCATGTTGCTCTTCATCATCTGGATGCTCGTGAACGAGCGCAACATCCTGAAGCGTCAACTGCGCGAAGAAGTCAACAGCGGCGTGATTTCCCCGGCTCAATACCGCACGGCATTTTCGTTTGTGCAATCCGGTGCGCGCTTGAATGCGCTGACATCTGGAAGTTATCTCGCGACCTCCCGCTTCTACCAGGTGTGTGGCGAGTTGGCGCACAAGAAAGAACAATATACCAAATTAGGCGAGGAACGAGGCAACCTGGCAATCATCAACAAATTGCGCGGTGAGTTGACCCAACTGGCTCCGCGCGCGAAGGCGTAAAGGTTAATCGGTCTAAGAGGTCTTACAGGTCTCACAAGTCATGAGTCTTGTAAGACGTTAATGGTAAAATCCCCTTCGCAAATGCCCTCGTAGCTCAGTGGATAGAGCGTCGGCCTCCGGAGCCGAAAGCGACGGTTCGAAGTCCGTCCGAGGGTACAGGAAGGCACGCTTTGAAAAGGTGTGCCTTTTTTCGTGAAAGCACCGGTCCCCATTGAGGGGATAATATTCGAGTCCGTCCGAGGGTACTTTTCCCAGGCATACCTGCTCCATAAATGACGGAGCAGGTATTTTTTGGAAACCATTCTCCAAAGGGTCATCTTCGAGACATCTTTCACCATTTACAACCTAATCTTGGGTACAATAAGATGGTGTCAACCAAACCCCTACAACACTCACTCATCTTCATCGTCCTGGCAGTTTTCATCCTTTCGAGCACAGCCTGCAGCGCAGAGCCGCCCGTACCGGATACCCCGACGCCTACGCCGCTGATCATCATCACCTCCACCCTGCCGCCGACGCAGACCCCGCGTCCGTCCGCGACGCCGGAGCCGCCTACCGCGACCGTGCCGGTGACACCCGCCGAGGGTCAGACCATTTCCCAGCTCAACGTGCGCAGCGCTCCCTCCGCAGAGAGCGACCTGTTAGGCACGATCCAGATTGCTACCAAAGTGCAGATCGTGGGCAAAGACCCTACCAGCGCCTGGTGGATGATCGCATACCCGGAAAGCCCAACCGGCACAGGCTGGGTCACGGCGCAATTCGTGCAGGCCACTAATACGGAAAACGTGCCGGTGTTCAATGGTCAAGCGCAGGGAACAGGAAACGCTCAGGGCACGAATAATGATCCGGTAGCGGAAGCAGGCCCAACCGCCGAGCCTGGAAGCGTCACGACCCAATCCCCGGCATCAGGGCTGACATTGGCAACCGCCTATCAGGACGGCGATTCGGCCCAGGCCCCGGCCGTCAGCATCACACTTTCAAAGGCTTCTGTGCGCTCGTTCAACTACAGCAGCGATATATCCTCCCCCGAGGGAGATCCGGAAGACTGGGTGCAATTCAAGATCAATGGGGAGCAAGGCCAACCAACGACCGTTTCAGTGGTTTTCAATTGTACGGGCAGTGGCGCACTGAGTGTGGAACTCATCCAAAACAACTCGCGCTTGCAGGGCTGGGACAACATGACTTGCGGGCACCCAAACCAATTGATCCTGAGTCTCTTCGTAGGCGCTCCGTATTACCTGCGCATGTCGCCCTCACAGGCGAACAACCTGCAAAAATACATCAACTACACCCTGATGGTTTCCCTTCAATAAAAGATGAAGCTTTCACCTTTTTTCTCATGCGAAAGATTCTGCTCAGCCTCCTTCTCCTGACATCGTGTGCATCGCCGTCCATACTGAATCCCCACCCTTTTGATAACAGTCGCCAGACATTGCCCTGGGCCAGCGCCCTGCGTGCGCTCGACCCGGCGAACGCTTCCACACCTGCGAACGACATCACTGCCGTCTATTTACTGGCAGATGGAACCGACCTGCAAATCCGCGTCGACCTGCTCGACTTTCAGGCCCCTCACCAACTTTCTGTGGACATACAGATTGGAGACGATTCTGCGCCCGAAGCCACTCCGCTCGACATCCACGTCCCGTCTGAAAGCGATTCGGCGCGCATCGCTCTCGACCCTCTGCTTGCTACCGTTACCGTAACCGTTCCCATCTCCAACATCCCCGCCCGCCCGCGCGTGGACGTGTCCACACCGGAAGACAAAATCACCGGCCTGACGCTGGACGGTCCGGTCCCAACCGGGAGCGCGCCCCTGCTGTTGACTTTCTACGACACCTTCGCCGCCCGCCTGCCCGCCGAGGCCCTGCGCAGTTGGGACGGGGCGCACACCGGTCCGCGCGGCGAACGTCACGGCCTGAAACATCTACTGGATGCGGTCGAAGAGTATCAAATCCCCATCGTTCTGCTCGACCTGAAAAAGCCTGAGAGCCTGTCCGCGCTGGACGCGATGGGTCTGCTGCCGCGCATTCAACAGATGGAGCAAGAAGGCCTGCTCCTCCTGCCCGACCAATCTAATCAAGAGCCGCTTTTCGGTTTTTCCCCCAATCCATTCTCGTGGGGCGGGATACCCCTTCGGGGCACATTGGCATCCCGCTTTACTTTCGTTTCAAGCAGCGACTCAAATCATCTGTACCACCCAATTTTCAACAAAACCACCTTCATCCCTATTGCCACCGAGAGCGACTCCAACCAGCCCACACCCGATGGCCCTTCGTTGGAAGTCCGCCGCGCACTGCTCGAAACTGCCCTGAATGGAGATGAAAAAGACTTGCTTGTATCTGGGCGGCAGTTTTCCCAACACCACCTGGGGCAGCCCGGACATGGTCGGCCCGATGCTGGCCTACTTCGCCAGCCGTCCATATATCCGTGTGCTGGATGCGGAAACCCTGCGCAGTTTCCCGACAAAATCTGGCAAACCGGACATCCTGCCCCAACCTGAAACCCCACCGGATGAATTGACCTTACAAGCCCAATCCGCGCTGGAATATGCCAAATCCTGGGCCGAGAACCCGCCAGCCACAGCGCTTGCTCAGTGCCAGTCTGCTTTTCCCCAATGTGTGCTTGAGAACGATACCTATCTTGCTATTTTCGATCCGGAGCGCGTTTAACCTATCTGTTTGCTGTAACGCGAATTGACAATTCGCGCCACGAGCTACACCAACTCATCGGTCCATCCTGGCAAGTCGCCCAACCGGACATCCTGCCCCAACCTGAAACCCCACCGGATGAATTGACCTTACAAACCCAATCCGCGCTGGAATATGCCAAAGCCTGGGCCGAGAACCCGCCAGCCACGCCGCTCGCTCAATGCCAGTCTACCTTTCCCAAATGCGTGCTTGAAAACGATACCTATCTTGCTATTTTCGATCCACAAGGCGCGCGGTTAACCTATCTGTTTGCCGTAACGCGAATTGACAATTCGCGCCACGAGCTACACCAACTCATCGGTCCATCCTGGCAAGTCGCCCCTGGCATCGACCTCTACCCCGGCGCGTTTGCAGATACCGACAATGCCTCTTTATCATACGAACCCGTACTTAATGAGAACATACTCGTATTCACATCGCCAGACGGAACACGCGTTAAAACCTTCCAACTGACTGAAAATGGTCTCAAAGTAGACTATCAAACGCAAGAACCCGTTACAACCCAAATCCCCCTGCTGGTCGATCCCAACTCACGCTTCACCCCCGGCTGGGCACAGGAATACACCCAACAAAACACCCCCGGCGGTATCGCCTGGGGGCTGCAAAATGGGCCGATGGTTAGTATTCAGTTTGAGAATGCCGCCCTGAGCTTGCCTGTGCCCGAAAGGGTATCGAAGGGCATAATTACAACGCGGGCTTTCAATGAGTCACTTTCATTGTTGAGAACTCCCGAAGACCCGGACTTCGAGTATCCGCCCGGACATTACATCCCGTTCCCGATGGCGATTGCAGAAGTGGAAATGCAAAATGGCTATTTCTTGTGGCTGGAACGTTTGCCCTGACCACCTGACCTTTTCACACGGCGATAAGGGGGCATATCGATCACACAAACTTCACATTTAGACGTATCGAGAATCCTGTTCCATAAACTGGGATAGCTTTTGGCAAAGCTGTCCGGATCCATGGTGGAAGTGATAACCGTGGGCAAATCGTTGTAGTAGCGATAATTCAAAATCTGATGCAGCTTGTCTTCCGCCCAGACGGAACTTGTGCCGCTTTCCGTGAAATCGTCCAACATCAACAAGGGTGTAGTCCGTATCTCGTAGGAGCGGCGGTTGAATGAAACGTCAGAGTTGGGGCTGAATGTGGATTTCAGATAATCCAACAAACTGGAAACCTGAACGAGAATAACTTGCCCTCCCAATAGCAGCCGGTAATTTCCAATTGCAGCGGCGAGATGCGTTTTTCCCGAGAAGGATTGCCCGAGAATGACCAGCCAGCCTTTTGGATTTTCCGCGAATTGAACGGCTGCATTCAAGGCGCTATGCAACCTCTTGATATGTTCGGCGGTCACTTTTTCTCGAATGATCTCTTTGTCTTTGAACAGCCTGCCATATTTATCTTGCTTCTCTTTAATGACAGTAGTAACGATCTCCTTGCCAACTTCATCATCCCGGGTTACAAAGTTTCCAAAGGTCATTTTTTGAATATCTGACATCGACAACATCGAAATACCCGGATTGCTGGTCTCTTTGGGGCGGCGATAATCGGGGGCAAAAATTCGAATATGCTGCACATAATCGGAATCCTGCAACCTGGAACGGATGCGGCTTTCGATCTCATCCAATATCAGGTTGGTAGTGATCACGGTAGGTAATTTGTTGACATATCGATAGTTGATGATCTGGAACAGTTTTTCCTGCGCCCAGGCGGTTGCATTTTGTGTGCCGAAATCATCCATTACCAACAAATCCGCGTTCCGGATTTCTTCGAAGCGCGCCTCGAACGTGGTTTCAGGATTTCCATAGGCAAACCGCAGAGAGTCCAATAGATCGGGTACGGTAATAAATAACGTTGGCACGCCTCTTTGAACAGCAGCATTTGCGATGGCTGCCGCCAGATGCGTTTTTCCACAACCATAAGCCCCTTCCAACAAAAGCCAGCCTTGCAGAGTATTGGAAAATTCTTCCGAGACATTCTTGGCTTCCTGCAAGCTGGAAATTTCCTGCGGCGTAACGAATTCAGCTTTTGGATTTCCCGATGTTCTAAAGTTTTCAAGAGTCAGGTGGCTCAACCGATCCAGGTTGCTCATTTCGTACAAGTGTTGACGGGCGTTTTGAGCAACTTCCCCGCTTCTGCACACACATGGCTCTAAGCGCCCAAAGTTTGGGTGACCAACAGGCACATCTGAACGCAAAAAGCCAACCCCACCGCAAAATTCGCAATCGGGTTTGCCTAACGTTTCTGAGACCAGACTCAATCTCGGTCGAGGTATTCGTCGAACTCGCTTTTTGTGTATCGCTCTGAACCTTTGCCAGCGTCTTGTCGATCTTTTCCTTCATATTTACCTTTTTCTTTCCAACGCTTCAAAATCGCTTCCACATACTTCCAGTTACGAACATTGTTTTTGACTGCAATCTCTAAAGCTTCCGCAATCCACTCCTGCGAATAGGTCTCCTCCGCATCTTTCAACATGTCCGCGATCATGGGCGTCAGCGGGCCAATGTTCTCCTCGTACAGCTTGAACACGTTCGGACGTTCCACCACTGGCGCAGACATGAATTCTCCCGGATTCACGCCAATCTCCTTTTGCAAAGGCTTCGGCGGCGGCGCGTCCACGCGGGGAATTCAGGAAGTAGAACACGTCCGCTTCATGCACAGACTTCAAGATGCTCCCGCGCCGGACAGCACTCTCCAGCCCCGCAGCGATCTCGTCCGCGCTCAATCCCAAAGCTTTCTGCTCAAAATCGGTCTGACACAGCGCCCGAAACGGACCTTCCATGTGCTGCACGTGCCACAGGAAGAACAGCGTCACCTTCAACTCCGCCGGGTCTTCGATTTCAGTCAGCAATTTCTGGAAGAACGTATCGGGGAGTTGGGTGAACGATTCGGTGTCGGTAAAGCCTTTGAAAGTCCATTTCTCAAGAATTCACCACATGAGTAACACTCAGTTCACAGAGTTACTTGAATTTTCTTCTCAGTGCTCTCTGTGATCTCTGTGGTAATGACAGTCACTCGTTAAAATTCACATGCTTCGTGGCTGCATTCTCGAACTTCGCCAACGCGCTGCGGAAAATCAATTCCACGCTGCCGACAGGCCCATTACGGTGCTTCGCCACGATAATCTCTGCCACATTCTGCTTGACAGTATCCTTCTCATACTGGTCCGGGCGATAGATGAACATAACGATGTCGGCATCCTGCTCCAGAGATCCGGATTCTCTCAAATCCGAGAGCACCGGGCGTTTGTCCGAGCGCTGCTCGACCGCACGCGATAGCTGCGCCGCGGCCAGCACCGGCACATTCAACTCACGCGCCAGCACCTTGAGAGTGCGCGAGATGTACGAGACTTCCTGCACACGATTGTCATTGCGCGTGTCACCGCCCATCAACTGCAAATAGTCGATGATGACCAGGTCAAGCCCGTATTCCATGTGCAAACGGCGGCATTTCGTGCGCAATTGCAAGGGCGTGATGGCGGGCGTATCGTCCAGGAAAACCTTGGTATCAGAAAACACCTCAATCGAATGCGTAAACAACGGCCACTCTTCTTCGGCCAGTTTGCCGGTGCGCAGGCGTTGCGAATCGATGCCGGTCTCCTGCGCAATCAAACGCTGCACTACCTGCTCGTTCGACATTTCTAACGAGAAGATGGCGACGTGCTTTTTGTGGGTCAGGGCGGCGTTCTTAGCCACCGAAAGCAGGAACCCGGATTTACCCTGGCCAGGGCGACCGGCGATGATGAGCAAGTCCGAGGGCTGTAAGCCGCTGAGCAGCTTATCCAGATCGATAAAACCAGTCGGGACTCCAAAAATCTCATCGTCGCGTTTCGCCAGATCGTCGATGCGGTCGTAATACTCGCTCAGCACCGATGAGATCGGTACCAAGTCATGTTTGAGCCGCCGCTCACTGACGTTGAAAACCGCCTTCTCAGCCTCGTCCATGACAGTGTCGACCAGTGATTCCTCGTTATAGGCCAGCGAGGCGATCTGATTGGCAGCGTTGATCATCTTGCGGCGGATGGAATGTGCTTCTACAATGCGGCCATAAACTCGGCATTTAGCGAACTGGGAACCTGGTTGATGAGCGCCGTCAGGTAGGCCGGGCCACCCAGTTCGGCCAACTGCCCTACTCGGTCGAGTTCATCGGAGAGCGTCAGCATGTCGACCGGTATGCGCTGCTCATGCAGGCGCGTAAAAGCCTCCCAGATCCATTTGTGGCGGTGAATGTAAAAATCGTCCGCCTGCAGGAATTGGGCTACATCGTAATAGACTTCAGGGTTAATCAGTACCGCCCCTACGACTGCTTCTTCGGCTTCTCGGCTGTGAGGAATGCTGGGCGTGGCGGGGGCGGTAGATTTGCTCTGGGGGTAAGTATTCTGTCATGTAGCGGGTTCAGGCTTCCTTGTCGTCCGAGGCGTCGTCAGGTTTATCTTTGTCATCGAGTTTGCCCAGGTCCAGTTGGTCGATAAAATCTTCGAAAATGGACAGGCGGTCGCTGCCATCTTCAGATGTTGACCCTTCGCCTGTCTCTGGACCTTCGGTCTGCATATCCGTTTCGGGCGTGATCCCGGCTTCATCCAGCACGCTTTGATGGATGTAGATAGGCACGTGCGCACGCACGGCCAGCGCAATCGCATCGGATGGGCGCGAATCGATGTTGACTTCTTCGCCATTGGCTTCAGCCACAATGTTGCCGAAGAAAATCTCCTCGCGCAGAGAGACGATTTCTACGCGCTTGATCTTGGCATTGAATGTGCTAAACAAACTCTTAAGCAAATCATGAGTCAGCGGGCGGATCATTTCGATCTCTTGCAGGGCAACCGTAATGGCTTCGGCCTCGTACGGACCGACCCAGATAGGGACAAATCGTTCCGCATCGGTCTGACGTAACACAACCACACGCTGCGGCGACATCAGGCTGACACGGACGCTATCGATGGCTACTTCAATCATATCTGACATGGGGGCTCCAGTAAGTACTTAATTCTAACACAATCAAACAAATTGACCCTTCCGGAAAATTCGATTTTTATGAAAAATACACTTGTGGCTAATTGTACAAACAGGTTTTTTATGGTAGAGTCTATGAAAATTATCCCATCGGTGAGGTCAGTCATGAACGCAAACAAAATTCCTGACATTATTATTGGACGTCTTCCGATTTACTTGCGTGCGTTACAACGCATGGCTGAAAAAGGTGTTCAAACAACATCTTCTCAGGAGTTGGGTGAGCTTGTTGGTATTTCTGCTGCCCAGATCCGCAAGGATATCTCCCAGTTTGGCGAATTCGGTAAACAAGGGACAGGCTACCGCATCTCCTACCTGATCGACAAGCTGCGCGAAATCCTGAAAATAGACCGCATCTGGGATGTAGCTGTGGTTGGCGCCGGTGATGTAGGACATGCTCTGGCCCGCTATCAGGGTTTCGTTGATCGCGGCTTCCGTGTTGTCATGGTTTTTGACAATGACCAGGCCACGGTCGGGCAGAAAATCGGTGAATACACGATCAAGGATACATCCAGCATGATCGAGGAAATCCAGAAGGCGGGCATACGGGTTGCCATGTTGACTGTCCCCGCAACTGCCGCGCAGGAAGTGACTAACATGCTGGTCAAAGCTGGCGTGAAGGCCATTTTAAATTATGCACCTATCACCCTGAACGTTCCGGAGGGTGTGTACGTCCAACACACCGATCCGGTCACACACCTGCAGCGAATGACGTATTATTTGTAAGCAGACATGATCAGAAATCAAGACGCCCCGGAATGGGGCGTTTTTAATTCTATATTCCTCACGTAGCGGAGGGTTGAATGAAGTGAAGCCCGCTCAGCGGGGAGGTATGGCTTTAACAAATCTTCACATTTCCTTTACAAGCCATCCGCAATAAATGATTACACTTTGTCAACATTTCGGTACGGAGGTAGTTCATGAAAATCTTTGGCAAGCGGCTTTTTCGGCCCAGAAGCATCTGGATACGGCGCGTAGTACAGATATTTTTCTTCGTTCTCATCGCGCTGATTTCAATCAATCATACGTTGGTGGAATCGGGCGGCGGTATCCCCCTATTCGCCAGTGCCTCACTGCACTCGCTGTGTCCGTTCGGCGGCGTGGTGACCATTTACCAGTATGCTACGGTTGGCACGTTCGTACAAAAGATCCACGAATCGGCTTTCGTGCTGATGGCCATCGGCTTCGTGCTGGCCATCCTGTTCGGACCGGTTTTCTGCGGCTGGGTCTGTCCGCTGGGAACTATCCAGGAGTGGGTTGCCAAATGGGGCAAAAAGTTGTTTAAACGGCGCTACAACCACTTTGTCCCGGCCCGCATCGACAATATCTTGCGCTATGCTCGCTATCTGGTGCTGGCCTGGGTGGTCTACGTCACAGCCACCAGCGGTACGCTCATCTTCGCTGAGTACGATCCCTACTTTGCTCTATTCAACTTCTGGAGCAGTGAAGTCGCTATCGGCGGGCTGGTTATTCTGGGTCTCACGCTGGGGCTCTCGCTGTTCGTGGAACGCCCGTGGTGCAAGTACGCCTGCCCATACGGCGCCGTATTGGGCATCACCAATCTGTTCCGCATCTTCAAAATCAAACGCGCGGAATCAACCTGTAAGGCCGACGGCGCCTGCTCGATCATGTGCCCGATGAACATCCCGGTCGATACCGTCAAGACCGTGCGCGACCACCAGTGCATCTCCTGCCTGGAATGCACGTCCGAGGCCATCTGCCCGGTAGCGAGCACGGTGGTGTTCACCGCAGGAGGCGTCAAATGACGCTTACATCCAAACCCCTGGCCGCTATCGTGTTGGTCATCCTGTTCGGCGGCATCCTGTTTTCCAGCGCCATGGGCTGGTGGCAGACTGAATCAACCAAGGAGGCCGCCACCTTCAGCGAAGGCGAGTTCGCAGGCCAGCCCAACCCGGCCGACATCCGCGGCTCGTACACCTTTGGCGATGTCGAAAACAACTTCGGCGTGCCCGCCGCGACCCTGGCACAGGCTTTCGGGGTCTCATCCGATGCCCCATCCACCTTCGGTGTGAAGGAACTGGAAACCATCTACGCCGATCAGGAATTCGAAATCGGCACGGTCTCCGTGCGGCTGTTTGTGGCGCTCTACACAGGATTACCCTACGAAATCGTGGGTGACATCTACCTGCCCAAACGCGCGGTCGAGATGCTGAAGTCAAATGCGACCCTGACCGCTGAACAGATCACTTACCTGGACGCACACGCGGTCGCGCTCGCTCCCATCGACGCGGCTCAAGGCGAAGCCCAGCCTGCTCTCGTACCTTCAACCGAAGAGCACACCGAAACAGACTCCAGCGAAGACCGCACCCTCAAGGGCAAGACCACCTTCCAGGAAGTGCTGGACTGGGGTGTCTCACAGGAAACCATCGAAACCATCATCGGCGGCCCGATGCCCAACTCCCTGACCAAGGTCAAGGATTACTGCACCGAACAGGGACTGAACTTCGAAGAAATCCGCCCCGCTATCCAGGCAGAGATCGACAAGGTTACTCCTTGATAACATAATGTCTTTGCGAGGGCGTAAGCCCAAAGCAATCTCCCATTTCCGGCAAATACGGAGATTGCCACGCCCCTGACGGGGCTCGCAATGACATATAAAAAAGCCAGGCTTTCTCAAATAGGAGCCTGGCCTTTTTTTGAACCGGAACATCCCCAATGCTATAATATTTTCAACACTGTCAGGTCGTCTAGTGATATCGGGAGGTATCAGGTGAGCATCCATATTGGCGCAAAACAGGGACAAATTGCCCCGACCGTTTTACTGCCCGGCGATCCATTACGAGCAAAGCACATCGCAGAAAGCATGCTGGAAGATGTGATTCTCTTCAATGAAGTCCGCGGGATGTTGGGCTATACCGGCCGTTACAAGGACAAACGCGTCTCGGTCATGGGATCAGGGATGGGAATGCCAACGCTGTCCATCTATGTCAACGAATTGATAAGCGAATACCAGGTCAAGACGCTGATTCGGGTTGGGACATGCGGCGCCTTCCAGCCCGATTTAAAGATCGGCGACATTGTCCTGGCGATGACTGCCTCGACCGACTCGCAGATGAACAAGTTGCGTTTCAACGGCATGGACTATGCCCCCGCTGCCAGCTTCGAGTTGTTGTTGAAAGCCTATCAGGTTGCAAAAGAGCGCGGTATCGACGTGCGCGTGGGTGGCATGCTCTCTGATGATTCCTTCTACCATGATGATCCCAACTGGTGGAAGATCTGGGCCGAATATGGCGCGCTGGTGGTTGAAATGGAGTCGAATGCGCTCTATACGCTGGCGGCCAAATTCAAAGCCGATGCACTCTCCATCCTGACCGTCAGCGACAGCCTGGCCACTGGAGAAGAAGCCACTGCGCAGCAACGCGAACAGGGTTTCACACAGATGGCAGAAATCGCGTTGGAGATTGCACCGTAGATAAACAAGTGACTGTCATCTCTTTGCGAATTACAACACATCAGGCTTTCGCGTTCGAAAGCCTGATGTGTTGCCTACTTAAATCTAGGGGGTATAAATTTAGGCCCTCTTTACAGCAACCCCGGTGGTGATCTATAAGAAGTGATGAGAATTAACGCGAATTTCGCGAAATGGGCGAATGCCGCGAAAGGTCTAAAAATCTTCGCGTAATTCGCTATATTCGCGCTTTTCGCGTTGAAAAAGGCCTGTGTCTAAAGAGACCAAGGTTGTGAAGTTGTTCATCACTTGACCCTTCACCACTACTAAAAAAACAAAGGTATGCCCCTACAGGGATGATACAAGTCCTTACGAAGCATCCTGTAAAGGGCTCCGCGCCTATAAAGCCCATATTTGTACTCACGGTTGGCAAATTTAGCCGACCGCAAATATGAAAAGCCTCCCTATCAAGTGTTGATAGGGAGGCTTTTCATGGCCGAATGAACCTATAGCTCCAACTCCAATAGGGCGACACCACCACTTTGTAACAAACCGGACTCAACCTGGGTGGGAAAAGTCTGCAAGGCTACCACCTGCAAGACCCTTGAAGTCAACATACAGCCGATAAAAGGTATTCTCGAAAGTCCTGATTAACTTATTTTTGCCCTTATCCAATTCTTAAAGTATTGCAGAAATTCCGATGTATCCAGTGGAGCACGCAACTGCGAGGGTAAACTTCCTTGTGTTTTTTCTTGCAACATTGGACACGAAAGATGATTGTTTGATAAACAGAATATATTTTGATGGCGAAGATTGGGAGAAACAATGGGCTTTGCGCGATGACATTTGTTCCAAACGGATGGATAAGCAAGCATCGTGCGTGGATCTTCATCTCTTCCAAGATACGAACAAAAGGAACCCGTACCGTTTAGTCGTTCATCTTGAGGAAATTTTATTGGCGCGGCGCGCGAGGCGTTATCAGGGTAGGATTTCTGTGCATCGTGTGGTGTCAGGTTTGTTGCAGCCGGGGTCATAGGATTCAGATCAAACGTATTCATTTCTATCGTTTTACGATTAACTGGTTGCCCTCTAGAATCCATACTTCCGTCTTCCAGTTCTTTGATTATTTCTTGAGCCAATTCTCGGTATTGTAAGGCGCCTCGAGAAGTTGGACTCAGATAATTAATTGGCACCCCATTCGTATGTGATTTGCGAAAGTTTGTATCTACCGAAACCATTGTCTTGTAGAGGCTGTCTCCCAAATATTTTTTAAGTTGGTCTAAGATATTGATGTGATCTCTAAGTCGCAAATCCAAGAGTGTGACCAGGATACGATATTTCAAATCGGGATTATTCTTTTGACGAATATCACGAATTAAGGAAAACATCGTCTGCAATGCGTAGGCAGAAAAAAACTCTGCCTGTGTCGGGATGATGAGCAGGTCTGAAGCGGTTAATGCGTTGATTGTCAGATAACCAAGAGAGGCGGGGCAATCGATGAGAATAAAATCATAGGAGCTTGGCAGCGAAGATTTGATCGTCAGTCGCAAAACCATGGCTGAATTATGAATGGATAGGGTTCTGCTATCGAAAGAAACCATATTCCCATTGGATGGGATAAAATCCAGGTTCTTATAGCCTGATTTTAAACATTTGATTGGTTGGTCGCGTAACTCCGTAAACAGATCCTTTGAAAAAGTTTCAGCATGAACTGGTAATTCTCCAAGCCCGAGGGTCAAGTTTGCGTTATGATCCAGGTCGATCAATAAAACACGGTGCCCCATTTCTGCAAGAGAGCTTCCAAGAGCAATAGATGTGGTCGTTTTGGCAACCCCGCCTTTTCCATTGGAGATAGAGATAACGTAAGTCATTTCGAACCTGTTCTCTTATATGATAAACAAATTAAAAAAAGTGAAAACGACTTGTGGCCGGTTTCCCTGGCCCGGCCAGACGGGCGCTACTTGGCTCCTCAAGGATCTTCCCATCTCCGATGTCTTTGTCATCTGTTGAGAAAGGGATAAGCGACCAGGTTAATCCTTGATTCAACACTTCCACCCGTAAAATATAAACAGCTTGTACTTACAGGACGATATTCGCAGCACAAGGTTACGCATTGCCAATTGTAACCCATAGATATCAACCGATATCAAGGGTATTTCTAAAAAGACAAATCGATCAAGGGAGTACCAGATACCCTTTGACATATACCAACTTCCTCATTTCGAAAGCGCCTGATCACAAATCAGAACTTGTCTCCCCCGGGAATCTGCAAAACAGACCGTCCGCGACGGATTGGCAGCCGCAAGCTCCCGGGGCGTAAGGAGCATATCCGGTACCACCAGTCCCGCATAGTCCATCTGGAGCGTCTGGCGGTACCAGTCGAACTGTAACAGACCTTCGGCCAATACTCTCAAGTCTTGACGCTGCCGGAGGGCAAAATGGAAGTACCACAGGCTGAAGGTTTCTTCATCCGTATCCGTGAAGATCAGGGCATCCTGCGGGGCGGACGCCAAGAGCTGCGCGCCAAAGTCCTCTGCACGGTGGTCCTGGGAAGCATCCACCGCGGGAAGCAGGAAGGGCGACCGTAGCAGCAGCCCAACGAAGAACACGAGCAACAGCACCTGGCCCAACCCATATCGCATTTTCGCTGCGGTTGCGGACAGATCCTGTAGACCGACGCCGACCCACACGGCCAGCGCCAGACTGGCAGGTAAAACATACACGTAGGAATCGGAATAAGCGTAAAAAATCGCAAACAGGCTGAAGCTCGCAAACAGCCAAATCGTGCTGGCACGTAATGCGGCGGACATCCTACAGGAGACACCGTACAATCCCAACACCAGGCCCACAACAGTGAACTGTTGAAAGAGAAAGCCAGCCCAGCCTTGAAAACGTCCCAAAAGTTCGAGCGCTGAAAGAGAAAAGGCGTATTCGCGATAGATCTGTGCGGAGACAAGCCACCAGAAGTTACTCAGGGTGACCGGGTTCCCCCAGTTTACCGGTGGCCAGGCGCTGGCCCGCAATGGCAGGATCAAATACACCAGCAAACCAGTGAGAACACCTGTGAAGCGCAGGCCGAGCAGGGCCACACCCCTGCGTGAGAAAACCGGCATAGTTGCCTGCCCATTCGCAACTGGTGGCCGTAAGAAGAAGAGCAGTGGAGCCAGGAGCAGCGTGGTCAGGTGGTTTCCCAAAGCCAGCCCGAACAACAAACCCTGTCCCACATACAGCAGTGGACTGCGGATCGGAGAGAGCAGCGCATACATGATCGCCACCGTGAGCAGGGCCTGCAGCGCATACACTTCGCTGATGACCGCCTGCGACCAGACCAGTGGCGACAGGCCGAAAACAAGCGCGCCCGCCAGCGCAGACAGTTCCGAGTCCAACTGACTTCTCCAACAGTTCAAACAGCAACCCCGCCGCCAGCAGGGTGCAGACGGCCGACATCAGGTTGGTGCGAAAGGCCAGCGAGCCAACCGGGATGCGCTGGAATAGCCCGGCCAGGAAAAGGTAGAGCGGATACCCGCTGGGGTGCGCCACCCCGCCGGTTGCAGCGGCGCTGATCAGGTCACCGCCATCCGCGCCGTTGTTGGCCCAGGTCAGCCCGGGGGCCAGAGTCAGACCATAGGCCAGCCCGAGCAGGAGCAAGAGGGATAAGAGAGAAAACCGCTTTCGCATGGAATTCCTGAACTATTTAATTTAATTGGACTTACACATATCGCGAAAAGATACCGAAAATAAGGGGGGCGTGCTGCGCACGCCCCCCTTATTTTCGGACCATCTCTGTATTTTTGCGTAAGTCCTGTTTAAACAAAACACCAGGAAAGAAAGCACGCTTCCCTGGTGTTCATATGTCGTGTGGAAAGGATAGAAGCTGATAACCTTATTTGCCTTGTAAGGAGAAGGTTTCAATCCGGTTGAGGCCCTGGTCAAAGGTACCACAGATCATCGGCTTCATCGGCGGAGGGATCGGCGTCGTCGTCCACGTTGACGAGTTCGAATAAATCACTGTTGGGATGGCTTCCCATTCCTTTGTATCCTCATTCCAGCGGTACCAGTTGATCTCCTGATCCTCACCGATCTGTTTCCCTTCCCAATCCGGGATGAGCGGCACACAGATCGTCTCCTGACCGACTTCGCCATTCACCAGCTTCACTTCCACGGCATAGCTGAACAAGTATGACAAATCCGTGCGCGCTGGAGCAAAGAACTTGGTGGGATTTTTAATCAGCTTGACGTTCAATCTACATTCAGCCCCATTGCCGTAGACCGCCCCCAGATCGAAATTGATCCAGTTGCCACAACGACCGGGATACGTGCGCGGTGGGACCGGGACGGAACCCTTGCGGCCTGAATCGGCCCAGGCATTGGCAGACACGGCTACCAGCAACAAAGTCAGGGCGATCGCAATGAACAAACGAGTAGAGCGTTTCATAGATATACCTCCTTCTTGCGTTACTGCTTTTTGTATAAATCTCTAAACTTGTTTCGTAATGTCAGTACTTCACGAAAGTCAAAAGAATCCCCGAAATTAGGGGAGCACTCTGTAAATATTATAACGGTTCGAAGCTTGGCAAACAACCATTTGTACTTCGGATTGATTTCGGATTTTGCTGCGCGCCCATCGGATCAATTCGTGGGCGCCATGACCAGGGTAAAATGTAGGTCCTGACGCAAATCCGTCTCCAGGGTCCAGGCCCCGTCTTTCAGTTGGAGGTCGTGGGATGAATCCGACACCTGCATCCCCGCTGGCAACAGCAAATGCAGGCTGAACGGCACCGCCAGCGTGCCCGGCTGCTTCTGGACGGTCAGGCGGTAGGTCCAGGTCGAAGCCTGGCGGTCCTGCTCCAGCACGCTTTGTGGCAGGCGCAAATCGAAGCCGGTTTGCAAGCTTCCACCCGGCGGAACTACCAGCAACGTGCCATAGACCGCCGTGCCGGGGATGTTCTCGTCACCCAGCAGGTCGGTGCGGGCCGGGACGCGCGTTTCGCGCAAGATCCGTCCCGCCGGGATGGCATGTGGCGTCGAAGCCAGCAACTCGCTGCCGGCCGGGGTGTAGATCCGCAGGTAGTTCCAATAACAATCGTTGAAGGGATATTCCTGTTCAACGATGATCCCTACTGTGGCAGGGTATTGAAAACAGATGTGATCCACCTGGGCGTGATTGCTGTGACTCACTTCCAGGTGCGCCAACGGGTCCGTCAGATCGCGCAGATCGACCTGATAGGCCAGGCTTTTATCTACCACCAGGTTGGTTTTGTTGAAGCCTACGTTGGTATCCACGCTCATCAGGAAATCGCCCTTCGCGGGCGGTCGCACGACCCCATCCCAGTTGCGTTTCGCCAGCAGATCTTTCATCTCCGGATCGTCGAATTGCAACAGGATATGCTTTTCGTCCAGCAGCCCCAAAAGGGTGCGGATCAAAGCGTTCAACGAATACCCCTGGCGGGCAAGTATCTTTTGGGTCAAGGCATGCGCCATGCGGTTGATGAACTGCTTGCGATCCCAGGTACTGTAATCAACGCCCGCCGGTGGTGACTCTGAGCGCGCCTTGCGCATGTAAGCCATCACGTTTCCGGCGGTGATCAGTTCGAACTTGCCCCTCTACCTTGATAGGCCCGATCTCGCGCAGGATCTGCACCACAACTTGCTGGTCGACTGCGATCACGCCATCGATCTCCCCGGGCTGTGCATAAGCGTACAGGAATTCGGCCCACTCCACGGTCGTAGGGAAAATTGGTGAACCAGTTGGAGTCACGCAGAAGAAGTATCTCACTGCGCATGTATTCATCCAGTTGCCAGGGAGCGCTGGGATAGGGTTTATTGAAATCATCCAGCATGCTAACCCCTTCGAAAGACAAGTCCGTCAGGCGCCCGTCTTCCACGCTCAGGCGGCCCAC
This sequence comes from uncultured Chloroflexia bacterium, assembly GCA_963829615.1. Taxonomy (GTDB): domain Bacteria; phylum Chloroflexota; class Anaerolineae; order Anaerolineales; family Villigracilaceae; genus JAABUE01. The sequence continues at coordinate 63,745 of CAWHJM010000017.1, forward strand.
CGCCGTGATGAAGCCCCCGGTCGGGCGCAGTTCGTCCTCGTTCTGGATCAGGATCAGGTAGGTTTGTGGCCCGTTCTCCACCGCCCCCAGCAAACGCGGCGCAATGCGCGCCATCTTCAGCACCTCATCGACCGGAAAAGCCCCCTGCACGGTAAGCAGGAGCGGGTCCACCTGTTCCAGCAACAAGCTACGCACACGTTCCGAGAGGCGTTCAGTCTGGATCTGTTGGCGGGCGGCGCGCGCGCGGGACAGAGCCACCTGCGCGGTCAGCAATTGCGCGTCGGCGTTCTTCAGAGTGCCGAGCAGCTCAGGGATCGAGATAGAATTGCGGTTCTCCAAAACGTCTGGCACGAGCGGTGATACCGCCTGAAAAGTCTCGTCGCCCATAATGCTCAACTGGGCCCCCAGCTCCAGCAGGGCGGGCGCTTGCGTCAGGTCGCCGCCATAGGTTGGCAGCCAGCCCAGGTAGGGCGCCAGGAACAGGAAGGGCCCTGCTTCACTTTGTAAAGCGAGCATTTCCGTATGCAAGGCGGACAAATGCTCCCCGGCTGCTTCGACCTGCGCCGTATTCAGGTTCGAGAGCGAGAATGATCGCAGGGCTTCCACGTGCTGGCGTACAACCTGTACCCTTTGATAGAGCTGCCAGGCCCGCTGCCCCCCCAGGGCCAGCAAGGCCACCACGCCCAGCAGGATGGCCCAGCGCAGCCAGCGCCAGAGGCCTCCCAGCCAGGCCCCCCGGTTTCCGGATCTTTTAGGGGAATTTGCCAGTGCCTGCAAACGCCCTTCTTCTCTGTTGATGATCTCCGCCAGCCGTTCGAGGCCCCTGCGATGCCAGTCGCTGATCGTGCTGGCAGGCCCGGTTTCGGGCTCATCACTGACCAGCCTGTAGCGCGCAATTTCAGCCTCGGATAACGAGTGGCGGGCTTCCCCGAACACGAAGGACAGGATCGCCCCGTCGATGCGCCCCCAGGCATCTCGCAGGGAGCTGGGTTGCGGCGCACCGAACTCCAGCGGGGCAAAGTACATGGCCCCCAGCAGGCCGAACTCCCCCCAGCGCAAATCCAGGCGTTTGCCTTGATGCGGGGGGACGGCTGGCATCATGCGCCGGAACAAGTCCGCCACTGCCAGGGGAATTTGCACAGCGGCGCTTTCATTCTGTACGTTCGGATTCCGAGAGACAAAATCCTGGACGAAGAGGCTCTCCCGCAACGGGTGCGCCTCCAAACGTTCAGGGGATGAATGCTTTCGAGAGATCTCTTTAAGCGCTGCGGGGCTAAGCGTGGATTTTTTCATGGGTACCGTAAGAGAGTGTTATGATATTCGGATTTCACCAGGGATAAACGGGGATGAACAATGATTTTTGGGCATTTGTGCCTTTCAAGATTGGCTTTTTGGCGTTTATCAGGCCAGTTTGACGTTTATCTCTGTTCATATGTGCCCGAAAGGGTATCTCCGGTTAATTGTGGATTTTTAAACACTATCTAACGGCTACTCAGCCCCCCCTGCAGGGCGAGGCACAATGATCCATTCCCCGGCATGGAACTGGTCGCTGTTCCCCAGGCCGTTATAGAATTGGATTTGGGCCGCATCTGCGCCCAGTTCAGCAGCCAGCGCTGCCAGGCCCGTATCCTCAACCACGCGGTACGGCTCGAAGGGAGGCAGTTCGCTCACATCGGATTGGTTTACGGGGATGATGATCATCTGTTGCGGATACAAAGGGGTCGAAAGGTGATCATTCACCGCAAACAGAGCGGCCACCGTTGTACCGTTGGCATAAGCCAAAAGATCGAGGCTCTCGCCTTGTCTGACGCGATGGATCTTGAAGAGATAGTTTAAGCCGATCAGGGTTTCCAACTCTTGCGGAATGCGCGTGATGGTCGCAGTGGGCTGCGCGCTGGGCAACACGGACGGAGTAGAGACGTCGGCGCTCAGGGTAGGGAGATGCGTGGGCAGTCCGCCGGGAGGCAGCATGGCAGCAGTTGGAGAGCCCACCCGTTCCGGAGAAGGGCTGACAGGGGGCGGGGACGGGGTCTGGGTTGCGCTGGGCCGTCCGGGGATTTCCAGGAAACCCGGCAAAGAAAAAGGACCGACCGCAGGCAGGTAATTCAAAACAAGGCCACCGATCAACACCAAAATGAGCAGCGTTAGAAGGATCGTCCAGACCGGTTTGCGCAGCCACGGACGAACCGGACCGCGATTGCGCAGGTCACGCGGCAAGGCCTGCTCCGGCGGTTGCTGATAAGCAGTGCAACTCCGATAGTTCGGACTCAGGCAATACGTGCGCTGGTGATCGAGCTTGATCGAACTGAGCGGCTTGCAATGATGGCAATCGTTCCAGTCAGAAGGGAATGCCAGCGCCGTTCGCTCGTCATCCGCCAGGCCCAGATAAGGGCAAATGCGTGGATTTTCAAGGCGGGAATGAACCCCACCGGTCTGTATTTTCATTGGTTTTTTTCGATGGGTTTCAAAAGACCTCTTGTATAAGCGCTCGCGCCGCTTAGAGCAAAAAAACTTATTTATAAAGTAATTGAAACTTTTCGTCCTGTTTGGATGCAGTTGCACACTTGACGGAGATTTTTGCAAACACGCTTCGACTAGGTACACACTGTCCTTGCGTCCGGTGCAAGGGAAAAGCGTCCTCCTTTTAGCGGGGAATGATTTTTTGAAAAGTTTCAATTAGCTCTATGCACGAGTCCTTAGGAAGCGTAAATAAATAGCTTCCCATGATGGGATTGCGATCGTGCAAACATTGCGATGAAGCAATCTCCAACTGCTAGGAATTATCCGTTTACCAGCATTTTCAGCCCTTTGGGAGATTGCTTCCCTGGCCCGGAACGCCACGCGTGCCTGCGCATACCATCCGTGCCGCCGCCCCGACAGGCGCAGCGGGCCGGGGGATGGCACGGGCGGTGCGGGCAGGACGGGCGGGCACAGAACGCCCTCGCAACGACACCGTTAAATTGAGTGAGGGAACTTTTTCTTTTACGGACTCTTAGCGCTTTATTTTGGGCCCTCGTTAAAACGATCCTCTTCCCGTTCTTTTTCAGGCTCTGAGCGGCCCGCCAATAACCTGCTCAGCGTCGAGCTGGAGGAGCGCTTCTTTTCACTTTTGCTGACCTGGGCGTTTTCCAGGCCCGAGTCCTTGGAGGCATAATGATAATAGCCCTCTGAATAGTAGTAGGGGGAATAGTAACGGTAGCCCCCATAATAGTGATTGCGATTGCGCGGAATGCGGTTGAAGACCACCCCCAACAAGCGCCCACCGGCGCGCTGGAATTGTTCACAGGCAGCCGCAGCCGAATCCGCGCGGGTATGGCCGGGTTGAACCACCAGAAGGATGCCATCCACCTTGGGCGCCATCACCTGGGCATCCGTCACCAGGGTTGGCGGGCTGTCGATCACGACCACATCCGTAGAGCCAGACAACTCTCCCAGGATGAAGCCCATCCGGTCCGATCCGAGCAGTTCGGCCGGGTTGGGAGGCAGGTTGCCGCTGGTGATCACGCTCATCTCCTCACTGCCATTCCAGTGGTTGCGCACCGACCCCAGGCTGAGATGGTCCCTGAAAAGATCGCTGAGACCCATGCGGTTGGTAACCCCCAGAATCTTATGGACCTTGGGACGCCGCAAATCGGCATCCAGCAGCAGGACGTTTTTCCCGGCCTGGGCGATGATGGCCGCCAAATTGGCGGAAACGGTGGTCTTTCCCTCGCCGGGGCCCGGGCTGGTGACCAGGATGGTATGCAGCGGCCGGTCGACCCCGGCGTATTCCAGGTTCACGCGCAGCGAACGAAAAGCTTCCGAAACAGGCGAGCGCGGCTGCTGGTTGACATACAGATACTCCTCCTGGTTCTTTGGCGCTTGCATCTCGGCAATATAGCCAATCACCGGCAGGTTTAGCACGCGCTGTACATCCTCGGGCGTCCTGAGGGTATCGTCCAGATATTCGATCAGGAAAACGATACCGGCCATGAGCATCAGGCCCACAGCGCTCGGCAATAAAATGTTTGAAACCGGCTTGGGGCGCACCGGGGCAAGCGGGAGGCTGGCGCGCCTCGATCTGGACCACATTGGGCGTGTTTTGCAGGCGCGCCAGGCGGATCGACTCCCTGGAATTGATCAGGTTCAGATAGATTTGCTGGTATAGCTCCAGGGTAGACTGTAAGCGCGCCACTGCGGGACTATCACTGTTAACGCTCGCGCCAGGGTTTCCCAGCACCACCAGGTTGGTGTAGATCTGTTGGTATAAATTCAATAAAGGAGTGATCTGGTCCAGGCGCGCCTGCATTTCAGCAACCTTGGCTTTGCGTTCCTGGTTCCAGGCCGGGGTCAGCAGGGCGATATCCTGCTGGAGTCTGTGAGACTTCGGCCTGCAAGGGTTCCATCTGGGCCTTCACCAGGTTGATCTGCTCACTTAGACTCTTGGAGGAAATGTTGTCCAGGTCAGTTTGATACTGGGTGATCTGGTCTTGCACCTGCGTAATCTGCACCTGCAGGCTTTCTTCGGAAGCGGCGTATTGCCCGGACTGCAGGCTTTCATTGCGGTCGATCAGCACCTGTACCAGACTGTTGGCAATATCGGCGGCTTTTTGAGGGTTGGGATCTTCGACGGTGATGCGAATAATCGGGGAGGATTGCACTTGTTGAGCCGTGATTTGCCTGGCGGAAACCGGATACCCCAGAGCCTCTGCCACCCCATCCAGGACCGGCTGGGTGGTCAATAGCTGTACGTAGGTTTGGGCCAGTTGTTGATCGCCATAGACCGCATAGGAATTGGAAGCCATCCCATTGGGAGACGAACTGACCATGACCCTGGTGGCCGTCTGGTAGACCGGCGTCTGGTAGAGGCTATAGACATAGCCACCCGCCGCGCCCAGGATGCCCCCCAGGATGACCAGCCAGGCCCAGCGCCTGAACAAATAAAAGTATTGTCTAAGTTCCATTGGAACCGCCTTCCATAAACCTGCATAAGTGCTCTCGTCGCCAATACTTTCAGGGCATTACCCCGTTAAGGGTACGCCGCCTGGAGCATGTTCGTATTTGCTTCATGAAAGCAATCTCCCGATAATAGGTTTCTCCAGGTTTTGCCGTGACCCCGCCGCAGTTCGGCGGGGTGAAAAGGTCCGGATTTGGGGGTACGAGAGTGCATACGCACTCTCGTACCCACAAATCCGGGTATCTACCA
>CAWHJM010000018.1:0-43536 GCA_963829615.1 uncultured Chloroflexia bacterium
TTCTTCCGGGGTATATCCGTCATATTGATAAGGTAGAAATTTTATCGGATGAAGAACGCTCTTATCAGGATATCGCCTTGAACAGGGGGGAGAGTTTGTGACCAGGAATAGATGTAGTGCAAGTTCATTGCAAGAAGGCCATGATTTTGACAAACAAGGGGTGCATAAAACCTCATCATTTTGAGATATTTTAAAGTCGGGGTATTGCTTTTGAACTCCTTGTATGAACTTTGAGGATAAAAGAGTTTGTATGCTAAACGGTAGTTCCACATCACTTGAACAAAGAGAACCGCTATGACAATAGTAGTTAGCAACGCCTGCCGGTTTCCAAAACTGCAAAAGGGATAGGCCATAAGCCGTTGTCAAAACCAGAAAGGGCATCAGCTGTCGAGCTGTTCTCGCGTACACCACAAAAGTGTGCGTAAAATTTGAGGGAATCACTAAACCCAGGTAAACAAATAGCGTTCCTCCAAAGCCAATGTACAAGATTTTATTCTCTTTCTCCTTTAGGTGGCTCAGAGCAAAGATGGTGAATATGCCAACAATCAGGAAAAATCCGTGCTCAGCGTGCCAAAAATATTCAAAGGGCCAGCTCCTACCCTTCGCTAAAACTTCCCTGGTGATTTTTTGAAGATATATGCCATAGTCGCTGAGAAAATCTTTCCCAATCAAAAACAAAGTAATAGTAAAAGAACAAGTGGCACGAGAAAACCTAAACCGAGAAAGGTTGACCGTTTCACAAACCAGTGTTTTTCCTTCATTCCATTGAATAAATTGACAAAAAGTGCAAAGGCTGCAATGACCCAATAGCCGTTGTACGTTACAGGCAAAGAAAACTTAAAGTCCCACTTAGAAATAAAATACCTGGCTTATTTGAATTTTTCAGAGTCACATATAAAGATAACAAGCCGAAAAACATGGCCTCGTCGTACGGGAAAATGTGCCTCGAATAGTACAACAAGACTTGACTGCTTGCAGCGATGAACAAGGCATAGTTAGCTACTCTTGTAGAAGCATCAGTCGCAATGGCGATCTTCCAAATTAAGAAAAGGTTGAGAATGGAGAAAAGACTAAAAAAGATGGCCGGAAGGGCTAAGCTAGTGCCAAGTTTGTTTTCAAATAGAGCCGGGATGAGCGCAGTGAATTTAAAGCCTACATGGGCGAGCTCGCCCAATAAGGTCAGCAAAGCCGTTTTGACTTTTCCATCCAACAATAGGGCCATGGCATCTTGTGCAATACCATAGCGACTCTCATCAGGAAAGTAGAATTGGCCGCCCTTTAAAATTAATATCCAACGAAGAATACTAGAAACGAATAAAATGGAAATTACAAAGTAATATTTTCTGAGGAAATTTGTTATCCTGGTAATCATGTATCCTCATCATGACGACAGATAAGCCTCATGGAAACCAAGGGAAAGCCATCTTCCTGGCGAACAGCGACTCTACCCCCGCCTTCCACCCCTGCGCCGATTGCTTCGTTGCTTTTTAGGCTGACTCTTTTGTGGCAATCTGGGCTCTCCTGCTGGCCGTTCAACGGTGGGATGTAGCATCTTCTGGTAGTAATCATCCAACAGCATGGTTATGATTGGTAACTCATCTTCGTGCTCAGCCAGGTCATGCGCTAGCGCGTCGAAGCGGTGACTGCGTTCGGTCTGCAGTTTGTCACGTTCGCGCAGGCGAGCTTCCAGCAAGGTGGTCAAGCGTTCGGCAACCACGTTGGCGACATCTTCATCACTAGGAATGACGCGCTCTTCCATGTCGATCTCGTATTGCCTGGCAATGCGGTCAAGCGTAGGTTTCTCCATAGAATTGATCAGGGAAATGGCCACGCCGGTCGCGCCCGCACGACCTGTTCGCCCGGCGCGATGGATGTAGTTCTCAACTTCATCGGGCGGCTCGTACTGGATCACGTATGAGAGTTCGGGAATGTCCAATCCACGGGCAGCCACATCGGTCGCGACCAAGAAGCGCAGCGTCCCTTTACGGACGCGCTCCAAGACACGTTCCCGCTGGCTCTGGGAGAGCGCCGAACTGATTTCATCCGCATCATAGCCAAAGCGCTGCAAAACCACCGCAACGTAGTGCACGCGGTCTTTGGTATTGCAGAAGATGAGGGCATTATCGGGATTTTCAACTTCGATCAGGCGCACCAGGCTGCGGTCTTTGTCCATGCCGGGCACTTTGTAGTAAACATGCTCCACTTCGGTAACGTGGACATGGTCGCTGCTCAGGGTGATAAACTCCGGCTCCTTGATGAACTCGCGCGCCGCGCGCATGACCGAATACGGGAAAGTAGCCGAAAACATACACGTATTAACAGACCGATTCGGCAGATAACGCTGCATCTCGCGCATGTCAGGATAAAAGCCCATCGAAAGCATACGGTCGGCTTCGTCGAAAATCAGCATTTTCAGCCTGTCCAGCGAAAAGGTGCGCTTGAGCAAATGATCGAGCACGCGTCCCGGCGTGCCGACTACAATATGTGCGCCCTTCTTGAGCGCTTCGATTTGCGGACCGTACCCCACACCACCATAAACTGCCACCTGTCGCAAACCTGCGGGCCCGCATAAAGTTTCTGCTTCGTGCGAAACCTGGCGCGCCAGTTCGCGGGTCGGGACAAGGATCAGCGCCTGGCATTCATCCCGCTTTGGATCGAGTTGTTCCAGCATGGGCAGCAGGTACGCGCCAGTCTTGCCACTACCTGTCCGTGCCTGGATCATCATAGCGCGCCCGGCAATCAAATATGGGATGGCGCGTGCCTGGACAGGCATGAGTGTGGTCCAGTTTGCACGTTTAGCAGCTTCTCTCAGCGGTTCGGATAATTGTTCAAAGGCAATATCGGGTAAAGGGTTTTTTAGTTCGGTTGTCAGGTTGTCCAAAATATTCTCATTTCCTATAAACGTTGAGTATTTTCTCTCATTGTACCCCGTTTGAAAATGGAATGGGCTCCAGTGGAGGCATCCTGTAGACAAAAATCAACATCTCCCTGTCTACAAATTCAGGCTGCCAATCCGGGAAATCTGCTGCGACACTGACCACGCGCGTGCCTGCGCGCAATTCCTTTGCCAGCTTTTCCTGTAGACGCGCTGTCTGTACCGACGTCAAATAAACAAAGACGACATCCGCATCAGCCACATCCACGCGATAAAAATTCCCGCATCGGATTCGGGCCCTGTGCCTGCTTCCGCTCAACAGAATTCTCAACCACCCCAACGCGCACTGGACGGGACCGATCTCGACCCCCACTGCCTGCGCGCCAAACTCCTTCGCTGCCATCAGCAGGACACGACCATCGCCCGCACCCAGGTCGTACAGAGTCTCTCCCGCCTCTAACTTTGCCAATTGCAGCGCCTTGCGGATACGCTTCTCTCTTGTCGGCACCCAGGGCACGCCATACAGCGCCGGGACAATCAGCCACAACCCGCTGATCAACAAAAATATAAGTCCTAATCCAATCAACCAGTAGGTCATCATCCCGTACTGTCATCCTTTTGCAGTTTGCGTAAAGCCAGCAACCCAAAGATGTTGAACACCACTGCCAACAACGCCACAAATAAAAAGCCAAATTGTTGATAAATGAAAGGCGCCAGGAACGCGCCCAAGGCACGGCCCAGCGAATGCCCGGTCAAATTGAAGGACATGACCGTCGCCCGCGCACCGGGAAGAAGTTCCGTCATCAGTGGCACATGGCTGACCATAACATACTCAAAGGTAATATAAAACAAAAACAGGCCCACTAAAGCGCCAACTTCCGTCCGTCCGATAAAGGGTAACAGGACCGAAGCCAGCGCATTGGCTGACAGTCCTAACGCCAAGGCACGCGGCTTGCCGATGCGGTCGGTCAGCAGGGCGACCAAGCCCTCGCCGCCCAATTCCGAAAATCCAATTACCGCCGAAGCGCCAGCCAGCGCAGCGATCTGCAAGCCGAACGAATCTTCCAACCACACGCCAAAGATGAGATTGACCAGTTCATTGGCCGCGCTGGCCCACAACGCGATGGAAATCCCGCCAGCGCAGAGGTATTGCGCAGCACAACTCCAAAGTTTGCCCAGGGATTACGCGCTGGCACAAGGTTCGCATCCTGCCGTGGAGCCAACCACCAGACGACGGCAAACATGCCAAGTCCCAGGACCGCCAACACCGGGAACGGTGCTGACCAGCCGAAGCCTGCGATCAAAAAGCCCATGGCTGGCACACCCAGGATAAAGGCCAGCGACCAGCCTACTTCCGTGACAGCCAGCGCCAAGCCGCGTCTCTGGTAGGGGATGCGGTCACCAAAATAGGCCTGCATGGCCGGGTCGAACAGGTATTTTCCGAATAGCGCCAGGATCAGCGCAACCGTCAACGCCCACAACGTGGGAAAAACGGCAACCAACCCCACGCCGAATGTAAACAAGGCAATGCCCGCCAGCATTCCAAAACGACGTCCACGCTGGTCGGCCGCCGAAGCCGCGAACGGGATGAATGCCCCCACCAGCGAACGCCCGGTCAATGCAAAGGACAGGGCCGTGATGTCTACACCTAATCCGTGCGCGAAGATTCCCAAAAACGGATACACCATGCGGTGCATGGTGTTGAAGATGGTGCGCAGCACCATGACGATGAGCAGTTGGAAGCGCAGGCGCATCTTTATCCGCTGCCAAGCTGATTCGCACGTAGATTAGCGACAATTGTGCAGATGAGCAGATTTTCATGCGTTAGCTCAGGAAACAGCGAGTTAGGAAGAACGCTGCCAGCCAGGCCAGCAAATTCAGAACAATAAAGAAAGCGATGATATTCCACAGTCCGGAATTGAAGATAGGTGAGGGCGGCGGGTGCATTACATTCGAGGCGGTCGAGAACACCACGCGCAGCGCTACAAAGAAGACCAGGTTCGCCAGCGAGGTAACCCAGTCCATGTTCACCAGCCACAAACCGATCTGCATGAGCGTGCCCACGATAGCAAAGGTCAACGCCAGGCGGAAACGTGGCTCGGCCAGGAACAATCCGTTCCAGTTGGCTTCCATGGCCCACAACGAGAGCGGTAGGTACGTCAGCCAGAAGACGATGCCGGTACGTCCCAGTGCGGCCGACCATTGATGCAGTCGCTCGCGGCGCATCATTAGCGCGATCAAACCGACCAACGCAGCGGCCGCAAAGGCCACTTCCGCGGCCAACACCCAGGCACCATGCAGATACACGATGCGTACGTTGGAGCCAAGAGATTGTTCTTCCGGCCCAAACAAGGCCAGCACAGCAATCACTAGCACTGTGACAAAGAAAAGAAGCAGGGGGGAGAAACGTTTGAACATGGGGCGAATTGTACTCTACCGAACCGCTATAATCAAAAAACATCCGCCCTGAGCGGTGCGACAGCGAAGTCGAAGGGCAGTTTTCAAACGAGGTCGCGCTTCGACTGTGGCGACAATCACGCCTCCGCTCAGCGAGAAATGGAGTGTTTATGCGTTTTGAAAACAAAGTCGTTTTGATTACCGGCGGTACACGCGGGCTCGGTTTCGCGACCACACAGTTCTTCGCCCGTGTTCATCTCCGTTTACAACATCCCCTTGGGGATCTCTGGTTTATGGAGCCTGGATTTTGAACGACTTTTCGGCAGAAATCTCATTTGGGTCGGTTACGCGCAGGGTGAGGGTGTAATCGCCACAATCGGCTGAAAAGGCGTCGGTTGTCACTTTCTGTGTACCGGCCTGGGTAAATTCTACGGTTGCGTCAGCGATCGTATCCTGGACATCACCACTCACCTCCCAATGATAGGTTACCATGGCCGGGCCATTGGCTGTGATCGATCCGTTGAACGTGACCAGATTCGAACTGCCGCAAGCTGTGAACGCCACCACCGCATCTGCTTCAACATTCGTGACCGACGCCACTGGCGGCTCGACAATCGGGATGATATTCAAATTTCCGGCAGTATCCACTACATCGTAGGAGACCCAGCAAAAGCTATCCTGATTCAGCGGGTCGTTGACATACCACCAGGATGTATCAACAGTGCGGCCTTTGATCTCGGTTGTCGTCCCGGCAAGCAATGAACTGGCCGTATCCCATTCTTTCCCCGGCCCATAACGACAATTGACGCCCAGGTCTTTTGGCCAGGCAATCGGCACATCCGGGGTGGAGGTGGGTGTTGGCAAGGGTGTCTCTGTGGGAACAGGCGTCAAGGTTGATATGGCAAATGTCGGTAAGGGTGAAGGCTCGATCACCGGAGCAGCGGGCGGCGCGACATCTGACCAGTTACAGGCCAGCGTCACCAGGATCAAGGCCAAAAGTGGAAGGGTCCATCCGAGTTTCATGTTTCCTCCGATTGTGGCGTCCAAACCATCACTTCAGGATGTGTATTATTCGATCCAATGCTGGTTCAGGCAAATTCAGGCAGAGTATAGCACTATCCCATTTGAAATTATTTCCCAAAAATTAAAGAGAGACATCGGGCTCTATAATAAGTTCTGCGAACAATTCTTTCCGTACGATACTTGCAGTACAATTCAGGCATAACTTAATAACAAAGATACAGCAAGGTAAATAAATATGATGAAAAAGCGAATTGCATTACTCACAAGCGGCGGCGACGCTCAAGGAATGAACTCAGCGGTCCGGGCAGTGGTGCGCACTGCGTTGGATCAAGGGGTAGAGGTTTATTCAATTTATGAAGGTTACCAGGGCATGGTGGAAGGCGGTGAACGCATCCACAAAATGGACTGGGATTCCGTTGGCGGCATTCTGCAGTTAGGCGGAACTGTGATTGGCACGGCACGCTGTCCGGCATTTATGACCCGTGAGGGACGCCGTATGGCTGCCCACAACTTGATTGAACACGGCATTGACGGGTTGATCGTCATCGGCGGCGATGGTTCGCTGACCGGTGCCAACGTCTTCCGGCAGGAATGGGCTTCATTGGTAACCGAGTTGCTCGAAAACAACGAAATTGACAGCAACACCGCCGCGCAGTACCCGAACCTTTCTATCGTTGGTCTGGTCGGCTCAATCGATAATGATTTCCATGGCACCGACATGACAATTGGCGCCGATTCGGCCCTGCACCGCATTACCGAAGCTGTAGATGCCATTTCCAGTACGGCTGCTAGCCATCAGCGCACATTTGTTGTCAAAGTAATGGGACGCAATTGCGGCTACCTGGCTTTGATGAGCTCCCTGGCGACCGGCGCAGATTGGGTGCTGATTCCCGAAGCACCGCCCGATGTGGATGATTGGCAAAAGGTGATGGCAGACCGTTTGCGCGCCGGTCGCAAAGCAGGCCGGCGCGACAGCATCGTCATCCTGGCCGAGGGAGCCCATGACCGCTATGGGAATTACATCGGCAGTTCCGACGTCCAGAAAGCGCTCGAGGAGCAGTTAGGCGAAGATGTGCGCATCACCGTGCTGGGACATGTCCAACGCGGGGGACGCCCCAGTGCATTCGACCGCACCCTGGGTACACTGCTGGGACATGAAGCCGCCCTGACGATCATTAATGCGAAACCCGATGATGAACCAGTGGTAATCGGTATCAAAAACAACCGCATGATCCGCCTGCCATTGATGGAATGCATCCAGAAAACCCAGGCAGTGTCCGAAGCCATCGCCGCCAAAGACTACGAGCGGGCGATGGACCTGCGCAGTTCATCCTTCAAGGAGGCCTTCCGCACGTTGAAGACGATGGTGCGCGCCCTGCCACATCCCATCGAGCCGGGACAGAAACGTTTCCGCATCGCTGTCTTACATGCGGGTGCGCCCGCGCCTGGCATGAATACCGCTGCCCGTGCCGCCATCCGGCTGGGACTGGATCTGGGTCACATCATGCTGGGGGTGCGAAACGGATTTGAAGGTCTGGTAGACGGTGAAGTCGAGGAGATGGAATGGATGAGCACCAGCGGTTGGGCTACGCAGGGCGGTTCATTGCTCGGAACCAATCGCCTGGTCCCGAAAGGAAGCGACCTGTACGCCATTGCGCGCGTCATCGAAGATCAGAAGATTGATGCCATGCTGATCATCGGCGGCTGGACCGCCTACGAAGCGGCTCACCTGATGCTGTCCAATCACCAGAATTACCCGGCCTTCAATCTTCCGATCGTCTGTCTGCCGGCTTCGATCAACAACAACCTGCCTGGCTCAGAACTCTGTATCGGCGCGGACACGGCCCTGAACAGCATCGTGGATGCGGTAGACAAGATCAAGCAGTCGGCTGTGGCAACCCGTCGCTGTTTCGTGGTGGAAGTCATGGGGCATTACTGCGGCTATCTGGCCCTATTAGGCGGACTGGCAACCGGCGCGGAACGCGTCTACATGCACGAGGAGGGCATCACGCTGCGGGACCTGCAAGCTGATGTGGAAAAACTGACGGTGGGATTCAAGTCTGGGAAACGGCTGGGGTTGATGATCCGCAATGAATTTGCCAACAAAATCTATACCACACACTTCATTTGTTCACTGTTCGAAGAAGAAGGCAGAGACGTGTTCGACGTACGTCCGGCTATCTTGGGCCATCTCCAGCAAGGCGGCGACCCATCGCCCTTTGACCGCATTCAAGCCAACCGTCTTGCAAGCCTGAGCCTGGAATTTCTGATCAAAGAGTGTAACGAGAAAGGCAACAGCAGCGCCTTCATCGGCCTACAGAATGGCAAGATCCAGTTCCACGATATGCGCGACTTTGAGCGCATGGTGGAAAGCAAATACCAGCGCCCGCGCGAGCAGTGGTGGCTGGATTTGAAGCCAATTGCCAGCCTGCTGGCCCAACACGGACCGTCGCAACCGGCGGAGTGATAATGCAGACAGGAGCGGTACATCCGCTCCTTTTTTATAGAACTAATTGATGTTACGCAGCTTTGAGTAACTTGTAGTTCCGTGAAAGCAGATTTCAAAGCGTTGAGATAGATTTTGGAACGTAAAGCGAAATGATTAACATCGATGCTTGATCTTCAAACATTCGAGCTTGAAAACAGCATATAGCGAAGCAAAGATATGATTGTTTTGTGTCTGGACTGTCCGCACAGGCGCTCCGCCTAATGCAGCATTTTGCTTGAGCGATTTATGGAAGACTTCAATCGGCCACCGTTTTTTGTAGACCGTTAAAATGCCATCCCGTTCTAAGGTTGTGTCACTGCAAGCCAGATAGAGAATGCCTGTGCTACCGTCTTTGTTTTCAAAAACTTGACGCACAAGCTTCACAGGAAAAGGCACGTCTTTGAGCCAAACTGTGAAGGTATTCTCTTCTGACCAGGGCAGTTCATCAATCCGCTGAAAGCGTTTTTTCGCCTGATCTTCTTCGCTAAAAGCAACCAAACGATTGCTTTTCAAGGCGCAGATAAAATCTTTCTGGTGAGTTTTCTTGATATGAAGCATGTTTTCCACAGAAGCAAACCAACTATCAAAGAGAACAAAACGGAATTTGAGCTTGTTGTTCACGCAAACTGTAACCATCTCACGCAACAGTTCGTTTTTTGTGACCAAACTTTTCCGTCTGCGCTTTTTAGTCTTTAGATCGCTGTACTCAACAGGCTTGCTAATGACTTCAAATGCAACAGGAAGTGAAACATCTTCGACTTGGTAAAGGCAATTGAGCAAATTGAAGCCTTGTACATTGCGTCCTTTGCTATGATCGTAATGCCAACACATGATTTCATTCTCATCGGTGTAGGGCTTTTCTTGAATGGTGTCATCAAAAAGCAACGCTGCTTCGTCACGCTCGATTTTGCGGACAATCGGTTTGATTTCCAGCCACAAATCTTTTGATGTGTACACTTGCTCACTCAAAAAACGAGTGACTTGATCGTGGCTGACCTCATTGTCTAGCATTCTCGCAAAGCCTGTTGCCGTTGCTTTGCCAAAGGTGCTTATAAGGTAATCTGTGTAAAGGTCAAGTAGTTTTTTGTCCATGCGAGTATATTACTCGCTTTCAATCTCTGATGCGTAACATCAGGAACTAATTGAAACTTATTTCAAGAATCATTTCTCACCGAGCGGAGGTGCGTTTTTTGCACCGAAGTCGAGGTGTGATTGCGCAAAAGTCCTTCGACTGCGCTTCGCTCCGCTCAGGACGAAAAGTTTCAATTACTTCATAGATAAGAAATCATGATACAGACATTGGCCAGTTCCGTATCGACAGGCTAATGGTTCAGCCTGCACCGTGCCGCGCAAAACTCGGTAAATTGGAACAGGGGTTATCATTTCCATAGGTGCTGGCCTGGAGACGGTATAGCAGTCGGTGAGGGAGCGGGTTTCCGTTGGTTGCGCAATCGGGGTGGAGCTGGGTTCTACGGTCTGGGGATTCTCCTCAGATTAGTGGGGAGAAGAAGAGATAAAGTGAGTATCCTTGGGCCATGAAGATGGTAACTACGAACAAACAGTCCAGAGAAAGTTGTGCGAGACGCAGCGCGAGCAGTGAAACGGACGGCAAATCTGATGATACAAAAAGTGACAGTTGAGACATTCAATATTTTGTTAGGCTTACCAGGTATGGTGGTCACTGAATACGCATTGGAGCAACAAGGCGAGCAAGAAGTGTTACATCTTTTTTGCCAACATGAGCATGAAGTAGCGATGTGTCCGGGTTGCGGGCAAGTTAGTGATGCACTGCATGAGCAGGAAGAACGCGCTATCCGTCATTTGGATATATGGGGGAAGGCAACCTATGTATATTTTCCGTCAAGACGCTTCAAGTGTAAGCATTGTAAGAAACCATTCACGGAAAGTCTAGCATGGGTGGAAAGCAAGCGGCGAGAAAGCACGGCCTATGAACTGCATGTGTATGAGCAATGCAAACATACGGATCAGGCAGCTGTGGCAGAACGGGAAGGGTTACATCCTGAAATCGTGAAAGGCATCTTTCAACGCTGGGCCAGACGAGCTGAAAAACGAAGTGTAACACAGACTGGTACGCTGTCTGGGGGTGGATGAAATCTCATTGCGCAAGGGACATCAGCAATTTGCATTGGTATTGAGCGATCTGGAACGCCATTGCGTGATAGCAGTATTGCCAGAACGCAGTCAAAAAGCCTTTGAAGTCTGGTTGGAGGCATTGAGCGAAGTTGAGCGTCAATCTATTCGCCTGGTGGCTATGGATATGTGGGGCCCCTATCGTGGTGTGGTGCGCTCCAAGTTATCGCACGCAGAGATTGTTGCAGACCGTTTTCATGTGATGAAACAGTTGAATGATGCACTGGGCAAAATTCGTCGCCAATTACAAGCCTCCAATCCGGCCTCCTATGAACTGCTCAAAGGCATTCGCTGGATATTGGTTCGCAGGCGGGCGGACTTGAAACTCGAAGAAGAAACCAAACTCCAGGCTGCTCTGGACGCTTTTCCACAATTACGCACGGCTTATCTGCTCAAAGAACGTTTTGTTGCGATTGCGGATAAAATTCAAGACCGCGCCCAGGCGGAACGCTTCTTGCGGGCCTGGGTATATGAAGCTCAGGCTTCTGGGTTGGTTCAGTTGGTAAAGTTTACGCAAACCTTGCAACATTGGTGGGAAGAATTCTTGAACTACTTCAACGAGGGTTTCACCAGTGCCGTAGTCGAAGGTTTGAACAATGCTATTCGCGGCACCATCCGCCGTGCCTATGGCTATCATCGCTTCGAACATTTCCGCTTACATATCCTGGTTGAACATGGTAACTTGCCAACACCTTACCCACTAATCTGATGAGAACCGGTCTGGGCTACAGTAGGGGAGGCCGTCAGCATGGGCATTTATCTTTGCGAGTTTAGCGTGCTTTGCGGTAAAAAGGGAAAAACCATCAACCAGCGGTAAGAGGGTGCATCGCACCTTTGAGACAGGAGAATCCGTTTAGACGGTAAACACAAATAATGAGATAATGTTGTTAAATTAGATACGACGCACTCACACTTTTAGGAAACCAACCATGACCAACCCATCTATTGACCCGTCCGAAGTACGCTTTTTCAGCGGTAGTTCCAACCCACAACTGGCAGGTGACATTGCCAAACGACTAGGCATTCCGCTCGAAGAGACGCACGTCTCCCGCTTCAGCAATGACAATCTGTACGTGCAACTGGGTGCGTCCGTGCGCTATCGCAAAGTCTTTATCGTGCAGTCACTCTCGCAGCCGGTCAACGACAACCTGGTCGAACTGCTGATGATGCTCGATATCGCCCGCAGCGCCTCCGCGGCCGAAGCGCACGCCATAATTCCCTACTTCTCCTTCGCTCGCTCCGATAAAAAGGATGCTCCGCGCATCTCCATCACTGCTCGGCTGGTGGCTGAACTACTAAAAACGGCCGGGGCTACTCATGTCATGACCATCATGCTGCATTCCCCGCAGGTACACGGCTTCTTCGGTCTGCCCACCGACCATCTCAGCAGCAGCCGCGTCTTCCGGGAATACCTGGCCGACCGGGATTTGAGCGATACCATCGTTGTCTCGCCCGATATGGGACAAGCCAAGTCCGCGGCGCGCTTCGCCCAAAGTCTGGGTTTGCCTGTCGCTGCCGGGAACAAGGAGCGTGTCTCAGACAGCGAAGTGCGCATCAGCGGACTGGTTGGCAGCACCGTGCGCGGACATAAACGTGCGCTGGTCTATGACGACGAGATCGCCACCGGTGGTTCCATTTTGGAACTCAGCCGTCTGTTGGTGGACGAAGGCATAGAAGACATCCTGGTGGTCTGCACGCACGGCGTCTTCACGCGCGGCGGGCTGGACCGATTGGCAGCGGTGCCGCAAATCAGCGAAATCGTCACGACCAACTCGGTCTACATGCCACCCGAAAAACGACATCCCAAACTGAAAGTGCTCTCCGTTGCCGATGCCTTTGCGGATGCGATCCTGCACAACTTCTTGCGCGAGTCGATTGGCGATTTGTTTGTGTATGGGGAGTGACCTATCCCCCGGCCCCTTTCCCTGATAGGGAAGGGGGAGTCGCACAGCGACGGGGTTAGGTTACAAATCAGAAAACTGACAACTGTCACCAAAATCTTGACAATTCTGTCAGTTGCACAGAAACTCAAAAACAGGTAATATAAGGTTGCCATGAGTGTGATATTGGGTTTATTCCTTATTATCCTCCTCATGCCTTGAGACCACAGGCCTGACGGGTACACACATACCTGCCAGGCCTTTTTATTTCTCTATGAATATCGCGTCTTGCCTGATCGAATAAAAAGCAAGACTCCCGCAAGGGAAAAATCCACACAAGGAGCAAGAATGCACCATACTACACCCTGGGAATACCGTTACGCTCACAGAACATCCCGTATGGGCAGTTCCGTCATCCGCGAATTGCTCAAATTGACACAACAACCTGACATCATATCATTTGGCGGGGGGCTGCCAGCACCGGAAGTTTTTCCGGTCAAAGAATTTCAAGAAGCCTGCAATATCGTCCTGAATGAACAAGGCGCGCAGGCGCTTCAATATGGAACCACTGAGGGCTATCTTCCATTGAGGGAGATGATCGCCCGTCACAACGCCCGCTTTTCGGTTAAAGTCTCGCCAGACAACATCATGATCACATCTGGCTCTCAGCAAGCGCTGGATTTCATCGGGCGGTTGTTCCTTAACCGCGGTGACTACATCGTGGTTGAATCGCCTACCTATCTGGGTGCGCTGCAAGCCTGGAATGCCTACGGCGCACAATACGTTGCTGTCCCTTCAGACGAGCATGGCATGATTGTGGACAAACTGGAGGCGGCCCTGCGTGTTGGGCCCAAGTTCATCTATATCCTGCCCAACTTCCAGAACCCGTCCGGCTCGACCCTCAGCCTGGAACGCCGCAAAAAACTGGTAGAACTGGCCGATAAGTACGGCGTCCCGATCGTAGAAGACGATCCTTACGGGCAGCTACGCTACGAAGGCGAACATCTCCCCTCTGTGGTGCAACTCGATAGCCTGATGCGCGGCCCCAACGGCGGGACCTACACCGGCAACGTCATCTACCTGAGCACCTTTTCAAAACTGCTCGCGCCGGGCATCCGCCTGGCCTGGGTTATCGCGCCGCCAGAGGTGACCCGCAAGCTGGTTATGGCCAAACAAGCCGCCGATTTGCACACATCCACCTTCATCCAATTCGTAGCTTACGAAGTTGCCAAGAACGGCTTCATTGATGAGCACGTCAAGGTTATCCGTGCTACCTATAAGGAGCGCCGCGATGTGATGCTGGAAACCATGGAGGAAGTCTTCCCATCCGAAGCGCGCTGGACGCATCCCGAAGGCGGCATGTTCCTGTGGGGCATCCTGCCGGAAGGCATGGATGCAGCCGAAGTGCTCAAGGTCGCTATCGAGAAGAAGGTCGCTTTTGTGCCCGGTTTTGCCTTCCATCCCAATGGCGGCGGCGAGAACACCATGCGCCTGAACTTCTCCTATTGCCAGCCGGACGTCATCCGCGAAGGCATTACCCGCCTAGGAATGACATTGAAAGAGATGTTGAGTAAGAACGGAAAATAAAACGTCGTAGGGGCAGGTCTGAGACCTGCCCCTACGGTTACATACAAAAAGGAGCGGACTTTTCGTCCGCTCCTTCGCGTTTACAAATCATCAAACCCACCACCGCCATCATCCCCGCCCAGGTCCGGCAGCGCGGACTCGATCTCATCTGGCGATTGGCCTTTTTCCAAACGGTCCACAACTTCGTCAAATTCAGCGGGCAACTCTTCCCCTAACTCCTTGCCCATTTTGCGCATCATGCGCCCCAGTTCCTGGGGGTTATCTTCCAGTCCTTCCAATGCGGAGGGGTCGGAAAAATCCCCCAGACTATCCAGGCGGCTTTCCTCCGATTTGGCAATACGCACGCGGGTCATGCGTCGGCGCACGTTACCGCTGCCACAATGGGAGCAGGCCACGGGCTTGGTTCCGTATTCGCTGTAGGTCATGAAAATGTCGAAGCGTTTTTTACAATCGAGGCAGATAAAGTCATAAGTTGGCATGTCCGTATTTTATCAAAAACCGCAAAACGCTCCAAGACCATGAGCTTGTTTAAGATACAATACACGCATAAGTCATGATCCTGAATTTACTATTTTAAATCCCCAACCGCTGCTGATCGTTATCTCCGGTCCCTCCGGCGTGGGCAAAGATACCGTCATGCAGCGTATGCAAGAACGCGGCATGCCTTTCCACTTTGTAGTCACCGCCACTACGCGTCCCAAGCGCGAGAACGAAGTACATGCTAAGGATTACTTCTTTGTTTCCAAGGAAGAATTTGCCCGTATGATCGAGCAAAATGAACTGATCGAATATGCCATCGTGTACAGCGATTACAAGGGTATTCCCAAACAACAGGTGCGCGAAGCGCTTGCCAGTGGCAAGGATGTGGTCATGCGCCTGGACGTGCAGGGCGCGGAAACCGTCCGCAGGCTGGCGCCAGAAGCGCTGTTGATCTTTATCACGACTGAAAGCGAAGAAGAACTGGTCGGCCGCCTGAAGTCACGCAAGACCGAAACGTCCGATGAACTGGCCCTGCGCATTGCCACCGCCCGCAAGGAACTCCAACGCGTGGAGGCCTTCGATTACGTCATTATCAACCATGACTACAAACTGGATGAAACGGTGGACACCGTCCGCGCCATTATCGAAGCGGAACATCATCGTGTCAAACATCGCGAGGTGACCCTGTGAACATGACCCAACCCCCTGAAGAAAACTACGCTGCGCCTCCTCCCCAGCCACGGCCTGTTGCCGTTTCGATGCCGACTGCTGCCCCGCGCATGACTTACACTATTCTGGGCATTACAGTGGTTGTGTATCTATTACAACTGTTAACTCAAGTACGCTCTTGGTTACGATCTGGTGATTGCGACTGGGCGCGAAATCCAATGCGGCCATCCGCGCTGGACAATTATGGCGCTTTTTCACGCCCCTGTTGCTGCACGGTCTCGATCCTGCACATCGGCTTCAATATGTACGCGTTGTACATCATCGGAATTGGCCTGGAACGCCGCTTCGGGCACGGACGTTTCCTGTTGCTTTATATTTTAAGCGGGTTCGCCGGAAGTGTCTTCTCGTTCTTGCTCTCTAGTGCTGACTCCATCGGCGCATCAGGCGCCATCTTTGGCTTGATTGGCGCAGAAGGGATTTTCCTGTACCAGAATCGCAAGTTGCTCGGCGACCAGGTAAAACGGGGGATTAACAATGTGATCTTTATCGTGGTTCTTAACCTGTTTCTGGGACTTTCTCCCGGCATCGACAATTGGGCGCACGTCGGTGGTTTGATGGGCGGCTTAATCTTCGCCTGGTTTGCCGGACCGCTCTGGGAGGTGCAAGGGATGGCTCCTAATCTACACGTTGAGGACCAACGTGAGCCGCGTGATGTTATCGTAGGATTTACAGTAGTGACCATCATGTTCTGTACCCTGGCCGCGATTGGGATGTGGTTCCCGTTTGTACAATAACCCTTGTGAAGGCATAGAATTTTCGCAAGGATGGATTTATAAGAAGATGTAGAGATGGCAATCCTTAATATCTTGATCGGCGCCGGACTGTTGTTCTTCGGACGCAGAGCCTTCTGGCTGTTCGTGGCCGGGGCAGGTTTTGTGGCTGGCCTGGCACTGGCCAACCGCTTATTTCAAGGCCCTGAATGGGTAGGCGTGGCCATCGGCCTGGTCATCGGTCTATTGGCCGCGCTGTTAGCGGTCCTCGTGCAGCGTTTTGCTATCAGCCTGGCTGGTTTTCTGGCAGGCGGCTATTTAGCCTTGCAATTCCTGGTGCCCTTCTTCCACCTGGAACATGGCTGGCTGCCCTGGTTGGCTTTTGTTATCGGCGGCATCGTTGGGGTCATTCTGGTCGGTATGTTTTTAGATTGGGCCTTGATTTCCCTGTCTTCGCTGGCAGGCGCGGCCTTGATTGCCGAGGCGCTCAATCTGCAATACGGGATAGTTGTCGTAGTATTCGTCATTTTGACTGTGCTCGGTGTGGTGTTTCAGGCAAGAGAATTACGAAAAGATAGACACAGATAACATTATTAGTGGTAGTCTGGCTTGCAAGGAGCCAGGGAGGTTCATATGAGCCTGTGGTCTATTGTACAGATCGGGCTGGCAGTTATCGCTTTTCTGCTGGCTTTTGTGGGGGACAAATTATCCATTCCTATCCTACTTTATACTGGAATTTCAACCTTCGGTGTCACTTCCATCGTGGTGGGCATGGAAGCTATGGTCACCCGGCGGATCATGCTTTCCCGCCAACGTAATTACAGCGAAACCTATCTCGGGTTGGCTGCATATGCACAGGGAGTGCAATTCAGCCTGATCGGGCTCTTTTTTATCGGCGCTTCGATAGCGGCTTATCTCGATAACGGGGATGCCATCTTCATGCATTTTGTCAAACGCCCCTGGCCGGTACTGGTGGTGATCGGAACGTATTGCCTGATGCAAGCCGTCATCGTGATTGGGGGATCGGTCGAACAGAAGCAAGGAACCCGTTGGATTGTCATGCTCGATTTCTTTGTGGGAAGGTTGCTGCCGGGCATCATCCTGATCGTGATCGGACTCGGCGCGCTGGGGTTGGGGCTGTTCGAGTTTATTGCACCTGCGCAATTCGATGCGCTCGGCGGTGGATTTCTGGAAGTGTTGTTTGGGGGATAGATCTGACAAGCCTTAGAGTCAAACAGGTCTTACAGGTTAGCTTCGACCTGTAAGACCTGTCAGACTGTAGATACCAAAAATTATTTCGTGTTTATCGTAAATATTGTTCCGGCACTGGTGCCCTGCACATCCGGGAAGAAGGCCTGCCAGGCATGCGCGGGCAGCACATGGAATTCGCCAGCCTGTGTGGGGATAAGGGTGTAAGTCAGCTCATAGGTTCCGGCCGGCAGGTAGTCGGCTGTCCAGGTCATGCTGTCATCATGGATTTGCGGATTATTGAAATACCACCAGCCCCATCCGCGGGCAAAGGGATTCTCCGCATCGTAGGCCGTTTGCACACTTGTGCTGTCGGTGCCTTGTTGGCTGGTCTTGAGAGTCTGGTTGAGGATCTCGGTCCCGGCCGGGATGTAGTCTTCGAGCATAACGTAGTAGGAGTCGTTTGGCAGAGTCAGCGTCAGGCGAGCGGTGAGACGGGATGCAGTAGCAAGTTCGAGCGTAGATAGAGGCGCGCAGTCCGTTTTGCAATTTCCATCAAAATAAGCGCGACTGACCTGAATGCCCTTGTTCAATGGCTTGACCGCCTCGACCGGTCGATTGAGGAACAGCGAGGCGCGGTAATATAGACGTCCCAAACCGGATTCGCGCTTGATGACCAGCGCATTGGAAGAAACGGATGAAAGGTATTCAAGCGGGACGCTGGCGCTGACAGGGGTGAAAATGTCAGTGCCGCTGACGTTGCCGCTGACCAGTTGCGCACCGTTGAGGGTAGCCGAAAAAGCGAAATCGGCCTGCAGTTCGCCAAAGCCCTTCATAGCTTCGGTGAGCGCCAGAATAGTCCAGGCATTTTCGTAAGAGGACCCCCACAGGCCCTGCGCCTTGCGATTGGAAGAAAGGTAGCGAACAGCTTCGATCAACACCGGCGCGGCGGGATCGCGCTGCGCCAGGGCATAGACGACAACAGCCGTGGTGTAGAGCGGTGTGCCGGGATTGCGCAGTGAGCCGGAGTCACTCTCCCAGTTGGAACTGCTGCCCGTGCGGACGGCGGTGGCTTCGAGGTTAGAGATCAGGTCACGGGCGCGCGCATCATTGGAGGTAATGGCTTCGAGACTGAGCGCCAGTAGCGCCTGTGCCCAGGGACTCAATTGATCGCGTTTATCGTACATGGTGTTGAGAATCGGCCAATCAGCTTCCTGCAGGCCGCTGGTCTGCCCTAGCGCAAAGAACGTGAAGGTCAGGCGGTCGAGTTCCCAGGGCTGGTAAGTTTCCAGTGTGGGATCGGCCAAGCGCAAAGCCTCGCAAATATTCATGGGCACGGTCGAAGGTGTCGTCCGGGATGCTGACGCCCGCCTGGCGAGCACGGCCCAGCCCAAAAAGCATATAGGTCGAAATGTACGGGTCCGAGTCGCTCCCACGGATCCAGCCCCAGCCGCCGTCAAAATTCTGGTTGCGCACCAAGGCTGTGATGCTGTCTCCCAGGCTTTTATCGAGACGCGCCTTCAAGGTTGGGTCGTCCGTGCCGGAGGCCTGCAAGGCGCGATAGGTTTCCAGATTGGGCAGGAAGTAGGACAGGACCGCCTCATTGTTGCAGGTACAAGACGGCGTGGGCAGCGCTTCCAGACTGTTGAGCAGGGAGGCGGCTAACGAAGGCGACATCTCCACATCCAGCCTGCCGCCCGTGGGCGAGAAACTGCGTGGCAGACTGATGATTTCCTGACGGCTGCCTCCATCGGTCAGCATGCCAGCCGTGACAAACGTTTGCGGCGCGACGTATTGACGGATGGGCAGCGGACCAAGGGCCGGTTTGGCAGCATCGCTGAGAGTTTGGCCGCCACTATTGCCACTGACAGCGAAGACCAGGTCGGCTTCATCTGCATTCTCCGCTGTGCCCCACCAGGTCACCTGCGTGCGACCGTTGGCGGGCACATTCCACAGTTTGTGCAGCATCTCCCGGTTCATCCAGGGTAAAGCCAGTAGCGTCCAGGTTGACGGTCGCTTCCAGTTGCGCGTCCGTATTGTTATGGACGATGGCAGCCAGTTGCACGTGGTCGCCGCTCACCAGGAAGCGCGGCGTGACCGGGCGGATGAGCAGCGGTTTGGTGGTCACCACTTCGGTTTCAGTCTGGCCGACGCGCGTGTCGATGGTCAGGCCGCGCGTTTCGATGACCCAGGTGGTCAGGCTGTCGGGCAAGGTCAGGGTCACCTGCCCCATGCCGTTGGAGTCGGTGATAAAGGATGGGTTCCAGTAAGCGGTGTCCGGGAACTCTTCGCGCACCGTAACCAGACCTTCACCACCGCCACCGCCAAGTCCCAATGGCTGTAGTACGTAGCGTCCGCTGTAAGCTGCCAGCGACAGGCCCGTAGTGATACCAAGGGATTGTTTACTGTAAAAAGCAGACAGAATATCGGGAGAGTTCGGATCAGCCAGGGCCAGCACGGCTTTATCGACAACCGAGAGCGAAAACTCACCGTTGACCGGCTCACCAGCGCTGTCGGTGACGCGCAGCTGCAACGTCATCTCCCCGCCCGGCTCGTTGACTTTCGGCTCGGCAGTTAACTCGATATGCAGTTCCTGTGCCACTGGCTGTACATCGAGGTTCAGATATCCCTCGCGGAACTGATTATCGGGGCCTAACAACGTAGCAGAAACATACACATTGGGAGCATGTTCATCCGTCAAGTCGAGCGAATAGGTCGAGCCACTTGTGCCCAACTCAAGCACATCGGCGCTCAACACCTTTCCACGTTCTACGGTTACAAGGGCTTGCACGCGTTCCCCGAAGGGATTGGGGATAAAGATATTCGCAGTTTGGCCTGGCTGGTAACTTTCCTGGTCCGCTGTCAACTTGACCTGATCATTGAGCAAGTTGGGCCAGGCGGCGTTCCCTGCGCCCGTGACCCACAGCAGGATTTGCGTACGCGCCCCACCGCCGTAGACCTCCAGCATATAGGTGCCCGGTTCGTCAGGCGTGAACGAAAGGCGCGCCTTGCCGTCCGCGGCTGTGGACAAATTGCTGCTGCTCTCCAACGTATAAACTGGCTCGTAGGTTGGCACCGCATTGACTTCTTCAGGCGGCGGGTCTTTGCGTTCCCAGCGCACCTGCTTGAATTCGGCCTGCAAGGCTTGCGAGGGGCTGGGCTTCGTATCCCAGTCAGCAGTGAACACATCGAAACCGATCGCCTTTCCGCTTTGCCCCACCCATTGGTCAGGTCGTAGGCCGATATAAAAATTCGCCGGGTTCACGATCGTCTCAGCGTGAGCACTGACGGGGAATCCGCTCTCATCTTGCGCTGTCAGTTCCAGGGTCAGGGATTGAGGCGTATCCACATCGGGAATATCGGAAAATTGGAGGCTCAGAGTCCCATCAGGGTTGGTGCGCGTTGTGCCGCTTTCCAGCGTCCGGCCGAAATTACCGGCGTTGATCCAGCTTGGGGGTTAGCCAATTGTCGTCAATCAAGCCGGTCTGGTATCCAGGCAGATTGAAATAGGTCGACTGTTCGTACAAATTCCATTGGACGTCTACATCCCCGGCGGGCGAGCCAAAATAATACTGCGCTTCTGCCTCAGCCCGCACCTGCTCGCCAGCTTTGACCTGATCCTTCCCGAAAGCGACATTCAGCTCGATCTCCGGTTTGCGGTACTCAGCCACATCGAAAGAGAGGTAGGCGTTTAAGTCATCGCTATTAAGCGAGTAATAACCGGGCTCTGCTTCAGGCGAAAGCTGGTATTCACCGTTGAAGGTACCGTACGGTGAAAGCAGCAGGTCGAAGGTACGGAGCGTACGTCCGTTGTTATCACGCAAATCCAATGAAACCGACGAAAAATCCGGTAACGTATAACGCCCGTTAAAGGCCTGTCGCACCGCACCGCGGAAGTAGACCGTCTGGCCCGGACGATAAATGGGACGGTCAGTGTACAGGTAGGTATCCGGTTTCGGCGGACTGGACTGCAGGGAAATACCAAAATCCCAGGGCGAAACGCCGCTATTCCAAGAGGTTTGCGCCACCCCAAAATTTTCTTGCTCCGGCTCACTCAATACAACTGTGTATGTTTGACCAGGCTTATCCTGCGCTGCGAGATCCCCCTTCCACAATCCCTGCGCATCCGTCTGCGCACTGATAACCGCAGTCCCGTCATTATCGTAAATTGTGAACGGCGCAGAGACAGGTTCATTCGTCCGCAGGTCGGTCGCCCACAGCAACGCATCTGTTGCGCCAATTTTAAATGTCAAGTTGAGATTGCTGACTGCGACCAGATATTTACGGTCGGTAGGACCTGCATAACTGACGGTAGCATCCTGTGAACCAACGACCTGGTCCAATTGCGGCGAGTCCACCTTTACGTAATAAAACCCTGTTGCAAGTTCATCCCCTCGCTCGGTCAGCGGTAAAGCAATTGGCTCGCTGCGGCTGGGAGTCAGCGTATAGGTCCGCGAATGGGGTACTGAATTTTGAGGCACAAAGGACTGCAAGGCATCATATCCTGTCGGGCCGGTCAGTTGTTGGAAATCGCTGAATGCGATAGGCGCAACAGACACATCCGCGCGCTGGATGTTAGTCGCGTTGGCGTGCAAAACTGGCTCATCCGGGCGCACGAAGTAAACATTGCCCCAATACGACACGTTCAGGTCTGGCGTAGCAGCAGGTGTATCAAAGGTGAGTTCGAATTTATTTCCTAACGGCTGGTCCCACACATCCACCAGGTCAGGAGAAACGGTTAGCGTGTACTCGCTCTCGGGCAAGAAAAAGCCGCTGAGGTTCATGGTTGTATCGTTGACCGAAACACTCAAATCAGGGACTTCTGGGCTCAGGCTGATGTAATCTGCGAGATTGTCGACATCCTTGGGGGGCGTGGTGAAAAAGACTTGTACGCTGCCAGTTTCGGCCTTAGTTTCCCCGTCCACTGGGTAACTGCCCTGTACGCCAAAATCGTCATACGTGACATACTCAAATTGCTGTTCCAATGCCAGCGGCGTGCCACTGGCCGCCGTAATATCTTTGGTAATACTCAACGTATAAGTCGAATTTCTCTGCAGTCGTTTGGTGGGCTTGAATGTTACTTCTGTTTTTTCCGCATTCCAGGTCATCTCTCCGGCCACTGGAATGCCTCCCCCAAGGAACACGAAACCATTTTCCAGGCTGAGCGGGTCCATTGCCTGATTGAACGTCAACTTGATGGTGGCATCAAGCGCTAGCTTCTGGTCGTTGGAAGGCTCTACCGAAACCAGCCTCGGCAAGGCCGTTTCAAACGACCAGGCCATCGAACTCCCGGTAAAATCCAGCGGTGTTCCTGATGCGGATACCAAATCCGTATTCAGATTGGCCGTATAAGTTTCACCACCAGCCAGAGCCGGTTCTGGATAAAAGACGTAGGTGCTGGTCGAGAGCCATTCGCCATGTCCATTTACTGCCGGTTCTAACGAAAAGGCTTCTGGCAAACTTTGTCCTGAGCTTGCCTGTCCCCCCGAAAGGTCTGTATCTGCGCCCAACGGCACGACCGGCTGATTGAACGTCACTGCGACAGCGGCCTTCGGGTCAATGTCCTGGCTGGCAGCTTCGGGCAGGAAGTTAATAGCGCGTAGCAATGAAGAGGTATAGTACGTCAGCGTGATGGGGGCTGTCAGGGATAGTCCATTCGCAGCCTTCGCGGACGATAGGATTGCCACCGTTATTTCGGCATTCGTCTTGTAGGACGGGTTGGGGGTGAACGTCAGGGTCGAGTCGTCGCTCCAGGTATGAGAACCAGATGGAAGTCCGAAGAGAGACGCTTCAACGGAGTCCCGGTTCATGGGTTGGCTGAAGTAGAAGGTAATCGGCTCGTCCAGTCCCAGTTGGCTTCCATCCAATGGCGAAACTTCCGCAAGCACCGGGGGCAAAGGTTCCGGTTGGACGGTAGTCGGGGTTGCTGCTTCTGGCTGTTGTGTTGGCAAACTTGGCAACGCACAAGAAAACGTCAACACAGCGGCCAGGATAAGATAGGCGAGAGTGTGGTAGCGTTTTTTGGAAGTATATCGGTCCATGGGCCCTCAGTTCAGTGAGCAGCGTGCTAGATTCATTATACTCTGCTCTTAAAAACAAAAACGAGCATCTGGGCCCGTCTTCGGTGTGTAGCTACATGTGTCAGCCGCAGGTCAAGTATGTCCTGCGAACCGTTATCTGGACGTACTATGATTAGCACTTCTACATTGTTTGGGAATACCACTTTGCCCTTTTTCTCTGATTTTCGTGGCTTTAGAGAACCCAGAGTTAATACTGGGGTAGCTTGACAGCCTCGCTTCAGAGCGTATAATAATTATCTATCTTTTGATGTAAATTAATGAAAGGAGGAGCAAACTCTACATTTTTTGACCAACTTGAACGTGTTTGATTTCCAACAAAGTATAAAGGAGAGAGATATGAAATCCAGAAAGTGGTTTGTTATAGCCAGCCTTTTGATTTCGGTAGGCATGGTTTTGGGCGCTTGTGGACCGGCAGCAACACCGACGGCAGCCCCGGCAGCGACCCAGGCTCCTGCCATGACCGAAGCCCCTGCAGCAACCGAGGCGCCTGCCATGACCGAGGCCTACCGAAGCCCCTGCAGGTACACCAGCCGACACAATCATCATCGGCACGACCGATACAATTGCCAGCTTTGACCCGGCAGATGCTTACTCCACCCGTGACTGGGAAGTGATCAAGAACATCAACGAAGGTCTGCTCAAGTGGAAACCGGGCACTGGCGATGAGCTTATGCCAGCCCTGGCCACGGGCATGCCCGACATTTCCGCCGACGGCCTGACCTACACCTTCACGCTGAAGGATGGCATCAAGTTCGGCGACGGCACCGACCTGACCGCGCAAATCTACGCTGATAGCATCAACCGTCTGCTGACCATTGGCCCAGACTGCCCGAATGGCGTGGCCGATGCACTGGCTACTCCGTACTTGGCTAGCGCCGAGGCGACAGATGACAAGACGCTCGTATTCCACCTGAAGACTCCGGTGGCCTACTTCCTGCAGATCCTGGCGAGCGCCACCTATACGCCAGCCAATCCCAACAACTTCCCGGCTGACAAATGCGAGCTGTTCCCCGATGCACCTATTTATGGTACCGGCCCCTGGTTTGTCTCGCAGTTCACCCCCCAAGAACAAATTGTCTTTGAGCCGAATCCCTACTACACCGGCGACCTCAAGCCGCAGGTCAAGCAGGTCATCGTGCGTTTCTTCTCTGATCCGCAAACCGAAGCCCTGGCCATCCAAAACGGCGAGATTGACGTTGCCTGGCGCTACCTCGGCCCAGAGCTGATCGGCCAGTTGAAAGGCGTTTCCGGCCTGCACGTCGGTACGATCAACGGCGGCTCGATCCGCTATCTGATCCTCAACCATACCATGGCTCCCACGGACGATCCGAACGTGGTCAAGGCCATCGCCTCAGCCATCGACCGCAATGAGATCTCTGATACGGTCTTTGGTGGAGAGGTCAACCCGATCTATTCGATGGTTCCGCCCGGATTCCTGGGCGCTTCCGAGGCCTTTGATACCATGTACGCTTCACCAAATCTGGACGCAGCCAAGAAATATCTGGAGGCCTCTGGCTACAGTGAGAGCAACCCGTTGCAACTCGAAATGTGGTACCCGCCCGAGCACTACGGCGCTTCGACCGCAGCCTGGATGCAGGTTATCCAAAAGCAACTGGAAGCTACCGGTGAGATCAAAGTCACTTTGCAGAGCCAGGAGTGGAGCACTTACGTGACTACCTTGACCGGCGGCGAAGCTTATGCCGTGGGCGTGCTGGGTTGGTTCTACGATTACCCGGATCCGTCTAACTATCTGGATCCCTTCGTTTACAACGGTGGTGAAGGCACGAACGTATCTCCTTCCGCAGAAGGGACAGATTACGGCAAGCCGATCAACGACAAGGCTCAACAGCTCGTCGATCTGATGACGCAAGCAGACGTCGAGACCGATCTGACCAAGCGTGCTGATCTCTACAAGCAGGCGCAGGATGTCTATGCTGACCTGGTAGTGACACTGCCGCTGTTCCTCAATCCAGAGAATGTGGTCTTCCGCGATAACATCCACGCATCAGACCAATACGCGAGCCCAGACACGTTGAATATCGGCGGCACCATCGAATTCAACTACTCCACGCTCACCAAGACCCCGTAACATCTCTAATCGATCAGGGGCGAGCTTGAATCAAGCTCGCCCCAACTACTTTTGCGAAGGGAGAAACGTGTCTCCTATTAGTTTGATTGCCCTTATTATCGGCGTCCCAGCCTTACTCCTGCTGGCCTATATTTTCGCGCGAGGCTCGACAGGATTGCGCCGTTACATCCTGACGCGCATCGGCTTAACGCTGCCGATGATATTTATCCTGGCGACGCTGGTTTTCTTCGTGATGCGCGTGATACCCGGCGATCCGGTCAGTTCAGCCTTGGGTCCAAAAGGCACGCCGGAGATGCTGGCGCGCATACGCACACAGTTAGGCCTGAACGATCCCTTGCCTGTGCAGTATGGTCGATTCCTGGTGGATATGGTCACACTCCACTTTGGGAATTCGCTGGTTGGCGGACATCGCCCGATCATCGATGAAATGAGCGAACGTTTTCCCGCCACACTGGAATTAGTGATTCCAGCTTCCATATTGGCGCTGCTGATCGGGATTCTAGGAGGCACATTCGCGGCTTCGCGCCGCAAAACGTGCCATCGACTACTCTTGGCGCATTTATTCCGTGGTGATTTATTCGTTACCGATCTTTTGGCTTGGTCTTGATGCTGCAACTCCTGTTTGGGGTTCGACTTAATTGGCTGCCCATTTCTGGCAGGATCGATCCGGTGATCGGGACGACCATCAAGCACATTACCAATCTGTATGCGGTGGATGCCTTGATCACCGGCAATTGGCCAGCGTTCATTTCGGTCGCTAGAACATCTTGTGCTCCCCACGATCACGTTGGGGCTGATCCTATCAGGCGTATTCGTGCGCATGACCCGCATCAACGTGATCGAAACCCTTCAGGCTGATTACATTGCTGCCGGGCGTGCCCGTGGCATCCGTGAACGTGTCCTGGTCTATGGACATGCCCTGAAGAATGCCATGATCCCTGTGATCACGTTGATCGGTTTGCAAGTGGCCATCTTGCTGGCAGGCGCCGTTCTAACGGAAACGGTTTTTTCATGGCCAGGCATGGGCCGTTACCTGGTGGAACGAATTTCGTCCCGTGATTACACGGCCGTGCAAAGTGTGATTACTGTATTCGCCATGCTGGTGGCTTTGATCAGTCTGGCGGTCGATGTGATCTATTCGCTGGTTGACCCGCGGGTGAGGTACTAAATCGTGACTGCAATCGAAAGAACAACCTCCCGAAACCGCTCCGAAACCATGGGAGAGCGAACTCGAACGCGTTGGCATTGTCCGCCGAATGTTCCTGGCCCGCCGCTGGTATGGAGCTGACTGGTGGTTTGTCGCCATTTCAGTCTGTTATGGTAGTGGCTTTCATCATCGTCGCCTTATTTCCGGGTTTATTTGCCCCTTACAGTCCTTATGAACTTGTTGGGCCCAGATTTTTAGGCGCCTGGTGAACATCCAGCAGTGCCAGTGTTGGTCGTGCCTGCTAATTCCTCGGTCAACGAACTCAAAGATCTGGCAGTTCCTACAGGCCAGCCACGGCCAACTGTTGCCGTCGTTCAGGGCGTGCCAACGGCTGGTGCTTTGAACGAACAGGCGCAAGCCATCGATAATCAAATCAAGAATGAACCCGAAGGCTTACGCTTGCGACCGCGCATTGAACGTTTTTCTACCATTGGAGGAGGCCCTGCAGGCGGTCGTCGATGGTACGGCACAAGCTGCTGTTGTGCAGTCGACACGAGTTCGAAAGTCGGTCGCTGCCCAATTTCCAACCTTGCGTGAAGCCCAGAGTATCACCGGCGGGACTGCGACTTCGGGCGGTTTTATTCTGGGTACCAATGACATTGGCCAGGATGTCTTCAGCCGCCTGTTGTGGGGAACGCGCGTTGCCCTGATCATTGGGTTCAGCGCTTCTATTGTGGCCCTGGTGCTGGGCGTTCCGCTGGGCCTCTTTGCCGGTTTTATCGGCGGTCCGTTCGACCGCCTGTTGAGCCTGGTGATGGATAGCCTATATGCTTTTCCCGGCCTGATCCTGGCAATTGCCATCACTGCCGTATTGGGACCCAGCATTCTCAATGTCATTGTGGCTATTGCGGTGTTGTACATCCCTACTTATTATCGCATCGTGCGTGGACAAACTCTATCTGTAAAGGAAGAAATCTATGTTGAGGCTGCTCAAAGCATCGGCGCGCGTAATGTAGAAATCCTGCGGCAGTATATCTTTCCCAATGTAATCCCGTCGGTGGCAATCATCTTCTCGGTCAACGTGGCGGATGCAATCTTGACCGGCGCCGGGCTTTCCTTCCTGGGACTGGGCTTGCCTCCAACGATCGCTGATTGGGGTATTGACCTGGCGCGTGGCCAGCGCTTTATCCAGACCGCATGGTGGATGATTACCTTCCCCGGTCTTGGCGATCATGTTGGTAGTACTTGCCTTTTCGATGATGGGCGAGGGGCTGACAGAGATATTCAATCCTAAACTGAGGGAGCGCTGATGTCTGAGGATATCCTCTATTCCGTTCGGAACTTGACAGTTGAGTATACAGACCCGCGCTGGAGCGGTTCGAGCCGTGGATGATGTCTCGCTCGATATCCGCCGCGGCGAGATCTTGGGTCTGGTGGGAGAATCGGGGTGCGGCAAATCAACTCTGGGCAAAGCCCTGATGCGCCTGCATACCGGTCCGGCCAGTATTACCGCTGGTGAATTATGGTTCGACGGACGTAACTTGATGGACACTTTCCGATCGAGAGATGCCCGATATCCGGGGGGCGGAGATCGGGATGGTTTTCCAGGATCCGATGACCTCGCTCAACCCGGTCCAGCGCATTCTCGACCATCTAACTGAAACCATCCAGACGCACGAACCAGAAACGTCGGATTACGCAAGCACGTAGCCGCGCCGAAGAACTGGTTGAACGGCTGGGAATCCGGCGTGAACGCCTGACTGAGTACCCTCATCAAATGTCCGGCGGGATGCGCCAACGGGTGATGATCTCCCTGGCGTCTGGCCTTGCGAGCCAAGTTGGTGATTGCTGATGAACCTACTACTTCTCTGGATGTAATTGTAGAAGCTAAGTTTCTCGATTTATTACAGGAACTTCAGAAGGAATTTGGCCTGACTATTTTGCTTATCACCCACAATATCGGTGTGGTGGCCGAAGTCGCGGATCGTGTGGCGGTCATGTACGCCGCCAAGATGGCCGAAGTGGGCGAAGTCAATGATGTTTTTGCCGACCCTAAACATCCTTACACCCAGGGGTTGTTGAAATCCGTTCCCAACATCCGGTTGGATGAGGATGAATTATATAAGATGGGAGGTGCACCGCCAAATCTGCTATCACCCGCCCGCCGGTTGCCGATTCAATCCGCGCTGCCCTCATGTGATGGATGTTTGCAAGGAAGAGGAACCAGCGTTCGAGCCTGTTGAGAAAGGTCATCTCGCCTCTTGTTGGCTATACCAAGAGGCCCCCGCTGGACAGGAGCAGAGTCATGCCTGAGCCGCAATTGAAAAATGATAATCCTTCTCAAGTGAAAACCCTTGACGAAGCCGATAACCTGGTACAGGTTGAGAATTTGCGCAAGCATTTCCCTGTACAGAGCGGGTTCATTGCTAATTTCCTCAATCGTGGGAAGATCCCGGCCGTGAGGGCGGTGGATGGGGTCAGTTTTTCCATTCGTAGAGGCGAAGTCTTCGGACTGGCTGGCGAGAGTGGCTCTGGTAAGTCTACTGTAGGCCGACTGGTTTTAGGCCTGCTTGAGCCAACCGATGGACGCGTGATTTTTGATGGCATCGATTTAAGCAGCTTGAGCAGGGAAGAGATGCGCCGTCTGCGTTCCCGTATGCAGGTGATATTCCAGGACCCTTAGCTTCCCTAAACCCGCGTATGACTTTGGGGGATGCTATCAACCATCCAGTGCAGGATCCATATTACGGATCAATATGGAGGATAGCCGGCGCGTTGTTTACGAAATCCTTGAAAAGGTCGGACTGGCACCGGCGGAGCAGTTTTACGATAAATTTCCGCATCAGATCAGTGGTGGCCAGCGACAACGCGTGGTCATCGCTCGGGCCTTAGTGACCGCACCGGACTTGGTCGTAGCAGACGAACCGATTGCTATGGCTGACGTAAGCGTGCGGGCGTTGTTGCTCGATCTGATGATGCGCTTGAAAGATGAGCTCAATCTGACCTACCTTTTTATCACCCACGACCTGGCAACAGCCAAGTATGTCTGCGACCGCATTGCTATCATGTACTTGGGCAAATTGTGTGAAATCGGTCCTTTGGCGGATGTCTACGCAAATTCCGGGCATCCCTACACACGCGCCCTATTGGAAGCTGTTCCGGTTCCCGACCCACGACACCGCAGGAATGAACCGATGCCAGTTGGTGAAATCCCCAGCGCGATCAATCCGCCTTCAGGTTGTCGTTTCCACCCACGGTGTCCTATTGCCCGCGAGAATTGCGCGGTAGACGAGCCGCCTCTGCGAGAATTACGCCCAGGGCACTTCATGGCCTGTCATTATGCCGAAGAGCTACTGAAATAGAATCGTTGGAGCAGCAAAAAGCATAGGTGGTATGTTGAGGCGCCACCTATGCTTTTTTTTCGTAAAGATCGTGGCACAATATAGGCAGACAAACCGAGCGAATGTTTCTTTTCGAGCGAGGTAGGAAGTGAGTAAAAGACAGTCCGAGGACAACGAGCGTCAGACCGAGCGCCAACTCAACACCTGGCTTCTGCCTGTTTTCGTTGTAGCCTTTGCTATCCTATATGTCTGGACAGGATATCGTGGCTGGCTGGTATTTCTGATCGGTATCGGGGGCGCCTGGTTGCTGGCTGCACTCTGGATTCACACCTTGGAACGGGGCTTGAGCATCGAACGTAAGCTTCATCTTGCCTGGGCGACAGTGGGAGACACATTACACGAGCAACTCAAAGTGATCAACAAAGGCTGGCTGCCGGCTGTTTGGGTGGAGATCGTGGACGTCTCAGCGACTTTGGTGGCGCCTGTCCGTTTGGTCTCGGATGTCGACTATCATGCCACCCGGACGCGACATCCAAGTCACCTGGCCAGGCAACGTGGCCTCTATACGCTCGGCCCGACGCGTTTGCGTACTGGCGATCCATTCGGGATATACACCCTGACCATTCAGGATCGGCACTCGAGCACTGTTTTGGTCACGCCTCCTATTTTGCCGTTGCCCCAACTCCGGATCATTCCTGGCGGCTGGACCGGGGATCGACAAAGACGGCCTCAAGGAATCAAGCGGAATATCAGCGACGCCGGCATTCGGGATTATCTGCCAGGCGACAGTCTCAGGCGAATCCACTGGCATGCCTCTGCCCATCATGATAACCTGATGGTACGACAGCTTGAAGCCGCCGCATCCGGCGACTGGTGGATTTTCGTTGACCTGGACTCGTCTGTACAGGCTGGCAGCGGGCAGAATTCGACCCTGGAGCTATCCATCATTCTGGCCGCTTCGCTGGCCGAGCGTGGATTTAAAGAGCGTCGTCGTGTCGGATTGGTACTGGCCGGGCCAGAACTCGTCCGGCTGGAACTGAGTTCCGATCCGGCCCAGCGCTGGCGGATTCTACGCGCCCTGTCGGTGGCTGGAGCAGGGAATCGCCCCCTGGCTGACCTGCTGCGGGTCAGGCGCCTTTCGCGGACGGCGACCCGCATCATCATTACCCCCGCTTCTGACCCGAGTTGGGTTGCTTCTCTCGGACGCCGCCACGGGAACGATACGACGGCCATCCTGGTTAATCCAATGGAGTTTGGTGGTGCTGATGATCAAGGCCGGGTCGTCTCTGCTCTGGCCCATACTGGTGTCCCCTATACTCCCATCTCCCGGACATTGCTTGAAGAAGCCTATCCACATCTTGGTAAAGAAGGTGCGAAATACCCCGGCAAGGTTGAGACCGGCAAGCGCTATCTGAAACGAGGCAGGACAACTTGGCAGAGCATGGGCTGAGTCTGCGCCTCTCCGGTGTTTTCAAGCGGGCCATACGCGCTGAGAAACTGATAGCCCTGGCGCTGCTATTTGTGCTATTGTCAGCTGCCATCCTGGGCGTCACCAGTGTTCTAAAAGGTCCCGATTGGGCCTCGCTTTGGAAGAGTCTGCTCTTTGGCTTGTTATTGGGATGGGCGCTGGCTCTCTGGCGGCGTCCAGCGGGTCAGGCCGCACTGATCGCTGTTGTGTTTGGAGTGCTTTATATCCTGCTTTTCCCTGGTGGTTTTTGGGGAAAACTGATCCCCCCGATATCCGAAGTGATCCGCCTGGGCTGGCAGTCGGTTACTTCCTCGCAGGGTGCGAAGACCGACTTGTCCCCGCTGGTTCACTCCTTAATGGAGCTTTCTACATCGAGTGGGGTAGTTATTGAGCGGATTCGGGCCTGGATGGCGGCCCTGGTATCCAGGCAGCCCGCTTTCGATCCGGTCGCGGCTGCGCTGGTCTGGAGCCTATTGGCCTGGATCGTAGCAGCCTGGGCCGGCTGGGTAGTCGAGGCCCGCCGTAGTGCTCTGTTGGCTGTCCTCCCTGCGCTCCTGTTGAGCACTGGAACGCTTTCGTATGGGAGACGCATGTCATTTGCACTCTACCTGATGCTTGGCGCGATGCTGTTGCTGCTGGCAACAGTCCAACATGAGCGGCGAGAACAGGGGTGGGTTAAAACGGGTGTGGCATATCCGAAAGAGAAGGGACGGCAGATTGGCCTGACCGCCCTTTTAGTCACCGTAGTACTGGTTTTGCTTCGCCGCCCTCTTGCCCTCGATTTCAATCCAGCGCATCAGAGATTGGATATCCGAGCACCGCCAGCCCGCCGCGCAGCAGGACAGCCAGTTGGCAGAATCTCTTGGCATCATCCCTGGCGGGACCCGCATCCCGGACGCTTTCGAAACGGTACGACGCCCGGGCCTGCCTCAATCCCATTTGATCGGTTCCGGCCCCGAGCTTTCGCAGCGCATCGTCATGATGGTCTCCGTTCCAAACCTGCCGGCTGTTTCTGGAGAGAAATTGCCGTTGTATTGGCACAGTTTCACGTATGATAGCTACACGGGACACGGGTGGGATACCAGCCAGACCCGGCAAAACGTGTACTCACCGGGAGAGTCCCTACAGCCGGAGCAGGCCCAGGGTCACGTTTTGATCCGGCAGGTAGTGCGTCCAGTCGAGAACACAGGAGGCGTCGTCTATTCAGATGGGGATTTGGTGCAGGTGAGTCTCCAGAGCGAGGCCGCCTGGCGTTCATCCGACGATTTGTTCGGCGTCCAGCTTGAGACGGGGGCGTCCCGTGACTTATAGCGTTGATTCCCTCGTCCCGGTGACTGATGAAAGGACCCTGCGCGCTGCCGGGCAGAGATATCCTGATTGGGTCCGGCAGCGCTACCTGGCCCTGCCACAGGGAGTTCCGGAGCGGGTCAAGTCGCTGGCCATCACGCTGACAGCCAGCGCCGCAACGCCCTATGACCGGGCACATGCCATCGAACAATATCTGCGCACTTTTCCATATACTTTGGATGTGCCTCGCCCGCCCTCGAATCAGGATGTGACAGATTATTTTCTGTTCGATTTGAAGAAGGGCTACTGCGATTATTATGCCACGGCCATGGTGGTCCTGGCGCGTGCCGCCGGAGTCCCTGCCCGTTTGGTTACCGGATACGCCAGCGGCACGTATAATTTGAACTCGGAGCGCTTTGTCGTCACTGAGGCGGATGCCCACTCCTGGGTCGAAGTCTACTTTCCAAACATCGGCTGGGTGCCTTTCGAACCGACGGCTGGACGCCCGCCCTTGGAGCGAACGAGGCAGGCCTCTTCTGGGATCACTCCAGAGTTTGCCTCCCCAGTCCAAACGCCCGATGTAAGTCAGGTGCGGCCCGCCTCCCAAATTGGGCTGGTATTGCTCGGCGGATTCACCCTGATTGGTTTACTGAGCGCGGCCTGGGCTTCGTTCGACGAGATAAGATTGCAACGGCTTTCAGAACGGGGGGCTACGGTCGAGGTCTACCGACGCCTGAGACGGCACGCGGCGCTTTTGAAGATCATCCCCGAGCGGGGAGTGACGGTCTATGAGTTTGCCGCTTTGCTAAGCGCACGCGTGCGTGAGTTGGCAACTCAGACCGCCAAAACAGATTTTGGGATTCGCACGGCCCGCAACATAGATTCGATTGCGAATGAGATCGTGCGTGTCAATTACGGTTCTGCTCAGGAAAAAACCGTTCGGCCTTCGAGCGTTTTATTGCAGTGGCACACCTTGCGTTGGCGTCTGCGGGTGGTGTGGATGTTGAAAAGCTGGAAGACCTTGCGCCAGCGTTTTATGGAAAAGTTGTCCGGCGTTGCTGCCAGAAGCAATGCCTGAACCGGAGAGGAGTCGTAATCCGAATGACATCTCAAGACAAAGCTGTAGGGGAAGTACGCGATTTCGCCCAGGCTGCGCTCGAGAACGTTGAGAAAGTGATCGTCGGGAAACGCCCAGTGATCGAGATGGTACTGACCGCGTTACTGTGTGAAGGTCACGTGTTGATCGAGGACGCCCCCGGGACGGGCAAGACGATGCTGGCGCGAGCGATTGCTATCACGACCGGGCTGGAATTCAAACGGATGCAATGCACGCCTGACTTGCTGCCCAGTGACATGACCGGTGTCTCAGTCTTCGACCAGAAAACGCGCCAGTTCGAGTTCAGGCCTGGACCGACCTTTAGCAACGTTTTGCTGGTCGACGAGATCAACCGTGCCACGCCGCGTACACAGAGCGCTTTGCTTGAAGCTATGGGCGAGGGACAAGTCACTGTGGATGGAGTGACGTACTCTTTGCCAAAGCCTTTCCTGGTGCTGGCAACTCAAAACCCGATTGAATTCGAGGGCACCTTTCCGCTCCCTGAAGCCCAGATGGACCGTTTCCTCATGCGCCTGAGTCTGGGTTACCCGGACTACGCCAATGAGGATGCCATGCTACAAATGCAGCAGTTGGCTCACCCAATCGAGTCTCTCCAGCAGGCTGTAAATGGGAATGATTTACCCCGGCTTCAACAACAAGTCCGCCAGGTGCATGTTGAAGAAAGCGTGCGCAGTTATATCTTGAATCTGGTGCATGCTACTCGCGACCATCCCGCTCTAGCGCTTGGCGCCAGTCCGCGCGGCAGCCTGGCACTGTTCCACACGGCCCAGGCCCAGGCGGCCCTGAGCGGACGGAATTTCGTCATTCCTGATGATGTCAAATGTGTGGCTGTAGCCTGTTTGGCACATCGTATGGTCATCGAGCCGGAGAGCGCCCTCAGCAGCGAGACCACAGCAGGCGTGCTGCAGGAATTGCTCAAACAAATTGAGGTGCCCTTATCGCAGGCGAAGAAAGCCGATTAAGGCACTTGAGAACAAACTGGATAGAATGCGATCAAAAGGATTTTGCGCGCTATATTTTAGCCAATTTTAGTATACGGATCTAGGCATTCCCCAGCCATTGAGTTTGACTTGGCTGGGTTCTTCCGGCCAAACTCCCGGCACCTTCGTATCACAATTGGGACATTTCCCCTCACCTGTCAGGCGGTATTCCGTGATCACGTATCCCGTCCGTCGCACGACGATCTGGTTACAGTTGGGGCAGAAGGTGCTCTCGTATTCATCCACGCGGCCAGGGATGTTGCCAGCGTAGACATAACGGAGGCCGGCTTCTCGTCCGATTTCCGAAGCGCGCAGCAGAGTCCCTACCGGGGTATTGTCTGGATCGGTCATCTTGTAATCTTTATGGAAAGCGGTCACGTGCCAGGGGATATCCTGTGAGACTCCAGCCAGGAAACTGGCCGCATCCCACAGTTCTTCGTTGGAATCGTTAAATCCCGGTACTATCAGCGTGACGACCTCCACCCACAGTCCAAGATCACGCGCCCGCTGAATGCCGTCCAGCGTATTTTGCAACACGCCGCCCAGCTTGCGATAGTTCTTATCTTGCATGCACTTCAAATCAACCTTGTAGGCGCTGATAAACGGGCGAAGGTATTCCATCACTTCGGGCGTATTATTGCCGTTCGAGACATACGCGCACATCAGTCCGGCGGCTTTCGCCTCCTTGAAGATCGCTACCGCCCATTCACTGGTGATCAGCGGCTCGTTGTAAGAGGAAACTACGAGGGAAGAATCTGTCTCGTGCGCAATCTTCACCATTTGTTCCGGTTGTATACGCCGTATATAGTTGATCGAAACGTCCGAATTTGGGTCGCGCATGGCTTGCGACGTAAGCCAGTTCTGGCAATAACCACAGTGGAAGTCGCAGCCCAGCATGCCGAAGGTCAGCGCGTTGGAGCCTGGTAGCACATGGAAAAAGGGTTTCTTTTCCACGGGATCACTTTGCAACGCAGCCACGTAGCCCCAGGGCACACGTAACTTTCCGCCCTCATTGAAACGCACCTGGCAAATCCCGCGCTTGCCCTCGCGGATCAGGCAACGGTGTCCGCAGGCATAACAGCGTACGGAATTATCAGGTAATTCTTCGTACAAAACCCCTTCATTGGTCAATCGATCTAAAATATTAGCGGTAGTACTCATTTCAATTCTCTATTCTACTGTATTTACGGCTCGTCTTCCTCCCAACTGGTATCTTCCTCAATCGTGCGAACCACAACTTGTAGGTCAGGATGCAGAGCTTGCCCCGCCGCAAGCATCTCTTGTACAGCCTGGATCGTAAACTCAGCAAAATTGTGCGCTGGTTCATCCTCACCTTCAATCCAAAGCTTAATGGAAAGTCGAATGCCTTTATGCATTGGAACTCCCTTACTGGGCTAAACTATCGAGTGGCAGCCACTGGCCATTTTGCTGAAATTCAATCTGCATCACAGGATGGATCTCCCAAATCGTGCCACGGGTTTTTCCAACCTGATCTGGATGTTCGGGGTCGAAGAAAACCCAGCCACTGATACGCACTGGCGTTTGATTCTTAGCTAAATCTTCCATCATCTTGATCGTCCATTTGTGATTGGCGCGGCTGCGTGGGGTCGGCTCAATCACAATCGAATGCGTACGATCTTCACCTGGATTTTTGGTGAACCAGACGTGCCAGTCCACCATGTCACTGCTGGTGGCATGGCAATTCGCCGATTCTGCTCCGGATTCCTTTGCGCCGTAAATATAACCTTCCACGATAACCGGGATCCCTTCTGATTTTGCTATTGTCGCAGTATCCTCAGCGGACCATTTGGCCCGTTCACGACGTTCTGCCGTCTTAGGCCATGTCAAGTTGAAAATTGCGTCAAATGATACAGGCACATAATTCCCTTCGTCAATCCGGTTTTTCAAAGTATTCAATATGGGGTCGCCGCCATCACCCTGCGGAGGGCAACCTTGAAAGGTCGAGCTTTGAGGTTTGGGCTTATCTGGCATGTCAGGCAGGCCACCCGGGGTTGAGGTGATGTCGGGCGTGCCTGTTGGAGACGCGGTGCTCGTCACAGTAGGTGTGTCGGTGCTCGCTTGCAATGTTGCAGTTTGAGAAACGGTGACCGCAGGTGTGACTGTATCGGGCTCAGGGGTTCCGCTGTCATTGGGAACACAGGCTGTGCCGAAATACAAAACCACCAAAATGATCAGAATATCGGAGATGACGGTAATGAACTTCCTCGAACTACTCTTAATTTGAGACATTTTTCTCCATTTGCAGGCCACTTTTAGGAAAAATTTGCCTGTATTTGTCCATTATAATCCTCTCATGCTAACGATTGTTATTCAAGCTGGTGGCGAATCTCGCCGTATGGGACAGGATAAGGCGCTGATGGCCTTTCTTGGTCTCCCCCTTATCCAACAGGTTGTAAATCGTCTTGCGCCAATTGCAGACGAGCTCATCG
The DNA here is from genome assembly GCA_963829615.1 of uncultured Chloroflexia bacterium. GTDB lineage: Bacteria > Chloroflexota > Anaerolineae > Anaerolineales > Villigracilaceae > JAABUE01. The sequence continues at coordinate 37,468 of CAWHJM010000018.1, forward strand.
TGACCACCAATCGCCCGGACGACTACCGTTTTTTGGGGCTGCCGCTCTTCCCGGACCTCAAGCCTGGTCGCGGTGCATTAGGCGGACTCTATACCGCATTGTCATCTGCCACCTGTGAGACCGTGGCGGTGATAGCTTGCGATATGCCCTTCGCCAGCGCCTCCCTGATCGAAGCGGCCAGCAAGCTGCTCGTCCAGGAAGATGCGGATGTAGTCATCCCGGATTCAGGCGGTGGCCTGGAACCGATGCACGCCGTCTACCGACGTGAGACTTGCCTCCCGGCCATCGAGGCGGCTATAGAAGCCGATCGCTGGAAACTCATCGCATGGTTTCCGCAGGTCAAAGTGCGCGTCATCCAACCTGATGAAGTCAAGACTTACGATCCATCTGGGCTAGCATTCTGGAATCTAAATACGCCCGAAGAATTTGCCGAAGCCGAACAAAGAGCCAAATTACAAAGCTAACTAGCGTACTATCAAAACCGGGCAGGGTGCGTGTTGCACCACCTTTTGGCTTTGGCTGCCAATCAGCAAACCTGTCAGCCTTCCCAGGCCACGCGAACCCATCACGATCAGGTCGCACTCACGCGTGTTTGCCACATCCAGGATGGCCTCGGCAGGTGGACCTTCCAAGATTTCAGTGTGTATCTCGCCCGGGATTTTGTCAACAGCTTTAAGCGCTGCCTGTAGAATTGTATCTGCTTCCTTCATACGTGCAGAAATCGCGGTTTGCATGTTGGGTTCGCCCAGGTAGGGCGGAACAGAATCATAAGCGACCACAATACGGAGGGTTTCAGATTTCATGATACGAGCCAGGTCAGCGGCTGTTTTGGCTGCGCGCAAAGCGTGCTCTGAGCCATCCACGCCAAGCAAAATGTGATTGAACATTTGCCACCTCCTAATCACAGTTCCACATTAAGTATACAAAAACCAGAACGCTTTTGCAAAATTCTACAATCTATAGCAAGTTTAAGCAACGGAATGCTGGAAAATCAAGAACTGCCTGTTGTTTCACGGCGCGCCCGTGTATAGGCGTCCAGGGTAACAGCAATCAGCAATACGCCACCGGTAACCATAAAGCGGATGGATGAAGCAAAGGCCAGCAAGTCCATCCCATTGGCAATCGAGCCGATCACCAGTGCACCCAGCAGGGCCGACCAGATGTTACCGCGCCCGCCGAACAGGCTGGTCCCGCCGATGACTGCCGCCGCGATAGCGTTCAACAGGACGTCTCCGCCACCGGACGATTGATTGACTGCGTACAGGCGTGAGCCTGCCAGGATGCCTCCGCAAGCAGCCAGCGTCGAGCTCAAGACAAACACAATAATCTTGATGCGGTCCACGTTAATGCCAGCGCGCCGGGCAGCTTCGGCATTGCCACCAACGGCAAAGATATAACGTCCAAATTTTGTCTTGCGGGTAATGTAATCAAAGATGACTATGAAGCCGAGCAGGAATATCACCGCAGAAGGAACGCCCATGATCGGAACAGTATGACTCGGGTTGCGATCCACACTCATCATGCCGATGGCCGCCAGAATGACAACGGCGATCAGCGCGATTCGCCCAATCAACAGGCTACCGGTTGATTGGGCACATCCGATCTGCGCACGCTGTATTCGCTCACGAAACAGGATGAACGCATATCCTGCAACGAAGATCACGCCAATGATCCAGCCCACCATCACCGGCAGTCGGCTGTTCGAAATTGCAATGATTAATGGGTCTGTTAGGTTAATCGTACCGGTGTTGCCCAGAACATACAATAAGCGCACCCTGCCAGCCTAAAAATCCGGCCAGAGTCACAACAAAGGAGGGTACGTGCAGTTTGGCAACCCACCAACCCTGGATGAGGCCAATCACAGCACCTGAGAGAATACCTGCAATAATAGCTATCCAACCCGGCATTCCGACCTTGACGGAGATCACCGCCATGATTGCTGCGGTCAACCCACTGACTGAGCCAATGGAAAGATCGATCTCCCCAATCAAAAGGACAAGCACTACGCCAACAGCAATGGTGCCCACAGCAGCTATCTGTACGAACAGGTTGGTGAGATTTAACGGAGTCAGAAAATTGGGATTGGCAATTTGAAAAACAATGGCGATCAGGATCAGGCCCAGCAAGACCGGCAGAGAGCCAATATCCCCGTGGAGCAACCGCTGAGATAAACCGCCAAGCAGTGTTGTATCCTCGGATGCGTTTTCTTCGGTTTGATCTTTTTGGATTTCATTATTCATTTTCGTTGTTTTCCCTTCCCTTATCGTTTTTCGACTCATTCCCGATGGCCCCGAAAACTGCACCTGTAATAGCTGATACCACTTGTTCGGGGTTCGACACATGCGTTTTGAAAAGTCGCAACGCGTTTCCCAAGACGTAACACGACGATCCGGTCTGATACGTCAAAAATATCAACCAAATTATGGCTGATCACGACCACGCCCAGGCCCTGTTCTCGCAGGCGCAAGATCGAGTTCCTTGACCTGGTGGGTTTGTTCCACACCCAGGGCGGCAGTCGGTTCATCCAGAAGTCACAACTTTCGAATTCCACATCACTGCCCGGGCGACAGCGACGGATTGTCGTTGCCCACCGGAAAGAGTTGCGATCCGCGAACGAATCGATGGGATATTGACGTGCAAATCCTTGATGAAGTGTAGCGCCCTTTGCTCCATGATGATTTCGTTGATTGAATTAAAAGAGCCAGGGATAACAGGTTGCGTTTCTTCCCGGCCCAGATATAGGTTGGCAACAACATCCAGGTTGTCGCATAGCGCCAGATCTTGATAGACGGTTTGAATCCCAAGGTCGCTAGCATCGCGCGGACTGTTGACAGAAACTTCTTGGTCATCAAAAATATATTTTCCAGAGTCAGGCTTGGTATGTGCCAGCGATAACCTTGACCAGCGTGGATTTACCCGCCCCATTATCACCTACCAGCCCTACGACTTCGTTTTGAAAAACTTCGAAGTCAACTTCCGATAAGGCTTGTACCGCTCCAAAGCGCTTGCTGATCCCTTTCAATTCCAGGATTGGGGATCGCTCTTGGTTATCCATGTTTGGTTCTCCAGTGTTTGGGAGCAACCGGGCTCGCACCCGGCTGCTCCCCGATGTTTTTGGAATTTACATTATCTACATTATTGCAGACCGGCCGCAGTACAAGCCGCAGCGTAATCTGCGGTACAGATATCTGCCACGGTCCAGAAACCGTCCGCGACTACAGTGGATTTAATGTTATCTTTGGTCACTGAGACTGGTGTTAGCTGGACAAAGGGTACATCAATCTTGCCATTGTTAGCGGTGTTCCCAGAGGTCATATCAGCGGGAACCTCCGTCTTGGTCAACAGATCGTAAGCCAGTTGCGCAGCGGCCTCAGCCTCAGGCTTGATCGCCTTGTAGACAGTCATGTACTGGTCCCCAACCAAGATGGACTGGATGGCAGACAATTGAGCATCCTGCCCGGTGATTGGCGGCAACGGGCTGAGTCCGGCAGACTTCATGGCTGCAATCGCACCGCTAGCGGTTCCATCGTTAGCAGCGTAGACGCCATCCACCTTATTGCCCAGGGCAGTCAGAGCCTGCTGCATTTCGGTCTGAGCCTGGTCTGGGCTCCAATCAGGCGTGTCGTATTCCTTCGCGATGGTGAGCTTGCCCGCTGTAACCAGGGGATCGAAGACGCTATGGGCACCTTGCTTGAACAAGGTAGCATTATTGTCAGTCGGCGAGCCGTTGATCATCACGATGGTCGGATTGGTCACTCCCATGTGTTTAGCTCGTCAATCAGGCTTTGCGCCTGTAACTTGCCTACACCGACATTATCGAATGAAACGTAGTAGCTTACGCCATCCGAGTTGAGGATCAGTCTGTCGTATGCGATGACCGGCACACCTTGCGCTTTCGCCTTATCAGCGATAGCGCCAGCAGCTGCCGAGTCAACTGGATCCAGCACCAGCACCTGCGCGCCATTGGTCAGAGCTGCCTCGGCCTGTGAGAGCTGCTGGGTGGCATCCTGGTTGGCGTTGCTGTAAATGATCTGGCAGTCAGGGCACAGTTCTTTCATTTTTGCTTCGAAATCAGGTTTATCAGCCGTTTCGTAACGGGTCGTTTTGGTCTCGGGCAACAAAAGAGCAATCGTGCCACCGGTAGATGCAGGGGCAGCAGTCGGTGTCTCTGCCATTGCTGTTGGCGCTTCCGTAGCGGCGGCGGTTGTTGGAGCCTGGGTGGCTGGCGCACTGGTGGGAGCCGGAGTGGGAGTACCACAAGCCGTCAGTACCAGAGCCAGAACAATACTTGCAATAAAAAGTTTGGACTTTAACATGTTTCTTTTCTCCTGTTATTTATTTTTCAGCCTATCAAAAACCTGGGCTGACACAAGAATATAGGTATAGATATTGCGCTTGCTGATTTATTTGATTTTTCCTTGGACCTCCTTGCTTTGTAATTTTCATACACGTCCATTATCTTCAAGTGGGCGATTAGAATCCTTAAGCGATGTTTATGTAAAGATTAAGGGTGATATTTCCTCCTAACGAAAGGATGGTTTAAACTTCCAGTGCTGATTCGGCTTGTCACCTGGGTTACAATTCCTTTTACACAAATCGTCTTGAATGCAAATTTTCTTAGGAGCAACTATGCCTCTCGACCCTTCTATCATCCGTGGACAATTCCCATCGCTGGATCGCCCGGCCGTCTTTTTCGACAACCCCGGCGGCACCCAAATCGCAAAGCAGAGCCTGGACCGTATCAACCGCTATCTGCTGGAATGCAACGCCAATCACGAGGGCGCTTTCGCCACCAGCCAGCAATCGGATGCTATCTTGCACCAAGCGCATACCGCTATGGCAGACTTCTTGAACGCTTCTTCCCCGGACGAGATCGTGTTCGGCGCGAACATGACTACTCTCACCCTACACATCTCCCGCTCCCTGGCCCGGGGGCTGAATCCCGGCGATGAGATCGTGGTCACCCGCATGGATCACGATGCCAATATCTCGCCCTGGTTGCTGATCGCTGAAGACCGCGGCTGCAACGTCACCTGGGTGGACTTCGACGTGGAAGATTACACTTTGAAGCTGGATGAATTTGAGAAAGCCCTGGAGCGTAAACCCAAGATCGTGGCCTTTGGCTACGCATCCAATGCCACCGGAACGATCAACCCTGTGCGCAAGCTCACCAAAATGGCAAAAGAAGCCGGTGCGCTGGTTTACATTGACGCGGTGCAATACGCGCCTCATGGCCCGATTGATGTGCAGGCTATCGGTTGTGACTTTCTGGTTTGTTCGGCATATAAATTCTTTGGCCCCCATGCTGGTATCCTATACGGAAAGTTGGAATTGCTCGAAGACTTGAAGGCTTATAAAGTCCGCCCTGCGCCAGATAACTCTCCCGGTAAATGGATGACCGGCACGCAAAATCACGAAGGCATCGCAGGGGTGCTGGGCGCGCTGGAATATTTCGAGTGGCTGGCAGGACAATTCGCCGATGCGCAAAAAACGAGTCTTAAAGAAGAAGGATTTACTGATCGACGGCTGAATCTGAAGGCTGCTATGACGGCTATCCGCGCCTATGAATTCGAACTCAGCCGCGCTTTGATCGAAGCCATCGGGGCCGTGCCGGGAACGCACATCCACGGCATCACAGACATGAAACGCCTGGACGAACGAGTCCCGACAGTCTCATTCACATTGGAAGGCAAACATCCGCTCGATATCGCTGAAGCGTTGGGAAAAGCAGGTTTTTATGTTTGGGATGGGAATTACTATGCCCTGGCTGTCACCGAAAGGCTAGGTGTAGAGGCTAGTGGTGGCATGGTGCGAGTCGGGGCAGTACACTACAACACGCTGGACGAGATTGCGCATTTTGGCGCAGCGCTCCAAAAAATTGCCAGTACTTAATAAAGATGAACCGCTCCGTGTCATGGAGCGGTTTTTTTTGTGTTAAATAGCAAACGCCAGGGTGAGGGGGGCACCCTAGCGTCTGCTATCTATATATTACTATAATCTACAGAGAAATGCAATCCTTTTTTTCTTAAAATATCTTAGAATTTTGTAAGAAAAGTGCCCCAAGCGGAT
>CAWHJM010000019.1:0-19496 GCA_963829615.1 uncultured Chloroflexia bacterium
GTGGGCGGTATTGGACTTCGAACCAACGACCTTTGCGATGTCAACGCAACGCTCTAACCAGCTGAGCTAACCGCCCGAACAGGTCAGTATTATAACGAGGGTGGGTAGTTTTTGCAATGGCAAAATTTAGTGTGAGAAGATACAACTGCAAATTCACCTACCGAACGGTAGGTAGGTTAAGGATTAAGCATAATTAAGGTCTTAACCCTAGGGTATTTCAGGCCTGGGCTTGATTTCAGGCCGCCTCCAAACCTGTAAGATGAAGGTACCTTATCGCCTATCATGGAGGTGGCCTATGAAATTTAACCAACGCAAGGCCCTGCGCCTGGCGCTCATCCTTTCGGGAGCGGTATTGCTCGTCGTGGCGGGATTCGGTATCCACGGCGCAACAGCCTCCGCGTCCACGCTTGAAGCGGTTACGTCTGGCGTGGGGAACGAGGCCCCTTTGTTAATCGCGCCGACCGTCGGACAGGATACGTGCTTGAGCTGCCACATCGCAGGCGAGAACAAGAACCTGTGGACACCGCTGGCGCGCTGGCTGGTTTTTGGCACGTTCGGCCTGGTATTCTTCTTCGGCGTGTACCGCTCCGCCAGCGTCTGGACGCAGCGCCGGCCCTACAAGCCGCTGACGGCCCGTGCCGTCGAGTGGGTGGACGAACGCTACGAGCTTTCTCCCGTTCTTTCGAAACTGGCAGCCAAGCCTGTCCCCAGGTTTGCCATGAATTGGTGGTACTGCCTGGGCGGCATCACGGCCTTCCTGTTCGTGGTGCAGGGCATCACCGGCATCATGCTGGCCTTCTACTACAAGCCCTCCGCGGCTGAAGCCTATAACAGCATCCTGTTCATCGAGAACCAGGTCCGTTTTGGGGCGGCCATCCGCATGATCCATCACTGGGCGGCCAACGGCATGATCGTGATGTGCATCGCCCATATGGCGCGCGTTTTCATCATGGGTGCCTACAAGAAGCCGCGCGAACTGAACTGGGTCAGCGGCGTGCTGCTGCTCATCCTGACCCTGGTCTTCGGCTTCACCGGTTACCTGCTGCCCTGGGACCAGCGTGCCTACTGGGCCACCACCGTCGGCACTGACATCGCTGGCAGCGTACCCGCCGTGGGCAACCTGGTGCTGGTCTTGCTGCGTGTTGGCTGGGACGTGAGCGAAGCCACGCTGGGACGCTTCTATGGCCTGCACATCATCGTCACGCCGCTGCTGACGCTCGGGTTCATGCTGGCGCACTTCATGATGATCCGCAAGCTGGGCGTCCAGCGACCGCTCTAGGAGATTACTGGATGCGGAGCATAGTGAACCACCAAGGCACAAAGACTCAAAGACACGAATTGATAAAAATTTGTGTCTCTGTGACCTTGGTGTCTCCGTGGTAAGAACCCGTATCCCAGGAGAATAATTTATGGCAACAACAAACCCTGAACAAGAAAAAGACAGCGTGCCCTTCTTCCCCAACCACTTCATGACCGAGTTCTATGTGGTGATCGGGATCGTGGTCCTGGCGATTGTGATCGGGGCCGTGGGAATGCTTTCCCCGGTCGGCCTGGGTGCCCCCGCTGACTCGCTTAATACACCGCTGCACGTCAAACCCGAATGGTACTTCCTGGCGTTGTACCAATTACTCAAGTACGTCCCACCCAGCATCCTGGGCATCAACGGGCCGATGTTTGCAGTCGTTGGGATCATCTTGGCCCTGCTGGTCGTCACCATCTGGCCTTTCCTGGATAAAAAAGCAGACAGCAAGAAAGCCATGCGCATCCGCGCTATCGGCGTGGCCGTTTTTGTCGTGCTGGCGATTGCCCTGACCATCTGGGGGGAGGTAAGCTAACATGGATAACGTAACTCGTCGCGACTTCCTAAATCTACTCAAAGGCACTGGCGCCGTGATTGGTGTGGGCGCAGTGGCTGTGCCTGTGGTCTCTTATTTCTACCCGCCTAAACTGGAGGAGATGCCCTCCGAGCCGGTCTTGGTGTGCGCCGAAGAGGAACTGCCCCTCGGCGAATCCAAAACGGTCAAATTCGGACGTTATCCTGCCATCGTTATTCATCTGGATTCCGGTCTGAAAGCCTATTCCGCCGTGTGCACGCATTTTGCCTGCCTCGTCAAATGGAACCCCGACACCGTACGGTTGGAATGTCCTTGTCACGATGGCTACTTCAACCCCGAAGATGGCGCAGTCGTTGCCGGCCCGCCGCCCGCCCCGCTGACCATGCTGGCGGCCGAAGTGGTGGACGGACAAATCTACGTCAAAGTTGGAGGTGAGTCATGACCGCGGAAACAGCCGTTAGCACCGAAATCACGTTAGACGTTGGGAGAACACTGGGTCCGCGCCTCAAGGATTTCTTCACGCACATCATTGCCCAGCAGCGCATCCTTAAGAAAGCCTATCCCGGCGTCATGCACTTCATGCTCTTCTGGGGCGTGAGCATCCAGGTGGTCGGCACGCTCATCAACCTGCTCAACATGGCGCTCTTCCAGCCCTGGGTGATCGAATTCCCGCGCCTGGGCTGGTATCTGGGCTACGAACTGGTGATGGACATCGCCGGGGTCATGATCCTGATCGGGGTGGGGATGGCGGCCTTCCGGCGTTACATCCTGCGACCGAAAAGCCTCGAATCGAACTGGGACGATGGGTTTGCCCTCGTTATGTTGACCTTGATCGTGCTGGTCGGCTACACCAACGAAGCCACCCGCTTGCTTGCCACCAGTCCCGCCTGGGCGAACTGGTCGCCGATCGGGAACTGGTACGCCGGGGTGCTGGGGGCGGCTGGGGTCTCGCCTCAGCAGGCTCAGGCCTGGCATGATGCGTCGGTTTACATCCACGCCACGCTGGCGATGGCGCTGGTGGCAGCTATCCCGTTCACCAAGATGCGGCATCTCATCTACACGCCGCTCAACATCCTGAACCGCACTTTCCGCAAATCGGGCGTGCTCGACAAGATCGAAGACATCGAAGACCACCGAACTGCTGGGGGTTGGGAAGATCAGCGAGTTCACCTCGCAACAATTGCTCTCGTTCGATGCCTGCCTGCGCTGCGGACGCTGCGAGGAGGCCTGCCCGTCGAACTTCAGCGGCATGGACTATTCGCCCAAGACGCTCATTCAGTCCCTGCGCACGGCCATGCTGGACAACCTGGTTTCGGGCAACGGTAAGAGTGAAGCCGAGTTGATGGGTTCGGTCATCCCCGAAGAATATGCCTGGCAGTGTACGACTTGCGGCGCTTGCATTGCCAAATGCCCGGCCTTCATCAATCCGGTGGACGAGATCGTGGACCTGCGCCGCTATCAGGTGCTGACCACGGGACAGATGCCCAAGTCGGTGGGCGACACCATGCGCAACATGGAACGCCAGGGCAACCCCTGGGGTATGCCGCCCGATGATCGCATGGCCTGGGCCGAGGGGCTGGAGGTCCGCGAACTGGCCCCCGGCGATGAAACGGACGTGCTGTACTTCACCGGCTGCGCGGCCGCTTACGACGAGCGCAACAAGAAGGTGGCGCGTTCCTTTGCCAAGCTGATGCAAAAAGCAGGCGTGGACTTCGCCGTGCTTGGTTTCGACGAGATGTGCTGCGGTGAGACCGCCCGGCGCATGGGGCATGAATACCTGTTCCAGGAATTTGCCAAGCAGAACATCGAGACCTTTGGCACAGTCAAATTCAAGCGTGTGGTGACGGCCTGCCCGCATTGCTTCAACACGCTCAAGAACGAGTATCCGCAGATGGGCGGCGACTTCAAGGTCATGCACTACACCGAGTTGCTGGCCGAGTTGGACCTCACCCGCCGGCTCCTCTGCCAATGGGAAGGGCATCCACGGCAACGTCACCTATCATGACTCGTGCTATCTGGGCCGCTACAACAACATCTATAAGCAGCCGCGTGAATTGCTGAAGAATGCGGATGTCAATCTGGTCGAGATGGCGCGTAGCGGCGAGAATTCCTTCTGCTGCGGTGGCGGTGGCGGACAGATGTGGCTCGAAACCGACGCCAACACGCGCATCAACCATCGCCGCCTGGCCGACTCGATGGATGCCAAAGCGGATGTGGTCGCCACAGCCTGCCCGTATTGTTTATTGATGTTCGACGATGCCATCCGCTCGAAGGGCATGGGCGAGCAGATCAAAGTGATGGATATCGCGGAAGTTTTAGAGACGCAATTTGGCGAATAAGATATCCGTCCTGAGCGGAACGCAGTGAAGTCGAAGGACAGACTTTACAAATATACAGCCCTTCGACTTCGGGCTACGCCCTCCGCTCACATCGTCCCGATGTCCTTCGGGAGAGCGAAAGTAGGAGGTGTTCGATGAACACAAACTGGATGATACAAACCCACGGCGATCCACTTGGCGCATTGCAAAAGTTTGTCAAGACGCTCTGGGAGCAGACCGATCTGGATGTAATGGTGGTTGCGCCCAATGGCAGCGGATTTGTGCTGGAATCGCCCGGACGAATTGGAGCACTTGAATCCCTTCCGTCCGCTGATGAAGTTGAATGCAGCACGGCTGGTGGTGGATACGGCCAAGAAAATCCTGGCAAACGCATCGGAGCCATGTTGCGTCCGTGTGAGATGCGCGCCCTGAACGAGATGGCTGCGCGCGGCGCTGTCAAACGCGATGATGTGTTGGCCGTCTGCACCGATTGCCTGGGAACCTTCCCGGCGGACGAGATCGAATGGCGCACGGAACGCTCTTCCAAGGGCTTGACGAAGGATTCGCTTCAATTCGCCCCCCAGGGTGGGATCTCCGCTTACCGGTATCGCCCGGCCTGCCAGATGTGCGCCGAACCCGGCGCAACTGATGGCGATGTCAACATCGGTGTGTTTGGTTTGCCAGTACGACAGTCCATGCTGGTCAATGCGCATAATGGCAAAGTTATTCTGGAATCCATCACGGATGGGCTGGCAACGGACGATCTGGCAAGCAAGCGCGAGCAGACGCTGGCGAAAATCTCCGAGCGGCACGTCCGCACCCGGGAGCGCGTGCTCAAAGAGCCTGGACGAGAACCTGCCTGCTGACTTGCAGGAATTGCTGGTGCAATTCGAAACCTGCGATGACTGCCAGGCCTGCATGAACGTCTGTCCCATCTGTTCGGTTGATGAACCTCGTAAAGATGCAAGCGGCAGACTGGTGCGCGAGGATGTGGTCAACTGGCTGCTTTCCTGCGCAGGCTGCGGCATGTGTGAGCAGTCCTGCCCGCAGCACCAGCCATTGAACGTGATTTTCAACCATATCCGGGAACAGATCGAAGCGGAACTGGCTTTGTAAAATTTCACACGGAGATTCAACATCTCCTGATGTTGACGCCAAAGTCTGAGTTTTATTTCGCTCTGTGCTCTCCGTGCACTCTGTGGTGAGCATCATCCTTTATGGAAATTTTATCCCCGCTCGCTTGACGCAGCCCCTGTGCAATGGTATGCTTGCGCGAAATATGGAACCTGTCTCTCACTTGGATTGCACCAATAATACCAACGATAATCGTACCCGTATCACTCCGATGACGGGACGTTGGCGCATAGGACAGGTTCAGCAACCAGAACATACAAAGGATAAGCCCACAGCAACCCAACGCCCCGAGACAATCGGGGCGTTTTTCTTAAAGTGTCATGACTATGCTGTGTATAATTTGCTGCGATACCTCCATTGCATTTAAATCTCGAAACTGTTTTGAGGAGTTGTGAACTATGGAAATTACCACCGGAATTCTCATTGGTGTTGTCGTTCTGATTTGTGTCTTTTTGGTCTTGTTTGAATACCGGATTCGGAAGCCGGATGCGTTACTGCTTTACGAATCAAAGGGACAGATTGGCCTTAGACAAGGCCTGATCTATCCTCGACATTTCAGTCTCCCATTGGAGCGCACGACGCATCCGATCAGGCTGACCATTGAGGCGACTGCGGTAGGAAACCTGGAGGTGCGTATTAAATTAGTGGGCTCGGTGGCGCCGTCGCTTGAGCATATTCAATCACTGATTCGCATCGGGGGCTGGAAACCGGATGCTACCGCGCACGCCGCCGATGAAGTGCAACTGATGCTCCAGGGATTGGTCAAAGCATATGTGGAAAAATGTGAAATCCATGCACTTTCATCGACAGACCTTGTGAGCCATTTGAATAAACAATCAGACCTTTTTCAAGAAAAATTTGGTGTTGAGCTAATTTCGTTGGCAGTTGATTCACTGGAACCAACCGATCCGGAGATTAGCGAGGCCCTCCGTCAGCAAGAGCAAGCCCGACTGCTCGAACAAACGGAGCGATTGAACAACCAGGCGCGTTCAGCCGCAGCGAAGGCGAAATTCCAGGCCGATGAAGAGATCTCGCAGATGGAACACGACCTTGAGCTGAAAAAAACAGAGCTGAAGAAAACCCTGCTCGAAAAAGAGTTCTCAACTAACCCAGCAGAATCTTGAAGATGAACTGAAACACAACCGGATGCGTCTCGCTTTCGAAAAGGAAGAACTCGAAGTGCTCAAGAGCAGCCCCGAGTTGTTGATGTTGACTCCCCAGGCTGCCCGTCTGGCCGAAGCCAGCCAGAACCTGAAGAATGCGCGCACCATCGTCTCTTTTACCCCACAAGAGCTTTCCCAGGGGTCCGAACTTTTGGGGACTTTCCAAAACCTTATGAAAAGAGCTTTGGAAGAGAAGCAGGGAAAGAAGGAAGATTAGGCAATTATGTTAGATTCCAGTCGTTTGCCGCCAAGAACAATGCCGCGTAGGCGTGAATTCAATGACCGCTTATCCATCTGATCCTCGGGCCAGTTTTCGCCTGAAGTCGATCCGTGTGGCGCGTGTCTCAGAGATCAGCGAAAGCACGGCCGCGGCGGCGATCCCGGATGAGGAGCGCGTCAACTTCCACATCGGGAATCCGGTGCAAGACGTAAGTCTTTCGTCGGCCTATTTGCGCATGGTGCTCGGCATTGACATTCACCGGGAGGAGTTAAGCGATAGGGCCCCTGAAATGATCTTGGAGTATCTAGGGTGGGATGTTGCGGAGAAACCAAAGCTTGATTTTCTGACCCGAACCATTCGAAAAAGCGCACCCTATATGCCACGAGGCGGCTACTCCCGTAAGAAACCACACGCACTGATCGATGCGTTTCGGGCCTGGATGGAGGGCCAACAGGAACCGCTTCACTATGATACCGGGGAACAATCTGGTAAGCGTGAGATTATTCTGGGCTCAGGGGGGATCCATGAAATGCTGCGCATTATCTTGTTTGCCCTGTCCTCTTATCTGGAGTTCACCCCGGCACACATCCTGAGCTACGGATGTGAATTATTGCCTCAATTGAAGACCATCCCCAATTTGCTTTTTGATGAGTTGGCTACTGATGATGAAGTAGCGTGTGAGCAGGTTGAACAATATTTGAATCTTCAGCCCAATGTGCCAACTTTTTTGCTGATCGGGGATTCGCTAGGCGAAGTGACACGGCGTAAGCTGCGCCTGATGAGCATTGAGCATCCGTTGTTTTTCATCGAGGCCAATAACGCACCTAATCATCTTTCTTTAGCACGTGAAGCCAAACTTGTACAGCGCGTGATCCGCTTGTTGACGCCAGCCATATTTGCAAAACGACTGCACAACCTTTCCATCGTGTTCATTGTTGGGAATGCCGATTTCCTGAGCGTTATTGAGAACGTGCATTTCAACCTCAAAGGGACGCCCTCTGCCTCAGAAGCCGAATTCCTGGATTTTCTGCTTGCGCAGGGACTCGCCGAACTCCCGAGCGATATGTCTACGCAGGTTCCGCAGACCAAACCCTCCTTTGAAGGTCTGGACTTGGGGATCTCAGCGGAAACCGTCTTGCCAGAATTGGCCGAGCGCATAGAACGCCATCTTGAACAGTTGGTAGATGACCGTGCACAGGCATTAACGCATTCTCTTACAATGTTAGAAGAAAAAAGTGCAGTGCTTGCGAGTAAAGTTAGGAGTGGGTGGAAAGGGTATATTTTTGATGAGTTTGCTGAATTAGGGCCAGATGAAGTTCTCGAAAAGCTCATTCAGAACGTGCACCGTCCCGAATGGCTCCAAGCGCTCCAACGCAGTTTCCTGAGCGCCTTTGCAAAACAGCAACCGCAATACCACCCCGAAGCTTGTACTGTAGTGAGCGGTTCGTCTCGCACAGCATTGAGCATATTGGGTTTTCATTGTGGGGTATCTGAAGTCGTAATCCCAGACTTGAGTTGGTCTTACGAACAGTGTTTCAAGAGAACATATGCCGTGCCATTATCTACATCGTTAGAGCTGGACGTGGATGCAATCATCGAGAAAGTGGAGCAAATTTGCCAGCGTGACCCCTCCTGGCCGGGGCGTGGTGCGGTGGCTATTAATAACCCGCATAATGCAACAGGACGGGTATTCGATGAAGCGGATATCCGCCGCCTGGTCAAGTATTGCCTGCAAAATAATCTCTATGTGATCGATGATCTTTCATATCAAAACGTGGCCCCGGTTCGTGATTTTCCCGAAATCAAAACCATCCGACAGATTGCCTCGGAGTTAAATCATCACGGGGTTATCACCGCATCCCAGGCCGACCGGGTCATCACGGTGCATTCCATGTCCAAGACTGATAGTTTTGCCGGGGCCAGGTTAACCGTGGTTGAAATCCGCGACCGTCAAATCTTTCAGCGATTTGAGGCGTTGAATTCCCATATACAGCCCAACGTTGCCGCGATTTTTCTCAGCTATCTGTTCTACCGGAACGCAACACAGACCACCAGGGCTTACTGGCATTTGCGCAACTCGATTTTATATGAGAGAACGCAAGCTCTTTTACAGGCTGTAAAGAACCTGCCTTCGGACCGTAATCCGTTTGGGTTGGAAATCATCCCGCCAACGGGAAGCCTGTATCCGCTTTTGCGTGTCGAGCGCCTGCCCGCAGGCCTGTCACTGGATTGGCTGGCTTCGTCGCTGGCACGCGCGGGAATTGGTATGTTGCCCCTGGCGACCTTTGCGCGCACGGAGAAGGGCTTCGAGACGGGCAGGAAAACCTTCCGCCTGACGTTAGGTGGCACGGATCATGCGGATGTATTGTTGGGGAAAACCCGCCGTCTGCTCATCGATCTGAACCGCCTGATTGCCGAGGAAGACGCGCGTTATAACCGGAAGCAGGTGTCCTTCAATGTGCCGGAAAGAAGCCGTGGCCGTTCCACCGACCTCTTACGGGCCTGGGATGCTTTCGGGGAGCAGCTCATCCAAAATTGTAAAACTAACCAGGCGTATCGTCGTTTGTCCGCCATGCAACCGTTAGACAGCAAACGATTAATTCGGGAATTCATCCAATCGCATATTCCTGAGCGCCTGGATGTATTTCGGAACCGTTTGCTTGATCGCGTGGCCATCCATGACGAGTTGATGTGGCGAGCGTCGAATGATAATGGACGCTGGCTTACCGAACGATTGGAGCGGGAATTCATGAAAGATTCGCTCCCGCGGCGTCAGGAGCGCTTCAGGCTGCGTCTCTATGATCGCACTGTGCATCCAACCCAGGCCTATTCACTGGGTGCCGAGATGGCGCTTGATGCAATCGTCAATACTTTGATTGCCCAGCAACCGGTTACGCCCGCGCTGATCGAAAAAACGGCACAAGAATTACTCAAGGAATATATCGGTCTGAATGTTTCGATCAACTCACAACAAGAATCTGACGAAATATTGTTGGACCTCAATACCCTGATCGCCGGTGAAGAGTTTGCAGAATTATTTTCAGATGCTGCGTTGACTCCATTTTTATCTTTCTGGAGTGACTGGGATGGCAGCAGCCGTCCGTCAGGACAGGGACAACGCCTGGTGGCGGCTGTTGTGATGGAGAATGTGCGGCGTATGAACCGCATCTTGAGCAGTTTGCGTCAAGTTGCTCCTACGATCTCGATTAAACCGGAACTTAAAGCCGAACTTGATATGCTGCCGCAGCACAACCAGCGTTTTACCGGCCTCTTGAACGAAATCACAAGCCTGACGCAACAGTTAGAACAGCGCTATCGTGGCATCCTGCCGTTCTCTGTCGAAACGACTTCCCTGCAACGCCTGGCTACCAGGCTTCATCTTCGTCGTGACCCGGCCCGTGTACTTTGGGAGCACAACGATCGTTACGAGCGGAAGATGCTCGAGCTCCGGCAGCAGCGACGAGATACACTGGAATTTTACTTTTCGCTGAACAAAGCGCTGCGCAAACAATTGTACGCGCTGATTCCTGCCATTCAGGACAACCGCGCCTCGGAACCACTGCTCCGTGAAGTGCTCGGGTATCGAGACATCTTGCAACGTATGGTGCTCACACCGCGTATCAACCAGGGGCTGATTACGGCGCGCGATCCGTTTGCCATCGATACAACTGCGTACAATATGTATGAGATCAATACCATCGCCGGGAAATATGGTAACCCAGGCATGATCCTGGGGCTACAGATCAGTTTATCTTCAAAACCGGAAGCGTTGATCGCTCTCGACCGGAAAATGCGCGTCCAGGCCGAGCAGATGCGCAGGGATTTTGCGTCCGCTGATCTTCCTCCGGTCTGGTTGATTCCCCTGTTCGAAGATATCGATACAGTCAGTAGCGTCCGCACCTATCTCGACCGGGTGTGGGATTACGCCACCCAGAGCCGTCACACTCTGCAATCACCCCAGGAGCGATTCAAAGAGATCATTGCCGAAGTTTTCATTGCCGGTTCCGATTTGAGCCAGCAGGTCAGCCAGGCAAACTCCGCGCACCTGTACCGGAAAGCGAAGTACGATACCCATTCGTGGCTGGCCGAGCACGGAGTCGTGGATGCTGTTCGTATCAAGTTAGGCAGCGGTGAGCCGATGCAACGCCAGGGGGGCTATTATTCGCGCGTGGCCGGTCAGGATGCTTTCGGAAAAACTGAAGATGATAGACGCCGGTTTGTTGCTAATCTTCCGGCAGCGGCGCGCAAGAGCACGGCCTACGCCGTAACGCCCTTGCAGGGAGTCTTCCTGGGTGGTGATTTGCGTACTTACCAAAGCAATATCTCGGAGCAACTCCGTTTTTTGCGTGCGCGTGATTTTGTCGGTTTGCAAACGCATGTGCGGGAAGCGCAACGCAGCCATCGCGAAGATTTGGTCCGCGCCGCTGAGACGATTGCAGAAAGTCGCCTGGGCGCGCAGAGCAGAAGCTTGCAGGAATTGGAGCGTCTGACGGTCGGGAAAAACGAAATCCTGATGGAGAATTTCCTGGCGGAGTTGACGGATAATTTTCGCCATATCCTGTACGGTCGCGAAGAGGATGTGGTTGGTATCCACATCGTTTCCTATTTCATCGGGCGCTCTATGCCCCAGTTGCGTGACCGGCCATCCTCCAGGCGTACCCCTGGTTCGGGCGTCGAGCGCGGTCAACAGATATTAGCCAATATCGCCGAGATCATCCCATTTGCCAAACACGGCAGCTTGTTGCGGGCGATTTCTCATAACCAGGCGCAAACCATGATTCTTGGCATCAACCAACTCACTACCGGGCTATTCCGCGCCCTGGAGCGTTTCTCCCATAAGAATTTTGCTGAGGCAGAGCGCGGACGGATGGTTGCCGAGCGACTGTTGCCAGATTTGCCCGTTTATGAAATCCTGAACACCTTACGCCTCTACCAAGATTGGAACGGCGAATATTTGCAACGGATCGAAACAGCTTTTCCGGCGGGCAATTCGGCCTTTGTGGCATTGCGCGAAGATAGCGACGCGATGGGACACTTTTTGCCCTTGTTCCAACAGGAACTCCTGCGGCGGCACGGTGTCGACATCAATGATTTCTTCGTGGATGGAGTTCTTATCCCTGATCTCCTGCCAACATTGCGTCCTGACCTGGCGGTGCTGTTGCAAAAAAATCTATTCAACACAAACATCGATGAATTTATGCAGCCCATCTCCGGGCGGGTTTCGGATGAATGGCGTGTTGAGATCGAAAAACTGCTTCAACTGCCCAAACAAATTGGCCACTGGCGTTCGATCATCTGGGATGTGTTGGGCGAATCGATCTATCAGCGGGTGCAAAGTTTCACGGAACTTGCGACAGCGTTGTATGCTTTCTCGACATCGCGATCGTTTGAAACTTCAGCTGCCATTGGACGCGAGGCGAAGCTTTCCCCGGCTCTGGCCGGGTTCTTCCGCACTGCCCGTGCTGACGACGAAATGCGGCATTTCCTGATTGGCGCGATTGAATATCTAAGTTCGTTTACCGACGGGAATATCGAAGTGCCTGTCAGCATCATCCGTGCGATGAACGATGTCGAGCGCATTGCCCAAATCGAGGAGAGCGCCCTGCCAGTAGAGAAACAAGACGTGATCCGTTATTGCACACTCCAAATTGCCCGCCTGGCAGGCGAGAATGGCTAACAATGGCGTTTTCTAAAATGTGGCTAAACCGTTTCCAACGGGAAAATTTCATACGAAAGCAGTAGTTAACCACAGAGACACCCCGGCCCGACCGGCACTGCCGGGGCGGGCAGAGTCACGGAGATTTTGAAAAGGTATGCTCGAGGACTGGAACAAGCTGGTAGAACAACTCCGTGTCTCCGTGACTTCGCGGTCAGAATCCCGCTATAAACGGGAGAGCCCCAAAATGTTTCAGACGATATGCAAATCGCACACCTGGCGGAAATGGTAGCCATAGATGGAGAAGGCGATGGCTAACGGGAACAGCTTGGGGCGGCGGAAGAGCGTCCAGAAGAAAAGTTTCCAGTAGTAGAGTCGTTCTTTGTCGAGTATCCCCAGTTGGATAATCGAGCGAAAGAAAGCCAGGATATATTCGAAATCGAACGAGAAATTGAGCTTGGGCGCTTTATATTCCTTCAAAAAGGTCTTGACACGCGCATAGTAATTTTTGGGCGCATACAAATAATTGACAACGGTTTTGTAACCCTTTTGGAGCACATCCAGATTTATTTTCGGGATGATATTGGTACTGCCGTCCACGTTGTCGCCCGAGAACGCGCTCAGCAAACGACCCTCGCCCTTTAATCTTTCATAAAGCCGGGTTCCGATCGGCGCTTGCAGCAGGCCGACCATGGCGGTCACGATGCCGCTCTTCTGGATGAAATCGATCTGTTTTTGGAAGATCGAAGGGGTATCGCTGTCGAAGCCGATGATGAACCCGCCCTGGACTTGCATGCCGCTGCGTTGGATGCGTTTTATATCCTCGATCATATCCCGGCGGCGATTTTGTTTCTTGTTGCATTCTGCCAGGCTCTCGTCATCGGGCGTCTCGACCCCGATAAAGACCATGTTGAAACCCGCCTGGGACATCAGGTTCATCAGCTCTTCGTCATCGGCCAGGTTGATGGAAACTTCGGTGTGGAAGGAAACCCCGATTTTGTCTTTGCGCCATTCGATCAAGGCGGGTAACAGGCTTTCTTTGATGTGCCTTTTGTTGCCAATAAAGTTGTCGTCGACGAAAAAGATGCCCGAGCGCCAGCCAAGCTGGTACAGCGCATCCAACTCACGAATGATCTGCTCGGCGGTCTTGACGCGCGGTCTGTGCCCGAAGAGCGCGGTGATGTTGCAGAACTCGCAATCGAAGGGACAGCCACGCGAATACTGGATGGCCATGGTGGCGTAGTGTTTGATCTCGAGAAGCTCCCACAATGGGGCCGGGGTAGCCTCGATTTCAGGAAATTCGTCGGATGTGTAAACGCGTTTGGCGCAACCAGCCTCCAGGTCATTCAGGAACGGCTGCAAGGTCAACTCCGCTTCGTTCAGGATGAAATGATCGACAGCCTCGAACTGATCGTATTCGGCGGTGAAGAGCGGGCCGCCGGCCACGACTTTGAGCCCCGCGGCTTTGCAACGCGCGATGATCTGTTGCGCCGAACTGCGCTGGACGACCATGGCGCTGATAAAAGCTGTATCGGCCCAGGCCAGGTCCTGTTCGGTGAGATTTCTGACGTTCAAATCGACCAGGCGTTTTTCCCATTCTGACGGCAGCATGGCTGCCACAGTCAATAAACCCAACGGGGGCAGGGAGGCCTGTTTGCGGATGAATTTCAGGGCGTGTTTGAAACTCCAAAAGGTATCCGGGAATTCGGGGTAAATTAATAGTGCTTTCATTTTGATCCTCCATATGCAGTCAAGGCTCATAGACGTGAGAGTTTCATGATCGAAACCTCGATGTCCTGTTTAGCGTGACATTCACGTTGTATTTGCATCTGCTGCTATTTATTCCCCCTGCCGTTTCTCATCTATTGCGGAAACGGACGTTGAACTCTGTTGATCAGGTTGTCCCCATTATAGTCCGAAAGAGCGGGTATGCTTTTGATTTGTAGAGGTTGGATAGCCAATCGATAGCGGGACAATGGCGATTTGATAGGTTTCGAACCAACAAAAAAGCGGACTGACGATTAGCCAGTCCGTTTTTCTATGTATTGAAGAATTCGCCTGCCTGCCCCGCTTGTCCCGCCGAGCGTAGCGAGAGCGGAATACACGTCTTATTGGGCAGCACTCCTCTTACTCCGCTATAACCACATAGGTTCCAGCTATCCAATCGTAGGGTGTCCGGTGTTTCTTGCTGAACCAAAGGCACACTATATAGATGATTACTAAACCTTGCGCTACCAATGAGCCAATTAGAAAAATAGTAGATTGGCTTCCATACCAAATGTAGATGATACATACGTGTGCCAATTGCCACGGCAAAAACTTGATGGCAGATCGCAATAGCGATTGCCATAAGCTCATTCTCGCTCCTCGAACAGTAGTTACTTTTATCTTGGCATGTCGTTTTCCCCATGTAGCTTGTTGCGAGGAGCTTTCCTGCAAAGCAAAGTACAGAATCACTGGCAATACAAGGACAACAAAGGCCAGCACGTTCGTGACAATTGGCGATGCGAGCAAAGACCCCCTACCTGATAGGGTGGTAATACCAACACCAATACCGAGCAGTATCAGGATGTAGGCAGCGATAATAAGAAAATCAAACATGAAGGCGAGTGCCCGTTGTTTTGGTTTTGCATAATGAATATCTGTACCTGCTGCTGAAATGTTCATTGCGATAAACTCTATAGATTATGCTGCCCAACGGCTCGCGTTATACCCCTTCGGGGCACAGGCCGGCGGCTCGCGGTACGTGGACTCGCCCACGAAACGGACAAAACCCAAAGCCATGAACAAAGCCAATTTGGCGGTGCGATCGGGCGAAGGAGCAATCCACTGCGACTATCGCCCATCCCGGCGCATGAGCGCCGGGTAATCCAGCCACCTGCCCCGCGCTCTTTGCGAGGTCGGCGTGCACCCACGCATGATAGCGGGCCATCATTTTTCCCGCAAGAAACAGAGCTGTTTCTGAGTACGCTTTGTTGGCTGGCTTTTGACAATAAAGCAACTCACATTACCTGATTTCCTGAAGAACCTGGTTGACTTCTCCAACATCAAACTCTTCTGGATCAAAATCGCCACCCCACCACTCAATGTAAGAATGTGTTCGTTGTGGTTGGGATCATTTAATGCTTCCAAAAAGTCATAATAACCCCAAATACCACCTATATCTTCTGGAGGGCAAGCCCGCTTGCCAGCGATACATTGCGGATACTTTGTTTCAATTTCAGGTGGCAATATCTTCTCTACCATAATTTCATGTTCCCAACTATCGCCAAAATCATATACATATGTGAGCTTACGTTTTTCGTGCACTGCAATCTGAGCCAATGTAACTTGCTGTGAATCTTCTTCGCCAGCATCATCCCAATCGCTATCAGGATGGGGGAAGGAATAATAGGTACCATCTGCCAAGAAGTGGTGCAAGTGGCTATCGGTCCACCCCATTACGATCTGAATGACCTGATGTAGCT
This sequence comes from uncultured Chloroflexia bacterium, assembly GCA_963829615.1. Classification (GTDB taxonomy): domain Bacteria; phylum Chloroflexota; class Anaerolineae; order Anaerolineales; family Villigracilaceae; genus JAABUE01. The sequence continues at coordinate 15,794 of CAWHJM010000019.1, forward strand.
TATACAAATCAAAACTCCCTGGCACCAAACGCGCCTCCAAATGGGGGGCTTGCTATCGCGCAAAGTGATTTTGAGCTGATAAATCAGATTAGAAGAACTAGCCGAATTAACCGACACAATACATCTCCTTACAAATTAATTCCAAGTCCTAAAGCCAGCCAACGGCCTGCGACACCGTCCCCGAAGTGTAGCGGAGTGGGATACCGGCGGCTGAAGGAACGTGAACGCGCTCGCGAAACGGACAAAACCCAAGGCCAAGAAAAAGGCAAATTCGGCGGTGCGATCGGGCAAGTGAACGTTCGGGCGAACATCGCCCAGCCCAAGGACATGAGCGCTGGCATCCAGCCGCCTGTCCCGCGCTCTTTGCGGGGTCCACGTGCACGCTTCGTTACTAGCTGGCGTGACCTGCCATATTCTTTCGCATTGGAATAGTGCCAATTTTTGAATTGATTAAATCATTGCACAATTTAATTAATCAAGAATTCCAACTCAGCCTTTTCTAAACGGCGAGATAAAGTAATTTTATCTGCTCGCTCAGAAGAAGAAAGTTGCCATTCAAGATGGTGTAAAAACTTATATTTGTCATAAGAATTTACATCAGGACAATCCCAATCAATAGGCTCTCCGGTTTTTCTGTTTGTTAAACGGCAACCGCCACCGTGTAAAAAATACTGCCATTCATTATTTTCATGATCTCGCCAAATACCACTTTGCGATAAAATTTTTTTCTAAAGCTCGTTTTGCAACTTGAAATAGTACTTGCACTTGGGCATTATCAGGACTTACTGAAGCAATGTGAGAATTATCTCCTTTTAATTTTCCGCCAGAAGACCAAGCGGCAGACTTGAACTCAGCAACTTCATTCAAATCCAACCCTAATTCAACCAAAGCTTGGGCAACCAATTTTTGACGCTCAATAAAATAAGCCAAAGCGTTACTCAACTCATCTTTAACCTTTACCGTAGTTTCATCTTGGCTCATTACCATTTTTTTCGTTTTTCCTTATAACAGCCAGCTAACGGCTTGCGTGAGCGGCGGACGGCAGGGGGAGCAGTACAATCTCCGGGTTGAGATGTTCTAAAACGCGCCGCATACCCTTGGGATGGGGTGAAACCCCGACCGTCCGCTCCACGCGGGGTTAGCCTGCTACCTATTGGCCAATGCACTGCGGTAACTGGGGCAATCATCCTTTTGGTAGTTGACATTATAAAATTGCATTTCGATTGGCTTATCGTTGTGTTGGCTTTGATCCTTTTACAAGAACGTAAGCGAATATGGCCCCGAAAATTACATTTACAGCAGCGTAAATCCAATACGCGCTCTCTGGTTTTCCTTCAATTCCATGTAAAAATGGTAGCAATGGTGCAGCCGTATTGTTCATTGCATGAAAAAATATCACAACGATAAGTTTCTTGCCACTCGAATTATATAGCCAAGCATACATGATCGATATACTAGTTGTCATCATCACGAAAGCCAAAAACGAGTATGCGCTATGCAAATCTCCCGCCATAAACCATAAGGGTAAATGCCAAATCCCCCAGATTACACCGATAACTAAACTTGCTGGTATGACCCCGATTTTTTCTTGTAAAGGCTCCTGAGCATAACCTCGCCAGCCAAATTCTTCTTGTCCACCGCCAATTATCATCATGAGAAGAAAGTATGGAATCGCCAAAATTATCGGTGCGGTGGAAATTTCGGTTGGAAATAGAGTTTTGGCAACATCCAAGCCAACAGCAAGTGCCAGATAATGAGTTATCGCATGAATAAAAACTGGCAACACCAACGCAATAACCAAATATACTGGCTTGACATGAAAATCAAACGCCTGTCCTAAAAATGACTTTATTCCCTTCCAGCCAGCATCCCGGGCTACAAGTGTAATTGCTGCCAACAAAGGGGCGAAAGCTCCAATGATAACAACCAACGTTGAATACCCGGTCACATTAAAGGGTAAATCAATTCCTATTCCATCCAACACAGAGGTATCCAAATGATCCAGGAATAGGCAAATGTCAGTAAGAAAAATTTCCAAGGGTTTCTGTTTTTGTGATGATTTGTCTTCATTTTTCCCTTTATCTACTTATCAAGCAGCCCAACGGATTGCGGTACCCACGGGTGGATTGGATGAGCCGAAACTGATTTGACGGAAAATATTTGAGCGCAAAATCAACCCCTTTTGGTAGTGCAAATCCCACTTGTCGGGTGCGCGCGATGTTGGGCGTTGTTTCTTTGAAATAGAAATGCTATTAATCTAACCATATATCAAGCACTACATTGCCATTTTTATCTTCTCCCGTTTTTATTTTAAGCGAATTTTAGATAATTTTCCCTGATTGATACAGAGTTTTATATGTTCTCGTGGAAGACAGGAACTTTTTTTTCGATTTTTCTACGATTAGTTTTACTACCTTTTGGACGTCGAGTAATTCATAATCAAATGGGATTTTGGACAAAAATTCAAGCATCTCCGGTTCGGTAGTGAACTGTGAGAGGTCTGGCAACCGTTTCCCGGTAGCTAGACGGATATGTTTTCCTTTAAGTTCACTGCTAACCGTAAACAACATGTTTATGTAGTTGTCCTCGTTGCCTATGCCGATCCCATAATCCCAGCCGGGGTGAGTTTTTGCCCGTATCACGGAGCGCAATTTGAACCCCTCCCGCTCGTGAATAAAAATTTTACAATGCGGATTCATGCAGCGAAAAGCGACCTCAGCCCAATCATCTTGAAGAAACTTTTAACATCCCGGAATCGATTAAGAGCACATCGCTGTTTTTGACTCCTGCTTCAAATGCAGAAGAATGTCCTTCAAAAACCGTACGCTATGACCGAGAACGCTTGTAAATGTTGCTACCTGACCAATGAAAGGGATACATTTCACAATCCCAACGAGGCGTTCTTTGAAGGGTAGGCTGGCATTCATAAAGTCTTCCATGTATGTGTATGAAATAGCTGTAATCTTGCAATTCCTCTTGTTGGGGAGGATGTAGTCGCCTGGATTATTGCTTGCTACGTTTTTGTTCTTAGGGTTGAACCCGGGAAGTAAAAGACGATCCGGCCTGGACTGATAATTGGTACGAATTTTTCACCTTCTTTTATCTTTTTCTGTCATCCAATTCGTCCCTCGAATTCTGGATGTGTCTTGGTAAACTCCGCTTTAAATCCTTTCTTAGATCCCTTCATTCCAAGTAGTCGCGCATTTTCAAAGAACTTCCTCCATATCAGAATAGACATCCACACTGGGCATGTGAGGCTCGTAAATGTCCCATGATGGTTTATATTGCGTTTCAATCGTTTCTATGTACTCAAATTTTTTTCTTTGCGGTTCTGGCGCAATAAGATTTCCATTAAGAGTAAGTGGCTTTTCATGTGATTCACTAAGTGTTGGTTTTGTACCGTTAATGCCAAGTTGTTTCATTCCCTTGTGCGCATGTTCGTTTTTAGGGTCTAAAGCAAGAACCCTTTGATAACAGTATTTCTTCTGCTCAACATCATCCACAAGTACCGATAACCATAGCCATGCTGTAATATCTTTGGGATTCTCTTGCACAGCCTGTTGTATATATTGTCTGGCGCGTCCTTTATTGCCGTTTTTGGCTGCCGCAATACCACTTTCGAGTGTGTTTGACATATTTGAACCTTTTTTGTTTATCGGCTTTTAAGTGATTATTTATTGAGTAATCTGTACTTGAACGCCCA
>CAWHJM010000020.1:0-94507 GCA_963829615.1 uncultured Chloroflexia bacterium
CAGGCGGATGCAACCATCGGGCAAGGTGAGTGTGGTGGTCAGGGAAAACCCCAGGGGATGGGCAGGATCGGCAAAGGGGCAGGTAGTATGTGAGATTGCAGCTTCTTGCACCGGGGACATCGGGATCTACTTTGGTGTGTGCATTTGAGACGACAGACCCATTTGGTGGCGTGACGCTGGTAGTCATGGCCATTGCTGGAAAGGCGGTAGCCGTGTGGGCAAAGCGGGATTTCGTTGCGGCTGTACCCGCGCTGGAGACAGATGAGCGGGTCATCATCGCCTTCGGTATGGCGCAGACGGATGGTGCGCAGAGCCTGCAGATCCTGGTGGACGAAGCGCAGGATCTCATCATAGCCTTCGCCCGCATCGCCAAGCAATTCACCAATCTTGAGGCTCGGGAAGCGCTTGTGCAGATGTTGGAGACCGGGGAAAATCAGCAGGTGATCATTGCGGTTGGCCGGGGTCGTGGTTCCAGTCAGTGGCCAGATCAGGAAGAGCCGGGCGTGATTTTTGATGATATTGAAGGCTTTGGATTTGTAACCAAAGTGATGCTTCCCTCGCACGTTGGAAGCGGGTTGCCCCGCAAGTGTGCGGGGTTGTTGCAATGGTGCTTTGGCAGGCTTGGGCGTATTGGGATTTGGCCCAGGCTGGTTGGAACCGACATAATAGACATAGGCTGCCTGCGGATCGCGCCAGGCAGCGAAATGGCAATGCGCCCGGCAGGCTGGGGTATCGCAGGCGCAGCCTTCCTTGCCAGCCTCGCGCGCCGGACAAGTGCGTGCCGCGGCGGGCTGCGAACAAGTGGGGATTTGGTAGCTGCATTGCATACGCGAGCGCGAAGCGATCAACTGGCAATCGGTGGCGATGGAAACGCCCTGTTCGAGTGGGTCACCAGGGAAAGTACTCCAGGTCGGGATGAGTTGATAGGCCATCAAGCCTTGAGCCAGACTATCCTGGCAGGCAGTGAACCAGTCCGCCTGGGTCTGGGCAAAGGCCATACGGAAGGTGGATGGAGAAGGCAGGTCGGTGGGATCAAAGCCTAAACGAAGACAATAATCCCTTCCGCGCGCAGGCGAGCGCAGTTCTCCCGCCAGGCGTGCCCAATCCCAACTCTGGTAGTGGGCCAGGAACATCCCCAAGCCCAGGCTGAGTGGGTCGAAAGGTGGGGGCCCATATTGGCTGCGGAAACGCTCGGCAAAGTAAGGTCGCCAGGGGCTGAAGTCGAACAGGCGTAGCATCAGGTCGAACTCATCCAGCTCCAGGACAGAAATATCATCCCCTTCCAACCACTGGTAGCATGAGCGGCACAGACGACCTGTCCAGGGAGATGGTTCACCAGGTGTGGGTAGCTTGAGTGGCAGGAGCGGGCGGATGGCCTCCCAGCGGAAGAGTTCCACGAAGTTGGGCAGCTGCAAACGTCGCTCGGCGGCAGGCAGGGCGCGACCTGCGCTCAGTCCGGCACGGGTCTGGCGCTGCAATTGTTCAAAGGGACTATTGGGAACATGGATCGCTGCAATCACGTTCTGAGCGGGAACCCATCGGGTGTTCATCGCTGCCGCCTGCGCTTATGCTGGTAGTTCTGGTTCTGGCGCAGAGCCCGACGGTAGTTCACCCGTTCCGCCCGTTCGCAGATACTCCACAAACGGATGGATAAGGCAGGCAGACGCAAAAGACCCAGCGCCTGGTTGTGCAGTCGGCGGATCCATTCCCGGCTCTTTCCCCACGCCCGTCCAATCTCAGCTAGATTGTGAGGCGCTTCCCCGCCCATTCCATAATGAAGTTAAATGACTTGACGCAAATGTTCTGGCAGCAGCACCAATGCTTCCCCCAGCGCCTGACGAATTTGTTCTTGTTGCCAGGCTGCAAGCAACGCTTCCAGACTATCCCCTGCGCGCTCGTATTCCAACCAACCCTCGGCCTTGAGCGAATGCCGCACTGCCGCCCAAACTTGGCGGCGAATGGCCACGCAGGCATAACTCGAAAAAGCCACTCCGCGTCCGGGATCGTAATGCAGGATCGCCTGCCACAAACCGATCCGCCCCTCCTGGAACAGATCAGCATAATATGCCTTGCCCGACCATTGCCTGACTAACCATCAACCAGACCAGCCCACTATGTTCGCGCAGCAGGCTTTCCACGCACTCCCTGCAGCCTGCCTGGGCACACACAAATCGCGCTGCCCCCTTGGATGGACAATAGGATACAATCCCGCAGAGCGGGACAATCGCCATAACGGCACCTCCTTTCAGAAATGGAATGTGGATATTCTCATTATCCTGATCGAAGGTGTCGTTGTCTATTCCCTACCCCCCACAACTTGAGTTGGCCGCCCCTATTTTTTGAGTTGCGTTTTGCTCCCCCGACTTGTTGCGCTATCCCGAACTATAGCTGGTTTCCCCGCTCAATGTGGTCGAGGGATTGGCCAAACACAGCTACCGCAAAGCACGCCAAGAACGCGAAGAAAATCTTTTAAACCTTTGCGGGCTTTGCGCTCTTAGCGGTTCGAAAAACGTGCTAAATACACCTTGCTATACCAATTAGAGTCGGATATACTCACTCGGTGAGTATATCATCATGAGCAACATATCCCCCGAATTCGCCCTGCTGGGTTTCCTGGTCGCGGGGCCATGTCACGGCTATGATCTGCACCAGAAATTCCAGGCCGAGCTTGGTAATGTATGGCATCTCAGCCAAAGCCAGGCCTACGCCATCCTGAAGCGGCTAGAAGCGCGTGGCGATATTTCCAGTCAACTGGTCGAGCAGGATAAACTGCCCGCGCGACAAATTCTGCACATCACTCCTTCTGGCAAACACCGCTTCGAAGAGTGGCTACTCGCTGCAGGCCACAATGCGCGCGCTATCCGGCTCGAATTCCTGACCCGTCTGTACTTCGCCCTTCAATACCATCCCGACCAGACCTCTCACATCTATACGGCGCAATGTGCCGAGATCCGGGCCAGCATCGAGTATCTGGAAAACCTGCTAACTCATCTGCCGTCAGACCAGCCCTTCAACCGTCTCAGCCTCGACCTGCGACTGCGCCAAATGCGACTGATCCAGGATTGGATGCATGAAATCCAGGCGCAATTCGACATCCCAAACGAGGCTACACCATGAAACGAATCTCTTTGCCGATCCTGACTCTAATCTTGTTGAGCGCCTGCGCTTCGAACGCCCCTCGACCTGATTCCGTTCAATTGACCGTCTTCGCCGCCGCCTCCCTGACCGAGTCCTTCGGCGAAATGGCGACCGCCTTCGAAGCCTCCCACCCCGGCGTGGATGTGACGCTCAACTTTGCCGGGTCGAATACCCTGCGAGCGCAGATCGATCAAGGCGCACAGGCGGACGTGTTCGCTTCCGCCAACACCAAAGAAATGGACGCGTTGGTCACCAGCGGATTGGTAGCCGAGGGCGCGCCGCAAACGTTCCTGACCAACCGACTGGTGGTCATTACACCCACGGAGAATCCGGCGGGGGTATCCACGTTCGACGATCTAACCCGTCCCGACTTGAAGTTGGTGTTGGCCGCCGAAGATGTGCCAGTCGGTCGCTACGCGCGTCAAATGCTGGACAACGCCGGCGCAGACTTCAAGGCGCAGGTGCTGGCAAACGTAGTCTCCAACGAAGCGGATGTCAAACAGGTGCTGGCCAAAGTCCAACTCGGTGAAGCGGATGCAGGCATTGTCTACGCGTCGGATGCGGTGGCCGCGCCAGAGTTGCCGGTGATTGAAATCCCGTCAGAATGGAACGTGCTGGCAAAATATCCAATTGCGGTGTTGAAAGATGCCCCCCAACCCAAACTGGCCGATGAGTTTGTCGCTTTTGTGCTTTCTCCAGATGGACAATCGATCCTACAGAAATGGGGTTTCTCGCCTGCGCAATAGACCACGAAGTCTCAAAGACACTAAGGCACTAAGTTCTAAAAAATCTTCGTGTCTCCGCGCCTTTGTGTCTTTGTGGTAAAGATCCTCATGTCAACAATCCGTCGCTATTTCCACCACCTGACCAACAACGGTCACAAAGACTGGCTGTTCGTAGTGCCCAGTCTGCTGCTGCTTGGCGTTGTTCGGGCTGCCCATCCTGGCGCTGATTATCAATGCAATTGGCGATACCTTCCTGGCATATGCGCTTTCGCCAGAAGCGCTTTCCGCGCTGAAACTCAGCCTGCTGACCAGCCTGGTCAGCGTCGGGATCGCCATCACCTTTGGCACGCCACTGGCCTATATGCTGGCGCGCTGGAAATTCAGCGGGAAATCCATCGTCGAGATGCTGGTGGACTTGCCGGTCGTTCTGCCCCCTTCCGTAGCAGGATTGGCGCTGCTGATCGCCTTTGGCCGCCAGGGACTGTTGGGCAGGACATTGAGCATGTTCGGGATCAGCCTGCCGTTCACCACCGCGGCGGTGGTCATGGCACAGACCTTCGTCTCAGCGCCATTGTATGTGCGCGCGGCGCGCATCGGCTTCGCCGAGATCGACATGCAACTGGAGGAAGCCGCGCATGTGGAAGGCGCCAACCAGTGGCAACTGTTCAGCGAAGTCATGTTCCCGCTGGCAGGACGCTCGCTGATCAGCGGCGCGATCCTGAGTTGGACGCGCGCGCTGGGCGAGTTCGGCGCGACGATTTTGTTTGCAGGCAATCTGGAAGGCGTGACCCAGACCATGCCGCTGGCGATTTATTTGGGATTTGAGAGGAGCCTGGGGGTAGCGGTGGCGCTGTCGGTGATGTTGGTGGGGGTTTCGGTGCTACTGTTGGGGGTGACGAGGAGGTTGGAGAGGGAAAGATTAATTATGCGGTCTTTACAATACGCAGAAAAACTAGAGCTATCTGGGCAGAGACACACCAAGCACGCGAAAACCGTAACCGACCCATTGTTCATTCGGTTGAATGTAATTGCGGCCGGAGACGCGCGCATAAATCAAACTATCGTCCCATGAGCCACCACGCAATCCTAAATATTTATTGGAATTTATCTGAATAATTTGCCTGCCACTCCCAAACGTTACCGGAGACATCCATCAGACCATGGGGAAAGCTCTTACCCTGTAAATACATCCAAACAGGGGTAGTGCGATTTATGCTACCTTCGGCAGTGTTGGCAAACAGAGACACTTTTTCATCAAGTGTACTATCGCCAGGTTTATCCCAGGCAAAACGGTTCCACATTCCTGTTCGCCAGCAGCAGCTACCCATTCAGTCTCGGTCGGCAAACGAAAGAAAATTGGTTGATCGGTGATCGATGAAAACCACCTTAATTCGTTAATTTCCTGCTGAGTGATTAGCCATTTGCAATAGGCATTGGCTTCATACCAGCTGATGCCCACCACTGGGGCAGTTTTATATGCAACCCCAAAGCGTAGACCACGCCAGTAACGCGGCAATAATATGCCGTTTTGGATATCGTAATCATTACTATTAAGCACTTTTCGCAGCCAAATCCAAGCCTCATCACCCCAATCACCTACATGTTTGATCTTACCGTTTTTATCAGGTTCAGAGAACTTTGGGAAATCGATCCATAGTGCTTTGTTTTCAAAGTTTTCTGCCTTTAAAAAGCGTTCATATTGGAGATTGGTAACGGGGTACTTTCCAATCCAAAAATAGCCTACTTGAATAAATGTATGTAGGTCTTTGGGAACATAGGCGAGCCGATCCAAGCTGTCCATAGCTGCGGCCAATATCGGTGGCGACCACTGTTTTATTTTTCCTGTCTGTTCATGCAAATTTATCAACTGCGCGCTTAACTTTTCCCCAAGGTCAGGAGCTTGGCTCCTACATTCCAAATAAGCTGTTACAGCCAGTTCACATGCCGACAATTGATTATCCAGGGTGATTTCTCGCTTATTAGCAAACTCATCCAAACCAGCCATGCGAAGCAAGGTACGGCGTGCTTGACTAGGTGCGGTTAAATCTTGATACCCAACTAGCAGTAAAATGGGTTCGCGCCACCAAGGATCCTGAATATGCCCACCTTCCAAAAAAGCAACCAGATCATCTGCATCCTTATAGTTTTGAGCAAGATACCGTCCGACTAGGAACTCTTGAAAAGAAAAGTGCATAAAGCGGTATAGGCCACCACTTTCTTCTAGTAAAGTACCACGCTGACGCGTTTGTTGTATTAGTGCATTAACATAAGGCTTGTAAGCTTGTTCGGATTCAAAGAACTTTGAAGAGCTTTCCTCATCAATTTCTCTCCCCTGCTCCTTCCCTCTTGCGTGCATATAATATGCGAGGTGCTGGAGCATCTCACGGTTCATTGAGAGACTGCCAGCAATTCTTTTTTCAATTTCTTCACGCACCTTTATATCGGGAACATTGTCAGGGCGCAGGATTACATCCACCGCCTTCTGGTAAAGTTCAGCCCGTTGATCGGGTAGGTCGCGGTCGTTGTAATGCATGATCAGCAACATGCGAAATCATTATTGGTGTATCTACTAAAGATTTATAGCTATCTCCCAGCTTTCTGCGACGTTCCGTCTCCAATTGCCCAATCCTCGCTAGCAAATCGTCAGCCTGTCGCTTTGCCATCGCAGCACTTTTTTGATAGATCGATCCATAAGCTGCTCGAACCAATTTCCCCACCTGGTCTTTTTCGAGGGGTAAAACAACAAGATGATGAAAATTTCCACCAAATACCGTTTCACCCATGTAAGCAGCCGCTCGACTTGTTACAACCACACGCAGGTTTTTCCGGCCTGAAACCAAGTCTACAATTTTTGAACGGATTAACACGCGTTCGGCTTCGGAAGGCACTTCATCCATGCCGTCTAACAAAAGAAGGACCGTATTCCTATCTCGTAACAAATACGACAGGAAACCTGGGTCAAGACCTTCTAAGTTCGCTCCTCTTTCATTCAAATACTCAGCAACATAAGTCTTGAGCGCTCTTTTTTCCGCACTCGCCGAGGCAGGTAATTTTCGCAGATAATCTGCATAGCGCGTCAAGGGAATATATATGGGGCAACCAACTCACCTGTAATGCCTAATTTCTCTTCTGCCAATTTTGGATTGTCCTGCAATGCTTTAGCCAGCGTCCAGGCCAAATGCAAAAGAACGGTGGTTTTTCCACAACCTGGTCCGCCAGTAACAATAATCCTGTTACCAACCGAAAAAATCTGATTTAGTTGAATTTGGCCACCAGTCTTTGAACCGCGGGCAGCAGTCTCTCTATTTCATGTCTCTTAGAGAAATCAACTTCATCATCGTCCTGGCTCAAACTAAGGTCTGCTTTTAGAGGTACATAAACTGTATCAAGCGGTCAATCACGGCTTGCTCACCGCCGCGTTCAATACCTCGTAAAACGATTGTCCCAAAGTTATCCTGGACCCAATTCAGGTATTCGTCTACCTGTTGTTTTACTGTTTCTTTGCTCACCCCGGACTTTGCCCTTGAATAATCTTCGATGATTACATTTACTTGATTAGATTTCCCCTTATTTTCTCCAAACAACGCCTACCCATCCCTTGATCGAGCCGCCACCCAGCCCGCTATCGCAAGAAAAATGACTGCAAAAAGGGCAACAATACCTCCAGGTTTAGATAATAGGTCTGGGGCCAATATTGCTCCTAGAGAAGTCAAAACAAGCGAGGTTCCAATGATGAAGAAAAAAACGATTATTAACTTTTTCGCTTGCATGGAATTCCTGACACAATTAGGTAATTTATCCAACAACCCTATTTCTCTTATACCAACAACACTTCCACCATCTCCCCCGCGCTCAAGCCGGTGGCATCCGGCGGGATGCGCAGCAGGCCGTCCGCGGCGGCCAGGGTGAAGATCAGGTTGGATTTGCCAAAGATGGGGTCGGCGTTATATTCGTCCTGAGCGGACACGTCAGTGAAGTCGCAAGGACGGGCGTAATCATCGACTTTCTCACTTTGCCCTTCGACTGCGTGCTCCTGCGGGCGCTCCGCTCTGGATAAGTCGCACCGGCCACCAATCTTCTCTGCCCGCTTGCGATGGCAGGTTGACCGTCAGCCGGGCCTGAACGGTCGCTTTGGGGCGCGGGGATTGCCCGAGCAGGCGCTCGATCAGCGGCACGACCAGCATGTAGCCGTTCACCAGCGCGCTGACGGGGTTGCCCGGCAGGCCGATGACCGCCTTGCCCTGACACACCCCTAAAATCGTCGGTTTGCCGGGGCGCGTGTTGATGCCGTGCACCAGCACGCCCGGCTCGCCAAGCTGGTCGATCACATCGGCGGTCATGTCGCGCGTGCTGGCCGACGACCCGGCGGTGATGATGACTACGTCACATTCGCTCAGCGCCCTGGCAGCGGTCTCTTTCAGCATTTCGAAACTGTCCCCCACGATGCCATACAGGTCTGGCTCCCCGCCGGATTTGGTCACCAACGCGGCCAGCGTGTACGAGTTGATGTCACGCACCTGTCCCGGTCGCGGCGATTCGGACGGTGGGATGACTTCGTCACCGGACGAGATCAGCCCGACGCGCACTCTTTTGGATACGCGCAGTTGGGTGATTCCCAGGGCCATCAGACCGCCCATCTCAGCGGGACGCATCAGACTCCCTTTGGGCTGCACCACCTGTCCCTGGGAGACATCCTCACCGATAGCGATCACGTTTTCGCCTTCTGCAACGGATTTGAAGATTTCGATTTCGTCTAACCGTTCAGATTTGCGCTAGGGGCAGGTCTCGAGACCTGCCCCTACAGACGTGGTCTTGGGTATATTCCAACATGACGACCGCGTCCGCGCCTTCGGGCAGCATGCCGCCGGTGTGGATGGTCATGCATTGCCCCGGCTCCAGCGCGGATTTGGGCGCATCGCCCATCGGGACTTCGCCAGCCAGGGCGAGATAGGCCGGCAGCGAGTCGCTGGCGCCATAGGTGTCCCTGGCGCGCACGGCGAACCCGTCCACGGTGGAACGGCGGAAATCGGGCAAGGGATGCGGCGCGCGGACGTCTTCAGCGGTCACACGACCGAGGGACGAGGCAACGTCAATTTGTTCCGAGGCAGGCTCGGATGCGGGGAGATGCGCGAACAGTTTTTCGCGGGCGGCGTCGGGAGGTAAAAGAGTCAGGAATTCAGGCATAAGATATACGTTTCAATAGTCAAGTTTCGCATACGGTAGGGGCGACCCGTTTGGTACAAGTAAGGTGCTTTATCAACCTTGAAGGGTCGCCCTTACTTTATAGGTCAGCGTAACCAGAAAGCGAATGTCAATAAATAAGCGGTCAGCCCGAAAACAGCCAGGGCATTGACGGTCAACAGGGGCCAGATGGGTTTGGCCCCCAGGCTGATATTGCGCAGCCAGAAGATTTGCAGGATGGCAAAAGGCAGCGTCAGAAAAGAGGGCCAGATCAGGCCCCAGGCCAGGCCAAAGAGCAGCGCACTGGACAGCAAAAGGTAAGCGCCCAATATCAGGCCATGATGCAACGGGACGGCCCGCTGCCAACCCATACTGCGCAAGAGCGTGCGACGGTCGTATTTTTCGTCGGCAGCAAAGGTGGGAAAATCAAGGATGAGGAAATAGGCCAACGCCAGCAAGGTGAGCGGGAAAGAAACAATCCCAACCAGGCGGTGATATTCGCCTTGCTGTAAGACAAAACCAATCGCCGGGGCGATCATGGCAATATGAACAGCCAGGGTAAACTCGCCAAAGCCCGCATCCACCAGTCGCAACGGCGGGACCGCATAGGCCAGCACGATCAACAAGGACAGGCCTAAAAAGAGGATGGTGACCGGCGTGAGTGCGCCTTCCTTGCCAAGCAAGATGGCGATGACGGTCGCAGCCGCCAGGGCACCCACCGACACCAGCAAAGCCGCGTTGCGCAGGTTAACACGCTCGGGACGATTTTCTTCGTTTTCCGAGGGTTGCTCCACCGGGCGGAGCGCTTCTGCCAGCAAGCCCATGCTGAACTGTGCCAGCAAAATCCCACCCAGGCCAAGCCAGAACACGATCACATCCTGGGAGATGCCAAGATAACGCGCGATGCCGGCACCGAGTATATAGGTCAGTGCGGCAAAGATGACGTTCAAAGGACGAGATAAGCGCAAAAGAAGAAGTAGTCGTTGCATAGATTTACCTTATGGAACCAGCATTTTCAGGGCAGGAATTTTTTGTATCACAAAAACAATCATAAAGGACAAAACAAAAACCACCAGCGCCGTCAATGGGATCATATAAACGGAAGGCGCCATCCAGCTATACAGGCGGAAACCCAAATCACCCTTGCGGAGCAGTTCGACCACGAAGATGTGGATGAGATAAATCCCAAAGCTGGTCGCCGAAACCGTCCGGACGATTTGGCCTGCCTTGCCAAGATTTTGACCCAGGTCTTTCAACAGCAAAAAACCGCAAAGCGAGGCCAGAACCGTCGGCGGGCTGAAATAGCTGTAGAAATAGGTATCAATCGGAGCCGCATCTGCCGAGAGTATATTCGTGCCGAAATAGGTAACGACAATCGCAATGATACACCCCAGCGCGGACAAAACCCTGCCCCGGCTTCCCAACTTCACATCTGCCAGCCAATACCCCATCACAAAGTAGCCGACATAGCCTGTCACCACCGGGATGATCAGGGCAGTTTGAAATCCAATCACGCGCTGCGCCAGTTCGAGAAGCGGGCTGGCCAAAAACCACATAGCAATGAAGTAGGTCAGGTTCTGGCGGGAGGCGGTCGAAGCGTACACACGCAAGATGGGCACCACCAGGTAAATCCCAATCAGGATATACAGGAACCACAAATGGATCTCAACATTCCCGGTATAGATGGCCTTGAGCATGGACAGTATAACGCCCAAAGGGTTCATGCTCCCGTTTGTATAGGCCTTGACCGACCAGAGCAAGTAGGCAACCGACCAGAACAAGGTAGGAATGCCAACCTTCATAAACCGTTTACGGAAGAAATCCGCAATCGACTCGCTCTTCCCGAGCAACAGATACCCGCTGACCATAAAAAATAGCGGAACACCCATGCGAGAGAAAGAATCGTAGAAATTGGCCGCCCGCCAATTGGGTGTCAGGGGGGCTTCTTTGAAGAAGATCACATAAGACAGATGCACCAAAACAACCTGAAACACCGCAAACACACGGACCAGGTCGATCCAATAGATATGGGTAGCAGGTGCTTGTATCGATGGTTGGTCAACAGCCATTGCGAACTATTCAACCAACTTGCGAAAATCCCTGAAATGGAGTTGGTTGTGCAAGTAAAGCATCTTGAGCATTTCAACCAACGGCACCTGTCCCATAAACGGATGGCGGCCTTCTATTGCGAGTTCTTCATCCGAAAGGCCGGCCACCCATTTGACCGTATTCGCGCGCACATCAACGAACTGCTCCAATAACTCACCCGGCATCAGGTCTTTGGCCTTCTCCTGTTGGCGGGCATTGTAATGGTCTATCGAGAAATCTTCCGCTGCGCCGGGGCCACCCTCGCGAATGGTTTGAAATAACTTGAGCAGGCCGCGTTCCGAGGTTACAAAGTGCGCCAGCACGTTGCGGACAGTCCAGGTGCTGCCTTCTGTGTAAACTTCGGCCTTCCACTGTTCATCCGTCAGCGGGGAAAAATAAGCAACCACTTTTTCCCCTTCTTTCTTCAAACGTTCAGCAAGCCAGGCAGGCGTTGTCTCCGTCATAAGCGCTCCTCTATAATAAAGAATAACCGCCATCTACGGCGATGGTCTGGCCGGTAACATACTCGTTTTTGAGTAAAAATTCGAGTGCAGAGGCAACTTCCTCGGTCGTGGCTGTGCGCTTGAGCGGTAAGCGTTCTACCAGCCGGTTCCATTCTTCGGTGGGCATGTTCTCCGAGGGCAACACAAGTCCCGGCGCAATGGCGTTCACACGCACGGAGGGCGCAAACGAACGCGCCAGCACTTTTGTCAGGGATTCGAGGGCAGCCTTGCTGACGGTATAAGACGGGAACCCGCTCCAGGCCTTCTCCGCCCCAATATCCGAAACATTCACGATCAGGCCGCCGCGCTTCATCCTTGTGCAAGCCTGCTGGGCGCAAAGGAACGGGGCCCTTAAATTCAGGTCGAGTGCCGTGTCCCATTCCTCGACCGGAAGCGTGCGCACGTTCCCCCGCAACATCACCGCCGCAGAATTAACCAGGACGGCCAGGCGCGAAAGCTGCGATTCGGAGCGTGAAAGCAGCGAATCTACCAGTGTAAACAGCGCTTCTACGTGCTCTGCTTGAGTCAAATCCGCTTGCATGGAAAATGCCGGAACCCCAAAGGATTTGATCTCCGCAACGGTCTTAGCCGCAAGTTGAGACGAACGATGATAATGCACTAAAACCGCATATCCCTGGTATGCCAGGGTCAACGCAAAGGCGCGGCCCAACCGGTGGGCGCCACCAGTTACTACAGCAAGTGGAAATTCAGCCATAGGCCTGTTTTACCACAAAATACCCATCACCCTAACATCTTCCTGGTGGAGTGCGAAATCTTTGCATAACATCCTGCTAAGGGTCCGATTTTGCAACCGAAGTCAGCCCCTGCGAGGAGGATAAGACTTTGGACTCCGTATCTAAAAGAAAGGGATATTCGTATCTATTTTCTGAAGAAGTTTGAGAGAAAGAACCAAACGTTGGCCGGACGTTCTGCCAGACGACGCATGAAGTACGGATACCAGTGCGTACCGAAGGGAACATAGACGCGTACCAGGTATCCATCGGCTGCAAGCTGTTCCTGCAAATCGCGGCGGATACCATATAGCATCTGGAATTCAAGCGCATCCTTGGGCAAGCCGACTTTATCGGCATACTGTTTGGCAAAATCAATGCGCTTTTCATCGTGCGTAGCAATCGCCGGGACAGGCGGGATACGTCCATCCTCGCTGAGTTTTGGGGCTTTCGCAGCCACCGCCGCATCGATCAGGATTTTGGTCAACAGGTCAAAGTTGGCATCCACGTCGGCTTTTTTGGGATAGGCTTTTTCAGGAGGCTCTTTATAAGCTCCCTTAACCAATCGAAAACGCACACCGCGTTCCAGCAACTTGCGGGTGTCCTCTTCGGTGCGATAAAGGCAAGATTGCACGACCAGACCCACGGTCTGGACATTGAAGCCATCATCGAGAACGCCATTCAGCAATTCGATGGTGGTATCCGTATAGGGTGTGTCTTCCATATCGATGCGCACAAAATTCTTGTATTCTTTGGCGCGATGAAGAATACGGGTCAGGTTTTCGCTGCAGAGCGAGTCATCCAATCCCATGCCAACCTGAGTCAGCTTGATCGAGACGTTCGATTTAACCCCGGCCTTATCAATTTCATCCAAAATGGTAAGGATGCCCTCAGCCGATTGGGTTGCCTCTTCTGTTGTTGTCGTATGCTCCCCCAGTTGGTCCAACGTAGCTACAATTCCCCTTTCATTGAGTTCCCGGATAACACGAATTGCATCCAAGATACTCTCTCCCGCCACAAAGCGGGATGCTGTTTGCCAGGCAAATTTCCAGCCGGTAACCATGCGCTGGGCCCAGCCAGCCTGTGACAGATATATAAGGAATGAACGAAGCATTTGGGAGACCATCCTTTTATAAGGAAGATTAAGAAACGCTGAACCTATTCTAGCATAACTGGCAGGGGTGATTGTGTTATACTCTTTGGGTGATTTAAGTCACAATTTTTCCAATATGGTACACACATGAAACTAAAAAACTTTGCACCGTTTACCTGGGGCGTAGTCGGTTGGAACCTGATTGTCATTCTTTGGGGAGCTTATGTGCGCGCTTCCGGCTCAGGTGCAGGTTGCGGCCAGCACTGGCCGTTGTGTAACGGTGAGATTGTCCCGCAGGCGCCTGACGTAAAAATGACAATCGAGTTCACGCATCGCCTGCTTTCGGGGGGAGCCCTGTTGTTGATTGCAATTATGGTCATCTGGGGTTTCCGTATCACAACCAAAGAGCATCCCGTTCGCAAAGGTCTGATCGCCGCCGGGATTTTGATCGTCACCGAGGCTTTGCTGGGGGCTGGCTTGGTGTTGTTCGAACTGGTAGAAGAAAACTCGACTTACTTCCGCGCGCTGGCAGTGGCCTTGCACCTGGCAAATACCTTCCTGCTGGTCGGGAGTCTGGCATTGACCGCGTACTGGGCGTCCGGCGGGCGCGCTATCCAACTCAAGGGGCAGGGTTTGAAAGTCTGGCTGCTTGCTGGCGGGTTGCTGGGCATGTTGTTTATCGGCATGAGTGGTGCTGTGACGGCACTGGGCGACACGCTTTTCCCGGTCAGTTCACTGGCCGAGGGCCTTGCAGCAGACATGGACCCGAACGCTCATTTTCTTGTAAGGTTACGGGTGTATCATCCTGTCATTGCTATCGTCATCGCCATATACTCTCTCTATTTGGTACGTATGTTATTGAGTCAAAACAAAGGTCTAGCTCGTAAATTTTTAATCGCGCTGATTGTTGTAGGCGTTGTACAACTGGTCATTGGCTTGATCAACTTACTGTTACTTGTCCCTATCCCAACCCAGTTGATACACTTGCTGAGTGCTGACCTGGTTTGGATCACTTACGTTCTGACAACCGCAGCCATTCTGGCGAAGCCACAACCTTCACCATAATTTCTTTGGAGGCCGTGTGAGAAATCGCAATACGTCCATCCTTGTTCGCATATTTTCGATACTTTTCCTGAGCGCAACCATTATATTGGTCATTGTCTCGTTGATCGGTTACAGCCGCCAACGCAACGACTTTCCCGCCGGGATGACAATCGGCGGCGTGCCTGTTGGCGGGCTGAGTACGCAAGAAGCTTCTGAACGCGTCCTGCTGGTCTATAGCACACCGGTTGAGGCACAATATGGCGATGCGATTATCCATATAAGCCCACCAACCGTTGGCTTTGAACTGGATATAGAATCGATGATGGCCGCAGCAGACCTTTCACGCACTGGCGGCTCCTTCTGGGGCGGCTTTTGGAATTATCTATGGAACCAGGAAGCGGAGCCCATTGCCGTTCCTCTTCGTGCCACAATCTCGGAAGAGAGTTTACGCAACTACCTGCAAAATGAGATTGCCTCCCGTTACGACATCCCGCCTGAGCCTGCCCAGCCGATCCCAGGCAGCGCTTCCTTCGCACCGGGCCGTTCCGGGCAGGTCCTTGACATCGACCGTGCTGTGCTCTTGATCGAGGATGCCCTGCGCTCTCCATCCAACCGCACCGTTTCATTGACCTTCCAACGCAGTGCGCCTTCTCGTCCTACAATTGCAAACTTGGGAATCCTGCTCCAGCAGACGATTAACCTGGCCGGATACGATGGCGTTTTTGGTCTATACATGCTGGATCTGCAAACCGGGCAAGAAATCCACTTTGCGATGGACAAGGGCAACACCATCCCGACAGAGCCGGATGTGGCGTTTACCGCTTCCAGCACGATCAAAATTCCTATCATGCTCTCATACTACATCAAGAATGGACCGGCAGCGCTAGACGACCGCACAAATCAGCTTATCCAGAATATGATCCGCAAGTCAGAAAACCCACCGGCTGACTCATTGATGCAACGCCTGAATGCCTTTGACGGCCCCTTGATCGTGACCGAAGACCTGCGAAAAATCGGTCTGGAAAACACATTTATCGCTGGCTTCTTCTGCGATCCTTACAACCCCTGTCCATTGCTGGAACGCTTCTCTACACCTGCCAACCAGCGCATCGACGTATTCACCGATCCAGATCCATACAACCAGACTACCACGTCCGATATGGGCATGCTACTGGCAGACATCTACCAGTGCGCTACGACAGGTGGCGGTGCGTTGGTAGCCGCTTTCCCCGGTCAAATTACAAAGGATATATGTCAGCAAATGATCAACTTTTTAGCAATGGACAAAATCGGGGTCCTGATTGAAGCGGGCGTCCCGGAGGGCACACAAGTCGCCCACAAGCACGGCTGGATCAGCGACGCAGGCAGTGGCGTCATCAAAAATATCAGCGACTCAGCCATCGTCTACACACCGGGCGGGAACTATGTGCTCGTCATGTATGCTTATCATCCAATTCAGGCGGTATGGGAACCTGTTTCGCAGTTGTTCGCCGAGCTTTCACAAATTGTTTACAACTATTTCAACCTTCCAATTCAATAACATTTTTTTCTTACACGGAGCAAAATAGAATAGTTCGTATATAATCAAAATATGAGCGCTTCACTTGGTCTTTATCGCTTGCAACTTGTGGACAGCCGCATGGATGAAATCCGTGCGCGGTTGGAGGAAATTCGCCAAACACTTGAAAACGACGAAGAAATGCGTTGGGTCAAAAAACAAGCTTCCGAAACAGAGGCGGCGCTCACACTTTCCCAACATACCCTGAAACAAGCGGAAGCAGAAGTAAACAAACAAAAAGTAAAGATCGAACAATCGGAAGCGAACCTGTATAGCGGAAACGTTAAAAACCCAAAGGAACTGCAAGACCTGCAAAACGAAGTTGCAGCGCTCAATCGCCACTTAGAAACGCTCGAAGACCGCCAACTCGAAGCCATGTTGGAGGAAGAAACAGCGGAACAGGCTGATCAAGCGGTGTTGAACAAACTTGAACAAGTTAAGGCTCGTCTTGCAGACCAGAATCAAACTTTGACAGTCGAACAAAATAATCTGAATAAAGAATTGGAAAAGTTGGAGTCGGAGCGACAAGCCACACTCTCTCCCCTGGATGCAAGTCTGCTAACCGTTTACGATGATCTCCGTCGGCAAAAACGGGGAGTGGCAATTGTCGCTGTCAGTGATGGGGCCTGTGCCGCCTGCGGCAAGACCCTGACTCCTTCACAGATGCAGAGCGCCCACTCGACTTCACAAATTTATAACTGTCCTACTTGCGGACGTATCTTATTCGCGAACTAGACTCTCCCATGCAGTTCTCATTACAGGCTTTCTCCTTCATCGTTGGTTTCATCACCGCTACAATTTTCTGGTGGCTGATGGGACATATGCGGCCGCTTTTGGGAGATATCCGCGAGAACTGGCGAATAGGCCGGGAGGAGGCAAAGGCGCGTCGTTCCACTGGTGTGGAGGAAAACCATCGGCGCACCACATTACGCCGCGCACAAGGCATGCACCTGGCTGCCCCGCTCTTTGCCCTGGATGAAATTATCGAAACGCCTCGACTGCTTGCGCCACCTTTACGCGTGGAACCGGGTGCCCCCCTGATTACCGAAGACATTGTAGCGCGCACGGTTCCGTATATGCCCTCCTGGCCCGAATTGGCTGCGGTTTACCATGCTCCTTCCCTGAGCTTAGGACAAGCGCTCAGTGGCGGCAGCAATATAGTAATCACAGGGCAACCTGGGGCAGGCAAGACCGTTGCATTGGCACATCTCGCCTCCTCGATCGCCAACCGTGACCCAGCACTTGGGGAGTTAATCGAAGTCATCCCATTTTTCTACCATATTGCCGATTTGCGTTTACCAGAAGGTGAAACCAAGGATATCCTGAATCCCATTCTGGACGCTGCCTCGGAACACGCCCCCGTTTTAGACCTCACACGCTTGCCAAATTTTGTCGAATTCGCTTTCAGCAACGGTCAAGCGCTGCTATTGCTGGATGGTTTCGACGAATTGCCGCCGGGTGAGCAGGGCAAGGTGACTGCCTACCTGAAGGCTTTGCTCAGCGCCTATCCAAAAATACAAATCGTAACGACAGGCTGTCCTGAACATCTTGATGGTTTGATCGGGTTGGGCTTCGAACCAATGGTTTTAATGCCATGGGTCTCTAAACAACGAGATGGATTTATCGAAAAATGGGGTCAACTTTGGAATCAAACCGTAGCGATTGAATCCTGGTCACAGGAGGCGACAGACCAGCCCGAACAAATTGATCCGCTGCTTATCAATTCCTGGTTGAGCACGGACAACTATACCCTGACACCTCTTGAACTCACCCTTAAAATTTGGGCTGGCTATGCAGGCGATAGTCTTGGACCTGATATTCTGGATGCGATTGCAACCCACATTCGTCGTCTGGCCCCAACAGGCACTCCACTGGCAGCGCTTGAAACTTTAGGTATGCAAGTTGCACTTTCATCACAGGCCATCTTTGATTCTCACTCAGCGCGTGAATGGGTAAAGAACTTCGAATTACCAGAGGAAGAAGCAATCGAAAGTGATAATGGTGAGGAGAATCTCGAAGCAGAAGCAACAGACGGCGAAAAACCTAAAACTGGACCGCTCAAGCAAAAAGGTAAAACAGGGCCTCTCAGGAAAACCGGACCACTTGGCAACACCGGGCCGCTCGGTAAGGCTAACCCCATGCCTGCTACATCCAGCCTGCTTAACAAAATGACTGACAGCGGTTTATTGGTGTCACATCCAGACAACCGTATGCGCTTCCTGCACCCGGTCTTTGGTGGATACCTGGCCGGGCGGGCACTGGCAGCCGCGGATGCAGACAGTTCGTTGCTCCAGCAGCCTGATTGGACCGGAAAATTACTGGCCATGCGCTATGTGGCTGCGCACGGAGATGCTACTGGTCTGGCCAACGCTATGCTCAAACAGACTGAAATGCCACTGCACAGGTCTCTGTTCAATGCAGCGCGATGGCTGCGTGATGCGCCTCGCGAAGCGCCCTGGCGCGGGAAAGTTTTTTCCCAATTGGCAAATCTTCTACAAACTGATGGCATTCCGCTGACATTGCGGGCGCAAGCTGTGGCAGCCTTTTATTGGAGCGGTGACCCTGGCGCTGCGCCGCTCTTCCGTCAATTTATGAAAACACATTCTTTCGAACTCGTCCATTTAGCAGCGCTTGGCAGCGGAGCGGTCCAGGATCCCAAAGCTGTTGAGTTGCTATCCAGCGTTCTCTATGCCCCCAGCCTGGCATCACAGCGGGCAGGATGTCTCGCATTAGTAGCTATCGGCTCCGCTCCAGCCATGGAAGCCGTTGCCCATGCGCTGTTGGAAGGCGAGGAAGATTTGCGGCGCGCAGCAGCAGAAGCCCTGGCAAATGACCCGATTGAGGGTCACGCCATGCTCAAAGAAGGCATTACTCTAACAGATATTCTCTTGCGCCGCGCCGTTGTTTATGGTCTGGCGCGCGTAGAAGAAGATTGGGCAACTGAGGCGTTGCAAAGTATTCGAGTGGAAGATGATCAATGGGTAGTACGCAACTCAGCCAGTGAGGTCCTTGACAGCAAAAGCCAGATGGACCCACGTGTACCGCGTCCGCTGACAACTCCATCCGAAACCCCCTGGCTGATTGAATTTGCAGGCAAACAAGGGGTGGGCATCTCACCCGGCTCACCTGCCACTGAAATCCTCGTCGCCGCTCTCAAAAGCGATATTGAGGAAGAACGTCTGGCTGCTTTGCAATATTTGAAGCGCATGCCCAGTGAAGGCGTCATCACAAACATGTACCATGCTATGTACCGCGACGATCCCGAACTACGCGAGGCCGTTTTTCTGGTTCTGTGCGAACTGGCAGCAGGCGGGATAAAACTTCCCAGTCCGGAACAATTTGGCCTGGGTTGATTTAGCATATAATATATGGTGATCATCACCATCGTGGGTGGAAAAGTCCTGAAAAAAACGCGAACTGCTGACACCCGATGATGCGGAAATCGCCACCAAAGTAAAAGAGTTAGCCACAAAGGTTTGGAAACGCTAGAGGAAAATTTATAATGAGTGACCCTATTTTATTGACCATCGCCATACTAGGCGGAACCGGAAAAGAAGGTAAAGGTCTGGCATATCGTTGGGCGCGAGCCGGATATAAAGTATTGATTGGCTCTCGCACCCATCAAAAAGCCGTTGCAGCCGCAGAAGAACTTAGCATGATGTTGGGTGGTCAGGCTCTTATCGAAGGCCTGGAGAATCTTGAGGCTGCTCAAAGTGCAGACATTAGCATATTGACCGTGCCCTATGCCGCACATCGCACAACATTGGAAAGCGTGAAAGATGCCGTACAGGGCAAATTGCTTATTGACGTCACTGTACCGCTCGTGCCACCCAAAGTCAGCAAAGTACAGATGCCCGAAGCAGGCTCAGCAGCACAGGAAGCACAGCAAATCCTCGGCGAAGGTGTAGAAGTCTGCTCTGCTTTCCAAAACATCTCGCACGAACATTTGCTGGGAGATGAAAATGTTGAGTGCGATGTATTGGTCACCGGCACAAGCAAGGATGCCCGCGCTGAGGCAATCAAACTGGTTGAGGCTGCCGGCCTGACCGGTTGGGATGCTGGTCCAATTGAAAACTCTGTCGTCGTCGAGGGCCTGACCAGTGTGCTGATCGGCATTAACAAGAAATATGGCTCGACGCACGCAGGCATCAAGATTACCGGAGTCATATAAACATCAATAATTGAGTAGAGGATATAGGTTGTAAAAATCTATGTCCTTTGCAGAACCCTATGCCACCTCTCGTCCTAACCCCTCTATCTGACATACCCCTCATCCGCCAAGGTGACAGCCTGGCGGATATTCTTGTCCAGGCGTTACAAACAACTGCCATTCAACTCCAGGATGATGACATCCTGGTAATAGCGCAAAAAATCGTCTCAAAGGCTGAAGGGCGGACGGTAAATCTGGATACAGTCACACCTTCCCGAAAAGCCCTGGAACTAGCCGAGCTCACCGAGAAAGACCCGCGCATCATCGAACTGATTCTGGGAGAAAGCAGCGAAATCCTGCGCACCCGACCGGGCGTTATCATCGTTGAACACAAACTCGGCTTTGTCTGTGCCAATGCCGGCATCGACCATTCCAACGTAAGCTCGCCTGTACCCGTCGGAGAGGAAACGGGTGTGAGGGCAGAAGACTGGGTACTGCTGCTCCCGGAAGATCCTGATTGCTCTGCCACAGACATCCGCCAAAAGGTGGAGGCTGCAACAGGGGCAAAAATCGGCGTACTCATCATCAACTCGCACGGACGCGCGTGGCGTAACGGCACGGTCGGCGCTACCATTGGACTCTCCGGGCTGCCCGGCCTGGTCGATCTGCGCGGACAGCCTGACCTGTTCGATTTTCATTTGCGCATCACCCAGGTCGGTGCGGCGGATGAGCTAGCCGCAGCCGCCAGCCTGGTTATGGGACAGGCCGCGGAGGGCACGCCCGTAGTCCACGTACGCGGATTTCCCTACTCACTGCGCGAAGGCAAGTTGGAAGAACTTTTACGCCCCAAAGAACAGGACCTGTTCCGATAATGCACGGCCTTGTATCTCTTCTCGATAAAGAGCATTACCAGCAAGTCGAATCACTTTGGCAAATGTTAGAAAAAGAATGTGGCCTGACCGGTATTCAAGCTACCCCATTCCCGCATTTTTCCTGGCTGATCGCCAGCGATTTTGACTGGTCTGCGCTTGAAATTGCCTTGCAAGAGATTACATCCCAAACCAGCCCGTTTACAGCTCACACAACCGGCCTGGGATCGTTTAGCGGCGTCAACCCGGTCATTTTCATCCCGGTTGTGCGCACAGCCGAACTGAGTGCATTACACCGACAGGTTTGGGAAAGTGTCCGCCCGCACGCCATCGACATCAGTCCGTTCTACTCGCCGGACAACTGGCTTCCCCACATTTCGTTGGCCTACGCAGATGTCACCCCGGATAACATCCCTTGCGTGATGCAAAAACTGGCTTTTCGAACCTATAACTGGCAAATCCAGGTGGATAACATCAGCTTTATCCACGGACCCGAAGGTCACATTGGTGAGATTCGCTATCAATTTAAACTACAGAGTACTGCGTAAATCGCCAAACTGAAATCTTCATTATATTGAGAGCATTTGCATGAGCAAGTTTAAAGATTTATACAAAAAGCAGTAAAAGGAGACAACTGATGAATTTTCCTGAAAAATTTCTGGACCTGCTAAAACCTGAAACCAAGGCCTACCTCTACCTTGCAACCATCATGCCAGATGGATCGCCGCAGATCACGCCCGTCTGGTTTGACACCGACGATGAACATATCCTGGTCAACACCAACGAAGGCCGCATCAAAGACCACAACATGAAGGAACGCCCCCAGGTCGCCATGGTCATTCAAGACCCGGCAGATTCCTTCCGCTACCTGCAAATCCGTGGCGAAGTGGCCGGTTACACACGCGAGGGCGCTGATGAACATATCGACATGCTCAGCCGCCGCTATGTGGGCAAGCCCTGGAATTACCGGCCCGGACAGAAGCGCATCATCTTTAAGATCAGACCGGAACACTTTAACGAACACTAAACCGTACGACTAATCCTTCTTTTCCTTGCCGCTCCAGGATTCGATGTCAACGCGAAAAACAGCCGTCACTTTCAGGTCATCGTCAGTAACGGCTTCATAATCTACGCCGGGACGCAAGGCAGGGAAATGTTTGTCCATGATCAATTGCAGGCCATGTTTGGCTTCATCTAAATCTTCTACAATCGACAAATGTCCAAACACCACCACACCCTTGTACTTCACACCAAAATTCATCGCGCGCTTGGCCACGATCCACTCGCCCATCTCGCTCACGTTCAAATTTACGGAAGCGCCCTGGCCGACATTCTCAAACGTACGCCCTTTACGAGCACCATGAAAATAGATGACATGCTTCCGGGCATCATACACAAAATTCCTCGCCACGGTGAACGGTTGATCGTCTTTACAGGTTGCAAATACGCCATAATCGGCCTTTTGTAAAAACTCAACGACCCAGGCGTCATCCGTGATAGCGCGGTCCTGCCGCCGGATTTTGTTCAATTCGTTTTCGGACATAATATCTCCATAAATGAAAAGCTGGGCAAGATTATAATCAACTCATGAACGACTTCCAAACTTTCTTGCGGACCCGACGCTCAATTCGCCGCTTCCTTGGCCCGGCGGCCAAGACGGGCAAACCGGAGCCTGTACCTGCTCCCGTTATCGAACGCATCCTCGAGACTGCCACATACGCTCCGTCTGCGCACAACCTGCAACCCTGGCGTTTCGCCGTAGTAACGGATTCATCCGCTAAAGACCGGCTAGGTATAGCGCTGACGGCCAAAATGCGCACCGATATGGCTGTCGAAGGTGCACCGCAAGCCGAGATCGACTCGCGTGTAGAACGATCATTGCGCCGTATTCACGAAGCCCCTGTCGTCATTCTACTCTGCCGCGATGTGACCGTTATCCGCAAAGATGAGCCAGAAGAAGTGACGATGGCAATCCAATCGGTAGCGCTGGCGGGCCTACAATTGTTATTGGCTGCACACGCCGAAGGATTGGGCGGCAATTGGATTTGCTGGCCGTTATATGCGCAGGAGGCCGCTCGCAAAGCATTAGAGTTGCCTGACACATGGGAACCGCAAGGGATGATTTTCCTGGGGTACGCAGATGGGGAGCCAAAGCAGAAAGAGTTGCGGTCGTTGGAGGAAGTAGTCCGCATGATCTGACCACGGATAATTGACCATGATTTTTGGCGGGTTTGTTTTTTGTAGGAGGTAAGGTGACTTTGATAGTAAAAATCGTAAAGCAACATTCATTTTGCAAGAACTGAAACCATGATGTCAAACAATCTAAAAATTGTTGCGTTGGCCGGCGGCGTGGGCGGTGCCAAGCTCGCTCACGGGCTGGCGCAAATCCTGCCTCCTGAAGACCTGACCGTCATCGTCAACACCGGCGATGATTTCGAACACTATGGCCTGTACATCTCGCCCGACCTGGACACGGTCTGCTATACGCTGGCGGGACTGGCGAATTCCGTCACGGGATGGGGACGCGTAGACGAAAGCTGGCAGGCCATCGAGAACGCGAAACGGTTGGGCGGCCCAGACTGGTTCAACCTGGGCGATCAAGATATAGGCACGCATCTGGAACGCACACGGCGCATGAAAGAAGGGCAAACGCTTACGCAGATCACACGCGACTTCTGCAAAGCCTGGGGCATCCAGCAGACTGTGCTGCCCATGTCAGACCACCCCGTCCGCACAATGGTGGATACCGTCGAGCAGGGTGAACTGGCCTTTCAGGAATACTTCGTACGCGAGCGCTGTGAGCCGAAGGTCAAAGGCTTTCGCTTCGAGGGTGTTGAGATAGCGGAAGCAGCCCCGGGCGTGATCGAGGCGCTGGAGGCTGCCGATGCGGTGGTCATCTGCCCGTCGAATCCCTGGGTCAGCATCGCTCCAATTTTGAAAACCCTCACCCCTTCGCCCTTCTCCCTAAGGGCGAAGGGGTGGGGTGAGGGGAAACCAATTGTCGCCGTCTCTCCCATCATCGGCGGACAGGCAGTCAAAGGCCCGGCGGCGAAGATGTATGCAGAACTGGGCATCCAACCTTCGGCGCTGGCCGTCGCTGAGCACTATCGTGGCTTGCTGAACGGCTTCGTGTTGGACAATGTAGATGCGGAACAGGCCGCTAAAATCGAGATTCCTACGCTAACCACCGATACACTTATGAATCTCTTAACAAAACGTGCACAACTGGCACGAGATGTGCTAAACTTTATTGGGAGACTTCTATGACACTTTGGGCAATTGTCCCTGTAAAACCTTTACGGCGCGGCAAGTCCCGCCTGGCTGGAACCTTATCGGAAGACGAACGAACGCACCTCAACCAACTGCTGTTGGAACATACCCTCAAAACCCTGACCAACCTGAAAGAGATCGAGCAAATACTGGTTGTTAGCCGTGACCCGGCTGCGCTGGCGTTGGCACGCGAGCACGGGGCGCGGACGGTGCGTGAGGCTGGGTCGCCAAAATTGAACACGGCGCTTAAACGAGCAACGGTGGTGGCACAACTGTATGCCACGCGCGGTGTGCTTGTCTTGCCTGCCGATCTACCCTTGATGACGCGCGAAGATATTCTGGCGCTGGTCGAGCGCGCCAAGAAACCGCCAGTAGTCGTGATTGCACCCGACCGCCGCCAAGAGGGCACCAATGCGCTGCTGATCTGCCCGGCCGGCCTGATAGAATACGATTTCGGCCCGGATTCCTTCCAACGTCACTGTGAACGCGCGCGGCAAGCAGGTGCGAATTTGGAAGTGGTCAACCTGCCGTCTCTGAGTCTGGACCTGGACCTGCCTGAAGACCTGGACATGGTCGTGGAGATGGAGGGTCTGAACTTCGAAGAACAGTCGGTCAGTGAAGAGGTACATTAACCAAACAAAGTGCTCTATTTCTAATAAAACTCGTTTTCCATAACAAATTATCCACACATTCCATTCATAAGTTGCTAAGACGCTCGGCTTCCACGCCGAGCTTTTTTTGTCTCTCATTCGATACACAAGCATAAATGAATTTCGAGGAAACTTACTCTCGATTAATTATTACATTCATCATAGACCTGTCATGCAAGCTGCCTGTTTATTAAATGCTATAATTAATTAGTGTAGTAATTCACAAACTCTAGTCTATCCATAAAAGAGGTGCTCCATGGAGAGGAATGAAAACTTTAATGCTCTCACAACCCCGCCCGCAATCGGCGGGGTAATGACAAATCATCAACTTCAGGCGGAACTTCTACGGTGCGAATATTGTGAAGAAAAGCCATGCCAGGCGGCCTGCCCGGCAAACTGCTCGCCATTCGATTTCATCATGGCCGCGCGAGTAGGAAATCCATCCGATATAAAACGCGCTGCCGGCGAGATCATGCGCAACAACCCACTTGGCGGCGTCTGCGGTATGGTTTGCCCGGATACTTTGTGCATGGCAGCCTGTACCCATAAAAAATTCGATGGGGCCATCAATATTCCGCGAGTTCAGGCTACGGTGGTCGAAATGGCAAAGCAATTAGGAGGCATCCCCGAATTTTCGACGCCAACTCCTAATGGCAAGAAAATCGCAGTTGTCGGCGGTGGACCAGCCGGGCTCGGGGCAGCCGCTGCCCTGGCACAAATGGGATACGCGGTGGATGTTTTCGAGGCTGGCGAGAAATTGGGCGGCGCGTTGAACCTTATCCCTGATGACCGCTTGGACAAAAACATAGTCAAGACAGATATCGAGTTCCTGCTCTCGCTTGGCCAGATCACAGCCAAAACCGAGACAAAGGTCGATGATCCGAAAGTCTCTGCTAGATCAGGGCTACGATGCGGTCTGTGTCACGGTTGGACTGTGGAAGCCCATCGAACTCGGCATCGAGAACGAAGACCTGGCAATCACAATGCCTGACCTGCTCTCAGATCCGCAAAAGTACAACTTCAACGGGCGCGTAGCTGTGGTCGGTGGCGGCGCAACCGCGGTGGACTGTGCTATCACGGCCAAAGTACGTGGTGCCAAACAGGTTGGGTTGTTCATGCTCGAGAAACTATCCGAGATGCCGCTGACAGCGCGTGAACGACAGGATTTGCTGGATTACGATATCGAGGTCAACGGGCGTATGCGTGTGACACGCTTGCTCAAAGATACCCAGGGACTGTGGGGCGTCAAAACCTTGAAGGTAGAACTCCCCGACGGGCTGCCATTCAGCCCTGCCAACGTCCGCAACGTGGACGGGACCGATTGCCTGTGCGCGGACATCAACGCCGTCATCATCTCGATCGGGATGCGCTCCACGCTGTCACGTGAGGGGGCGGATGGCATCTTCTACGCGGGTGACATGTTGACCGGGCCCAAGACGGTTGTCCAGGCAGTGGCCTCGGGTAAGAACGCCGCGCTCGAAATCGATGCTTATCTAAACAGTCAGATAAAGCCTGTCATTGAAAATGTGACCAAATCCCATTACGCCTTGCCGGGCTTCAATCCTGTTCCGGTATCACTCGAGGCGGATTTCTTTGGACGCACAATCCGCTCACCCTACCTGCTCTCCGCCTCGCCAGTCACAGATGGCCTGGAGCAAATGAACAAAGCCTACAAAGCGGGCTGGGCTGGCGGTATCATGAAGACTGCCTTCGATAACGTTCCCATCCACATCCCTTCCGAGTACATGTTCACATTCGATCCGTACACATACGGCAACTCCGATAATGTGTCCGGACACCCGCTCGACCACGTCTGCCGGGAGATCGAGCAACTCGTCAAGGAGTGGCCTGACCGGCTGACCATCGGCTCTACAGGTGGACCCGTTTCAGGTCACGACGAAAGCGACCGCGCAAGCTGGCAGTCCAATACCAAGAAGCTGGAAGCAGCCGGCGCGATGGGCATCGAATACTCGCTGTCCTGCCCCCAGGGCGGAGACGGCACCGAAGGCGACATCGTCTCCCAGAACGCGGCCCTGACCGCCAAGATCATCGATTGGATCATGGAAGTCGGCGATCCAGACATCCCGAAACTGTTCAAATTGACCGCTGCGGTTACCTCTATCGTGCCAATCCTGCGCGCCATTCGGGGCGTGTTCGATAAATATCCAAACAAGAAAGCAGGCATCACGCTAGCCAACTCCTTCCCTACTCTGGCATTCCGTCCGGCTGCCGGGCGCAGGTGGGAGGAGGGAGTTGTCGTCGGCATGAGCGGCGAAGGTGTCACGCCTATCTCGTACCTGACGCTGGCCAATGCCGTTCCGGAGGGCATCGAGATCTCCGGCAATGGCGGCCCGATGAACTACAAAGCCGCCATGGACTTCCTGGCGCTGGGTGTCAAGACGGTCCAGTTCTGCACGATTGCCATGAAACACGGCGTTGGGATCATCCGGGAACTCGAATCTGGTACAGCCTTCCTGATGCAGGAACGTGGCATCAATTCCGTACACGAGTTGATCGGGATTGCCCAGCCGCACCCGATTACGGACTTCATGGCTCTCTCCCCGGTGAAGAAAATTTCAAGCATCGATCCCGATATGTGCGTCTTGTGTGGAAATTGCGCACGTTGTCCGTACCTGGCAATTGGGCTCGACGATCAGGGCCATCTGTACACAGACCCAGCACGCTGCATCGGATGCTCAATCTGTGTCCAGAAATGCTTTACCGGCGCGATCAGTATGCGAGAACGCACCGCGGAAGAATTAGCAGTGTTACAAGAAAATTAAGAGACAAGTAAGACACCTTTCAAGATATTGGGGTGTGGGGTGTTGCGGGTGGGCTACGCCCACCCGCAACACCCCACCTTCTCCCTTATTTTGAAAAGCAATCCCAGAGAAAGGTAGAGAACATGGCAACAAGATTTGAAAATGGTATTGTAGTAACGCTTGGCAAAAACAACCGCGTCATTTGGAACGGCTCGGTCGTCACAGATGGCGAGACAATTGTGGCAGTCGGCGACGCAGCAGAACTGAAAAAGAACTATCCTGACGCAGAAGCCGTGGATTGCGCGGGCAAGGTTGTCCTGCCCGGCTTCATTTGCGCCCATCACCATTTTTATTCCACCATGGCGCGCGGCATGGCCATCCCTGGCGAACCCGCTTCGAATTTCGTGGAAATCCTCGAGCGCCTTTGGTGGAAAGTAGACAGAGCCATTGATGGCGAAGACATCACGCTCTCGGCACAGATCCCGCTGATCGAGTGCATCCGCAACGGGACGACCACCATCATCGACCACCACGCTTCGCCCTCCATGCGTGACGGTTCCCTCGACCTGATCGAAACCGCCGTACGAGAAGCCGGTCTGCGAGCCTCATTATGCTACGAAGTCTCGGACCGCAACATTAAAGGCGGTGGGGTTGCTGAGAATGAACGCTTCATCAAGAAGGTCGGCAAAGGTGACGGCCAGATCGCGGCCATGATGGGCATGCATGCTTCCTTCACACTATCTGACGAAACGGTCGAGGCCTGCGTGGGCATCGCCAAAGACGCGGGCGTGGGCTGTCACATCCATGTGGCGGAAGATGCCGCCGACAGGCAGGATTCCCTCGATAAGTACGGCATTCCTACCGTCGAGCGGCTGCACAAGTTGAATGTCACAGGCGAAAAGTCCATTTTCGTCCACTGCGTCCACGTGGACGAGTCCGAGATGGACACCATCGCCGCCACCAAAACCGCCGTCGTCCACAATCCCGAATCGAACATGAACAACGCGGTTGGGGTCACCAAGGTTTTGAAAATGCTGGAGAAGGGCATCCTGGTCGGTCTCGGCACGGACGGCATGAATTCGGATATGCTGGCCCAAATGCGCTGTGCTTACCTGCTGCACCGCCTCGACAACCGCGACCCGCGCGTGGCCTTCATGGAAGCGCCGCAACTGCTCCTGGGCAACAACGCCGACATCGTCGAGCGCCAGTTTGGGATCCGCGTAGGCGAACTGGCCGAAGGCCGCCCCGCCGATATGGCTATCCTGGATTATCAGCCGCCCACCCCGCTCGATGAAAATAACTTCCTGGGTCATCTCATCTTCGGCCTGGTGGATGCGACCGTGGACACCACCGTCTGCCGTGGCCAAATCTTGATGAAGAACAAGCAAATCCTCAGCATGGATGAAGAGCGCATCGCTGCCCGCTCACGGGAGCTTGCGCCACAAGCCTGGAAGCGGCTGCAATCACTTGCCTAGAGGGCCATTTTGATGGTTATAAGGTTCCCGGTTCACCGGGAACTTTTTCTATCAATGCGTAATGGGAGCTATTACCCCTAATATGATACAATTCCGCCCGATCAGAAAGATAGAATAAACGCTCTTGGAGGGTAGTTTGTGGAACGAGTAGCATTATATTTACAAGATTCTCATGATCTCCGGGATGGCCTGGATTATGTCCGCTATGCAGAACAACGTGGCTTCGAAGCCGTCTGGCAGGCGGAATCACGCTTGGTACGCGACGCCATCGTCCCGATGGCAGCTTACGCGGCCGTGACCGAACATATCAAAGTCGGTTCGGGCGTGATCAACAACTGGACCCGCAACATAGGCTTGTTGGCTGCCACCTTTTTGACGCTGGATGATCTGGCCCCAAACCGGGTCATCTGCGGGATTGGCGCCTGGTGGGACCCACTGGCGAAGAACGTCGGCATCGAACGCCGGAAACCGCTGACAGCCATGCGCGAGACCATCGAGGTGCTGCGCCGGCTGCTGAACATGGAGCGGGTCACCTTCCATGGTGAATTTCTTCATGTAGACGGCATCGAGTTGGATGTGGTACATGGACGCCGCGAGCCGCGCAATGTCCCGCTCATGATCGGCGCCACCGGTAATAAGATGTTGGAAATGACCGGCGAGATCGCAGACGGCTGTGTGATGAACTATTGTGTCCCGCCCGAATACAACGACAGGGCGCTCGAACTGCTGGAAAAGGGCGCTCAAAAAGCCGGGCGTAAACTCGAAGACCTCGACCGCCCGCAATTGATCGTCTGCTCGGTAGACCACGACCACGATACCGCCATTGACTACACCAAAATGCTCTTGTGCCAGTACATGGCACAGCAACCGCACATTGCCAAGGCCTCCGGCGTCTCGGATGAGGTGGTGCACGAGATCCAGTCCATTTTGGGCTGGCCGGCCACCAAAGAACAGATCAACAAAGCCAAGCATTTCGTCCCTGACCATTTGGTGGACAAGATTACCGCTTCGGGCACGCCCGAGGAAGCCAAAACCAAGGTCGAAGAATACAAGAAGCGCGGCTGCACCTGCCCGATCCTGTATCCCGTCGGCGGGAATTTCAAACTGTTGATCGATACCTTCGCGCAGAAGTAAACATACTCTGGCCACGATCGGAGTCATATGATATTCGACCTGCCCCTGGAAGAACTCGAAGTATATAAACCTGACCGTCAGGAACCACCGGATTTTGACGAATTTTGGGCCGCCACACTGCTGGCGGCCCGTCAGATTCCGCTCGAACCGGACTTCAAGCCTGCTGAGGCCCATCTGAGCCTGATCGAGGTCTTTGACGTGACCTTCCCAGGCTTTGCCGGGCAGCCCATCAAAGGCTGGCTGCTGCTTCCCCGCCAGCGCAGCGGACGCTTGCCCTGCGTGGTCGAATACATCGGCTACGGCGGCGGGCGCGGACTGCCCATCGATTGGCTGGTCTACGCTGCGGCAGGCTACGCCCACTTCGTGATGGACACGCGCGGACAGGGCAGCGCCTGGCGCACCGGCGACACGCCCGATCCCGAACCCGAGGGGAGCAACCCTCAATATCCCGGTTTCATGACGCGCGGCGTTTTGAACCCCGAAACCTATTATTACCGCCGTGTGTTCACCGACGCCGTGCGCGCCGTGGAAACCGCCCGTTCCCATCCGGATGTCGATCCTGAACGTCTGGTGGTCACAGGTGGCAGTCAGGGCGGCGGCATCGCGTTGGCCGCCGCCGGATTGGTTCCAGACCTGGCCGCGGTCATGCCAGATGTGCCCTTCCTGTGCCATTACCGCCGTGCTACCGAAATCGTGGACAGCTTCCCCTATAACGAGATCAGCCAGTTCTGCCGTCGTCATCGCGACAAGATCGATACGGTCTTTGAAACGCTCTCCTACTTTGACGGCATGAACTTCGCGGCGCGCGCCAACGCACCAGCCTTATTCTCCGTTGCGCTGATGGATGAGACCTGCCCACCCTCGACCGTCTTTGCAGCCTACAACCACTACACCGCCCCCAAAGATATCCGCGTGTGGTCCTACAACGACCACGAGGGCGGTGAAACCTTCCAGACGGTGGAAAAGCTCAAATTCTTGCGGGGATTGTTTGGGTAACCAGCAAGTGTCAAACGGGTAATCGATACGTTTGCGCGGAAGTAAATCTTAATGTCGTTGCGAGGAACGCAATGACAACCATGACATAAAAATGCGAGGTAACTCACCTCGCATTTTTATTATAAATTAATAATTGACTTTAATATTATTTAATGATAATATATTTATATAATATTACTTCATCATATAAAAGGAGCATAACATGGTGAATACAACCACGGACCCACTGACCGGATTACTCAAGCGCGATGCTTTCGACACAGCCCTGCATGCTGCCTTCCTCAAAGCCAACCAGGCCAATGCCCCACTGGCGCTGGCTTTCTTCGACATCGACCGCTTCTTGCAAGCCAATGAGACCTACGGTCAGGCAGGTGGGGATGCCATCTTGAAAACCATTGCAGAAACCGCGGGGCAGATCATCGGCGCGCGCGGACAACTCTCCCGCTACGGCGGCGACGAGTTCGCCTGCCTATTCGAAAATACGGAGCGTGAGCAGGCCTTCCTGGTCATGGAACAGGTACGGGCGGCGGTCGAAGCGCTGGATCAGTTCTCGAATGGCGACACCGCCATCGAGACCAAAGTCACCATCACGGGTGGCGTGGCGGCCTATCCCATCGACGGGAGCGACGAGAACGAACTCTTCCGCAAAGCGGACGGCGCACTGTATCGCGCCAAAAATACAGGTCGCAACAAGTTCGTCCTGGCGGTGGAAGAGCGCCTGGTCCCCAAGACGGCGCACTTCACCCAGACCCAACTGGAGCGGCTTTCCGAATTGGCCGTGGAACAAGGCGTCAGCGAGGCGGTGTTACTGCGCGAGGCGCTAGATGACCTGCTGGTCAAATATAAGCATAATTTCCTGTTCTTCGATCGGATGAAGGGGAAACATACCACGTCTTGAAAAATCGTCCCGAAGGTTGAATGCGAATAGTTTGAGCGTCTGGGGTCAACCTTCGGGACGCTATCCCCCAGAATCAAAAGCTCCCGTTTTTTCAAGCGGGAGCTTTGTTTTTTAGTAACAGTGTTACGGTTAGAGCGGTTTGACTTCAGCAGCCTGCAAACCCTTGGGGCCCTGGGTGATTTCGAATTCCACCTTCTGGCCTTCGGTGAGATTGCGGTAGCCGTCGGTCATGATTACGGACTGGTGGACGAATACGTCCGGGCCGCCTTCACGCTCGATGAAACCAAAGCCTTTGTCTCCGTTGAACCACTTGACCGTGCCGATGATACGTTCTGACATTTTGCCTCCTATGGCAATAAAAAAGTATGTTGAGGAACTTGTGTTATCTTTCGGTCGGTCAAAACAAAACGACCCGGGCTGCATGAGCCACGAGTCATTATTTCTTACGTCCAACAAGAACTTACAGGCATCCTACTGAAGTTCAGTATAACAGGGATTGGATTCGGATAGGGGTTTATCCGATTATTCTCTCATCAAACTCTCATAATACCCCAAAAAACCTGACAGGTTTCCACAAACCGCGGGCAGATCAGCTTATGGGTCCACCCAAGCGACTCTAACGGGAGAGTGCCTCTATAAAACCTGTCAGGTTTGCTGGATGACCTGCTGGTCAAGTACAAGCACAATTTTGTTCTTTGATTGTGTGAAGGGATTTAAACGGAATCACACCGCAATCATATAAATTCATCAAGAACTGTCAGAATTACCAATTGGCAAGACAATTTTGTTTTCATACCAATCATTCATTTCTGAATTTACAACATAGCCATGATAACAATATCGCTGATAGTTAAATTTGCAATAAGTTTTGATTATGTTCATTTAAATTTTGATAAAAAACAGAAGACACCATAACTTCTTTATCTTGCCAAGATTTATTACCATAACTCAAAAATTTTGATGCTTCGTTTAACCATTTCTCCCATCCAAACCACATCATTTATACTACTACCCTTATAACCAGCTTTAACCATAAGTGCCCGTCCATATGACATTCCAATACCTACATTAATCGCTTGAATATTATTCTTTTTGAATTTAAAATTAAGAACATCAACCATTGAAGCAATTTGTGCAGCTGTGCCAGATACAATGTAATGCCAGGTGATAGCGCAGCAGATATTTGATAATTCCGTCCCCAACAATATTTATTTCAGAACACAACACATTTCCGCTCATAATAGCAACCACTTCGGAAATATAAGATCTATATAACTTTGCTAACTTTGGTGATTATGATTAGATGGCAAACTAGATGAATTGCGAATATCAACTGCTAACGCAGAACAATTAACATAAAACCCATTAGTAAATGTCAATCTTTACGAGAAGGAACTTCATCTAATTCTTCAAAAGAGTTTTCACTTTTGCATCATTAAGTCAATTTCTCGAAACTTGTCAAGTGATTGTAAGCCGAGTAGTTTGATTCCATACGAACTCCATTAGAGCCATGTAATAATTATCCCTACAATCAAGAACACAATTGTTATTATCAAAAATTTGGTTGCCCAAGAAACAGCTTGATATTTTTTCCAAGCCACCTTTGAATTTGCCCAAACTTGATAAGAAACTTGCGAGATAATCTGCTTCTCATCAGAAAAAGATTTGGTTAATGCGTTAGTGTATTCGATTGATGAATTAAATTTATTTGCCACATGACCAAAAAACACCAGGGAATGCGGTTCACCTATTTTCTAATGTCGGAAGTATGCACTTCAAAGAATAATACACAGAAAGACATCCCGAAAGTGTTCCAAGCAATAAGAGAACTACAAGTATGGAATTTCCTCGTGGATAATGAGAAGAAGTGAGGTAATAATGCGAGGAATATCCCAACTAACACACCATCTGCGGTTAATATTGCCCCAGCCTTAGCATCAGAAAATCTGATCCAATCATTAACCATCTCATAAGTTTTCCAAATCGACTCTAAAGCAGCGTCCATATAATTTCTCCTTTTCCATTGCTTGCCATGTAAGAACCCAACAAACTATTGGCAACTCCTAAATAATTTTACTTGAATTTTAATATTTTCTTGACTACCTTGCGTCCTTGTGATATTCTTCACCACCGAATAGACCGACCGGTCGGTCTATAATTTTCTTATGACAGACACTCCCCTCGATTCCACCCAAGAGACCCGCAGCCGCATCCTGGAAGCGGCGGTGAACGTGTTCGCCTCCAAGGGCTACCACGACACCAAAGTGGACGACATCGTCAGCCAGTCGCAAACCTCCAAGGGTTCGTTCTACTTCTACTTCCCCAGCAAGCAGGATATTTTCCTGGCGCTGGTGGACACCTTCGCCGACCTGCTCGAATCGCGCCTGCGCGAGCGACTGTCCACGGAGCCGAGCGGCACCGCCCGCGTGGAGGCGGCTCTGCGCGTCTGCCTGGAGACCTTCGGGCAGTATCGCTCACTGGCCAAGATCGCGCTGGTGCAGGCCACGGGTCTGGGTGCGGCCTTCGAACAAAAACGACAGGCCGTCAACCAGCGTTTCATCGAGATCGTGCGCGAAAACCTGGATTCGGCCGTGGCAGATGGAAGCATCCCGCCGCTGGATACCGAAGTGGCGGCCTGCGCCTGGGTCGGCGCGTTGAACGAGATCGTGCTGCGCTGGGTCTATACCGGCCAGCCCGACCCGCAACGGTCCCTGCCTGCGCTGCGCAGGTTGTTGTTGCAAAGCGTAGGGATTCCCGAGGAGAGAATCCGGCAGTTGGAAGAAAATTAATTTCCAAGTGTCGTTGCGAGATGCGAAGTAGCGTCGAGCAATCTCGTAGTCTGAATCGAGACGCTACAGATACGCAGATTGACTGACGATCCTGCTTCGTGCGCTGCGCTCCGCTCGCAATGACACAAATAATTTCAGGAGAAAATTCAAGCATGAAACACGTTCGCATTTTTTTCGTCATCGCGTTGGTCACGCTGCTCGTGGCAGCCTGTGGGGGCAAGGCAGAAACTTCCGAAATGGAAGCAGACACCGAGGTCCCGAATGAGGCGGCGGAGCCTGTCACGCTCAAGATCGCGGTCCTGCCCATCATCGACACGCTGCCGCTGTACGTCGCCCAACAGCAGGGCTTTTTTGCCAATCATGGCGTTTCGGTCGAACTGATCCCTGTGGCGTCTGCGCCGGAACGCGTCCAGTTGATGGCCGCGGGTCAGGTGGACGGCACCATCAACGAGACGCTGGCGGTGATGCAGTTCAACAAGGACGGTGTGCAGGTGCAGGCCGTGCGCTACGCGCTGCGCCCCACCGCGGGCTACGGGCACTTCTTCATCCTGGCGTCGGGACAGAGTGGCATCACCACGCCCGAAGGGCTGAAAAACGTGGAGATCGGCGTCTCACAGGGCACCGTGATCGAATACGTCACCGAGCGCCTGCTGCAAAACGCGGGCCTGAGCGCCAACGAGATCGCGACCATCCCCGTGCCCAAGATCCCTGACCGCATGTCGCTACTGGCTTCGGGCGAGCTCCAGGCTGCTACCCTGCCCGACCCGCTTGGCGCGCTGGCGGTGCAGTCGGGCGCGGTCATCGTCATGGATGACTTCGCCCACCCCGAGTACGGCTTCAGCATCTACTCCTTCCGGGTGAGCGTGATCGACGCGCACCCCGAGGCGATCAAGGGTTTCCTGGCCGCCATCGACGAGGCCGTGGCACTGATCAACGCCGACCCGACCAAATTCACGTCCATTCTAAGTGACAACAAAATTGTCCCCGCGCCGCTGCTGGAGGCCTACAAAATTCCGCCCTTCCCCGCCGCGGGTGTGCCGACCGAGGCCGAATGGAAGGATGCGCTCAGTTGGGCCAAGGACAAGGGCATGCTGAACGTGGACGTCTCGTATGCGGACTCGGTCACCGACGCGTATCTTCCCTAGTCCTTCGACTTCGCTTCGCTCCGCTCAGGGCCATATTTGCTTCCGCTATAATCAGCAGGAGGCCGTCCCCGGGCGGTCTCTCGTTATTGTTTCATCATCACCCCACCCTCTCCCAGTGGAGAGGAGAACGCGGCAGATCCCCTCCTAAAGGGATAGGGTGAGGGCAAGCACCAATCTAACCGGAGATTGCCACGTCGCTCCGCTCCTCGCAACGACACACTACGAATTATGATCCAACTCCACTCGCTATCTTTTGGCTACCCGCAGTCCAAGCCTATTTTCGACGCTTTCGACTGGCACGTCCAGCGCGGCGAAACTTGGGCCATTCTGGGCACATCCGGCTGCGGCAAGACCACGCTGCTCTACCTGCTGGCGGGATTGCAGCACGCCAGCGCAGGGGAAATCTTAATTGACGGACAACCGCTGACCCGCCCCCGTCCGCGCACGGGATTGATCCTGCAAGATTACGGCCTGCTGCCCTGGGCCACCGTCCGTCAGAACGCCGAGCTGGGGCTGAAAGTCCGCAACTTCTATGGCGCGGACGGCGTCCACACCCCACAGGATTACCGTCCCGAACGGGATGTCACGCCCTGGCTGGAACGTCTCGGCATTGCCGCCTTTGCTGACAAATACCCAGCCCAAATCTCGGGTGGACAGCGTCAGCGCGCCGCCATCGCCCGCACGTTGGCCCTGCAACCTGACCTGCTGCTGATGGATGAACCCTTCTCCTCGCTGGACGCCGTCATCCGCGCAGACCTGCAAACGCTGACCTTGGAACTTTGCGCCGAGCGAGGCATCACACTGGTCATTGTGACGCATAACATCGAGGAAGCTGCTGCCATGGGGAAAAAGGTTTTGCTATTGGGCGAACCGCCAAATCGAGAAGCGCATATTTTCGAGAACTCGACTGCTGGGCAGGTCGGTTATCGCGAGAGCGTAGCATATCAAACGCTGTGCCAGACCTTGCGCAGGGAGTTGTCGCATGAGATGGCATAGAGATCCGACTCCGTCGTTGGCTGCAAAGTCGGTAGACTTTGCACTCTCAGGAAACCTTATGAAACGGCGTGACGTGCTGCTTGCCACCTTGGGCTGCTGGTCATCTGGCAGGCAGCCGCCATGCTGGTCAACCGTCCGATTTTGCCGACACCCGTGGTGGTGCTGGAAGTCTTTTTCAGGGAACTGGGTGGTGAGTTGCCGGTCCATTTTGCGGCCAGCCTGTGGCGCGTGCTGGCGGGGATGCTGCTGTCAGTGCTGACGGCGGTCCCTGCGGGGCTGGCAATCGGCGGGTCCAAGCGCTTGGACCGTATCTTTTCCCCCATCATCTATTTGCTATATCCCATCCCAAAAGTGGTCTTTGTCCCTGTCGTCTTGCTGTTCCTGGGCATCGGCGACCTGGCCAAGATCGTGGTCATCTTCCTGATCCTGTTCTTCCAAATCGTGGTGCTGGTACGCGATCAGGCGGCGGGATTGCCCCCACAGTTGCTGCAAAGCCTGCGCAGCCTGGGCGCGGGACGACGGGCGTTGTTCCGCTTTGTATACCTGCCCGCCAGCCTGCCAGCCATCTTGACCGCGCTGCGCCAATCGGTCGGTACGGCGGTGGCGGTGCTGTACATCGCCGAATTATTCGCTACACGCACGGGGCTGGGATATTACATTTACTACGAGGGCAGCACGCTACTGGATTATCCCGCCATGTACGCGGGCGTGCTGGCGATGTCGCTTCTGGGTCTGGGATTGTATTTCACGGTGGATTGGATGGAACGAAAGCTTTGTCCGTGGAAGTTTGTGGGGTGATCAATCAAAACCACGGAGACACAGAGTTACAAGGTTTTTATTATCTCCGTGTCTTCGTGACTCCGTGGTTCTTTTTCATGCAAATAACAATCCCACAAAAAACAACAAACTATACACCAACGTCGTTTGACCGGTACCTGCCAGCGCTGCGTTGAGCGGCGGACCGGATTTTTTCAACACAACTTGTAACGTACGCCAGGCTAATGGGAGCGAGAGCCAGGCCAACAGGCTCAGCCAGGGCAAAGCACCAAAGAGAGCTAACACAGGCAGAAGCAAATACGAAGCAACTAACAAGACAATATATTGCACTCGCGTTCCCCGCTCCCCAAAGCGGACCGCCAGCGTATGTTTGCCCGCAGCGCGGTCGGCGTTGATGTCGCGCAGGTTATTGACCACCAGAATATCCACGATCAACCAACCAATTGGCAGGGACATCCACCAGGCCTGCGCGCTGACCGAGCCGGCCTGCACGAAATACGTTCCAGCCACGGCAGCCAGACCAAAGAAGATAAACACGAACAAATCTCCCAACCCGTAATACCCAGCGGAAACGGCCCGCCTGTGTAGGCAATCGCTGAGAAGATAGCTGCCAGTCCGATCAAGATGACGACCCAACCTGCGACAAAAGCCAAATATAAGCCTAAAAGTGCTGACAAACCGAAGACCACCCACATCCCAGCTTTGACCTGCGCGGGCGCGAGCAACTGCGCCTGGGTCACCCGCATGGGACCGTGACGCTCACCCGTATCCGCACCGCGCTCGTAATCGTAAACATCGTTGGCCAGGTTGCTGCCGATTTGTAGCAGCAACGCTACCAGCAGAGCCGCCAGGGCCGGACCCAAACGGAAATGTCCATCACGCAGCGCCAACGCCGTACCGGTCACCACGCCAGCCGCGGCGGCGGGCAGGGTTTTAGGACGTGCGGCCAGCATCCAGACTTGCCAACGGGATATAGGTTGCTCGGATTGGGTCATAAGTACTCCAGACGAAGAAAATCAAACGCGGGCGAGTATATCACCGTTTATAATAGCATCCTTGCGAAGGTTAAGCCTTCGCAAGGATTATAAGGAGCCTCATGACACACCTTTCCGGAAAAGAACGCGGCGAATATGTACAGGATATGTTCACCCGCATCGCCCGTCATTATGATTTAATGAACCGACTGATGACAGCCGGGCAGGATATCCAGTGGCGTCAACAGGTCATCAAACTTGCGACCCTGAAACCCGGCACTCGTTTGCTTGACCTGGGAGCTGGCACCGGCGACCTGGCTCGCGAAGCACTCTCCCAGCAACCAAAAACAAGGGTCGTTGCAGCGGACTTCACGCTCGAGATGATGCGCGTCGGCCAACTTAACGGAAACCTGCCCTGGTCCGCGGCGGATGCGCTGAGTCTTCCCTTCGGAAATCAAATCTTCGACGCGATCGTCTCTGGATTCCTGATGCGCAACGTGGGCGACATCCAGCAGGCCCTGAAAGAACAATATCGCACCCTGAGACCCGGCGGACGCATCGTCATCCTGGACACCACCAAACCCAAGCGCAACCTGCTCTCACCATTCATCTGGCTGCATATGCACGTGGTCATTCCGCTGTTGGGCGGGCTGATTTCCGGCTTCAAGGATGCTTACAACTACCTGCCCGATTCCACCGAAGGTTTTGTGACGGCCGAAGAGCTGACCGCGCGCATGGCCGCCGTGGGGTTCAAGCGCATCAATTTTGAACGATATATGTTTGGCACGATTGCTATCCATTGGGGTGTGAAGTAGCTCAAAACACAAGCTCCTCGCCTAGCTTGGGCGAGGAGCTTGCTTATCCGATAACAGCTTTTAGTAGCGTGGGCGGACGTGACGGTGTTGCGCGGTACGATGTGGGATCGGT
This sequence comes from uncultured Chloroflexia bacterium, assembly GCA_963829615.1. GTDB lineage: Bacteria > Chloroflexota > Anaerolineae > Anaerolineales > Villigracilaceae > JAABUE01. The sequence continues at coordinate 39,874 of CAWHJM010000020.1, forward strand.
TTGGGTTGTGTTTCCAGGTATTGCACGTACTTCAACCATAACCAATAGACGGTCAGGAAAATGACAACCAGTGCTGTCCCTTTGTAGAGAAACTGCATAGCAATCAGGGGCGAGTCGGTACCTGCGTACAGCCCGTGCAAGGTCACGCCCAGGTAGCCGAGCAGGCTGAGGATGTGGATACTGCGGAACGATTTCATGCCGATCTTGCTACGCAGATAGAACGTGATCGTCACCAGCAGAGTGATATAAAAGGCAATCACTCCCATCCCAACCCAGAACGGGCGGTACGGTGACAGGAAGGGGACCAGGATCTGGATCAGCGAATATGGCAGGAAACGGTCGATCGTCAGTACGAAAACGTGCAAGAGCGTGAACCCAATCGCCAACAACGAAGTGAACTCGTGAAAGTCGACGGTGAAGGTCGGCCCTAAAATAGGGTTGAGAAACTTACTTGGCACCGCCAGTCCCCAGACCATTGAGAACCACAGCAACAGGTAAGCAATGATGCCCGCCGAGCGAGTAACGTACCACCAAATTTGCGTGCTGTCTGCGGCAAATAATTGGGTCAAGCCTCCCAGGGCACTTTGCCCGGCTACGGTTTGCGGCAGCAAAACAAGCGTTGCCGTCAGTCCAGCCCCCAGAACAAGTGTGATCGATAATAACAGGGCACTGATGAACCCCTTTTTTTCTTTTGCAGTCATTTTAGTATTCATTGACAAACTCCAAACTTTCCAACGTTCCCCAGATTTTTCCTTCCCGATCAACGGCCAGATAAGCGATTTCTGGCGCATTCCGTGCAACCATTTCCGCTTCTCGTGGACCGGCGATCAGCAACGCTTTGGCAAAGACTTCAGACATATCCGCATGCGGAGCAATGACCGTGACGCTCAACCAATCCGTTTCAGCGGGTTCCCCGGTACGCGGATCGATCAGGTGATGGCGGGATGTTTCGCCCTGCTTCCACTTCCGCTTCGCTACGGATGAGGTGGTCACCGCACCAGGCGGGACATTCAGCCTGGTCAGCGACAAATCAGCGTTGCGCGGGTCCTCAAGCTCTATCTGCCACGACTCTTCGCCCTCGGGTTGCCCGACCATGAACATGTCGCCACCCGCATCCACCAGACAGGCCAGGGAATAATCCGCCAGGATCAAAGCTGCCTGTTCTGCAATCCAGCCTTTGGCGATCCCGCCCAGATCGATGCGCACGCCATGCGGCATGTAGATCAGATTCTCGTCAGGGTTGACGAGCAATCCCTGGAGCGGGAGCAGATGTGGGCTGGGTGCGAAGCGAGCCGCCGGCAGCAGGGCTTCTTCCGCACGGATCAAGTCCATGCTGCGGTCATAACCCACCCGCTCCAGGTCTGGCAAAATGGACGGATCAAACAGGCCATTCGTCTGTTCCACATATTGTTGCGCCAGCGAGACCACGAAAGTCATATCGGCTGAAGCGTGGAACCAGGTGCCTGCGGCGCGATTGAGTTGTGAAAGTTCACTATCTTCAGAAAAGCGTGTGAAGCGTCGTTCACTGGCTTCGATGTATTGCTGCGCCTTTTCAAACCCCTGGCTCACATGGAAGGAATTTCCCTGTGCGGCCAGTGTGATGTCGGTATTCATGGCGCGGAAACGGAAGATTTCCATATTACTAGGACCCTCGCGTCACAAACATGGATCGAGCGCGCGGCTGGGAAGACGGCGAGAAGAATTGCAATCCACCGGACGAGGATGAGTTGCTCACCACGCCAACTGGCGGTAGGGGATCGAGCGGTGCCAGTGCCTGTTGTTGTGTGACTGGCTGGGTCGGTTTCAAGGAATGAGCCAGTGTCGCCCAACCCATCAGGAATGCGAACATGCTGACGAGCGTAATCAAAAAGTGTAAAAAGCCTTTATATAGTTTCATTGTGATACCTCCAAAGAGTTAGTTATTTCCTCCACGACCGCCAGTGATTACGATGGTTCCATCACTGCGGACTTGAATCAATCCTGCCTGTTGCATAGCAAACAAGAACTGCCGGAACTGTTGAATTTGTTGCTGATCTTGTTGCAGTAACTGTTGATACTGTGTTTCACGCTGCTGGTATTCATTGATACGCGCCTGTAACTGGTCGATTTGCGCCTGGTTGATGTTGGTTGTCGAAGCTGCTACTGCTGCCGGGTCATTGGAAGCGGCCGTACCGTTCTTATTCATCAGTGCGTTAGCGCCGGTCACCACCATCGCCATGGCGATGAAACCAGTCACCAGGAAAGCAGCTATCAGAGCAGGAATTTGTTTTTTCATAGTTCACCTCGTTGCTTTTGATGTCAGGAGTATACAAACCGAAGATGACACCAAGATGAAATCATAAAAACGAATTGTGTGGAAAAGATGTAGCTCATTTGAAAATTGTTCATGCAATGGTCATGTTTGCGTGCTAGAATTTGACTAGAAATCTCTGTTGTGGAGTAAGACTGTGCGAATTCTGGTAGTGGAAGATAACAAACGTTTAAGCGATTCCTTGCGGATGACGCTCGAAGATGATGGCTATGCCATTGACACGGCCTACGATGGGTTGGATGGGGAAGAAATGGCGTTGATGGGAACGTACGATGTCATCATTCTGGACATCATGCTGCCCCAAAAAGACGGCTTTGCAGTTTGTCGAGACCTGCGAAACAAGCGCATCAATACGCCCGTCCTGATGTTGACCGCCCGCGACGCGCTGGATGACCGGGTCAGCGGATTGGATAGCGGCGCAGATGATTACCTGGTCAAGCCCTTCGAAGTGGACGAGTTACGTGCTCGCATCCGTGCTCTGCTACGCAGAGAGTCGTCCAGCAAATCAGGGCTGCTGCAAGTGGGAGACCTGACCCTGGATCCGGCCACGCACGCGGTTGAGCGTGCTGGAAAAGCGATCGATTTGACGGCCAAAGAATATTCGCTGCTTGAGTATTTTATGCGTCACCCCAACCATCTGATCTCGCGCGAAATGGCCGAATCCCACCTGTGGAGTTACGATCACGTGGTCGCCTCTAATGTGGTCGATGTGTATATCCGTCGTCTGCGGCGCAAGATCGATGATCCGTTCGATGTCAAATTGTTTGAGACCGTACGAGGAGCAGGGTATCGCCTGCAAGTGCCCGAGGAGCAAAAGCCTTGAAATCACCATCCAGCTCCAAGTCGGGCCTGACGACATTCTTTCATAGCATCCGCTTCCGGCTCTTGCTCTGGTTTACGGCGATCCTGGCGCTGGTGCTGTTCTTGTTCTGCGCGTTCATCTACTATAACCAGGCGCGCGATTTGACAGATGATTCGCTGGGACGACTGGAAAGCCGCCTGGGAAAATTACAGGAGACCCTGCGCGTCTCGTTACATCAGCAAAACGGACAGATTATCCTCCCGCAAGATACGCTGCAAGAAACCGATGTCTTTGCCCTGATCGGCTCCAACGGGCAGGTATTGGCTAGCTATGGAACCTTTCCAACCGGTGACACAGCTCAAGTCGTCACGCAGGCCATACAAAGGCAGCCAGGTCATGATGAAGCTCCTGATACTTATTCATCCTGGATAGACAAAAACTCCGGTTACGCCTTTGCGGTTGCTCCCATTTTTGGAGAATCGGGGAAAACCAGCCTGATCGTCCTTGGGGGACCGCTCGACCCGGATGAGCAGATGAAGGGCCTGTTGACCACTTTGCTCTTGGGAAGTCTGGCCACGCTGGCCATTGCCATGGGCGGCGGATTTTGGCTGGCCGACCGCGCCATGCGTCCCGTGCGTACCATCACACATACGGCGCGCAGCATCGGCGAAACAGACTTGAGCCGTCGCATCAACCTGGACAGCAAAGACGAGCTCGGCGAACTTGCCAACACCTTCGATAACATGTTGGCCCGTCTCCAAGCCGCTTTCGAACGCCAACGCCAGTTCGTCGCGGATGCCAGTCACGAACTGCGCACCCCGCTGACCATCGTCAACCTGGAAACCAGCCGGGCGTTGGCGGCTCACCGTTCGCCAAAGGAATATGAACGGGCGCTACGGGTTATCCATAGCGAAAATGAATTTATGTCTCATCTGGTGAACGACTTGCTGACGCTGGCCCGCATGGACAACGGTCAGGTGCCGCTGGAAAAATCCCCGCTGGACTTGAGCGACGTGGCCGTGGACGCCATCGACCGACTTACTCCGCTGGCGGCTCGCAACCATGTCCAACTGGACACCGGCGACTTACCCGAAACCCGCATCCTTGGCGACCGCCAGTCCCTGTTACAGATGATCAGCAACCTGATCGAGAACGCCATTAAATACACGGACGGGAACGATAAAAGAGTCTGCATCGAAACAGGGATTACGGGTGGACGCGCCTGGGTACGCGTTTCAGATAACGGTCCGGGCATCGCCCCCGAGCATCTGCCGCACCTGTTCGACCGCTTCTATCGCGCGGACAAGGCGCGTGCTCGCGCTATGGACGAGGACTCCGAATCCCCCACGGGCAGCGGACTGGGACTCTCCATCATCCAGTGGATCGCGCAGGCCCACGGCGGAGAAGTTCACGTGGAGAGCACGCCCGGAAACGGGAGCAGTTTCGAGGTCCGCTTCGAGGCGCTCGAAAAATAATTCTGGTTCTATCGTTTTCAACAGGAAAATTCCACGCAAAAGCAGTAATCAACCACCGAGACACGGAGTCACGGAGATTTAAAAAGGAACACCCTGGCATTGGAGTTAAACCGGTAGGACAGCTCTGTGTCTCTGTGACTCCGTGGTAAAAATCTCACTATTTGAGCATAAACTCCAACCCCAGCGTGTTCGGTCCGCCGTGACTGGACACCACGCTGCCCGTGATAAACGAGCGCACCTCGGCATCAGGCAACAGGCGGGAAATCTCTGAGACCATAAAATCTGCGTCTTCATAACAACCCGTATGCGAAATACACACGCGCTGCGGATCGACATTGGGAAGTTGCGCATTGCTTTTTGAATTCCTCGCAAACGAAACGGATATAATTGCAGGCGGAAACGCACAGTCTCATTCAAAGAAGAAAGGGCCACCGCATTATGCAAATCAATCACCAACACACCCGCCAACTGCAACCCAATTCCCGTCATTGCTTCATCTGCGGGCTGGAAAACCCTGTGGGACTGAAATTACGCATCTACCAGACTGAGCCCGGCGTGATCGAAACAACTTATACCGCGCCGGAACACTTCCAGGGGTACCCCGGGGTGTTGCACGGCGGTATCGTGGCCTCCATCCTGGACGAAATCTCCGGGCGAGCCCAGATGGGCGACCCGTCAGAACCGCGTTTTATGTTCACCGGCAAACTGGAAGTGAAATATCGCAAGAATGTGCCCATCGGAGAGCCGCTCAAGATCATCGGCAAAGCGGGCAAATCCAAAGGCAAGATGGCCGAAGGTTGGGCCGGGATTTACAACCAGCAAGATGAATTATTGGCCGAAGCTACCACGCTGCTGATCAACGTGCCGGAAGAACTGCTCGATTCCACCAACCTGGAAGAACTGGGCTGGAAAGTTTATCCTGACTGACAGGTCAAGTTCTTGGAAACATAAATTCCCTGTTACCTTTTCACCGCCTCCTGCAACATATTAACAGTGCGTAACCCTACGCAGGAGGTCTATGAGCACTCTCATGTCCCTGAAAACCCAATCTGCGCCTGCTGACGATTTGCAACTCGCCCGGCAGGCGCGCGCCGATGCGGAAGCTTTTGCTGAGCTATACCGCCGTCATATCACGCGCGTATATCGCTATCACATGGCGCATACGGCCAATGTCAAAGACGCGGAAGACCTGACTTCGCAAACCTTCATGGCTGCGCTGGAAGGCATTCGATCCTATCGAGGCAGCGGCTCCTTTGCAGCCTGGATTATGGGGATCGCGGCCCGGAAACGGGCACTGTTCTTTCGCGGGAGCAAGCCCGAGGTCCCGTTGGATGCGGCGCTTCACATCCCGACCCCGGGCCTGCCGACCGATAAAGCGGCGACTCAACGTCTGCAAATGGAACGCGTCCAGCACGCACTCAGGCAACTCAGCCCCGAACGGTCGGAAGCGCTGATCCTATGTTACTTCGGCGGATTGAATGCGGCCGAGGCCGGATGCGTGCTCGGCAAAAGTGAAGCCGCTGTCAAGATGTTGCTCTCGCGAGGCTTGCGTGACCTGCGTGAGCGTACCTCCCTCTCGCTGGAGGTGGAATATGAATGATGAGTTTTTGCTTCAACTTTCCCCCGAAGATCAAACCGTATCAGATGTTTTGCAATCGAGCGCACAATCGATTCAAGTTAACCCGCACTTCCAATCCAGTCTGGAGGCTCGCTTGAAAGGGGCACATCCGGGGAACAACCAACCGGAAAAACGTGGCTTGCACATCAGAATCATCCCGGCCATTGGCTGGGCGATTCTTGCCATCGGCGCTTTTCTCATTCTGAACTGGGCCCTGCGTGCCTTGGTGCCCAACCATCAACCAGCGGCAGGCAAAACTGCCATCCCAACGGTTGCAACAGAACAGGCTGCAATTCCCAATGTCGTAAGCGCTGCCACCCCTGTTCCGACCGGCGTTGAATATGATTGGCGCGGGACTAAATTGTATTTGAATGCCGTATTGCCAGATGCTCCCGAGCAGGCAAGCGTCTTCCTGGCCCAACCGGAACAGCCAGCCACTCTGGATTCAGGCGCGCATTGGCGGAACAATTCGGAATGAGCGGGAATATGTACGAGACGCCCTCCGAAATCGGCAACAGCGACACGCCCAACTTCCTGGTCGTCGATGGGAACCAACGTCTACAAGTCCGCTCAGAACCTGTACTTTTCGTACTATCCCGATTACGCCCGCTGGATAGCCAACAGCACCTTCGGACAATTCCCGGAGCAGAGCACTGCTGAGGAAACAATCGGCGCTTTCTTAAACTCCCACGGCTTCAACTTTGCCTACAAAGTGGAACTCTCTGAGATGTACGGCGGGTACTACGCCCTGCCGCTCACGCCAGACGGTTTCGCCATCCAGCACGAGCACTTTAAATTTGCAGGGCTTTTGTTCCGCTTCGACAATGCCGGGATCGTTGCGGTGGAAGCCAACCTGGTCGGATTACACTCCCGCTGAAAACGTTGGGGTCATCTCGGCAGAATCGGCCCTGCAAAAAATTCTCGATCCCAATACCACCTATGGCATCCAGGAAGGTATGCACGCTGGTAATAATTCTGTCCAAACCTGGAACCGTCCCCGCCCCGAAAACCAGACCATCACCGTGTGGGGTTGGATCAGTTCGGTCAAATCGGCAGATGGCGGCGCGCCACTTGTCACGTTCGACGGTTACCAGGCTACAGGCAATCTGGCAGGTTTGGCAGAATCCACGCCCAACACGTTCGTCGAGGCGACCGGTCAATTCCAGAACGTGGACGGTGTCAAAACCTTCAACATCGAAAGCTGGCAGATTTACGATGGCTACGAAGAGGCTTGCAGGGAACCATCCAGCGCGATGGAGATCAGGTTACGATTACGACCGCTCGATGGAAACATCACTCACCCTTCCCGACGTGCCCGCAGACCTGCCCATGCCACTAGAAAATGCCTTCGTGCTGGGCGTCACACGTGGTGATGTGTTCGAGTGGAAGTCGATCGATACCCGCATGCAGGGTGGCGGAGGCGGCGGGGGTGGCGGCGGTGGGTCAGGTTTCTACAAACTCAACCTGAGCGGGACACCCGTCCCGTTGCCCACGCCACAAAGTCCGCAAGGTGCCAGATTCGGGAGCGGCGATTATATTGTGCAGGCAGGCGACACCCTCAGCAAGATCGCCTACGATCATGGCATCACTGTCGAAGAATTGATGCAGGCCAACGGTCTAACCGATTCGAATATCTTCATCGGGCAAACGCTCGTCATCCCAGGTACGCAAGAAGAAACGTCACTTGTCGGCCAGACTATTGACGGCCAACGCGGAATGTTGACGGTCACAATTACCAACAAGCTGGATGGCAGTCAAAGCGTCGACTACAGTTTGCAAATTGAAGAAAGAGACCAGATACCAGCTAATGAAACTCGAAGGAGACGGTCTTGACGAACTTCAAACTCATAACAATCTGCCAATTGATATCTGGGGTACAGTAGAACGTTACGACACAGACCTCGGTATGAGCATACCCGTAGTAAATGTGGAGCGTTTCGAGATCCCGTATCCCGATCTGCAATACCAGATTTTTAAGGGAACGCAGAGCATCACAACTGTACAAGGCGAAACGATCACGTTATTCACAACCGAAGATGGTCAAACATATGCGCAAGCAAATGGTTATGGTGGCTTGATCGGCCATGAAGGTGATCAGGTCCTGATGGAAGCATTGGTGCTTCCTGACGAGACAATTGCTGGCTATCCCGTTCTTCAGGTTGTCAGCGCCAGCATGGCAATCAATCCTAAGAACGGCCAGCCTGTTGAAATGCAGGTCACTGCCAATCAGCCCGATGTCATAGATGAATCTGAACAGCGACCGATACCAACGAACCCCACTGCCAGCATTGAAAGTATCGAATTGGTCTACTTTACACCAGACCAGCGGTATGCCATATCAGATCCAAGCTGCCGGTCCAGCCTACATCCAACCCGTCTGGCGCTTTTCCGGTCATTACAGCAATGGCGACGAATTCGAAATCATCGTCCAAGCCCTGAAGGAAGAATTCCTGTTGCCTGAAATCGAAACCGTCGAACCGCCCGGATAAAAACGAACAGCAGCCAAAGAGCGACGCCAGAAATGCGTCGCTCTTTGAGTTTAAGCTGGCCTCACCTATTGTGACAATATTCACTCAATAGTCACGTAAAAATATCGAGCTTTCTATGGATTTTGCAATTATACTTAAAGCGTCAAATACACTAGGAGAAAACATGATCACTGCCTATCACAGACCTAAAAACCTGAAAGAAACACTGGACTTACTCAAACAACCGGACACCTTCCCGCTCGGCGGCGGGACGCTTCTTTCCAAGCCCGGACCTGCTCCCATTGAAGTCGTGGACCTGCAAGCCCTCGGGCTGAATGCGCTTACCCTCAAAGGCAACTCTCTTGAAATCGGCGCAACCGTCACCCTGCAACAATTGCTTGAATCCCCGGACGCGCCCGATGCGCTCAAAGCCGCCATCAAACTGGAAGCCCCGCTCAACATCCGCGATACCGCTACCGTCGCCGGGACATTGGTCGCCGCCGATGGGCGCTCCACCTTCACTACCGTCATGCTGGCGCTGGACGCCAAAGTGACGCTAGCCAGTGAAGAGGCATCCATCAGCTTGGGAGAATTCCTGCCGCTGCGACCGGACAATTTACAGGGCAAGCTGATTACTGGGTTCGAAATCCCCCTCAACGCCAAAACCGCCTTCGAGACCGTGGCCCGCACCCCAGCCGACAAACCCATCGTCTGTGCGGCGCTGGCAAGCTGGCCTTCCGGGCGGACGCGTCTTGCCCTGGGGGGCTACGGAAAAGCGCCCTTGCTCGCCATGGATGGCACAGAAGCTGAAGGTCTGGATACCGCCGCTCAAAACGCTTATCACGAAGCCACCGACGAGTGGGCCAGCGCCGAATACCGTATGGACGTGGCGGCCACATTGGCAAAACGCTGCCTTGAACGCGTGACGAGTGACAAGTAAGTCTCACATATCACACATCACTTCTCACATACCAGGAGTCTTTAATGTCCTTTACTCTGCAATCTAAACGAACCATCCCCGAAATTAACGCCACCGCCAAATTATTCGTGCATGACAAAACCAGCGCGCGGTTGATGTCCGTCACCAACGCGGACGAGAACAAAGTCTTCGGCATCAGCTTCCGCACACCGCCCAAGACGTCCAACGGCGTTGCTCACATTATGGAACATTCCGTGCTGTGCGGCTCGCGCAAATATCCGGTCAAAGAGCCGTTCATCGAGTTAGCCAAAGGTTCGCTCAACACCTTCTTGAACGCCTTCACCTATCCGGACAAGACCTGTTATCCGGTTGCCAGCCAGAACTTACAGGATTTCTACAATCTGGTCGATGTCTATCTGGATGCCGTCTTTTACCCACTCATCCCCGAACACACCCTGCAACAGGAAGGCTGGCATTACGAAATCGACGACCCCGATGCCCCGCTAACCCTCAAAGGTGTGGTCTTCAACGAGATGAAGGGCGCCTACTCCTCACCCGACGACCTGCTCGAAGACAAATCGCGCAACTCGCTCTTCCCCAACCACACCTATGGACTGGATTCAGGCGGCAATCCGGCCGTCATCCCGGAGCTGACCTACACCGAGTTCAAAGATTTCCACGACAACTACTATCATCCATCCAACGCCTACATCTGGTTCTACGGCGATGACCCTGAAGAGGAGCGTCTGCGTCTGCTGGATACCTGGTTGAATGAATTTGATAAAAAAGTAGTTGATTCTCAGATCCCGCTCCATGAGCGCTTCGAGAAGCCTGTCCAGAAAACCATCCCTTACGATTCAGGCGACTCTGACGATGCCAAATCCTTCATCACGGTCAACTGGATGCTGGGCGAGCATGAAGACGTTCAGACCGGTATGACGTCTGGACATCCTATCGCACATCCTGCTATCCACACCGGCTTCGCCACTTAAGAAAGCCCTGCTGGATTCGGGCCTCGGCGAAGATGTAGTTGGCGGTCATGAAGACCAGTTGCGCCAAACCATGTTCCAGGCTGGGATGAAAGGCGTTCAGCGTGAGAATCTGGAAAAGGTCGAGAAACTGATCCTCGACACGCTCGCTGACCTGGTCAAGAACGGTATCGACCCCGACACCGTGGCAGCCTCGCTTAACACCATCGAGTTCCACCTACGCGAGCAGAACACCGGGCGCTTCCCACGCGGCCTGTTCCTGATGCTCTCTGCGCTGACTTCCTGGCTGTATGACGGCGATCCTATCCAGGCGCTGGCTTTCGAAGCGCCGCTGAATGCGATCAAGGAAGCAGTTGCCAAAGGCGGCTACTTCGAGAAATTGATCGAAAAATACCTGCTCGATAACCCGCACCGCTCCACCGTGCAGCTCATCCCGGACCCCGCAGAAGGCGCGCGCATCGCTGCTGTCGAAACGGAACGGCTGGCAGCCGCGAAGGCTGGAATGAGTCGTTCGGAAATAGAAGAAGTTATCGAAACGGCCAGCAAGCTCAAGGCGCTGCAAGATGCGGCGGATTCCCCCGAAGCGCTGGCGACCATCCCATCGCTGGCTCTGGATGACATCGAGAAGAAAAACAAGTCCATCCCCATTGACATCCAGAAAATGGGCGAAACACCCGTCCTGTTCCACGACCTGTTCACCAACGGCATCGTCTATCTCGACCTGGGCTTCGACCTGCACGGCCTATCCGCCAACCTGCTGCCCTTCGTGGGGCTGTTCGGGCGCGTGCTGCTGCAAATGGGCACCGAAACGCAGAATTACGTGCAACTCACGCAGCGCATCGGGCGCGAAACGGGCGGCATTCACTCAGCCACGCTCACGTCCACCATCCGCGAGAGCAGCGACAGCGCGCTGTGGTTCTTCTTGCGCGGCAAGGCGGTTACGTCACAAGCAGGCGAACTGCTCGATATTCTGAATGACGTGCTGCTGACCGCCAAACTTGACAACCGCGAGCGCTTCAAGCAGATCGTGCTCGAAGACAAGGCGCGCGCCGAAGCCGGGCTGATCCCCGGCGGGCATGGCGTGGTCAACAGCCGCCTGCGTGCGCGCTTTAGCGAGGCCGATTGGGTCTCCGAGCAGATCAGCGGATTGGAAAATCTCTTTTTCCTGCGCAAACTGGCTGCAGAGATCGAAGCGGATTGGGATTCTGTTCTGGCGAAACTGGAGACGGTGCGCCGCCTGCTGATCAACCGCGCCGCTATGATCGCCAACGTCACACTGGATGCGGACTCATTCGCTTCATTCTCTCCCCAGCTTGCTTCCTTTATGGACGCGTTACCCGGTCTAAAAGTTGACCCCGTCAAGCTGGAGCCTAAAGCACCGACAAAATTCGAAGGCTTGACCATTCCTGCCCAGGTCAACTACGTGGGCAAAGGCGCTAACCTGTACAAGCTGGGCTACGAGCCGCACGGCTCGATCAACGTTATCAACAACTACCTGGGCACCACCTGGCTGTGGGAAAAAGTGCGCGTGCAGGGCGGCGCTTACGGTGGCTTCAGCGTCTTCGACACCAACTCGGGAACCTACACCTTCCTGTCCTACCGCGACCCCAACCTATTGGCCACCATCCAAAACTACGACAAAACCATGGACTTCCTTGCCAACCTCGATATGAGCGCCGAAGAGTTGAAGAAATCCATTATCGGCACCATCGGGGGCATGGACGCTTACCAACTCCCCGACGCCAAAGGCTGGACGTCCATGGTGCGCTATCTGACCCACTACACCGACGAGGAACGCCAACGCATCCGTGACGAGGTGCTGGGCACCACAACCGACGATTTCAAGCAGTTTGCACGTGTGCTGGCCGAGTTGAACAAGGTTGGCGAAGTGGTCGTGCTGGGTTCTGCGGATGCCATTGAAAAAGCCAACAAAGAGAAAGCGGGCTTCCTGGAAGTCAAGAAAGTAATGTGATCGTGTTTTTGTAGGGGCAGGTCTGAGACCTGCCCCTACAAAGGAGAAGACATGTCAAACGAGCAGAATGATCCCAAATCAAACAAGTCTATGGGCACGTGGGTTGCGATTGGCGTTGCCATCGGCGCGGGTGTTGGCGTAGCGCTTGATAACATCGCCCTTGGCATGGGCATTGGGATTGCACTCGGCGTTGCTATCGGTGCGGCGCAGATGAGGAAGAACGGATAAATTTTGCAGCGAATCCCCCTCTCCCTTTCAGGGAGAGGGCCGGGGTGAGGGTCAGCGCTGACCGTAGTTTCCCCTCACCTACCCTCTACCCTTTCGGGCACACGTCCCCTGCGGGAAGAGGAATGCACAACAAATCTTATGGACAAAAGGCATCGTATCTATCCGCCCGTATTATTGCGATCGCGTGAGTTGAGACACCCACAAACACCCGCAGAAGCGACTTTGTGGCGGAATTTGAGAAACAGAAATCTGACCTATAAGTTTCGAAGACAACATCCGATAGATAGATTTATCATTGACTTTTATTGTGCAGAAGCCAAACTTTGTATCGAAATTGATGGCAGTTCACATTTTGAAGCAGAGCAAGAAGAATATGACAAAGTCAGAACTGATTTTTTGGAAGCACTTGGTTATAAAGTCATTCGGTTTACGAATAATGATGTGAGATATAACATCCACGCGATTGTGGATGAGATCGTAAGAGTAATTGAAAAAAGAATGTTGGAATTAAGAAGAAAAATAATCAGACTCTCCCCTCACCCTACCCTCTCCCCAAGGGGAGAGGAAGACCGACAGGAAACTCCCTTCTCCCTTTCAGGGAGAAGGGACGGGGATGAGGGTCAAAAGGAGCACACATGAACATCACACTAACTATCAACGGCAATACCCACGAAACAGAAATATCCCCCAGCGAAACGCTGCTCGCCACCCTGCGCGGACTGGGCTTCCACGGCGTCAAGTTCGGCGACGAACAGGGACTCTCCGGCGCGGACACCGTCCTGCTGGACGGCAAACCCGTCAATGCGGGTTCGATGCTGACGGCGCAGGCCGAAGGCCACAAGATCGTCACCATCGAAGGATTGGGCGAGCACCCCGAGCAGGGCTGGAAGAAGACCGGTGGTCTGCACCCGCTCCAACTGGCTTTCATCGAGACTGGCGCGATCCAGTGCGGATACTGCACGCCGGGGCAAATCCTGGCGGCCAAATCACTGCTGGAGAAAAATCCCAATCCCAGCGAGGCGGAAGTCCGCGAGGCGATTGCGGGCGTGTTGTGCCGCTGTACTGGCTACGCAAAACCGGTGCAAGCCGTTTTGCGCGCCGCAGCAATGATGCGCGGGGAACTTGTCGAGCCAATCGGAGGAAATCGGGATTCGTTATTCGATGTTCGTGATTCGGGCGCCGAACCAATTCCCGATGTGCCAACTCCCAACTCCCCATCAACGCTAACCGATGTGCGTCCCAAAATCGTTTTGGCTCCCCAGACTTCTCCCTATCAAACCGTCGGCAAGCCCGAAAAGAAACTGGACGCGGTCAAACTGGCGCAGGGCAAACCGGCTTTCACCGCCGATATCGAAAAGCGCGGCATGTTGGTCGCCAAGGTGCTGCACAGTCCGCACGCGCACGCGCGCATCAAGAGCATCGACACCAGGGCAGCCAAGGCCATCCCCGGCGTGGCGGCCGTGCTCACCTGGCAGGATATCCCGCGCGTGGTCTACTCCACCGCCGGGCAGTCCGATCCCATTCCGGGGCCGCTGGACACGCTTCTCGCTCGACAACAAGGTCCGCTTCGTGGGCGACCGCGTGGCTTTCGTAGCGGCTGAAACGGCGGAAATTGCCGATTTAGCGGTTAGCAAAATCGAGGTCCAGTATGAAGCGTTGGAGGCGATTCTGAACTCAGAAGAATCGATGAAACCGGGCGCGATCCAGATCCACGACGAGCCCGAGTATGTTAACTTCGCCGATTCGGACCCGACCCGCAACCTGGCCGCCGAAATCCGCATCGACATCGGCGACGTCGAGAAGGGATTTGCCGAAGCTGATCGTATTTTCGAGGCCGAATACACCGTCCCAAAGGTGCAGCAGGCGCACATCGAGCCGCATGTCTGTGTGACCTATTGGGACGAAGATGACCGGCTGGTAATCCGCACTTCGACACAGGTGCCGTTCCATGTGCGGCGCATGTTGGCGCCCGTGCTGGACCTGCCCATCAAGCGCATCCGCGTCATCAAGCCGCGCATCGGCGGCGGGTTCGGCGGCAAGCAGGAAGTGCTGATGGAAGACGTGGCCGCCCACCTGACAATTGCCACCGGGCGGCCGGTGATCTACGAGTACACCCGCGAGGAAGAGTTCATCGCGGCACGTTCGCGTCACCCAATGAAGATCCGCATGAAGACCGGTGTCAAGAAGGATGGCACCATCACTGCCAACTCGATGTACGCGCTTTCAGATACGGGCGCAAACGGCGCGCATGCCCTGACCGTGACCGGCAACACCGGGCACAAGTCGATGGCGCTGTATGTGGGCGATGGCGAATATCGCAAGTCGCCCAATATCCGCTTCTACGCGGACATCGTCTACACCAACACGCCGCCGTCCGGTGCGTATCGCGGCTATGGCGTGCCGCAAGGTTACTGGCCGCTCGACCGCCACATGGAAAAGATCGCGCGCGCGATGAACTTCGATCCAATCGAATTCCGTTTGAAGAATGCCATTCATCCCGGTGAATACCACCCCTTCAGCACCGCCTGGAACGAAGGCCGCGAGCCACGCCCGGAGATCATTCATACGGTAGGGCTGGAGCAGTGCGTGCAGCAAGGCAAGGCCGCGATTGGTTGGGACCAGAAGTTCAACAACGAAGACTGGCGCAACCTGTCACCCACCAAGCGCAAGGGCATCGGCATTGCAACCGTGATGCAAGGCACAGCCATCCCCTACCTGGACATGGGCGGCGCGTCGATCAAGATGAACGATGACGCCTCCTTCAATCTGCTGGTCGGCGCAACGGACCTGGGCACCGGCTCGGACACCGTGCTGTCACAGATGGCCGCCGAAGTGCTGGGTGTGCCGCTGGATGACATCATCTGCTACTCATCGGATACGGACTTCACGCCCTTCGATAAGGGCGCATATGCGTCTTCGACAACTTACATTTCGGGCGCGGCGGTGGTCAAAGCAGCCGAGCAGGCCGCGGAACGGATCAAGATCCGCGCGGCGAAGATGCTGGAAGTGGATGACTATACCAGCATCAAACTGGCTGACAAACAAGCCTTCGCGCCGAATGGCAAATCCGTGCCATTGACCGAAATCGCCCTCGACACCCTGCATCGCAACGAGCAGGAGCAGATCATGGGCATCGGTTCATACGTCTCGCCCTCGTCGCCGCCACCCTTTGGGGCGCAGTTCGCAGAAGTGACCGTGGACACGGAAACCGGTCAGGTAACGGTCGACAGGCTGGTGATGGCGGTTGAACTCGGGCGTGATCGTCAATCCGCTCACGGCTGGCGGTCAGATCGAAGGCGGGATGACGCAGGCGCTCGGTTATGCCGTCTGCGAAGAGATGCGTTACGACGAGAAGGGCAACGCCATCGAACGCGACTTCGACCGTTATCACATCTTCCGCGCGGACGAGATGCCGGAATTGACCACGATCTTCGTGGAAACCTTCGAGCCCAGCCATCCGTTCGGCGTCAAGGCCGTGGCGGAAATCCCAATGGACGGCGTCGCGCCGGCAGTCGGGAAATGCCGTACTGGACGCGGTTGGCGTAAACATCGACGATAATCCGATCACACCAGAAAAAGTGTGGAAGGAATTGAAACGAATAGCATGAAGCAAACTTTAACCGTTTAATGGAAAATATCAGTACCTGGCTACAGACCTATCTCGGCATCGACCTGGCGGCGCAGCATAAGCTGCTTATTTCGGTTTTGATCGTGGCAGTTTTATGGTTGGTCGCATCGCGTCTTACATGCCAGTGTGACCGCGCGCATCAATGATCGTGAACGGCGCTACCAGTGGCAGAAAGCGCTCGGCTACACCTTCACTACACTGGGTGTGCTGATCGTCAGCCTGGTATGGATCGAGGGTGTGCAATATGCCGCTACGTACCTGGGCCTCGTATCAGCCGGTATCGCGATTGCATTGAAAGACCCGATCACCAATATCATCGCATGGGGATTCATCCTATGGCGGAAGCCGTTTGAAGTCGGGGATCGAATCGAGATCGGTCCGTATGCCGGGGATGTGGTCGACCAGCGTATCTTCCAGTTCTCGATGATGGAAATCGGGAACTGGGTCGATTCCGACCAGTCTACCGGGCGCGTTCTGCACATCCCCAATGGCATGATCTTCACCAGCGGTGTCGCTAACTACACGCATGGGCCGGATTATATCTGGAACGAAATCCCGGTGCTGATCACCTTCGAGAGCGATTGGGAAAAAGCCAAAAGCCTGCTGCAAGAGATCGCCGACACGCATGACGTTTCGCACAACGAAGATGCTGCCAGGGAGTTCGAAGCTGCCACACGCAAGTTCCTGCTCAAGTACAATAAGCTCACCCCCATCGTGTACACCAACGTGTTAGACTCCGGGGTGCTGCTCACCATCCGTTACCTGTGCAAGCCGCGTCAACGCCGGGGCACGACACAGACGTTCTGGGAAGAGATCCTGCGGGCTTTCGCCAAGCATTCTGACATCGACCTGGCTTACCCAACCACCCGTTTTTATACGCTCGAAAAATCAGAAAGGTAATTATGGATCGCGTTTTTGTGATTGGACACGTCAACCCCGACACCGACTCCATCGCCGCAGCCATGGGCTACGCCTGGTGCCTGCGCGAACGGGACGGACTGGATGCAGTGGCCGCGCGCGCCGGGGCCACGAATCCGCAGACATCCTGGGTGCTCAAGAAGTTGGAATTGGACCCGCCCATGCTGCTAAACGACGCTTCGCCACGCTTCGATGCCGTGACCCGCAGGCTGGATACCGCTACACCAGATTCACCCCTGCGAGATGCCTGGGCAATCGCCTCGCGCACCTGGGGAGTTGCTCCCGTTGTCAACGAAGACGGTACGCCCTTCGGTATGGTGACCGGGGCCAGCCTGTTCTCCTACTTGAGCCAGATCGTCGGTCCGCACCCGCGCCAGCAGGAAACCCCCATCTCCGAAATCCTGGAACTGCCCTGCAAAGACGTGTGCAACACAGAAGTGCCCAAATTCAAGTTCGGCAGCCGCATCAAAGATTCTCTCAACCGTATCCTGCGCGAAGAGGGCGACGATTTCTGGGTAGTGGACGATGGCGATCAATACGTAGGTGTCTGCCGCCAGCGTGACGTGCTCAACCCGCCGCGCTTACAGGTGGTACTGGTAGACCACAATGAACCTCGCCAGGCGCTGGCTCATCTGGAAGATGCCGACCTGCTCGAAATTCTCGACCATCATCGCTTGGGCAACCCGTCCACGCATACGCCCATCCGCTTCACCGTGGACATCGTCGGCAGCACCAGCACGCTGGTCTCCGAGCAGATCGAGGAAGCCGGTCTGGCCGCGCCACCGCAGATCGCAGGCATGCTGCTCTCGGGCCTGCTCTCCGACACGCTCGTCCTGACTTCCCCCACCACCACCGAACGCGACCGAAGGGCTGCTGAACGGTTAGGCCGCTGGGCCTTCGTAAGGAACAGCCCGCTGGCAGGTGAGACAGTACAATCGTATGGCAAGCAAGTGATCAGCGCAGGGGCGGGATTGTCTTCGCGCAGCCCGGACGAAGTCGTCAGCACCGACCTGAAGGCCTACGAAGCCGGCAACTACCGCTTCGCTATCGCCCAGGCCGAAGTGACCGACCCGCTGCAACTGACCGAGCACCTCGATAAGCTCAACACGGCCCTGAAAGCCCTGCGCGACAAGCGTGCCATGGATTTCGCCATGTTGCTGGTCACGGACGTAGTGCGCGGCTCCAGCCGCCTGTTGGTCACGGACGAACCGCCCGAACTGGGCGACCTGCCCTACCCCAAACAGAACGACGGCACGCGCTTGGCCGAAGGCGTGGTTTCCAGGAAGAAGCAGTTGTTGCCGGTGGTGTTGGGGTTGTTGGAGAGGTGATTAGGAGTATTGAAATGCACCTTCGCGAAATGCTACGCAACGTCAGCCGTACCTTTGCTATCTCCATCGAGCAACTTCCGGTGGGGCTTAGTAAAGCTGTCACGATCGCTTATTTATTGTTTCGGGTGTCAGATTGCCTGGAAGATACGGATGAACTGGAGCGGGATCGCAAAGCCGAGTTGCTGCGTTTATGGGCGAAAGTGCTGGATGGCAGTACCCCTGTGGCTGCCCTGACTGAAGCAGTCGCCAATCTCGACGAAAATGATCCCGAAGTGTATGTTGCTCAACATGCCGATCAGCTACTGGATGCGCTCCACAAACTCCCCGAAAACAAATCAGGAAACAATCACCCAGCACGTCTATCAAACTTCGCTGGGGATGGCACGCTGGCAAGAACATGGTCCCTTTGTGGAGACCGAAGAAGAAATGGACGATTATATGTTCGAAGTGGCCGGGCGCGTGGGCTACCTGTTAACCGATCTCTTCGGCTGGTACTCACCCTTTATCGCGAAGGAGAAAGACAAATTGCGCCCGCTCGCCCGTGAATTCGGGTTGGCGTTGCAAACCGTCAACATCATCCGCGGGATGCGCAAGGATTACGAACGCGGATGGGTCTTCGTCCCGCGCACATTCTACGAACCGCTCGGTCTCACACGCGATAGTCTGTTTGCCCAGGAAAACAGCGTCGCAGCCCTGCAAGTAATCGCCCATCTGGCCGACAAAGCCGAATCGCATCTGCGCAACGGATTGCAATATATCATCAACATCCCGCCCATTCACTATAGAATCCGGTTAGCCTGCACCTGGCCGCTGTTCTTCGCCATCAAGACGCTGGCCGTGAGCCGGGATAACATCCATGTGATCCTGAACGAAGCCAAAATTACGCGGGCAGAAGTAACGGGGATTATCCGCAATACTACGCTTATGGGCTGGTCCGATAGCTGGCTGCGGAGCTACTATTCGCATTTGCTGGCTGTCTAACATATTCAATGAAAGCAACTTAATATCTATAAAAGAACATGAAAACAATCTATCAAGCTCTCGCTGAACTCGAATCCAAAAACGAAGCCGCTGCGCTGTGTACGGTGGTACGCAGCCAGGGCTCCACGCCGCGTCACAGCACCAGCAAGATGCTGGTCTACGAAGACGACAGCTTTATCGGCACCGTCGGCGGCGGGGAACTGGAAAACCGCGTCTTTGCCGAGGCCAAGAATGCCCTGAACGACGGTAAATCCCGCCTGTTGGAATACAATATGTCCGACCCCACGCGCGGCGACGTAGGCGTGTGCGGCGGCACTGTGGAGGTGTTTGTGGAACCAATCCTACCCGCTCCCACGCTGGTCGTCATCGGCGGCGGGCACGTCGGCAAGGCCGTCGCGCATCTCGCCAGGTGGCTGGACTTCCGTGTGGCGGTCTCGGACGACAGGCCCGAATTTGTCACCCCCGAAGCCAATCCGGATGCAAATGACTTTTACGAATGTAAGATGCAAGACCTGCCCAAGCAGCTCAAAATCAACAACCGGACTTATCTCGTGCTGACCACGCGCGGCGTCGTGGTCGACGCCCCCGGCCTGCCTCCGCTATTGAAATCGGATGCGGCCTACATCGGCGTGATCGGCTCGAAACGGCGTTGGAAGATGACGGTGGACAAACTCAAGGAAGAAGGCATCTCCGAAGAGCTGATTGCCAAAGTCCATTCACCGATTGGGCTGGAATTGCAGGCCGAAACGCCGGAAGAGATCGCAGTCAGCATCATGGCCGAAATCCTGATGCTGCGCGGCGGCGGAACTGGTAAGTCGATGAAAGGCTAGTTTTTGCCGGGGCGGATTACAATCGAAAAAACGAAGGACAACGATGCCAACATCATACAACGCAGTCACTGGTTTTGCGTATATTTCTAATGAAACCTATTGTCCACAAAGTTGCCATACGCTATAATGAAACTGCGATAGCACAGTAAATAAGGAGAGAGTCATGGCCAGAATTTTTGATGTAATTGAATACCCCAACGAAATGGCGGAGGAGATCGTCCACCGCTTTCCGGAAGGTGGAGGAGTAGCGGATTATCGTCTCGGCTCGCAGGTTATCGTCAGGGAAGCGCAGCGAGTAATTTTCTTCCGTGATGGAAATGCCCTGGATGTGTTCGGTCCCGGACGCCATACCATTGCAACTGCCAACGTCCCGTTGCTAACCCAAAAGCTGCAGGACTGGTTCACCAGCGGCAAGACCGTCTTCCCGGCGGAAGTTTTCTTCGTCTCGATGAAGGAATTCGCCAACCGCAAGTGGGGCACGCCGCAACCGATCATCGTCCGCAACCCCGGCATGGGACTGGGCGTGGCATTGCTACAGGGCTTCGGCACTTATTCATATCAAGTTGGCGACCCACAACAGTTCGTCACCCAGATCGTCGGCGCACAGGGCGCCTTTAGCACTTCCCAGATCGAAGACCGCGTGCGCACCATGTTGCTCTCCATCTTGCAGGATACGCTTGGTGAAACGACCTCAGCCAAGAGCGTAGTGGACCTGATCGGTCTGACCGAAGAACTCGGTGCGGCTGTCCGCGCCAAGGCCAATGATGATTTCGCTGCCATCGGCCTGACTCTCAAATCCTTCTACATCGGAAACCTGAAACCGTCCGACAAATCGGCCCAGGAACTGCGCGACATGGGCATGCTGGATATGGCCACCTACACCCAACTCCAGGCGGCGGATGCCATGCGCGATGCTGCCCAGAATCCCAGCGGCGGCGCTGGCCTGACGGCCGGTATCGGTGCAGGCATGGGCATCGGCAATCTGATGCAGCAGGCCACTTCCGGCGCGGTGGCGTCCCAGCAACAGGCCTCAACCAGTCGAGGCGCAGAGACATCCAACGGTATGCCGGATGTCATGACTCCATCCGATGCCGCCGCAATCTTGAAGGTTTCGGAAGAAGATGTGATGGCCGCCATCAACGATGGTTCGCTCAAAGCCAAGAAGTTGGGCAATGCCTACCGCATCAGCAAGACGTCGTTGGAAGAGTTTTTGAATAGCTAACCAAATTAAGCGAATCGGGGCTGGTCTGAGACCAGCCCCGATTTTTTTATGGGGGAAGACGATTTTTATTCTAAATCCGCCAGCACATCCGCAATCGCCTCCAGCACATCCCCGGCCAAAACGGAGGCTGTCGAACCCAGATCATCAGCAGCGATCAGCCCCGCCTGGGCATGGATCCAGGCTCCGGCCACGGCCGCATCGTAGGCATCCAGGCCTTGCGCGCGCAGGCCAACGATCAAGCCGGCCAGCACATCCCCTGTCCCGGCGTGCGCCAGCGCAGGGGAAGCCACCGGGATAACGGTGACATCTCCATCCGGCGAGGCAATCACGGTAAAGGCACCTTTCAAAACAACCACGTGCCCCCATTTCTTGGCGTACTTCGTAGCAGTACCTGTTCGATCCTGCTGAATATCCTCGATCGACAAGCCAGTCAACACCGCCATTTCACCGGGGTGCGGTGTCAAAACCGCAGGCGCAGGCAGCAATTTGTGCCAATCCTTGATCTTTGCCAACAATTTCAAACCGTCCGCATCGATCACCATAGGGGGCAAATGCGCAACAGTATTTTCCTTTTTCTCTTCCTGCTCATGCAAAAAACCAATGCGCCCAGCAGCCTTTTTGGGATTCAATTCACCCAAGAGCAAATCTGATAGGAACTCCTGGGTAGTATCCTCCATCCCAAAGCCGGGACCAATCAACAAAGCTGTGGCGCGCTCGAAGTTCTTTGGCAGGACTTCAGCGGCTTCGCGAGCGATAAAACCACGTTCGTGGGGCAACAGCGCCCAGGTCGCTTCAGGGAATTGACCGGCCAGCGTGCTGTGCAACATGGCCGGGACCGCCATGGTCACCAGCCCGGCACCCGAACGATAGGCAGCCTTCCCTGACAGCAAAGCTGCACCCGTATAACTGGCCGAACCGGCAGCGATCAATGCCGTGCCAAAGGTGCCCTTATGGGAATCCAACGGGCGCTCCGGCAGCAGGCCGAAAACCAACATCTCGTCCGCCACTTCGGTCTTTACGGCGTCCAATGCGGGCAGATCATCCGGCAGGCCAATATCCACGACATGCAAATCGCCCACATATTCGAAGGCTGGCAATTTCAGTAAGCCTCGTTTCACGGCGGCCATCGTGATGGTCAGGTCTGCGGGAATACACTCGTCAGCAGCTTTGCCGGTATCATTGTCAATACCTGATGGACAATCTACCGCAATGACAAAAGGCGGCTGATCCAGCATGTCCAGAACGTCATTGACGGCCACCAACAATTTGGCGACATCCGCTTTAAGGGGCAGCTTGATACCGGTGCCTAAAATTCCGTCCAGCAACACGTCGGAAGTCTCGACGAAGGTCGCCAGCGCATCGTATTTTTGATCTGTTTCAGCGTAAAGGATTTCACCCCCGGCCGCTTCCAGCCGCTTGACCAAATCGTCGGTTTTTCGTTTGATCAGATAGGCGCGCGTACGCCAGCCATTGGCCGCCAGGTGCTCCAGCGCCACCAGCGTATCGCCACCGTTATTCCCAGGCCCGACCAGGCCAAAGGCATCAAGTTCTTCATCCTCTCCAAATAGTTCCAGAATGACATCCGCCAGACCGCTGCCAGCGTTTTCCATCATCTCGGCATACGATAAACTACCGGCGTCGGCTTCCTTTTCAATGGCGATCATTTCAGAGACAGTAACCAGTTTCATGCGAAAATCCTCCGCGAAATTATTTGTTTTTCGGCATTATTACACAGATAAGCAAAATATTTACATTGATTGTAACAAGCTTGTGTAAGAGGAAAGTATGAAAACTCCCTATCGAATTATCCCCACAAATCTTTGGCTACATCGTCCAGACCAAGAGAAAGCAGCTTCTCCTTCGTCGGGCGGCCGGTGCCCGGGTCCCAGCCACGCGCGGCATAGTAGGCTTTGATCATCTCGTCAAACGGGATCACATATCCCTCCGCGCCGCCTTCGGCATACGGTTCCAACAGCGCTTTGGGTAACTTATCATTTTTACGCGTCAGTCCCAGGCGATTGTTGATGGCGCGTTTCAGGTTCCAGCCGCGCTCGCCGCAGTGCATCATATCGTCCACGTTCCACTCCAGACCACAGGCAGCGTTGATCAGTTCCACCTGCGTTTGGGGAGAAACGTTCGCAAAAATGCACATCACCAGCGAGTTGTAAACCGTGCGCCAATCCTGGTGCCGGGCAACGTTGGCCGCTTTTTCGCCGCCGTCCTGGCGACCGAAATAGCCGATACCTGCCTCTTCGTTCGTGTTGCCCCAATCCACCATGAAATAATCGGACTGGTTATGGCAGGCGCCACGCGGGCTGGTGGCATATACCAGCGCCATCCCTGAGACACCGCGCGGATCGTGATAGGCTACTTCCAATCCATTGACCTGCACCGCTTCTTCCTCCGCCCCAAAATAGCGGCCCAGAAAACGCGATCCCTGCGCCAAGACCTCGCCAATTCCTTCTCGTTTTGCCGTGAGATGGATCAGTTTCTCAATGACTTCCACATCGCCCCAACGCAATTCAAGGCCGCCAGTGTCTTTGGATGTAATCACACCTTGCTCATACAGGTAAAACGCCAGGCCGATGGTGTTACCCGTGCTGATGGTATCCATGCCGTAACGGTCACATAACTCACCCAGGCGCGTGATCGCAGCCAGGTCATCGACCAGCAGGTTCGGCCCAAAGGAAATGATGGTCTCGTACTCTGGTCCTTTGCGGCGCACGCCATCGTCCAGCGTCACAACCCGTCCGCAGGCAATCACACAGGCATGGCAAGCGCTGGTCCCGCTCAGGATGCTCTCGGACATCTGCGCCCCGGACACATTGTCAATCCCCTCAAAACTGCCCTGGTGGTAATACTTGCTGGGCAGCGCGCCCAGGTATTCGGAATAATTGGCAGCGCTGGCCGTGCCCAATTCGTGCATCACCTGCGACTGGTTATCCTGCTTCAAGGCGCGGTTAGAGGCCGAACGCACACCCGCATATACGCCAGAACGCGCCAACGGCAAGATTCCCTTCTTGCCATAGACCGCAATCGCCTTGAGATTTTTGGCGCCCATGACAGCGCCCAAACCAGTACGCCCAGCCGTACGACCGTGATCGCAAAAGATACCGGCATACAGAACGCCGCGTTCCCCTGCTTCGCCGATTACAGCGACGCGCGCATTTTTGCGACCGACTTCTTCTTTGACGAGAGTTTGTGTCTCGTAAGTATCTTTTCCCCACAGATGCGCCGCTTTCCGGAGCTCGAATTTGCCCTCGTTGATCCAGAGATAGACCGGTTCCCTGGCCTTGCCCGTGATCCATAAGCCATCGAAACCGGCAAAACGCAGCTCCGGCCCCCAGAATCCGCCGATGTGAGATTCGGCCCATAAACCGGTAGCAGCCCCTTTTCCACAGATAACGAAGCGTCCGACTGTCGGCCCGGCGGTCCCCGTCAGCGGACCGTTCATAAAGAGCAGTGGCGCATCCGGTGACAGGGCATCCAATTCAGGCGTAAGGGAATCGTACAACAAACGCGCAGCCAACGAAGCTCCGCCAAGAAAGTCCTTTTCCCAGGCCTCAGGGATGCGATATTCTTCTGTCATACCGGTAGTCAGATTGACTTTGAGAATGGGCTGCATTGGATTTTAAGTTATTGAATGTCTGTGGTAACTTCACGCGCGCAACGTACGAAGTCCAGCACTGTGGGCACATTGCGCATCATATAACCCAGGTTGCCCTGTACTTTCAGTTTATTGGTCATCATGGCTGTCATCGGATCAAGTTTTCCGGTAAGGATGGCTGTAATATTTTTATAATTAGCGCGCAACGCAAAAACCGGCTTGGGATATTTTTCAGGGTCAGGGTTGTAATCCACAGAACGGCAGGCGCCATGCCACAGATCCAGATAGAAAGTAAGTTGTTCTTCCAAGTTGCCTTCAGGTTCAATTAAAAAAAGTATATCGCCCTCCCAGTTTTTGGCGACCTGGGCATATTTTTCATCTGAATTCAATTTTTTTTCCAACCCTTGCAGCCATTCTAGTGACGGAAATTGAGCACTCACGCCTGCCTCCTCTTTAGAAATAATCGCTGCGCTCATTTTACCATTTCGTAAATAAAGATAGTCTCCCTGTATAGTGTTGGTGGCAATAATGGAGCAATTAGCAAACCGCCAAGCAACCAAGAACGCCAAGGAATCTTGTTTGACGCCAAGAAATACCCTTGGCGATTTTGGAATTATCTTGGCGTTCTTAAGACGGTGTGCGAACTTGGCGGTTCAAAAAACAACACTCAAGAGGGGGACCCCATCCAAATAAACAATCCAAAAAAAGACTTCTAAAAGACTTGCAAGAAATGTAAAAATGGTCTATTCTTAATTTCAGTATTGTAAAAAACTGGTTCCGAAAAGAGGAGGCTGCATCGAAAAGATAATCCTTTAGAATCCCTTAACGCCTACAAACCAAATTACACCGGAGGAGAAAATGAAGAAAACTATCATGATCGTCAGCCTGATGGCCGTTGTTGCGCTTATACTGTCCGCATGCGGCGGTGGTGGGGCCAAAGCCGACAACTTGCTGGATGACATCAAAAATCGTGGTTACATCCTGGTTTCGACCGACCCGAACTATGAACCGCAGTCCTTCCTGAACACCGAAGGCAAGCGCCCTTCTGATACGAAATGCCCATCTGATGCCCTCACGACCGCCGAAATGCAGGGTTTTGATGTAGATGTAGCGACCGCAATCGGCGATGCCATTGGCGTAGAAACCTGTTTTGCCACCCCCAACTGGGATGTGATTACTGCCGGTAACTGGGCCGATAAGTGGGACGTAAGCGTCGGTTCAATGACTATCACTACCGATCGCCAAAAAGTACTCGATTTCTCTGTGCCCTATTACTACACACCGGCTGTGGTAGCCGTTTCTGCCGATGCTCCGTATACGTCTCTTGACGATCTGGCTGGTATGGCACTCTGCGCTGGCGCTTCCACAACTTACGAGGTCTGGTTGGATAAGGGCGATATGGGTTTGCCCGCATCCTCGATCTACGCGCAGCCCCCGGCTGACATCACTGTTGTCCCGTTGGACACCGATCAGGAATGTGCCCAGGCTCTAGCCGCTGGACGCAAGGATTTTGCAGGCTACGTTACCTCGCAGACGGTTGTGAACGCCAACATCGCTGCAGGCCTACCCGTGAAACAGCTCGGCTCGCCCGTCTTCTCTGAAGACTTGGCCGCCGCTTTCGATAAATCATCGACACTTCCGACAGACTCCTTGCGCACCGAAGTGGATAAAGTTATCACCGGCATGCATAACGATGGCAGCCTGACCGCTTTGTCCATGAAGTGGTTCGAAGAAGACATCACAATGGCTCCTAACCAGTAAGCTCTTCGCACTTCTCTGGAAGCGGCTGTCATGACAGCCGCTTCCAGCATTTTTTATTTACAAGTTGAAGGAGGAGCAATGGAGAATACAAAACCAAAGGTTCAGAAAAAGTACTTGCTGATGAGGTTTTCGAAGCGCAGCGAAGAAAAAAACGCGTTTTCAGAACAAACGTCACTATCTCCTGGATCGTTCTGCTTTTAATTTTGTTCTACCTCTTTAGCGGCACAGCCTTTTCATTGGGGGGCATTCATCTGAAAACAATACGACTCGATAAGGCCTTCATTCAAGAAAATTTGACTTTTGTTGCCAGCGGCGCAGGCGTCACGATTTTCATATCCGGACTCTCCATAATCCTTGCCATGACCCTGGCTCTACTGACCGCCCTGGGAAGGCTTTCCAGCTTTCCACCAATCTATGCGTTGAGCACTTTTTACGTATCGCTCATCCGCGGTACACCGCTGTATCTGCAAATCTTCTTCTTCTTCCTGGCTTTGCCGCAATTAGGAATTATTTTGCCCGGCTTGTGGGCAGGTGTTCTGGCTTTAGGACTCAATTATGGAGCCTATGAAAGCGAGGTTTTTCGAGCCGCGTTAAGCTCTGTTGGCAAAGGCCAACGGGAAGCCGCGATGGCCATCGGTATGACGCAGCAACAGATGATGTTGCGCGTCGTTCTTCCGCAGGCTTTGCGTTTTGCCATCCCGCCCATGGGCAACGATTACATTTCCATGCTCAAGGACTCGGCGCTGGTATCGGCGACCGGTTTCGTGCACGAACTGATGTGGCGCGCCACCAAAGTTGGCCGGGCCACCTTCCACAACCTGGAAGCCCTGATCATGGCCGCGGTCTTTTACTGGATCATGACCCTGGTATTCAGTTATTTCCAGGGGCGTCTGGAAGCGAACATGGCCAAAGGAGATCGCTAACATGTCTGCTGCTATCGTTAAAATCGCCCATCTGGATAAAGTCTTTGGCCGTTTGCATGTCTTACACGACATCAACCTGGATGTCAAACGCAGCGAAGTGGTTTGTATCATCGGTCGCAGTGGCTCGGGAAAGAGTACACTCTTGCGCTGTATCAATTTCCTGGAGGAACCATCGGGAGGAACAATCGAGGTAGAAGGACTGGTTGTAAAAGCCGGTGCAAAAGGAAAAGAGCATCGCGAGCTTGTGCATGCTATCCGCCTCAAGACAGGCATGGTCTTCCAAGAGTTCAACCTGTTTCCGCACATGAGCGTGCTTGATAACGTGACGGAAGGGCCGGTTACAGTGAAAGGGATGGACAAGCGTAAAGCTATTGAGATGGCCGAGATGAATCTCGACCGAGTTGGTCTGCTCGATAAAAAGAGCGAATTTCCCAAACCGTCTTTCTGGTGGACAAAAACAACGTGTGGCTATCGCACGCGCGTTGGCTATGGAACCGCGCGTTATGCTCTTCGACGAACCGACTTCCGCGCTTGACCCGGAATTAATTGGTGAAGTCCTGACTGTGATGAAGAAAGTCGCCAAAGAAGGCATGACGATGCTGGTGGTCACGCACGAGATGGGCTTCGCCCGCGATGTGGCCGACCGCGTGGTCGTCATCGGTGAAGGCAATATTATCGAAGAAGGCAAACCCGCTGAAATCTTCTCCAACCCACAGCATGACCAGACCAAATCTTTGATCGAACGCTATCGTTCAGCCGAAGGCTAATTTACTTTCAAGAGCCCAAAATCCCGTCACCCACGACGGGATTTTTCATTTACAAAGCCAGGAAGCAGTATAATCAGCCCGCAAAATTTTTTTACAGGAGTTGTTATTTATGGAATCAAACCAAATCTCCAAAAGCGGAGAATATTGGAAAAAACATTTACTGAGCTGGGAAGCCAGCGCGTATTATAGAGATACCCCACACAAAGCCAATCTTTGGGACCGCCTTTCGACGGTTTTCCGCGGCGATGCCATGTATGTGCGTATGAATGCCGCACTTGAGTTGCTCAAGCCCCATCTCGCGGGTAAAACCGTGCTGGATGTTGGTTGCGCTTCAGGGCGCTTCGCCTTCCAAATGCTGGATGCCGGGGCATCCAAGGTCTATGGTGTCGACATTTCGCCGGAGGCCATTCAAATTGCAGACGCGCACCGCGTACAGGCCGGTTTGGAGGACCATCTCGATTTTTCCGTAGCAGACGTTGTCAACCCAGCCTCCCCACTTCCAAAATCGGACCTGGTAACTGCCCTCGGTGTCATTGAGTATTTCGACACCCGGGCCATGTCCGCTTTTCTGGGCAACCTGCAAACGGAATACTTCTTCCTGGATTTTCCCGATATTGCCCGCCGCAGTCAGTTCCCTACCTGGCAACTGCGTCAGGTTTATATCCGCGTCAATAAATTGCCGGGGGTGTATTTATATCGTCCTGAAGAGTTCATCGAACTGGCCCAACCTTTTGGCTTCAAAGACATCTGGGTGGCAAAACGTGACGGTTTCTATTACATCACCAACCTGCCCAGGGCATGAACCGCAAAATCGCCTGTCTCACGCTCGACATGGAACCGGATTATGGTGACCCTGACGGGCATATCCGCCTGTTGGAAAATCCGGAGTATTTCGAGCGTTATGTAGACATCATCCAAAAGCATAATGCAAAAGTGACCATGTTCACGGTCACCTCCTTATTCGAGCGCTTTGGGGGGCATTTCGAAGGGCTTGGCAAGCGCATCCCGCTCGAGTATGCTGCCCATTCATACAGCCACGATCCGCACAATGCGGCCAGCCGTGACGAGGTGGAGAAATCCGCGCAGGTGATGAAACGCGTCAACGGCAGCGGACTGCTGGGCTACCGCGCCCCCATCGGGCAGATCACCAAAGAGGGACTCGGCCACCTGCTGGACCTTGGCTACCACTATGACGCCAGCGTGTATACTTCCATTCGACCGGGCAAGTTCGGCTATGCCAACCTGCACATGCCGAACAGCCCCTTCCGAATCAGGCGCGGGGACGAGAGTCTGCTTGAGTTCCCATTCACAAGCCTCTCGGGAGTCCGAATCGTGTTTGGTCTGAGTTATGTCAAGTTACTCGGGTGGGAACTCTATTCCAGGCTGTGGCGCGCTTTCGGTCTGCCAGATGTTGCACTAGCCCTGTCGCATCCACACGATTTTTATTTCCACCAATTGGCAGAATACCATCCTGCGAGTCCGGAAAAAATTGCCCTGTCTCGTAACGCCAGACGCGCATTCGATTACTATGACAAAATGGTTGCTGAATTGAACAATCAGGGGTACGAGTTTGCCTTCGTAAGCGAAGCCTTCCAAGTTGCAGGGAAAATGCCAGGCTTGCAGGAATTTGCGTTGGCCGATTGGAAGTAAACAAAAACCCCGCCTTTCGACGGGGGAATGCGCTGGGAGGGACTTGAACCCTCACGCCTTGCGGCACATGGCCCTCAACCATGCCTGTCTGCCAATTCCAGCACCAGCGCGGGCAGGTCGTATTATAATCGCCTTCACAAGCCTGTCAACCCAAATCCGAATTTATCCTGGAGGACTAATGACTCGCATCGTTGTAGACGCCATGGGCAGTGACGACCATCCACAGCCGGACGTGGAAGGCGCCGTGATGGCTGCCCGCGAATATGGCGTAGAAATCATCCTGGTGGGAGACGAATCAAAGCTCAAGCCTGTGCTTGCTTCCGCTAATCCAGGGAATCTGCCCATCCGCATCGTGCATGCTCCCGAAACCCTGACGATGGAAGATAAGGGTATGAAGCTGGTGCTTAAAGCGCGACGCCCCACATCCCAAAACTCGATGGCCGTCGGCATCGACCTGGTTAAAAATGGCGAAGCGGAGGCCTTCGTCACAGCCGGGAATACCGGCGCTGCTATGGTGACCGCCTACTTCCGGCTGGGCACTATCCCCGGTGTGGACTTGCCCGCCCTGGCGCCCGTTTTCCCCACAGCAACCGGCACCTGTGTCGTCCTGGATGTAGGGGCTAACCCCGAGGTAAAGCCCGAGAACCTGGTTCAGTTTGCCATTATGGGAAGTATTTATGCGCAAAAAGTGCGCGGCGTGAAAAAACCCAAAGTGGGGCTGGTTTCGAACGGCGAAGAGGAAGGTAAGGGCAATAATCTCGTCAAGGAAGCCACACCATTACTGAAAGAATCGGGGCTGAATTTCTACGGGAATGTGGAGGGCAAAGAAGTCATTGGCGGGAAGGTGGATGTGGCCGTCACAGATGGTTTTGTCGGCAACGTCATGTTGAAAACAGCCGAGGCCGTTGCCAAGATGATCGTGGACAAGATCAAGGACGCAATCAAGAACGGTGGTCCGTTAGCCATGCTGGGTGGCCTACTGGTCAAACCCGCATTGGGCAGCATCAAGAAACTGCTCGACCCCAGCCGAACACGGTGCAGCGCCGCTGCTGGGAGTCGACGGGCTTGTTTTCATTGGTCATGGCCGCTCGGATACAGTCGCGATCAAGAATGCTATCCGTGTGGCAAAAGAGGCTGCGGAAGCAAATGTGCTCGCATCACTGAAAACTGCGATCGAGGAAAGTTTGAAATAATTCTGGGCAGGAAGTACACACGGTGGTCGGATAGGCGGTGGTATCTTCCCCCATATCGACCAGTAACTGCAAGAACCTAAATTATGTTTGGTCTTGATACGTCCCTACAGGGCACTTGACCATCGGAAAGTAGAACTCATGAAAATCATCAAGAACGAAAAAATGATCAAACGCAATGCTAAGATTGGGCAGTACACCAGCCTGGGCGCGCTCGTTGTGCTGGGTGTAGGCATGTATATTTCGTTTACAAAGCCTGACCTCTTCGTTTGGGCCGTTGGCGCGCTGTTAGTTGGCTTCACACTCACCCAGGTCGGCATGTACTTCGGCAACCGTTGGGGACGCTCTCCACGGCCCGACGAAAGGCTGGACGCTGGTTTAAAAGGCCTGCCCGGTGACTTTGTCATCTATCACTGGACCACGCCGGTGGCGCATCTACTGGTCGGTCCAGCCGGCATCTGGGTGCTCTTGCCCTATCAGCAGCGTGGACACGTCACATATCGCAAGAACCGCTGGAGGATGGCTGGCGGTGGATTTTTACAGAACTACATGCGTCTGTTCGGTCAGGAGGGTCTCGGCCGTCCTGACCTGGAGGCCGAAGCTGAAATAAATTCTGTCCGCAAAGCGTTTGCCAAAGAGATGGAAGAAGACGAAATCCCTGAAATTAAGGCTGCATTGATATTCACCACTGACGGGGTTGAAATCGAAGCCGAAGATGCCCCCATGCCCGCTTTGCCACTTAAGAAACTGAAAGAATTCATGCGTAGCAAAGCCAAAGAAAAACCAATTACGGCGCAAGAACTGGAAAAAATAAAAGCAGTTTTGCCGGAATAACTACAACTAAAAAAGGTGCTCTTGGAAGAGCACCTTTTTTAGTAAAGTTTTCCCCCCGTCCTTTATGATTTGTTGGCTTGCTCCCCGTATACAAGCTGATAAATCCACCCCCAAAATTAAATTTTCTGTTTTTACTATAGCAAAATAAATATTTAATTGTATTAGGATATTCCAAGAGTTTCTTAGTTTTAACCTGCGCCGATATAGAATTATGAAACATGCGCCATCCTTAAATGCGGTTGGGGCATGTTCGTTGCAAATTCAGTTCAATCTGCCAGTTGCTTCTCTTTACGTTTCCAGTCCATACTGTTCAATGACCAGCAAATTTGACTGCGGGACAACAATTTCCGATCTGCTGAAGTTCAGATTGAAATCGCTCATCGCAATATCGCCGACATTTTGCGTTTCAAAGATTCCAAATATTCCGCTTCCATTATCATAATCTTGCATCGAAGTTGCCGTAAAAAGCGCAACGCAGAGAACCACGGCGCCAATAATCAGCAATAGCAAGATACCCAGGCTTAATGCAACGATGACGGTACTTTGTCCACGCTCAGTTTGTCTGAGAGAAGAATAAGACTGTTTTCTTTTCATAAAATAAACTCCTCGGCCCATCAATGGATATTCAAGGTTTGACAGCCATTTTCCTCGAACTCCAGCGTCAAATGTTCCACTCCGGAAAACTGATAATTCTTACTAAATTGGAATCTCAATCGAGTTGTAGAGTGGGGGGTCACCTGTCCTCCCGATGAGACGGATAGCGGCGATGAGGAAGTACTGCCACTCCACAAGGTTGCGCCACCGTTCTGTACACTTTGAAGTTTTTGCCGTCTTGGAGAACTTGCATTGAAGAAGATTGTGAGATTGGCGTAATGCAGCGTCTGATTGGTATTATTGGTAATATCTACCGCCAATACCTTACTACCATTGAGGAAGAAATTTGAACCGCTCACATTGCATACAAAAGATGTAGCTGTAGGTGTGGGGGTATTGCTGGCGGTGGCGGTCGGTGTCGGCGGGGAGCTCAGGATGAAGTTCCTGGAAATCGTCTCCGAATATCGGCCATCCATACCCTGTGCACGGGCGTAGATCGTATAAGTCCCGTCCGGAAGAGTGGAGTAATCCACACGTTGGTCAAGTCTTGTGCAAGGCGTATCGCCCGTGAAGGCGCAGTAGGCGACCACGCGCTCAGTAGCCCCGGGGATGCTGCCCGGCCCCCCGAACCAGAATTCAACATTATCGATCCCATCACTATTCGAGGTGCCGTACGAAGGATTCCAGGCAATCGCCTCGAAACAGTTCTTCGAGATTGCTTGCGGTGATGACAACCCCTGACGGATCCGGGAGAACGAATTCGATGTGGACAGGTAAAGGGGTATTGGTGGGCGAGTTCACCGGTATTTCGGTAGCTGTGGCTGTATTCACCGGAGTGGACGTGTTGGCAGGAGTTGCAGATGAAGATGGCGTATTAGCAACCGATGTTGATGTCGCTCCACCGCCCTCCCCGCCTCCACCACCGCCCCCTCCGCCACCAGGGATATATGTAACAATCGGCTCAGCTGCAGTGAGTGGCATAGTTGCGTACCCATATAGCGGCATAGGGATCACGAACGAATTCCGTAAATATAGGGCAACTTCAAAACCTGATGGTAGTTGATAAAAAATCTCGACCAGCAAAACCCCGGTAGGCGGTGCGCTGCTATCCAGGCGGCTCTGTATATCTGCATTTGAAAACTTGGAGATTGGTGTACGTAACACACTCCACCCGGACTATCTTCGGGATAGCGTTTATAGAAACCGCTCCCGATGAAAAGAAAGAGATGACAATATCATCCCCCTTAGAAGGATCCAGCACTACCGGCTCCAGAACTTGCTCGGTTAAGTTCAACGGTATCTGATAAAAAAATGGGGATCCAAAACTTCACCATTATTAATAACAAAAGGGTCGAAGTTGGACGAGTAACGCACCGCTTCACGAGAAGCGTCCACCAGATTAAGATAGTTATTGAGTGCAAACCCAAATTCAACGATCCCCGCCACGAAAATCATCAGAAAAACCACAACCAAGGCTAATTCAACAAAGCTTTGACCTTTCTGGCTTTTTCGACCTGCGGGAAGCGATTTTGATATTCTCATTGCTACCTTGGATACAATTCCTCCAAATTGCCGGGCTATAAAGCCCTTGAACATTGAGTAGATTTCTTTGCCTATTCTTGAATGCTTCATAATAAATAACTCCTGCGTATACAAATGGAAAACGAGCCGGGATGTACGCCAGGCTCGCCAGAACAAGAAAAAATAATTTTTCCAAAATTTTCGACGGCTCGGCGATCATAACTGAAACAGTTTTAGACCCGTAGCTTTGCCCCCCCGGCTTTCACCGGGTTGGCTTTTATCGTTTTTAATTTGTTATCAATAAAATAACATAGAAAATTCCCCCTGAACTTTCAATAATGTTTATTTGACTTACAGTCTCGTAAGTCAGTAAAAAAATAAAGAACAGCTACTTACTCACTATAACAAGATAGAAATTTAAATGTATTTGGAAATTCCAAGAATTTCTTAAGGTTTTTGTTCCTAACGAGATTTTAGATAGAGGAATTACACAGTTAAATGGGAGAAGCCCAACAATAAGTGGGGCAAACTACGCAAGTACTAAGATAAAAAAGAGACCGAGTGCAAAATCACTCGGCCTCTTTTACAGATACACTGATAAATTTTACTACTTAGCAAGCTGGATTTTTGGGGGTACTGGAGCTTCGTAGTTATTTTCAGCATTGTAAATAACTTCAACTTCGCCGGAACCATTGGAAGACACCGTATACCCGATGATTTGAGAGTCATTTTGCGACGCGCCGGAGTTACCACGAGCATCGATACAAGCCGAAGGCATGAAAATGGTACCAACATTATCTCCTGTACCATTGCCCCTCAATTCTATATCTTGAGTACAAGGTGTAGCTGTAATGTTCGAGAACATTAAGACACCTTCGTACGGTCCGCTGGTAGGAGCCTGCACAGCCATACCACCGCCACCGTTATATCTCATTGTGAAGTTCGTATCCATGATGTAAAAAGTTACCCCAGTACCTGAAGTGGTGCCATGAAAATTACCGCCTGCATCGGTGATACAGTACAGGCCAGACGCATAACTGTCTTCGAAATGGTTAACAATGCTACCTCTGCCCTCTTTACCAACCTGCTCATGGAGTTTTCCATCTGTATCTCTAAAGGCTACGCCATCACATGGCGGGATTGGAGGCAGTAACGGAATGATGTCATCAGGATAGTTATAAAACATGTTGGTGTTACCACTGCTTGCCGGGCAGGAAAAATAGCTGGCCGTTCCCACAGCGGTTACGCAATGGCCGTCTGGAAAATGAACATTATCCTTGTTATTCTTTCCCTGTGCATCACCATTGGAAAACACCCCGCCTCCATGAATATACCATTCTGAGTTACCCCAGGCATCATAGCTAAACCCGTCGGGGTTTAGTCCTACAATGGCATTCCCATCGAAAGGAATAATAACCGTTGGCGGTTGCGCTCGTGTGATCGCCTCTACGCAATTGTTAAGCTCAGTAATACCCACCACGGACGCAAAAAATGTATCAGTGGTGGCGCGAATGATAACCTGGATGTATTCTGTATTTCCAGCATACTGGCTATCAGTGCCGTCACAACCTGCCTCGGGGGGATTATTTACGGTGACTGTGTTTTGGACACCGTCATTGTCAAAGCCATTGCTGGCAGCGCGAGCCTGGGCTGCACTAAAAATGTCTTGTCCGCGCACTTTCGCTAGCGCTCCTGCAAAGGCAGAAGTGTCTGCTGCATTTTGGGCATGGCGACGGTCAGAATATGCCTGGCTTCCATCAATCGCCAAGCCTGTAATTGCGACTAGGCCGATCATCGCGAAAGCAATGATAACCAGCGCCTGACCACGTTCTGAAGAATAGTGTCGTTTCATCATTATTATCCTTTTCAACTACTCGGGCATACGGGTGTCAAAATCGTATCCGTTACACTGGCATTCAAGGTGATTTGCTGAGCCCCAATGATCGCTCCAATAAATGGCATCGAAATTGGATAATCATAGATCACGTTGACCCTGACCGCGTTCCCCTCACACGCCTCCCCGGGCAAAGTAACAACCACATTCACCAGATCTTCATTGGCCAGATCGACCGGGTTCGTGGAAGCGCTGCGAACACGGGTGATAATCCCCTCTTCATCGGTTGGATTGATCGAACCATACAGCGCGCCCTCCTGGGCTGCATCCTGCATGGCGGAAAAGGAAAAGTACGCAATGGAAAAATCGACTGCACCGGATAGCAGGAGCAAGATCACCGACAGGCTTAACGCCAGTTCGACCAGGCTTTGTCCGCGCTCATTGCGTGTGGATCTGGAATTTTTTAGTTCAATTGCTGTTTTCATTTTGTCACCTCTTATTGAGACATTTCAACTGGACATCCATTTTCAACAAAGCTTATCGATATAAGCTCAGTGCCATTAACTTTCAAGTTTTTTTCAAAAAATAATTTCAAGGCCGTGCTCGACCAGGGAGCGATAGGTTCACTTACAAGGAAGTCTGAAATGGCAACGGGTGAGCCGCCTTCGAAATCATCCCAGATCAGCGTGCCCCCGCTATAAATCGCAGTGAGTCCTTGGTGAGCGGGAGATGAGGCGTCGTAGAATATCGAGATTCCTGATATCGTGATCGGGTAATTACTATCGTTATTCACAGTCAACAACATCTTGTTCTGGGTTATAGAAACCCCATCGTGGCTCACATAACACTCAATAGGGGTACTCGTTGGCAAGGGCGTATTTGTAGCTGTTCCGGTAGCAGTCGGGGTAAACGTTATGGTTGGTGTATTGGTGATGGTAGGCGTAAAGGTGATTGTAGGAGTGTTGGAAGGAGTTGGAGAATGTGATGGAGTTGGTGTCGATGTAGGGGTATCGGTCGGGGTGGATTTGTAGCGTGCGTGCCGTTGGGGTAGGAGTATTAGTTGGGGTTGAGGTCGACCCATCCCAATCTTGTGGTCCTGCGGTCACTGCAATATCAATGTCCACCAGGATTGTCCGCGCACTGGACGATTCGATCGTCATTGGCTCGAGTGGCACCAACGGAACGATAGGCTGAAACGTAGTTGAAACGGAAACCAGTAACCGGTCACCGTTTTGGGGCTGCACCGCCAGATAATCTACTCCATTGCACGATGCAAAAGCAGTTGTTCCTGGCCCAGTATCGTACGTGATGTTTATGTCAGAGTCCTGGAATTCGGTGATGAAACCAACGCTTCTAGCAGCGGCGCGAATCCCGGCGCAATCTTGATAGCGTAGAATTCCGTCGTCGTTTATACCCGTCACAGAGCCATAGCGAACCGCCTGGCGGGCTGCGGTCACAGTCGAGGAATAAATAAAAAGCAGACGCCCGACTTCCAACAATCCAAATACAACCGTAAGCAAAACAGGAACCGCCAGGGCAAATTCCACAAAGCCCTGGGCAAACTCTTTCTTCTTCTTTTCTGTGGCTGAAAATGACATTGACTTCATAATTTATCTTCCTGCATTTTGTATAACCTTATTAAAAACCACGAGCCTGGGTTGATTGCCAGGCTCGCCAAAATTGCAGACATAAAAAATTTCGGCGGCCCGGCGGTCATTACTGATGACAGTTTTAGACCCGTGGCTTTGCGTCACCGGCTTTCACCGGTTTTGCCTTTTTCGAAAATATCGAGTGAACTACTACTCAAGTATTAACAATGTTAGAGATCAAATACTCATCTTTCTACTTACATGACGGGATGAATAATAAAAAGTTACGCTAACTGGCATTATCAATGTGGCCACTTAACAAAATTGCTAGGTTATGGTGATAATACATTTTTCTCGCTTTTAAATCCGTAGTGTTGCATCACTGATTTTCATTGGTTGAGCATTTATCGTAAATTCTTTTTACATTATCATTATAGAGTACAAGGCGGTCCTAAAGAGAGTGAGATAGTTTGTAATAGTTTGGTTCAGCTTGCATCGCACATCAGGCCAGATCACCAGCTTAACTTGATATTATAGAACTTTCGCATATCGAGAAAAGATACCGATAAATATCCAAACCGGATTCGGCTTCCAGCAAGAAAACCTCGCGATACCCCCATTCGAACATCTTGTTTCATGATACACTTGTTCTAATAAAATCATGATCCAGCGAACGGAATCCCATGACAACCTATGTAGCCCTTGACATTGAATCCACCGGCCTCGACTTAAACCACGATGCAATCACCGAAATCGGCGCGGTGAAGTTCAACGAACGCCGCATCGAAGATGAGTGGACAACGCTCGTCAACCCCGGACGCCAGATTCCCGATTTCATCACCGGCCTGACCGGCATCGACAACGCCATGGTGCGTCAGGCGCCTCAGCATCCACGACATCGCCCACGAACTGGAAGCCTTCGTCGGGGATGCACCGGTGATCGGGCACAACGTGCGCTTCGATCTGGGATTCCTGCAAAAGGCGGGCATCCTGCGCTATAACGATGTTATCGATACCTACGAGCTGGCCGCAGTGCTGATGCCGTCCGCGCCGCGCTACAATTTGGGTTCACTGGGTCAGCAATTGGGTGTACCGGTGTTTAATAAACACCGCGCACTGGATGATGCCAAGATCACGCAGGTGGTTTTCACCCGCTTGCTGGAACGCGTCTTCGAACTGCCCATCGACCTGCTGGCCGAGTTCGTGCGTCTCTCGGAACCGCTCGACTGGGATGCGCGCTGGGTTTTCCAGCAGGTGCTGGCAGCCCGCGTCAAAGAACAGAAACCTTCTTCGGGGAAGAAGCAGGCCGGAGGCGTGAAAAGTGGCGGAGTCGAATTCCCCTTTTTCCAGGCAGAACGCAACCGGGATAAAAATCCGCCACTCGATCAGGTCGAGATGGATTCCGTCATTCCACTGGATGAAGAAGAAGTGGCTTCCATCCTGGAATACGGCGGGCCGTTTTCCCAATACTTTGGGTCGTTTGAGCAACGCCCTGAGCAAGTGGAGATGTTGCGCACCGTGACCGAGGCGCTTTCGAGTTCCCGGCACATGATGGTGGAAGCTGGCACCGGTGTAGGCAAGTCGTTTGCTTATCTCGTCCCGGCGGCGCTGTTTGCCATCCAGAACAACACGCGTGTGGTAGTTTCCACCAACACCATCAACCTGCAAGACCAACTCATCAAGAAGGACATTCCCGACCTGCGCGCCGCGCTCAACCTCGACCTGCGCGCCGCCGTATTAAAGGGACGTTCGAATTACCTGTGCCCGCGCCGATTGCAATATATGCGCCAGCGCTTCCCGTCCAGCGAGAACGAGATGCGCGTGCTGGCCAAGGTACTGGTCTGGCTGATGGAGAACCAGTCGGGCGACCGCAACGAGATCAACCTGACCGGCCCGGCCGAACGCGAGGTCTGGGCGCGTATGTCAGCAGAAGACGATGCCTGCGGCGGCGAAACCTGCGTCAAACATACCGGCGGAGCCTGCCCGTTTTACAAAGCGCGCCAGGCGGCCATCACAGCGCACGTGCTGATCGTCAACCACGCCCTGCTGCTCTCCGACATCGCTTCGGGCAGTCACGTGCTACCCGCCTACAATTACCTGATCGTGGACGAGGCTCACCATCTCGAATCGGCCACTACCAGCGCGCTGTCCTTCCGCCTGACCGAATTCGACCTGGGACGCATGCTCAAGGAACTGGGCGGGACAACGACAGGTGTATTGAGCCGATTGCTGGGCGAGACGAACGAAACGCTGCGTCCCTCGGACTTCGGCCTGCTCCAGCAAAAGGTCAATCGCGCCACCGACATGTCCATCCGTTTGGAAAACCTGAACCGCGAGTTCTTCCAGGTATTGGGCGAGTTCGTGAAATTCCAGCGCGAGGGACAGCCGCCCAGCAACTATTCCTGGCGGGCGCGCATCCTGCCTGCCACCCGTACCCTGCCCGGCTGGGACGAGGTCGAGATGATCTGGGACCAGACCGGCGAGACCTTCCGCCTGCTGCTGACCAACCTGGGCGAGTTATATAAGCAGGCCGGTTCGCTCTACGCGGACGGGCTGGACCAACTCGAAGATGTGATCAGCGACCTGGGTAACGTCTACAGGCGTCTGGCGGAGGCCGAAGCGAACGTGTCCGGGATGATCGAAAAACCCAACGCCGGGACCGTCTACTGGATCGAGGTCAATCCGCGCGGAGAACGGCTGTCGCTGAATGCCGCGCCCTTACAGGTCGGACCGTTGATCGAGAAATATATCTGGAACGAAAAATCCAGCGTTATCCTGACC
The DNA here is from genome assembly GCA_963829615.1 of uncultured Chloroflexia bacterium. GTDB lineage: Bacteria > Chloroflexota > Anaerolineae > Anaerolineales > Villigracilaceae > JAABUE01. Next base: position 80,614 of record CAWHJM010000020.1, read on the forward strand.
TCCGCCACCATGACGGCGCACGGCTCGTTCGACTACATGCGCCGCACGCTGGGCGGCGAGATCGCCGATGAAATGGCATTGGGGTCGCCCTTCGATTACGAGAGTTCCACCCTGCTTTATTTACCCACCGACATCCCGGAGCCCAACCAGCAAGGCTACCAACAAGCCCTGAACCATGCGCTGGTCAATACGGCTAAAGCCAGCGGTGGGCGCATGCTGGTGCTGTTCACGTCCTATGCAGCGCTCAAGCGCACCTCGCAGGGCATCACCGGACCGCTGGCACGCGAGGATATTTACGTGTTGGAACAGGGCGAAGGCGCTTCGCCCAACACACTGCTGGAATCGTTCAAAGCCACCGACCGGGCCGTATTACTCGGCACGCGCTCCTTCTGGGAGGGCGTGGACGTGCCCGGCGACGATCTGTCGATCGTGGTCATCACCAAACTGCCCTTCGACGTGCCAACTGACCCGCTCATCGCGGCACGCTCCGAGATGTACGAGAACTCGTTCAACGAGTATTACCTGCCGGAAGCCATCCTGAAATTCCGCCAGGGATTCGGACGCCTGATCCGCTCCCAATCCGACCACGGCGTGGTCGCCATTCTCGACAAACGCGTCATGACCAAGCAATACGGGCGTATGTTCATCGATTCCCTGCCGCAGTGCACGTTGAGGCAGGGCCCACTCAATAATCTGGCACGCCAGGCCGGGGAATGGTTGGGGATGTAGTCTTACTTGCAGTTTGCTGAGCCGCGTCGAAGGACGCAAATCAAAAATCGGAGTTTACCGGCAATGCTATTATCCGGAGGCTGCGGGGTGGAAGTCCCTGGTTTTTGGCTTAACGCCTGGGTTGGGGTTGGGTTAGCAGACTCGGCACTATCGCCAGTGATCGGGATACCACTATTATTATCTTCCAAACTATCGCTTCCCGAGTCAGATATAGGTCCCCCAGTCCCTGCCGATCCCGGTGAGGGCGTTCCTGCAACAGGCACTAAACGAACGGTCGGCGTGTCTGTCGTCTGTTCTGCCGAAGAGGACGCAAAGGAGGGCGCGGCGGTCTCTTCGCCACGGATGAGATTATTCTCCGCCAGAACCTCCCCGATCTGATGGCGAAAGAGATAAGCGGCTGTTAGCAAAATGACAACTGCCCCAAATGCGAGCGCCGATTTCAGAGAGATTTCCAACCCAAGGCCAGTCGCGCCCCTTCGTAGCCCTGTCCCTGATCCACCTGTGCCGCTTCGGCTTCCCGCCCAGCCTGCCCCCCCTGAACTGCCTTTTCCACGAGGTTTTGGAGGTTTGCTTGATTTACCTGATCCCCTCACGCCACCTGAGCCGCCCCGCCCCCCTTTCTTACCTTCATCACTACCTGATTGACCTCCTCCGCGATCCTGGCCTTCCCCAGATACCTTAATGTCAACAATTTGCTTTAGAAAAGACTCTTTCCTTGACTTTGCCAATTGAGCAGGATACTCAGGCAAATCCTCCCTGAGTTTTGCGAGCAAGTTGATGATATCTTTTTGTTCTAAGGATTTTTTAGTCATCTTTATCCTTCCCCATTCTCATGGCTTAACGCCTCGCGAAGCCTGTTGATGCCTCGGTTTTGGAGAGCTTTTACTGCGTTCTCATTTTTGCCGACTATTTCAGCTGTTTCCTTTACACTGAATCCCTCCTGGAAACGCAAGACAATTATGTTCCTTTGCTCTTCGGTTAATGCCTGCTTCATCGCTGTTGAGAGCGATTCAAGCATCATTGCATCTTCTGTCTGTGCTTGAACCGACCTGGACGCTCTTCCAACGGTTTCAGCTATTTCCAGGGGCGCGGCACGTTGCCTGTCACGAGCCTGATCTACGACAAGGTGATAAGCGATTTGGAACAGATAAGCACGCAGGTTGGTACGAGGGCCTTTCCCTTCGGATAATTTTTCCAGCAGGCGCACAAACACATCCCCGACCGTCTGATCTGCTTCTTGTGAGCCTAATCCTAAACGAAGCAGATATTTATACAGAATTCGGGGCAAATTCATCAAAGATCGCCTCAAGCGCATCTTGATTTAAGGAATTAGCAGCCTTGATGAGGGCACTTTCATTTTGCATATATCCGGCTTTTCTTTTCCGAAACGCGACAAAGGATCAGGTTTGCTGAAATGATTACAACCATAAAATTTGTGCCGGCGCTTACACTAACTAAATTTATTTAGATAATAACATCAAATTTGTCTAATTGAATACCCATATTGATAAGCAAAAAGTACTCTTATGGTACGTTTCTCAACAATCAAGGGGTACAATTCCTAGTATAAAACTCTTTCCAAGCTTAACTATATGAACCCAACCCCAACTACTCAACAAACCAATCGCACCTGGTTCGCCCTGTTCGATCTCACGGTCTTCAGTGCCTATTTCTACGCCTTCATGGAGTGGCTGTTCTTCGTGACCAAGTCCTCCTCGTTATCTATCCTGACGCCCCTGGAGGCCGGCATGGTCCTGGCCGTGACAGGCGGGATCATGGCCCTGCTCGCAATTCTCAGCCTGCTCGTCCTGTCCCTGCCCGCCTGGCTGGTACGCAACCCAACCTGGCGTCCGCGCCTGCAAGTCCTCGGCTACATCGTCCCGGCGCTGATGTTCTCTGTCACCGCGCTGGTCATGGCCGACAACTTCACCTACACGGTCTTTAAATTCGGGATCGTCACAACGCAAGGCGTATGGCGCGTGCTGTACGCCTTGGGATTTGTGCTCTTTGCCTGGTGGATGCTGCGCTTCGTCCGGCGAACTGTCCAGAAAGACATCAAAAGATACGCATCCTTCCTGGCCCTGGGTCTGCTGGCCGTTTCGATAGGTGCCATCCTGGTGACCAACCATTTCCAGGATGCCAGCCTGGGAAATTTCAACACCCGCTACCGTCAGTCTTCCGCAGATCGCCCCAATATCATCATCCTGGGCAGCGATGGCTTGAGCGCATCCTATCTGTCAGCCTACGGCTACACTCACGAGACCACGCCCTTTTTGAGCCAGGTCGCCAAATCCTCGCTGGTGGCTGAAAACGCCTTCCCCAACGCCTCGAGCACAACCGCCTCGACCACCACTGCACTGACGGGGAGAGAGCCTACGACCGTCCAGGTGTTCCGTTACCCCGACATTCTGAACGGAAAAGGTTCTTTCGAGCACCTGCCTGGTATCCTGAAACAATACGGTTACGAAACGGTAGAGATCGGCACACCCTATTACGTTGACGCAGAAAGACTCAACCTGTTAGATGGCTTTGACATCGTAAACAACCAATCCCTGAACCAACCAGCTCTGGGTTTGCTCAGGTCAATTTTGGGTAATAGCCCGTCCACATATTTCATCTGGACGATTGCGGAGAGAGCCAGCGAACGCCTGCTGCACATCTTCTTTATCGAAGAAATGAAAAACCCGCTGGCAGAGGTCACCGATCCCAATGCCCGCATGACCGATGAAGAACGGGTAGACCAGATCATCGACCTGCTGGATAATGCCAACCGTCCGGTCTTCATCTTCACCCACCTGATGGATACCCACGGTCCGGCTTTCTCGTCCCACGCAAAAACCTTCTCATCCGGGTCGGGCGAGGAGGCCGAATGGGATAAGGGACTCTACCAGGATGCCATCCTGAGCTTCGACAGTCATCTCAAGAAAATCTATAACCACCTGCTCCAAACCGGCCAGTTGGATAATACCGTCCTGGTCATTTACACCGACCACGGGTTTATGTACGCCATCAACCAACGCATCCCGATCATTATGCACTTTCCCAACAACGAATACACTGGCACGCGGGAGAACAATGCCCAAATCATCGACATCCCACCCACGCTTCTGGATTATCTCGGCATCGCCAAACCGGATTGGATGACCGGCACATCTCTGCTAAAGGGCGAACCTCCTGCAAACCGGGAAATCATCAGCATGGAGGCCGGCTCGCCCAAGAAGATTGCGCCTCCCTTCTATCAAATCAAAAACGTGCAGATAATCGTGTGCCAGAAATGGTACAGGTTGAACGTCCAGGAAAATACCTGGAGCAGCGGAGGCATCTACCAACATACCTCCAAGTGCGAAGATAATCTCCTGCCATCGGACACCGAAGTCCGCCAGGAAATCTTGGATTATCTCGAGAAACATGGCTACGATGTCAGTTCACTTCAGTAAAACGACACTTTTCTGTTCCCAACACAACCGCATTAACAAAAAGATTACCGCCTGTTAAACGTTTATTAAACTACTTCGTCTATGATGAGAAAATCATAGTTTAGACGGAGTAAACATTTCCATGCAACGCGTGTTGTTTCTTTGTACCGGCAATTCCGCCCGCAGCCAGATGGCGGAGGCTTTTTTGCGTAAGTATGCTGGCGAGTATTTCGAAGCCCACAGCGCCGGGCTGGAACCCAAAGGGGTCAATCCATTCACCATTCGGGTCATGCAAGAAAAAGGGATCGATATTTCCGGGCAAACATCTAAGGGAATCAATACATACCTGGGCAAAGTACTGTTCCAATATCTAATTACGGTCTGTGACGATGCCGACAAGAACTGCCCCACCGTCTGGCCGGGCGTGAACACCCGTATGCATTGGTCCTTCGAGGACCCGGCTGCTTTTCAGGGAACGGACGAGCAAAAGCTGGAGAAGTTCCGCCAGATACGCGATTTAATCGATGAAAAAATTAGATACTGGCTTGCAGAACAAGGTGTCGCAGTTCCATAATACGATCACTAGAATCAACTTCCCCGTTTTCAAAACCAAAGTGTAGATTTCCATATTCGAATGACATTTTGATTACATTTATCACATTCCAAATTCTGAATATGTCTGTATAATACATTCAAGTTTTGGAATATGAGTAAACAAATTAAACCTCACGAGAAAATCAGCGACTTGTTGACCTCCATCAGCAACCCGGTGCGCGTGCAAATATTACTCGCCATCGGGACAGGCGAGGCCTGCGTGTGCCATCTCGAGTCGCTGCTTGGGCTGCGGCAGGCCTATATTTCCCAGCAACTGATGACCCTGCGCAAGAAGAAGGTCATCACTTCCCGCCGCGATGGCAAGTACATCTACTACCGCCTCATAGAGCCGAAAGTGTTGGAAATTGTGCGAGTCGCAGGTCAAATAACGGGCATCTCAGAAGAGGCGCTCGTCATCCACGACCATTCCAGTTGCGAATGTCCCACATGTAATTCCATAAATCCATCAGACTAACTTTCAGAGAAACTATGACAACCATTTCATCCACCTCAGAAAACACCTCGTCACGACAACTCTATCTGCTCGTAGCCGTTTTGATCGTCCTGTGGTTCATCGCTTACAACGTGATCCAACCGCTGGCCAACTGGCTGGCCTACACCGCCATCGGCCTTTCAACCGAATCCCATCTGGGAGAAGCGCTGGCCTTTTTCTTGTATGATGTGCCGAAAATCCTGCTGTTGCTCTCGGGCATGGTATTTGCCATCTCAATCATCCGCACCTTTTTCAGCCCGGAACGCACGCGCGCCCTGCTAGGCGGCAAACGCGAAGGCGTTGGCAACGTGTTCGCGGCGCTGCTGGGGATTGTCACGCCATTTTGCTCCTGCTCGGCGGTGCCGCTCTTCATTGGCTTTGTAGAGGCGGGCATCCCACTGGGTGTGACGTTTTCCTTCTTAATCGCCGCTCCCACTATCAACGAAATCGCTGTGGTGTTGCTGTTCGGCCTATTCGGCTGGAAAATTGCCGGGTTATACATTACTTCCGGTTTGCTGGTGGCTGTCGTGGCCGGTTTTCTGATCGGGCGTTTCAAAATGGAACGCTTCGTCGAAGACTTTGTCTGGAAGGTGCATCGCAAGGGCGGAACGGATGAGGATAAGCTGACCTGGCAGGAACGAATCTTGCAGGCCTGGGAATTGGTGAAAGAGATTGTCGGGAAAGTGTGGCTGTATGTCGTGGTTGGGATCGCTGTCGGGGCGGGGATTCACGGGTATGTGCCCGAGGATGCGTTAGCGTCGATTATGGGCAAGCAGGCCTGGTGGTCCGTGCCCGCTGCGGTGGTTCTCGGTCTGCCGTTGTATTCCAATGCGGCGGGCGTCATCCCGGTGGTCAGCGCCTTGATGGAAAAAGGCGCCTCGCTCGGGACCGTGCTGACTTTCATGATGTCGGTGGTGGGTTTGAGCCTGCCCGAAGCGGTCATCCTGCGGCGCGTCTTGAAAATGCCGCTGTTGATCACCTTCTTTTGTATCATCGCCGTGGCGATTATGTTCACGGGTTATCTTTTCAACTGGATTTTGTAGGAGGAAGAATGCTCACTATTAAAGTTCTCGGTTCTGGCTGTGCCAATTGCAAGAAGGTGGAAGCCATTGCGCGACAGGCGATTGCCAAAATGAGTGTGGAAGCGGAGGTCATCAAGGTGACCGAGTATGCCGACATGATGGAGTACAACATCATGTCCACGCCGGGGTTGGTCATCAATGAGAAGCTGGTTAGCGCAGGAAAAATTCCCAGCGAGGCACAGGTGACAAGCTGGCTGGCCGAGGCGCTGGAAGCGGCCTGAGGTAAGCCACAAGAATAATTCACCACGGAGAACACAGAGACCACAGAGAAAACCTTTAAAAATCTCTCTGAGTTCTGTGAACTCTGTGGTGAAATTTGTGCAATAATTTCGCCGGACTGTTACTCAAACCTTTAATGAAGTGGAGATAACATGGCACAAGCATCCCAAAAACGGCTTTCGTTCCTGGACCGCTACCTGACTCTGTGGATTCTCCTTGCGATGATCATCGGAGTGGGTATCGGTTATCTTTTTGCTTATCAAGTTGCCAGGTTCAATTTTCTCGTTTCGGTCGGAACGACCAACGTCCCGATCGCTATCGGCCTGATCCTGATGATGTACCCGCCGCTGGCCAAGGTGCGTTATGACGAACTGGGTGACGTTTTCCGCAACTGGAAAGTGCTGGGGCTATCGCTGCTGCAGAACTGGGTCATCGGCCCGATCCTGATGTTCGTGCTCGCCATCATCTTCCTGCGCGGGTATCCCGAATACATGACTGGCCTGATCCTGATCGGGTTGGCACGCTGCATTGCAATGGTGATCGTCTGGAACGAACTGGCAAAGGGTGACACCGAATACGCCGCCGGACTGGTGGCTTTCAACAGCATCTTCCAGGTCCTGTTCTACAGCGTATATGCCTGGGTCTTCATCACCGTGCTGCCGACCTGGTTCGGTTTGAGCGGCTCGATCGTGGACATTACAATCGGCGAGATTGCCAAGAGCGTCTTCATTTATCTGGGCATCCCCTTCCTGGCGGGGTTCTTCACACGCTTTTTCCTGGTGCGCGCTAAAGGCAAGGCTTGGTACCACGATCAGTTTATCCCCAAAATCAGCCCATTGACCTTGATCGCGCTGCTGTTCACCATCGTGGTCATGTTCAGCCTGAAGGGCGAGTACATCGTGCAGTTGCCGCTGGACGTGGTACGCATCGCCATCCCGCTGCTGATCTACTTCGTGATTATGTTCCTGGTCTCGTTCTTCATGGGACGGGCAGTCGGCGCAGATTACTCCAAGACCACCACACTTTCGTTCACGGCGGCTAGCAACAACTTCGAACTGGCGATTGCGGTAGCCGTGGCAGTTTTTGGCATCAACAGTGGCGCAGCTTTTGCAGCAGTGATCGGCCCGTTGATCGAGGTGCCTGTCATGATCGGGCTGGTGAACGTGGCTTTATACTTCCAGAAACGCCTGTTTGGCGAAGCGGTCTCGTCCGTACCGGAGATGGCCGTTGCGGCGGCAGAAGTCTGTCCGCCGGATGAGAAGTTAGTGAAATAGTCGAAACATCCCCGCTGAACGGCGGGGTTGTTTTCCGATGAAACATATTCAATTTAGCAAATATGTTTCATCGGAAAGTTGGTCACTGTACGTGGCAAAAATTAAATAAAAACTAAAAGATACCTTACAACAAAACCACACTGGAGGTTGAAATGGTTGAAAAGATATTCTCGCAATGGCTAAGCGAACTGGATTTCGAATTCTGGAGCACCGGCCAACACAAAGTTGTCCCTACCGTCTTCTTCGAGAAGTTGGCAAAAGGTGAGGCGATTTTACTGGACGTACGTGCGGCACAGGAAAAAGACTTCGTCACTTTACCCTTTGCGCTTGCCATTCCTATCGACGAACTACCACAGCGCTTGAACGAAATTCCACATGACAAACTGGTGGCAACTTTCTGCTCAGGTGGCGATCGTGCGGGCGTAGCATTTGCCTATCTGCAAACCCAGGGCTTCGATAATGTGCGCATTCTTAAAGCCGGCTATGCCGAACTAATGGCAGAACTCCTGCCTGGCAAGCTGCGCAAGCTATTACCAGGTAAGGCATAAACGATGATGTTTCCCAGGAAGCTTTTCCTGGGAGATAAAGGATCACTGATGAATACTTTGTACCTGGCCCCACCTATCTTCTTTGTCATCGCCTTCATCTTCTCGATGTTGGGCATGGGTGGCTCACAGCTTTATATTCCTATTCTCTACTGGATGGGATTGGACTTCAAGACCGAGGCTGTTCCATTGGGAATGTTGCTTAATGTAGTCAACAGCAGTTCAGCGGCATTCATATACTGGCGAAAGAAATTGATCGTCTGGAATGTTGCTATTCCCTTCGCCATTAGCATGATAATCTTTGCCCCGTTGGGGGTGTGGCTCAATGTTCAATTGCCCGTCAAGCCGCTACTGGTCTTCTTTGCTCTGTTCACTGCGGCTGCAGCGGTTCTCATGCTTTCCGGTTGGAAACCCAAACAAGGGGAAATGTCTCCTCGCGGGCGGGTTATCTTAGGGTTGACTTCAGGCAGTGGATTAGGCACCGTTGCCGGGATGATCGGGCGTGGTGGCGGTTCGTTTGTGGTGCCCCTTCTATATATTGTGGGACTAGATGCCAAATTTGCTGCTGCAACTTCAGCTTTTGTTGTAACCTGTTCAGGGGTCTCGAGCTTTGTCTCTCACCTGGCAACCGCGGCTCACCCCGATTGGGGAGTGTGGACCGCAACGGTGCTGGCAGTTTTTCTGGGTAGCCAATTGGGTTCTCGATTGATGGCAGGGAAGATGAAATCACATGCTATCAAGCAAGTCTTTGGATGGGTGTTATTGGGAGTCGCCGCATTGATCATCATCAAAGATGTGATCCTGTCATGAGCACATCACTAACGAAGGAAGAATTCAAAAAATCGACTGAAAGCCATATTAGCGGATCGATTTCAAAATAATTTTCGTTTGCTCAAATAATTTTTCAAGGAGATACACAATGGATATAAACAATGAACTATACAAAGCTGGTTTACTTCTGCATGGGCACAAATGCCCGGCCATGCCAATGGGATTACGCGCCGGTCTAGCTGCGCTCGAAAAACTGGGCGTGGAACGCGCCAAAGACGGCCAATTGGTAGCCTTGATCGAAATCGGGCAAGACCACTGCGCTACCTGTTACGCTGATGGCATCCAAATGTCAACTGGCTGCACCTTTGGCAAAGGTAACATCCAGAAGTTGGGTTACGGCAAGTTTGCCCTGACGCTGATCGACCGCAAGAGCGGGCGCAGCGTGCGCGTGGTCACCCGCCCGGAAACCATCCAAAAGAACAAGGAATCAGAATTTATCGGCTTCCGTATGAAAGGTATACCCGCCTCGCAGATTGATCCCAAGCTGGTGGAGCCACTGGTAGACTTTATCATCGATTCGGATGATAATACGCTATTCCAGATCAGCGAAGTTGCCGAGACAAAACTGCCCGCGCCGCGCCCGCATGATTTCAACGCAGTCATTTGCGAGTCGTGCGGTGAGGTTGTTGTCGAGAGTTATGCCCGCATCAAGGATGGCAAAATCCTCTGCGCGCCTTGTGCGGACAAACATTAATTAAGGCTGGGGCGGCAGGGAACTGTCGCCCCTTACCTTCTGGAAGCATTATGATTACAGTGAAATTGATGGGCACGCCTACCTGTCGGCGCTATCAAAAAATGCGTACAAGAGTTATCGAAGAGGCTGAACGGTTAGAAATCGCAATTCAAGTGGAAGAGGTCGGCGATATGGAGACTCTTTCAGAGACTCAATCCCCTCAGCCTGCCCAGGCTGTATATAAGGGACATCTTGGTGGCGTCCCAAAACCCGCCTAAGGTAGAAACAATCACACAGGCATTGAGCGGCGATATTAAGACTTGAAACATATGTTGTAAATTTGTAGAATGCGATTGGGAGGTTCCCATGTTGATCGAACATTACGACCTTGAAGTTTTTACCCCACCCTGTGATCCGGGAACGGAGCGTTACGCAGCGCGGGCGCGTTTGACTGTTGATATCTCCGAAGTCCTGCCCTATCTCAATGCGACCTTGCGCGGCGCAATCTATTACCCGGGCGCTCAGGCATTGACCTGGAAGAAAACTGGACACAATGTCGCCTTCCACGCCTATGAAATTGCCACCAGCAATATAGAAGACCGGGAAGCTGCGGAGCAGGAAATCAAGGTTGTGATCGATCTGGTCAACCGTACCTGGGAACACCGCGCTGAAATTTCCCCCGATACGACCACGCGCCAACGGCCAACACCGATGGCAATTTACAAACTGCTCCCAAATACGAACTGTAAGCAATGCGATGAACCAACCTGTTATTCTTTTGCTCTCAAACTGACTGCTTCGCAGAAGAAACTGGCCGCTTGTCCACAGCTTCTTGAACCCCAATTCACCGATAAGTTAGCGGCCTTGGAAGAAATGCTAGTCGAGACACCTGCGATTTGACAGCGATCCGCACACAAGCGTAACTACGCCTACTGCAAATCTCCCGCCTTTTGTGAAACAGGTAAATCTTTCATTGCCAAAAAGACCTCTACAACCTGCGGGTCAAAGTGCTTTCCAGACCCTTCACGGATAATCTGGCGCACTTCATCGGGGGCCACCGGAGCGCGATAAGGCCGATCAGAAGTCAATGCATCCCATACATCCACTACGGCAAAGATACGAGCGGAGAAGGGGATGTCCCGGCCTCGCAAATTTCGGGGATAGCCTGACCCGTCCCATTTTTCGTGGTGACAATAGGGAATATCCATCGCCGGATGCAAGAATTCGATTGGGTCCAACATATCTTTGGCAAAGAGCGGGTGCAACTCCATAAACTTGCGCTCGGTCAGCGTCAGTTTGCCTGGTTTAAGCAAAATACCATCTGGGATCGCCATTTTGCCAATATCATGCAACAGGGCGCCACGTTTAATATGCTCCATTGCATCTTCATCGACGCCCAATTTGCGCGCCAGAACCTCTGTGAGAGCAGTCACACGCTGGGTATGACCCTCAGTCTCTTTGTCACGCAATTCCAAGGCCAACGCCCAGCCTTTAATGTGGCCTCGTAGGCTTCTCTTAATTCCTTATTGGCCGTCTGCAAGCCTTCGAACAAGCGCGCATTATCGATTGCTACAGCGGCCTGATCGGCAAAAGCAGAGAGTATCTCCAAGTCGCTTTCTTCAAACAAACCTGAATACACCCGGCTGTCTACAAAAATCACCCCAATGATTTCATCTTTCAGTTTCAATGGCACACACAGGATGGAACGCAGGTTTTGCTCAACCACGCTTTTCTGTTGTTCAAAACGAGGGTCATTTTGGGCATTGGTAGTTAGCACGGGTTTTCCCGTTTCAGCCACGCGGCGAACGATGGTTTTACTGACAGAAAAATCATCCCCTTCCAGACTAACGTGGTCCATGCCGCGCGCCGCCTCGACCGGGAATTCATCATGCTCATCGCGCAACATGATCAAACCGCGTTCCGCTCGCATCAGCGCAATGACCGAATCCATGACTTCGTTCAGCACCCGTTCCTGTCCCAGGGAAGAATTGATCACATGTCCCACGCCTACCAACGCAGTCAACTGGCGGTGACCGGTGTGCAAATGTTCAGAGACCTTACTTTGCAAGAGTTGTAAGCGAATTTGTCAAATTGCTCAAATCCTGAACAGCAGCCGAGGCTACCGGGTTGGCAATCCCAGAAAGCCGCTCCATCGTGTTTAACAATGTTGTTGTTAAAACACGAAACTCTTCTTGCACAGAATGAATTTCGGTCGGATCCTTTATCATAACAAGCTCCGTTAACGCTTTATAGCAAGTACACAAGAATAAACGATAGAATCAGGCTCAAACATGACGAAATCGGCCTGGATTTGTTATGAACTTATCGAAACTTTTCATCCTCCCGAAGGACACCGGGACGGTGTGAGCGGAGCGTAGCGCAGTCGAAGGATGCTTCTACAAAAACGCTTCGACTACGGTGCAAGAAACGCACCTCCACTCAGCGAGGAAATATCTTTTGAAAAAGTTTCAATTACTTCATGTCAAAAACTTCTATCTCATGACGTTATAACGCTTATTTTACTTGCATAAAGTGTTAATTCATTTGCAAAGTAGCATAATGCTATAATCGCAATCATCGTGGGTAATCTCTATTTCATCACCTTTGAGATTGTTGCTTATAGTCTGTCTGTCTTGTGTTTCGTTCACGCGTTCAAAAAAGGGACGGGAAATGTTCTGCGCCTGCTAGCCGGCATCATCTTTGGAGTGTTGTTGGAACTGGCGACTATCCGTCAACTGCATGCCTACTCATACGGGATCTTTCCAACGATGATTCTGGATGTACCATTCTGCATTGGTGTTTCCTGGGGTTCAATCTTGTACAGCGCGATGGAATTCTCTGACGCTTCTTCCCTGCCCTGGCTTGCCCGGCCCATCCTGGACGGATTGCTGGCCCTCAACATCGATCTGGCCATGGATGCCATCGCCATCCGTCTGGGTATGTGGGACTGGGGTCGCGGATTAAACTTCCAATACTTCGGCGTACCGTATGCCAACTTCTGGGCCTGGTTTTGGGTTATTTCTTCATTCTCGTTTGGCTACCGCTTACTTGTACACCGCAAAGATTGGACAGGGGCATGGCTTGCGCCCCTACTGGCGCTCGTCACGGGTTTGGTATGGGTTGTGGCGACCAATGCCTTTATCGTTTTCATAATCCCGGCTAATCTGCGCAATCTTGTGATTGGACTGGTGATCTTCGTGGCGCTGGGGATCATTTTCTATTTACGGCCAAAGTTCTACCAGGGACCTGTCCCGGCGCTGGCCTTCTGGGTTCCGTTCGTGTCACACCTTTATTTCATGATAGCGGGAGCAGTTTCGGGCGTTATTCTTGAGCCGCCATTCCTGCTACTGGTGAGCCTGCTCATGTTCGGCATCGCGCTTTCCCTGCACCGTCCGTCCATCCTGTCCACCCTGCAAAAAATCCGAGTAGAATAGTTAAAAAAACGGAGCAACCCCTATGACGCTGGATAATTATCTACAGGAAGCAGGCGCACTGGCCACCCTTTCAGGTATTCTGGCTGGCTTCGCCTTCTCCGCCGTTGTCCAATTCCTGGCGACGGAAAAACAGGGAAAATTGCACACGGCCCTGATTGTTGTCTTTTCCGTTTCCACGTTGATGTTCCTGTTTTCCCTGATTACCTTCATTATGGGTTTTGCCACCGCTGCCGAGTTGAACGATATTCCACCCAGCAGCCTGGATTGGGTTGGAATTTATTCCTTTCTGGTCTTGATTGGCGCAATCTACCTGTTTTTTGCGGGGATAGGTATGGCCGGTTGGATGCGCTCCAAAGCTGCCGGTATTGCAACCACAATTTTCTCTCTCATCACAATGTGCCTGACCGCCTGGGTGATTTTCTCGGCCATCGCTGTTTTCATGTAATCGGCGTATAACACTGAATAATATTTCTGATCACCACAGCAAATGGGAAACAGAAAAAACGCAGGGTTAAAAATGACGAAGAATATCGAGGATTACTTAAACCCTTTTCGAAAGATCGATTTAAAAGTCAGTGGCGACCAAACGGTCGCCACTTTTTGG